>NZ_LYXF01000089.1:0-278591 GCF_001709195.1 Micromonospora sp. II | reverse complement strand
GTTGTGGGTTCTCGTTCTCGGCGGGGTAGTCCTGTGGTGGCGCCGCCGCAGCGCCACCCGCGCCCGGACGACACACCTGCTCGTACCGGACCTGACCGCCCGCAAGGGAGTTCGCCGTACCCGGGGCTGGCACGCCACCACCGGTGTCTGGCTCGCGGTCGGCCTGCTGTTCCTCTCCGCCACCGGCTTGACCTGGTCCCGGTACGCCGGCGCGAACTTCAGCACCGGCCTGGACACCCTGCGCGCCGGCACTCCGGAACTCTCCACCACCGTCGACGGCGTGGCCCCGCCCGCGGGCGGCGGTGAGCATCAGCACGGTGGCGCGGCGACCGGCACGGCGGACAATCCGGCGTCCTACGACAACGTGCTGGCCTCCGCGCGCAGCGCCGGACTCTCGGGACCGGTGGAGATCAGCCCTGCCGCGGAGCCCGGCCTGGCCTGGACCGTCGCCCAGGTCGACAACGCCTGGCCGGTCGCGAAGGATCGAATCGCCGTCGAGCCCACCACCGGCGCGGTCACCGCCCGCAGCGACTTCGCCGACTGGCCGCTGCTCGCGCAGCTCAGCAGCCTCGGCATCCAAGCCCACATGGGAATCCTGTTCGGGCCGATCAACCAGATCCTGCTCGCGGCGCTCGCTCTCGGTCTGCTCTGCGTCATCGTCTGGGGCTACCGCATGTGGTGGCAGCGCCGCCCCACCCGCGCCGGCCGTCGCGCCCCGCTCGGCTCACCGCCCGCCCGAGGTGGCCTCCGCGGGCTCCCGTGGTGGGCGCTGCTGCTCGGCGTACCGGTCACCCTGGCACTCGGCTGGGCACTGCCGTGGTTCGGCGTCACCCTGCTCGGCTTCCTCGTCGTCGATCTCGTCCTCGGCCTGCTCGCGCGTCGGCGCCGCCGGCCCCTACCCGTCTCACCCGCGCCGGCCGGCAGCTGACCCCGGCGGCTATCCGGCCGTCACCGCCTCGGAGAGGCCGGACAGCCGCCGTGAACCCTCAGTCGCGGATCCGCACGGCGCCTCGCCCCTCCCGATCAGCATGTCGTCGGGAGGAGCCGGACGGATCACGGCGAGGCGGGATCAGGACACCAGGTAGGCAGTCAGTCGGTCGGCGAGCGGGCCCGGGCGGCTGAGCGCCACCGCGTGGCCGCCGTCGATCTCGTCCGGCACCACCCCGAGCCGGTCGGCGGCCACCCGGCGCTGGAAGTCGGCGGGGAAGAACCGGTCGTCGCGGCCGATGAGCACCCTCGTCGGCACGGCCGGCCAGGCGGCGAGCGGCCACGGCTCGTCCCACTCCGCGCTGACCTGCTCCCGGCCGTGCGCGGGCGCCTCGGCGACGATCCCGGCCGGCACGCCGTTGTAGAACTGCTGTTCCTCGCTGAGCCCGTCCGGCTCGCGGTAGCCGGTGTTGCCCCACCAGTCCCCCGGCTTCTCGCCGGGCCGCGGAATCATCGGGGTGAGCAGGACCAGGAGGCGCACCGGCAGCCGGTCGGCGACCAGCGGTGCGGTGAACGCGCCGTACGAGTGCCCGACCACTACGAGGTCGTCCCGGTTGCCGACGGCCTCGATCACCGCCTGGTGGAAATCGGTGAACCCCGCCGACCGGTCTCCGATCGGCAGCTCCGGCACCACCGCATCGTGACCCCGGGCGGCCAGCTCGGGAACCAGCAGGTGCCAGTCCCACGCGCTGCCCCCGCCGCCGTGGATGAGCACGAACGTCGTCATTCCCGGACCCTCCCACACCGGTACGACAAGCCGTGATTGTCAGTGCGGATACGCCCGGGGCACGCGGGCGGCCCGCAGCTCGTCGCGGAACGCCTCGATGCGGGTGATGACCTGGCGCCGCCCGATCGTGTTCTCGATCCGGTCGAGGTAGAGACAGCGGGCGGCGAGCCGGGGCAGGTCGACCGAGAAGTAGATCGCCATCAGGGGGTTGACGAACAGGTCGCCGTCGCCGGTGCGCCGACTGAACCGTACGTCTCCGAACGCGCCGCCGGTGGCGGCGGCGATCTGCCCCTGGACGATGCTCGGCCGGTGCGGGGTGGCGGCCTGGCCCTGCGCGACCGCCTCTCGGTAGAGCACCGCCTCACGGCTGGAGCCGGGAATGGACAGCGCGCCGAGGTAGCCGCCCTCCCGGTCGAGGGCGGCCAGGTTCTCCAGCACCTCGACGTGGTTGACGCCGTCGTGCGCGTCGATGCCGAAACCGAGGCTGCTCACCAACCGGATCGGCACGTCCAGCCCGGCCACGGCGGCCAGGCTGGTGATGTCCTCCACCGGGGTGCCCAGGCCGCTCTCGTCGCCGCGCAACAGGATGTCGGTGCCGCCGTCGACGAGCACGATCGCGTCGACGTCGAGCCGGTCGACCAGGTGCCGGTACGCCTCGCGCAGCGTCTGCACGCCCAGCGGCGGGAAGGCGTACACGGTCGACGGCAGGTCCCGGCCCGCCAGCCAGCGGGCCAGGTGCCCCTCCGGGAAGTACCAGTCGGGGCTGAGGGTGTCCGGCCGGATCGCCGCGACGTGCTCGTCCACCCACACCTGCCGGTCGAGCAGTTCCAGCTCCGAGAAGGAGAGGCTGGCCAGGTGCACCCGCTTGCCGGCCTGCCACAGGGCCAGGGCCAGCGGCAGGCCGGCGTAGATGTCGAAGCCGCCACCGGCGCCGGCGATCAGGACGTCGCGCGCCGGAGCCAGTGCGGCGAACAACGGCGGAACGGCCAACGTGTACGCGGCGGTGTCGGTCACCAGATGATGATCTCCGCTCGCGTGCGGGCTCGCTGCCCCGTGGCCGGCCGGTCGAGGGCCGGGACCCGCTCGTTCAGGCCGGGCGGCCGAACGTGACCGCCTCCCGGACCAGCTCCGGCGCGTTCTCCACCAGTTGCACGTCCGGCCGCGCGCCGAGCGCGTCGTTCACTGTGGAGAAGGCGAGCCGGAACGCGATCAGCGTGGTGGCCTCGAAGATCTCCCGGTCGTTCAGGCCGGCGTCGCGCAGGCGTTGCGTGTCGGCCTCGGTGGTGGCGTTCGGGTCCGTCACGACCCGGCGGGACCAGTCGGCCAGCGCCGTCTCCCGCTCGGACAGGGCCGCCTCGTCGCCGCGCAGCACCGCGGCGGCGGTCTCCTCGTCGCTCATCCCGGCCAGCCGCACGCCCCAGGCCAGCGAGCAGTACGAGTCGCCCCGCGCGGCGGCGGTGGCGGCGACCAGCACCGCCACCTCACGCGCGGACAGCGTGGACGCGGACAGCAGTTCGGCGCGCGTGTTCTGGAACGACATCAGCACGTCGGGTCGCCAGCACCAGACGCGGGTGAGGTTGTTGACGTAGCCGTCGGAGGAGAGGTCCTCCTCGTACGCGGCTTTCGCCGCCGGGCTCTGCGGCGGTTCGGGGAGGAAGGCGGCGCTCATGCGGGCAGTCTGCGCCACCCGGGCGCCCCCCACTGGCTGATCAACGACAGTACGATCCGCTGATGATCCGGGCGGTCTTCTTCGACGTGGGCGGGACGATCCTCGACGAGACGCGCGAGTTCGCGACGTGGGCGGACTGGCTGGGCGTACCCCGGCACACGTTCTCCGCGGTCTTCGGCGCGGTGATCGCCCGAGGGCTGGACTACCAGGAGGTGTTCCGGGCGTTCCGGCCGGACTTCGACCTCACCGCCGAACTCGCCCGCCGGGTCGCGGCCGGTGACCCGGAGTCGTTCGGCGAGGAGGATCTGTACCCGGACGCGCGGGCGTGCCTGACCGCCCTGAAGGACCAGGGTCTGCGCGTCGGCCTGGCCGGCAACCAGCCGGAGCACGCCGAGGCGACGCTGCGGACGCTGGACCTGCCGGTGGACGTGATCGGCACGTCGGCGGCCTGGGGCGTGTCGAAGCCCGCGCCGGAGTTCTTCGACCGGGTGGTCCGCGAGAGCGGCGGCGACGCGGCGGCGATCCTGTACGTCGGTGACCGGCCGGACAACGACGCCGCGCCCGCGATGGCCGCCGGCATGTCGGCGTGCCTGATCCGGCGCGGGCCGTGGGGGCACATCCTCGACATGCCGGACGTGGCCGACCGGTGCCTGTTCCGCATCGACTCGCTGCACGAGCTGCCGGACCTGGTGGCGCGGCACAATGCGGCGGGCGGCTAGGCCGGGGCGTCACCGGTCACGGAGACCCGCGTCCGATGGTGGCGCGGCGACTCGATCTCGTCGACCACCGCCACCGCCAGATCGGCGTACGACAGGGGCGCCGACGCCGGGGCGCGCTCGCCGCCGAGGCGGTACCGGCCGGTGCGGGTACCGGCCACGTCCAGCGCGGCGGGTGGGGTGAGCACCAGCCAGTCGACTGTGGTGTCCGCCGCGCGGAGCCGGTCCAGGCCGGCGGCGTGGCTGAGCGCGAACGGCCGCAGCTCGGCGGGCAGCACGGCCGGGTCGTCGTAGAGGGGCCGGCCGTGCGCGTCGATCAGGGTGGCGAACAGGCCGATCGCCACGAGCCGGGGCACGTCCGCGCGGGCCAGGCCGTGCAGCAGCGCGTCGGCTGCCCGGACGAAGAACTCCGGATCGAGGCCGGCGGCGGCGAGCGCGTCCGGCCCGGACGCCGGGCTGACCGCGTGGACGAAGGCGTCGTGCCCGTACCCGATGGAGGCGACCGTCTCCGGGTCGGTGACGTCGCCGCGTACCGCGGAGGTGAGGTCGGGATGGCGGGCGGGGTCGCGGACGACGGCGGTGACGCGGTGGCCGCGGCGGTGGGCCTCGGCGGTGACGGCGCGGCCGGCCCGGCCGCCCGCGCCGAAGACGGCGATGCTGGTCATGGCGCGACGGTAGGACGCGGGGTGCCGGTTACCGCAACGGTACCGGGTTACGCTCGGGCGGTGACGCCGCTCGATCCGGACATGTTCCACCCCGCCTGTCCGTCGCGGATGATGCCGTTGCAGATCGGCGACAAGTGGACCGCGATGGTGGTGCTGTGCCTGGAGCACGGGCCGCGCCGGTTCACCGAGTTGCGGGCGCCGCTGCGCACGATCACGCCGAAGGTGCTGGCCGAGACGTTGCGGGCGATGGAACGCGACGGGCTGGTCACGCGGACCGCCTACGACGAGAACCCGCCGCGCGTGGAGTACGCGCTGACGCCGCTGGGGCGAAGCCTGCTGACGCTGGTCGCGGCCGCCCGGTCGTGGAGCGAGGCGCACCTGGACGAGTTGCTGGCGGCCCGCCGGTCGCACGATTCGCGGACGTCGTGACGGCGCCGGCCGGCACCGGGCGTGGCGGACTGCGGAGGTTCGTTGCGAACGTGATGACGAACGTGCTCGCGAACCTCATCGCGGCGGCGATCATCTACGTGCTCGCCGCGGCTGCCGGGCTGCTCCCCCGCGACCCGGCGCTGATCCTCGCGGCGTTGTTCCTCGTCGGCCTCGCCGCTGCCATGATCCTGATCTTCCTGATCAGTACGAACGCCTTCGCCGACAAGGAGGACATCCTCGGCGGGTGGATGGCGATCTCCCTCGGTGCGCCGATCCTGACCGCGGCCGTGGCGTACGCGTTCCGTGAGGGCGATCCGGCGGCGGGGGTCGCGGGCGGGCTGATGGGCGCGGGGCTCACCGGCGCAGGCGTGGCTTTGCTGGTGGCCGGACGGCGGCTGCGGCGGGCGGCCGATCCGTCGCTCGACGGCGAGCAGCAGGCGGCTGAGCCGCACGCCCGGCCTTAACGTCGTACCCGTGGCATAGCCTTCCGGCCATGGGAACCGCCGAGCTGGACGAGCTGATCGTGCCCGACGCGGAGGCGCTGCGCGCGTGGTTGTCCGCCCACCACGACACGTCGCCCGGCGTCTGGCTCGCCCTGACCCGCAAGGGCGGCACGCTCACCACACTGACCTGGCAGCAGGCGGTCGACGAGGCGTTGTGCTTCGGCTGGATCGACGGGCAGGCCCGCAAGCGTGACCACGAGAGCTCCTGGATCCGGTTCACCCCGCGCCGGGCCCGCAGCTCCTGGTCGCAGCGCAACGTCGCGCACGTGGCCCGGCTGGAGGAGCAGGGGCGGATGACACCCGCCGGCCGCGCGGCGGTGGAGGCCGCGAAGGCGGACGGCCGGTGGGCGGCGGCGTACGCTCCTCCGTCGGAGGCCGAGCTGCCGGCCGACCTGCTCGCCGCCGTCGCCGCCGAGCCCGCCGCCCAAGCCATGCTCGACGTCCTCACCAGCGCCAACAGGTTCGCGCTCATCCACCGGCTGAACGCGGTCAAGCGCGCGGAGACCCGGGAACGCAAGATCGGTGAGTTCGTCGCCATGCTGGCCCGCCACGAGACGTTCCACCCGCAAAAGGCGAAGCCGCCGGCCACGCCGTGACCCACGTCCCGGCTCACGAGTGGTCCCGGACGAACGCGCGCAGGAGCGCGGCGCACTCGGCCGCGTGGGTCTCCAGCAGCAGGTGGCCGCCGTCGAAGAGGTGCGCGTCCATCCGGGTCCAGCGCGCGATGCTGCGCGAGCACCTGTCCACGTCGAAGTAGGCGTCGTGCCGGCCCCACAGCACGAGCGCCGGGGGTTGGTGGGCGCTGTGGTACTCGGCGACCGGCGGGTCTGACCGGGCGTACGCTCGATCGACGCCGTCGTGGATGCGGGCCCGGATCCCCGGCGCGCGCGTCGCGGGTCAGCCAGCCGCGAGGGACATCGCGTTCCGGTCGGCCCGGGCATGATGAGGCGCATGCGGGTAGCGATGGCGACCGACGCGGGACATCCGGGCCGTACCAATGAGGATTTCGCCGGCGCCGTCCCCTGCGGCCTGGTCCTGGTCGACGGCGCCGGCGGCATCACCGGCGCGCAGGAGGTCTGCCACCACGGCATCGCCTGGTACGCGACCCGCCTCGGCGGTGCGCTGCTCGGCGCGCTGGGGCAGGAGCGGAGCCTGCGCGACGTGCTGGCCGAGGGCATCGAGCGGGTCACCGACCAGCACCGCGACACCTGCGACGTCGCCCACCCGATCAGCCCGTTCGCCGCGGTGGCGATGCTGCGGTTCTCCGGCGGGACCGTCGAGCACCTGGTCCTCGGTGACGCGGTCGCGCTGGTCGGCCGGGCGGCCGGTGATCCCGTCGTCGCCCACGATCCGCGTGAGGTGGTGATCGCCCGAGCCTTCGAGGAGCGGCTGAAGGACGTGCCGGAGGGCGGCGACGAGTACCGGCGGCTGCTGATGGAGCTGCGGTCCCGCCGCAACAGCCCCGGCGGCTTCTGGGTCGCCAAGGACGATCCGGCGGTGGTGGCCGAGGCGGTCACCGGCGCGTGCCCGGCCCACGACGTGACCGGCGCGGCGCTGCTCAGCAACGGCGCGAGCCGTCTCGTGGACACGTTCGGCCTGACCGACTGGCCGGGGCTGCTGCGCCTGCTGGAGACCGCCGGCCCGGCCGAGGTCATCGCCCGGGTCCGGGCGGCGGAGGCACGCGGGGGCGTCGCCACCGACGACGCGACGATCATCTGCCGCGCCTGACCGGCACGACAATCCGGCTGTGCTCGTGTTGACTGCGGCGATGGACCGTCAACGGCTCAGCAGCATCGCGCACTCGCACCACCCGATCGCGGCGCCGCTCTCCGGCGTCAACGTCAACCGGCTGCTGCGCCGGGCCGGTCGCCGACCGGCGGCCCGGATTCTCGACCTGGGCTGCGGCGAGGCCGCCTGGGCGTTACAGGCCCTCGCGCACCACCCGGACGGGCACGCCGACGGCGTGGACCTCAACCCGTACGCGCTGGAACGCGCCACGGAGGCCGCCGCCGTGCGCGGCCTCGCCGACCGGCTCACGCTGCACGAGCGCGACGCCCGGTCGTACGTGCCGGACGGCGACTACGACCTGGTGCTCTGCGTCGGGTCGACGCACGCGTTCGGCGGGTTCGGCGAGACGCTGGAACTGGCCGGCCGGCACGTGAACGCCGACGGCGTCCTGATGGTGGGCGAGGGATTCTGGCAGGTGCCGCCGACGCCGCAGGCGCTGGCGGCGCTGGGCGCGAAACCCGACGACCACACCGACCTCGCCGGTCTGGTCGCGGCCGCCGAGCAGGCCGGCTGGACCCCGGTGTACGCGCACGTCAGCGACGCCGCCGAGTGGGACGACTACGAGTGGTCGTGGACCGGTTCGCTGACCGAGTGGGCGCTGGACAACCCGGGTCATCCGGATGCCGCCGGCGCGCTGGCCGCCGCCCGGGAGCACCGCGACCAGTGGCTGCGCGGATACCGCGGCGTGCTGGGGTTCGTGACGCTGGTGCTGCGCCGGATCTGACCGGCCGCCGCTGCGGGTCCGGCCCGGGACAGGCGGGCGGGGCACTATCGTTCGGGCGTGCAGATCCGTTTCGCCGTACCGGCCGACCCCGCCTATCCGGCCCGCGTGGCCGCCGCGCTGGCCGCCGCCCGGCTGCGCCGCTTCGGCTACATCGGCGCGGTCCTCGCCGCGATCGGGGTGATCGGCTGGATCGCCTCGCAGGCGTCGGAGCGGGGTGGCCGCTTCGCGTCGCTGTGGACCGCGTTGATCGTGGCCGGCGTGCTGTCGATGCTGTACGCGCCGTGGGTGCGGTGGCGGGCCCGACGCCGGTCCGGCGGCTACGCGGTCGAGGGCGGCTACGACATCGACGACCGCAACATCATGATGCGCAGCGGTTCGGAGTCCGGCGGCATCGCCTGGGACGGCGTCGAGCGGGTCACCGAGACCCCGGATTTCTGGATCGTGTACGTGGGACGGATGCCGGCCACGGTGATCCCCCGGTGGCTGATGTCCGCCGAGGACGCCGGGACGCTGCGCGCCTTCATGGCCGGACGCGGACTGCTCGGCGACCGTTGACGAGGTTCTGATCGGCTGTACGTGTTGCGTCGCCGGCCTGTCCGGCGGTCGCGTCAACCTGCCGCACCGGCGGACCCGCAGCGGTCAGCTCGCCGAGCATCGTGTGCCCGGGGCGGGCACGGTCAGGTCGACGAGGTACCGGTCCACCACCGCAGTCGTGCAGTCGGTGCGCTGGTAGGTGCCGTGGCCCCAGCCCTCGTAGGTGACCAGGCGTCCGTGCCGGCCGAGTTGCCGGGCGACGTTCACGGCCCAGGCGTAGCCGGTCCGGGGATCGTGCCGGGCGTTGAGCAGCAGCAGCGGCGTGCGGGTGTGCACGTTCAGCTCGTGCGGCGGGTTGCGGACCGGGGACGGCCAGCCCAGGCACGTCTGCACGGCCAGCAGGCCGGCGCCGTACCGGACGTCCGGGGCGACGGCCCGGGCGTCCCGGACCACGCCGGCGTACGCGGCGTAGTCGCGTACCTGCGCCGGCCAGTCCGCGCAGAACGCCGCGACGGAGACCGGGAGATTCACCTCCGGTGGCGGCGTACCGGCGGCCATGTCCCGCACGATCACCGCGAGTTGCGGCCAACGCGGACCGGCGAGCAGGCCGAGCGCCACAGCGGTGACGTCGAAGGCGGTACGGGGGGCGTACTCGCCCCGGTCCGCGCGGGCCAGCGCCTGCGCCCAGACCGCCCGCACGTCGCGTGCGTGGAGCACGCACTCCGGCGACCTGTCGCACCAGGACACGAACTCGTCGAACGAGTCCTGCAACGCGGCGGCCTGCGTTCGCACGAAGGAGCGCACGTCGAGGCTGTGGTCGAACACGCCCTCCAGCACGACGGCCCGCACGCGGCCGGGATACCGCTCGGCGTACTGCTGGCCCAGCAGCGTGCCGTACGAGCTGCCGTGGAAGGACAGCCGCCGCTCCCCCAGCGCCCGCCGCAACGCGTCGAGGTCACGGACGGTGCTGAGCGTGTCGGCGTGGTCGAACACCGGGCTGGTCGGACGGCACCTGCGCCACAGCGCCTGGTTGTAGGCCACCGCGGCGTCGAAGTCGGCCTGACCGGTCAGCGGGACGGCCGGCTTGCGCAGCGCCGGATCCGGGGCGCAGACGGGCGCGGCGGTGCGGGCGACCGTACGCGGGTCGAAACTGACCAGGTCGAACCGGTCCAGCAACTCGTGGCTGAACCGGTCGCCCTTGCGGATCCGTTCCACTCCCGAGTCGCCGGGGCCTCCCGGCCCGAACACCAGTGTGCCCACCCGCTGCTCCGGCAGGCGCGCGGACCGGCGTGCCACGGCGAGGTCGACCGTCGGACCGTGCGGCCGGGCCCAGTCCACCGGCACCCGCAGCCGGGCGCACCGCACGCGTTCATCCGGCGGGACGTCCGGCAAGTCGTCGGCGCACTCGCTCCACACGAGCCGCTGCGGCGGAAGCCCGGCGCGCGCCGCGCCGGGCAGTCCCGCCAGGACGGTGAGCGCGGCCAGAGCGACGGCCACGGTACGTCGGAACACGGCACCTCCCGGTGTCTTGGATGCCTGTCGATTCTTCAGCGGCGTCCCACCCGAGTCCCATACGGAAACGCCCCGATATGCCCGTCGGGTCTTTCCCCCATTCCGTCCCTGACGGGCCGAAGGACGGGCAGGCGAGCCGCACCGTGGCGGTCTAGCATCGGGCGATGACGTCGTCCCTGGACAGTCTGCCGAAGATCAGCGCGCCGGCCACCCGGGCGCTGACCGCGGCCGGCTACACCACGCTGCGCCGGCTCGCCGGTGTACCGCGCGCGGAGCTGGCCCGCCTGCACGGCATGGGACCGAAGGCGCTGGGCGTCATCGAGGCGGCCCTCGCCGAACACGACCTGCGGCTGAGCTGACGAGGCGATCGCGATGCCGCTCGGCAGACTCCACCACCTGATCGTCGACTGCCCGGACCCGATGGCCGAGGCACGCTTCTGGAGCGCGGTCCTCGGCGACCCGGTCACGTACGCGGACGACGACTTCGCCGTGGTGTCGGCCGGTACGGCGGCGTCCGGGCTGGCGTTCCAGCGCGTCGCCGACCTGGTTGCGCCGACGTGGCCGGATCCGGCGGTGCCGCAGCAGATGCACCTCGACGTGATGGTCGACGACCAGGACACGGCCGGTACGGCGGTGCTCGCGCTGGGCGCGCGGCGGCTGGCGGGCGACCACGTGTACGCCGACCCGGCCGGTCACCCGTTCTGCCTGATCCGGCGCCCGACCTGGGCGCCGCCGGTCGGCGGGCTCGCGTGACCGACGACCGACGCGTACGCCGGGTCCGCCCCTACCACTGGGGTGCCGTCTACCTCAGCGACGCCCTCTGCGAGACCGACTTCGACATCGACTTCCACGCCGGGGACGCGCCGGTGTTCGCCACGACGCACCACGTCGCGGTCGTGGTCGCCTCCGCCGCCGTGGCGGACGAGGGAGAGGCAGATGTCACCCTCGACATCCGGGTGACGTCGCAGCGCGTCACGGGGCACCCGTACGAGGTGACACTGGACGTCCCCTCCGGGCGGCTCTACGTCGGCGACGCCGACGACAACGACGAGATCGAGTTGGCGCCGGGCCGCTGGCTGCTGCAGTTCGCCGTGGACGACGCGACGGAGGCCCGGCACGTCGAGCTGGTGGTGTCACCGCTCTGACCGGTCACGGCCTCTCCTGGTAGGAGATGAACTCCAGCAGGCTTCCGTCCGGGTCGCGGAAGTAGACACTGGTCCCGGTGCCACCGGCGCCGGCCCGCCGGACCGGTCCGGTCTCCACCTCGACGTCGTGCCGCCGCAGGTGCGCCACCGCCTCCTCGATCGGCCCGGCCCAGACGAAACAGATGTCGCTGTTGCCCGGACGGACGGGAATCCGGGCCACGTTGCCGCCGAGGTCGAGACCCGGCCCGTGCACGCTCAACCGGTGGGGGCCGATCCGGAAGGCGACGCGGTCGCCGCCGACGCCGATCACCTCGGCGCCGACGACGTCGCGATAGAAGTCGGTGGCGGCCCGCCAGTCGGACACGGCGATGACGACGTGGTCCAGTCCGGTCACGGGCGCCATGCGATCACCCTATTGGCCGGACGGCGTCCCCTCCCCCGGATCCGCCGAGACCGCCGCCGGTTGGCCCGCCTTCAGGTGCCGGGCGAAGAACCGGTTCGCGGCGTCCCCCTCGAACCACGGCACGCCGGTGTGCCCGCCCATGTTGGCGTGCAGCGTCTTCTCCGACGAGCCGAAGGCGTCGAACAGGTCCAGCGCCATCCGCCGGTCGTTGCCCTCGTCGTCCCACTGCAACAGGACGTGCAGCGGAATGGTGACCCGCCGGGCCTCCTCGATGATGGCGCGCGGCACGAAGCTTCCGGCGAACAGGAGCGCGGCCACGATGCGCGGTTCGACCACCGCCAGCCGTACGCCGATCGAGATCACCCCGCCGGCGTACCCGACCGGGCCGCCGACCTCGGGCAGTGCGAGGAGTGCGTCCAGCGCGGCCCGGCACTCCGGTACCGCCTCCTCCACCAGCGGCAGGACGAGCCGGTCGACCACCTCGTCGGCGACCCGCTCGCCGGCTGCCAGTGCCCGGCGCAGGTCGGCGCGGGCCTGCTCGGCGGCGGCGGACGCGGGCCGGTCGCCACCGCCGGGCAGTTCGATGGTGGCGGCGGCGAAGCCCTGTTCGACGCAGCCCTGCGCCCGGGCCGCCAGGCGGGGATACATCCGGCGCAGTCCGCCGGGGTGGCCGAGCAGGATCAGCGGGGCCGGCGCCGGCGTGGAGGCGGGCGTCCACAGGATGCCCGGGATCTCGCCGAGGGTGAACTCGCGTTCGCGGACGCCGTCGGCGAGGCGCTGTTCGGAGGTGAAGCGCATGGTCGTGCCTTTCGGGAGTGCGACGGCGCTCCCGGACGACCTATCGCCCGGCCGTGACCCCCGAGGGGAGCACCCATGTCGATACTGCGGTCACGGGTACCACCTCCCTCGTTCTCCGGCACGGCCACCGGCAAGGTAACAGCGCTCGCCGGGCGGGCCAACCGGTTTATCGCGGTGTGATCCCGGACCGTCAGCCGCGCTCGAAGCCGGCGAAGACGACCGCCAGCGTCCGGGCTTGCAGGTGCTCGTCCCATCCGCCGTGCAGCGCGCCCTGGCACATGCCGGTGAGCAGCGCCATCACCTCGGGTAGCCGTACCGAGTCGGCGACGGTTCCGTCGGCCCGGGCCTGTTCCAGCAGCCTGCCCACCGCCTCCTCCAGGTGACCTACCGCTTCCGGAAGCCGGATGTCCACGCCGGATCCGGCGAGCAGTTCGACTGCCGTCTTCTTCGCGGCGGCCTGGGCCACCGTGTGTCTGAAGAAACCGAAGAGGTCGTGTCGTCCCGCCTCCTCGGCGAGCTGTGCGAGCAGTCGCTTCATGAGCGCGGCGAGCAGGTCCTCCTTGGTGGGGAAATGACGGAAGACCGTGCCGATGGCAACGCCGGCCCGGCGGGCCACCTCCTCGGTGGAGGCGCGGGCGCCGAACTCGGCGAAGACCGCCTCGGCGGCGTCCAGGATGCGTGCCCGGTTGCGTTGCGCGTCGGCGCGCAGGGGCGGACCCTCTACCAAAGTGAGTCTCCACTCATTATTCTGTGATACAAGTCGAGTCACGACTCATTATCGCGGAGGCCGGCATGACACCGCAGCAGATCTTCGAGAGCATGCGCGCCAGGTGGCTGGCGAACCTGCCCACGTTCGAGGCGGATTCGCTGGCCGACGACGTGGTGATCGAGACGCCCTTCGCCGTGCCCGGCCACCCGACGCGCACCGAGGGGAAGCAACCCGTTCTCGAGTACACGCGAGCGGGCCGGGCGTCCTTCCCGGTGCGGTTCGACGACTGCCGCGGTGTGGTCGTACACGAGACCGCCGACCCTGAGGTGATCGTGGTCGAGTACGAGCTCGTCGGCACGCACACGGTGACCGGGGTGACCGCGTCCGCGCCGTTCATCGGGGTGTTGCGGACCCGGGACGGCAAGCTGGCCCACTGGCGCGAATATCAGCACACACTCGCCATCGCCGGGGCCGCCGGCCCGGCATGAGCCGGCATCAGCGCCGCGGCTCAGGTGGTCGGTGTCGGCGACGGGGCGAACGGCCACGGCTGCGGCCCGAACAGCGCCGTGCACGCGGACAGGAGCCCGCGCTGCGCCTCGGCCATACGGGCGTCGACCGGGCCGGTGTCCTCGTTCGGGTCGTTGCGGACGAACATGTCCCCGGATTCCTTCGCCGCCACCGCCAGCCGTTCGCCGGCGTCCCGGACGCCCGGGTCGGCCGCCTTGCGGGCACGCATGGCGATCGGCGAGTTCGAGGTGAAGCGGACGTCCTGCTGCTCGACCACCCGGGCCACCATGTTGCACGCACCGGCCGCGACCTTGTCCGCGGGCGCGGTCGAGCCGGCCTGAGGAGCGGCCGAGGCCGACGCGGACGACGACGGGGTGGCGGACGTCGACGGCGTGGGTTCCGAGGGCGCACACGCGGAGACGACGAACAGCAGGGAGAGCGCGGCGAGTTCACGTTTCACCGCACGAGGCTAGCGATCATGGTAGGCATGGCCTCCGTCCGGGTGCCCCGCCCACCGTCGTCGCGTCGACATCGGACCGGTCAGCGGCCCGCCGCGCGGAGCATCGCCTCCGTCTCGGGGTCGGGCATGACCTCCCGGACCTCCTGGGCGCAGCGGCACGAGACGGCGATCTTGGCGGCCCACTTCAGCGCCTCGTCGCGTGAGGCCACGTCGAGGACCACGAACCCGCCGATGACCTCCTTGGTCTCCGGGAACGGCCCGTCGGTGACCACCCCGTCCGTGCCCACGATGCTCGCCTGCTGGCGTTCGAGCCCGGTGCCGTACACGAACACGCCCGCGTTCACGGCCTCCTGGATGACCGCGTGCGCGTCCTTGCCCACCTGGGGGATCTCCTCGGCGGGGATGTGGTCCATCGCGCCGTCGTTGAATGAGATCAGGTACCGCGGCATGCCATGACTCCCTTGTCCGGGCGGCCGGTCCGGCCGCCTCTCACCCGTCCTACGAACGAGCCGACCCGGATCCGACGTTATACGCCGCTCGACGTTATGCGCCGCTCGGATTCAGTGCGCTTCGAGAACGAAGAAGATGAAGCAGAGGAAGGCCGTACGGCCGTCGAGTTCCGGGGGCAGCAGCTCGCGCGGCGTGTCGGGCGAGAACGGCGGTTCGCTGATCACCGAGAGCCGGAAACCCGCGTCGGTGAACGCCGCCGTCATCGCGTGCAGCGGCCGGTGCCAGTAGGTGAGCGTGGCGCGCTGCCCGTCGAAGTCGTACTCCTCTGACCAGCTCGCGACGGCGAAGTAGTCGGCGTCCGGGAACGCCACCTCGTACCCGATCGGATGGTTCACCGACACCAGGAGCCGGCCGCCGGGACGCAGCACACGGCGCAGCTCGGCCAACGGCGCGGTCCAGTCCTCCAAGTAGTGCAGCACCAGCGACACGATCACGTCGTCGAACGCGCCGTCGGCGAGCGGCAGCGGCGCGCCCAGGTCGGCCACCAGCAGCGTCGCGTCCCCGCCGAGCCGCTCGCGGGCCAGCTCGACCATCGCCGGGCTGCCGTCGAAGCCGGTCACGACGGCCCCGCGCGCGGCGAGCGCCTCGGACAGCGGGGCGGTGCCACAGCCCGCGTCGAGGATCCGGCGGCCCCGCACGTCCCCGGCGAGTTCCAGCATCGCGGGCCGCTCGTAGTAGGCGTTGAACAGGCTGGACTCGTTCTCCGCGGCGTACCGCTCGGCGAAGCCGTCGTAGTGGTCCGGCTTCACCGGGCCGCCTCAGCGGGTGGAATGGGCACGGCGGTGCCGGTCACCGCGATCCCGGCGCCGGGATCGGCGGGGATGCCAACGGTGAGCAGGCTCGGGCGGCCCATGTCCTCGCCCTGCCGCACGCTGACTGTGGCGGGGGGCCGCACCAGGCCCAGCTCACGCAGGTAACCGCCGAACGCGGCGGCCGCCGCGCCGGTCGCCGCGTCCTCGACCACGCCGCCGGGCGGGAACGGATTGCGCGCGTGGAACACCAGCGGGGACTCGCGATGCACCAGGTCGATCGTCGTCCAGTCCCGCTCGGTCATGAGCGCGCTCAGCGCCGCCATGTCGTAGTCCAGGTCCGCCAGGCGCCGCCGGGTCGCGGCGGCCACGATCGGATGCCAGGCCCCGGCGTACGCGACACGCGGCGGCAGCGTCGCGTCGAGATCGTCCGGCGACCAGCGCAACGCAGCGAGCAGCGCTGCCAGGTCGTCCGCGCCCAGCGGTACGGTGCGCGGCGCGACGCTGGTGAGCGTGGCGGTGGTGGTGCCGTCGGCCTGCGCGCTCGTGGCGACCTCGACCAGTCCGGCGCGGGTGTCCAGGTGCAGCGCGCCGGGGCCGTGCCGCTCGGCGAACGCGACCGCGGACGCGATCGTCGCGTGCCCGCAGAACGGCACTTCCGCCTTCGGGCTGAAGTAGCGCACCGTGAACCGCCCGCCCTCGCCGGGCAGGAGGAACGCCGTCTCGGAGTAGCCGACCTGCGCCGCCACCTGCTGCATCTCCGCGTCATCCACCCCGGTGGCGTCGAGCACGACACCGGCCGGGTTGCCGCCGGCCGGGTCGGCGGTGAACGTCGCGTATCGGAGAACGTCCATGATCATGAGCCTAGCGCCGGTGGCCCGGCTCGTGGACCCCCGTGACGAGCCACGCGGAACTACTCTCCGGGCATGCCCAGCTTCGAGATCACCCCCATCGGTACGGTCCGCAACGACCGGACGGACATCCAGCACAGCGACAACTGGGGCGCCGTCCGCAGCACGATCGTCGTCGACGAGCGCTTCGGCGGGGCGTGCCTGCAGGGCCTGGAGGAGTTCTCGCACGTGGAGGTCGTGTTCGTCTTCGACCGGTTCCCGGACGGCGGCGACCACCGCGAGCCCCGTCCCTACCGGGGCCGGGCCGACCTGCCGCCGATGGGGGTGTTCGCCGGCCGTGGTCCCCGTCGGCCGAACCGGATCGGCGTGACGTGCTGCCGCATCGAGTCGGTCCACGGCCGGGAACTGACGGTGGTGGGCCTCGACGCGGTGTCCGGCACGCCGGTCATCGACCTGAAGCCGGTGCTGGTGGAGTTCGTCCCCACGGACGTCCGGCAGCCGGAGTGGGTCAGCAGCATGATGTCCGACTACTTCCGGCCGTAGCGTCGGCGCGGCGCCTCACCGCAGCAGCCTCTCCGTGAGGTCCATCAACCGCTCGGCGTCATGAGGGTCGAGGGTCGGGAAACCGGGCGGAAGTTGCTTCCCCCGGTCGACGGCGGTCACCGGCGCGGTCGGCTGCGCGTCCAGGAACCGGTGAATCGGCGCCACCGCGTCCGCGACGGACCGGGCGGCGACCGCCGCCGCCACCGCGAGCAGCCCCCGTACCACGAGCGGGAGCGCGCTACGGTCACCGCTCCTGGTGAACCCGGGATGGTAGAGCACGTATCGGGCGCGGCTACCGGACCGCTGGGCGAAGCCCACGCCGAGCAGGTCGTTGGCCCGCCCGGCCTGCAACTGGGCGGCGACGGCCGAGTAGCCCTCCCTCATCTGGGGATCGGCCCAGCGCACCTCGCCTCTCGTGACCCCGACACCGGCGACGTTCACGATCACCGGCCGGGTCGCCCGGTCCAGGGCCGGACGCAGACCGAAACTGAGCAGGTAGCGGCTGACGTAGTAGAGCGCGAACGTACGCTCCAGTCCCTCCACCGTCTCGATGCGACGCGGCGTCACCGCGTTGGCGAACAGCGTCAACGCGTCCACGACCTGGTGCTCGCCGAGGATGTGCTCGATGACCTGCCGCGTCTCGGCCGTGCTGGACAGGTCGACGGGAAGGAAGGCGATCAGGCCTCCGGCCATCGCCTCGCCACGTGCACGGTTGCGGCCGAGCACCAGGACGCGGTCGCCATGTTCGGCCCGCCCCAGGGCGAACGCACGCCCCATTCCGTTCGTGCCGCCACTGACCACCACGACGCCCACGTCGCCCCCTTATCGTGTGCTCATCGACCTGCCCCATCCTGGGCAGCAGGCCGGCGGAGGCGAAAGAAGGCACTTTCATGTCCACAGGTGACACCGATGTGAGTGCCTCGCTGCTCGATCATCGGCTGCCGGTGCCGGTTCCGGCCGGCGAGTACGACCGCTGTCCGGTCACCGACCTGCTGCGGCGGGTGAGCGACAAGTGGACGCTGTTGCTGATCACCCTGCTCGGCCGGCATCCGCACCGGTTCAACGAGTTGCACCGCGCCGTGGAGGGCATCAGCCCGCGCATGCTCAGCCGGACACTGCGTGCGCTGGAAAGCGACGGCCTGGTCGAGCGTGAGGTGTTTCCGACGGTGCCGCCGGGCGTCGAGTACCGGCTGACGCCACTCGGTGTCAGCCTTCTGGAGCCGCTTTCCGCGCTGGCCGACTGGGCGGTCGCTCGCCACGCCGAGATCGTCGCGGTTCGTCAGCGACCCGCCTGATACACCCCGCGCTCATCCGGCCGCCGATCTGGAATGCTGCGTCCATGCCGTCCTTCCCGCCCACCTTCTCCGCCGAAGTCGTCGCGCAGCCGATCCAGGCCCAGTTCGAGGCGTTTCTCGACGAACACCGCGACGCGCTCGACCGCTGCCTGGACGGACTGACCGAGGAACAGGCGCGCCGATCGTTGGTGGCCTCCCGCACCACGCTGCTGGGTCTGGTGAAGCACGCCACCTTCGTCGAGAAGGTCTGGTTCGACGAAGCCGTCACGGGCCGGTCTCGCGCCGAGATCGGCATCCCGGAGCGGTCGGAGGACTCGTTCCTCCTCGACGACGGCGACACGATCGCCGGGGTCCGGCAGGCCTACCGCGACGCCCGGGACGCGTCACGCCGGGCGACCTCCACGCGAGGTCTGGACGACATTCTCACCGGGCACCGACGGGGGCCGCTTCCGCTGCGGTGGGTGTATCTCCACGTCCTGCGCGAGCTCGCCCAGCACTGCGGGCACGCGGACATCCTCCGGGAGCAGATCCTCGACGGATAGCGTGCGGGGTCACGCGCCGGGTTCACCGGTGAGCGAGCCGGGGGCACGCATCCGCCACGCGTCGGTGACCAGTTCCGTCAGACGCTCGACGCCGACGCGCGCCAGCCGCAGCATGACCAGGGGCAACCCGTCGTACGCGGGGGTGGTGAAGAAGAGGTCGGGCTCGCCGAGGAGCAGGGCCTGCTTCTCCGCCTCGTCGCCCACGTACAGCACGGCGATGTCGGTGCGGATGCGCCGCGGCTTCCCGGGCGTGCGCTCCGGATAGGACCAGACGAACCCCTTGCCGGCGACCCGGAAGTCGAAGCCGTCACTGTCGATCTCGACCACGTCGGGCAGCGACAACGCCACCCGACGCACGTCGTCCGCGTCAACCATGACGGTCACCCCGGGACCCCGCCTTCCGCACCGGCACAGCCTAGCCACCGCGCCGCCCCGCAGCAGTCAGGTCCGGGCTGCGGCGCCTTGCCGCCGGGTGCGATGGTCGTGGCGGACACCGAAGCGTCTCGGCTGCGGGGGTGGAGCGACGTGAGTACCGACATCTGGGGTGGGGTGGAGATCCGGCCGCACGGTACGGGTTCGCCGTGGGAGCTGACCGACATCAGCCTGCGGGAGGTCTCCACCAACTACGACGCCTTCGGCTTGCTGTTCGGTGTGCGCAACTTCGCCGGGTTCGAGCCGGTCGCACCCGGCCGTGGCCTGCCGGACGACGTCAGCGCGAGCCTGCGCGCTCGTCACTTCACCGAACGCCATCACGACCCCACCTGGGTGTCGTGGGCGGAGGTGGCACGCATCGACTGGAGCGCGCCATCGCCCCGGGTGGACGACCGGATCCACGTGTACGACCTGACCGCCGAAGGACCGCGCTACCGGAGCAAGGCCACCCGGCACGGGCGAGCCTGGCGCGAGGTAGCCGGCGAGCACGCGGATCACCGGGGCAGCAGTTACCCGGAGGGCACCGAATGGCGCTCGGGAAACGTGATGTGGCGGGTGGAGCGCCTGTCCAACAGCGATGCGCTGCAGCGTGACCCGGCGCTGCGCGCGGTGCTGGAAGGCATGCGCGAGCTGGCCGAACGGCACGGCGAGGACAACGTACGACTCGTCGTCTGGTTCGACAGCTGACGCCTACCCGTACAGGTGCACGCGGTGGTCGACGTCGCGGTCCGGCGGGCCGAAGGATGCCACCGCGCCGTGTCCGACGTGCACCAGCCACTCCTCGTAGTACCAGCTCGGATCGCACCCGCAGCCGGTGAACCGGAAGTTGGCCCGGTAGCGGCCGACCTGCCCGGGGGAGAGCGTGAACAGCCGTGCCGACGCCGACGGGCGCGGAAAGGCCGCCGACCCGGGCAGCCGGTCCACGACGATGCACGCCCGGTCACGCCCGAGCCAGAGCCCGGCCTCGCGGGTCAGCGCGACGTCTCCGGCGCGTACCCCGTCCCGGTGTTCGTAGCCGGCTGCCCGGTCGGCTAGCACGTCGTGGACGACCACCTCGCCCTCCGGCAGTGCCCGGGGCAGCGGCATCGCCCGGACCAGTCCACGGCGGGCGTTCGCCGCGGGCGCGCCGCGAGCGTCGGCGGTCCACCGGACGCGGACCCGCTGGATGAGGATCACCGCCCAGGTGTACCCGCGCTGCCCGGCGCGCGCCAGCGGAAAAGGGAGAACTCTCCCCCGCCGCAGCCGTCCTTCCGGTCATCACCCTGGCCGTTCCCGATGGTCAGATGGTGAATCCGCCGTCGACGTTCACAGTCGCGCCGGTGACGTAACGCCCGTCCGGGCCGGCGAGGAACGCCACCGCGGCGGCCACGTCGGCCGGCTGCGCGTAGTGGCCGAGGGCGGTGAACCCGTTGATCGTGTCCGCGTTCGGGCCGTCGGCCGGGTTCAGTTCGGTGTCCGTGGCGCCGGGGTTCACCAGGTTCACGGTGATCGCTCGACCGCCGAGTTCGCGCCCGAGCGCCTTGGTCAGACCGATCAGGGCGGTCTTGCTCATCGCGTAGAGCGAGAAGCCCGGGAAGACGGCCCGCTCGGCCGTGTTGCTGCCGATGTTGACGATCCGCCCGCCAGCCGACATGTGGCGCACCGCGGCCTGCGAGGCGACGAACGGTGCCCGGACGTTCACCGCGACTGTCTGCTCGAACTCGTCGAGACTCAGCTGCTCCAGTTGCCCGAGCAGGAACGCGCCCGCGTTGTTGACCAGGATGTCCAACCGGCCCAGTTCCCCGGCCGCCCGGTCCACCGCCGCGCCGATGCCACGGCCACCACCGGTGACGAGAGCTACCTTGCCGTCGAGTGCGTTGTTCACGGGAGGAAGACTGGTCGACGTCGGGCCGTCTGTCCGGCGGGGATCGGACGCCGCGTTCGCGCTCGGTCAGCGGCGCACCCGGTACCGCAGGTGAAGCACCCGCTCGCCCGGGAGCACGACGTCCGGATCCTCCAGCAGGTGCTGCGCGTCGACCGACCCGAAGAAGCGCTTGCCGGAGCCGAACACGACGGGTACGACGTCCATGCGTACCTCGTCGACCAGGCCCGCGGCGAGCGCCTGGCCGCCGACGTCACCGGCGGCGACCTCGACGATGCGGTCCCCCGCAAGTTCCTGCGCCTTGGCCACTGCCGCCTCGACGCCGTCGACGAAGTGGAACGGCGCGCCGGGGTTCCAACCCTCGGGCGGCGGCCGGTGCGTCACGACGACCACGTGGGCGATGCCGCTCGGCGGCGTCCCGTCCCAGCCGTCGGTCAGGTCGAACACGTGCCGCCCGACGACGGTCACCCCGATCTGATCCCAGTACGGCCTGATGTAGTCGTGGGACGTCTGCGACACCCGCAACGCGCCGCTGTCGTCCAGCGGGACGTCACCGCTCGTCAACCAGTCGAACAGCGGCCCGGGCTGGTCGTTGTCGTCCGCGACGAAGCCGTCCACCGACACCGAGCTGTACAGGACCACAGTGCCCACGCCGGTTCTCCCCTTCCTTGGGTGGCCCCCAAGTTAGCGGGCCGCGGGCCGCCGTTCTTGTAGGAAATCAATCGGCCGGCAGCGACCAGCCGTCGATCACGTGGCCGGGGTGTTCGCGCAGGAACCGCCGCCGGACCTCGACGTACCGGGTCGGCGTGAGCCCGGTGAACGCCCGGAACTCGTGGCCGAAGTGGGCCTGGTCGAAGTAGCCCGCGTCGCTTGCCAGCTCGCCCCAGTCGACCGGCCGGGCGGGGTCGATCGCGAACACGGCGGCGGCGAAGCGGTAGGTGCGGGCCAGCCGCTTCGGTGTGACGCCGACGAGTTCCTTGAACCGCTGCGTCAGATGGGTGCTGCTGACACCGGCCGCCGTCCTCAGGTTGCCGATCGGCACCGCGCCGCTGGTCGCCGCGATGACGCCGCTCGTGTGCCGGACCAGCCCCAGGCCGGTGGTATCGGACAGCCGTCGCCTCAGCTCCTCCTCGAGCAGCGTCAGCATCTCGTGCGGCCCGTCGGCCGTGGCCAGCCGGTCGCGCAGGTCGGCGACGGCGGGCCGGCCCCAGACCTGCTCCAGCGTCACCGGCCGGTCGCGCAGCTCGGCCGCGGGCATCGGCAGGAACGGCGCCAGGCCCCACGGCTTGACGTGTACGCCGACGGACCGGGTCGGGCGCGGGTAGCCGAACTCGAACGCGCGGGTGGGCGTGGTGATCACGCAGCCGTCGGCGTACCCGGTGGTCTCGACGTCGGTGCCGCCGCGGACCCGGAACGGCGCGCCGAGGTTGACGATGAGCAGCGCCGCCGGCATCGGCGGCAGCGTCAGCCGGGGGTACGGGGGCGTGCCCTCCAGGTAGTAGAGGTCGTCGATCAGCTCGTCCAGCGGCGGTCGCGGCACTCTGGACACGTACTCCACGCCCACAGCATCGCGGACGCCACGCCGTCACCGCCGACGCCCCGCCGGGATCGATTCACGAAAGGCCGCGCCGCCCTTGCTGTGCGGCGGCGGAATGAGTCGTTCGCCGAGGGCGAGCGCGAGGGCGACAGCGCCGAGCAGGGCGCCGATCAACATCGTGCCGGCGGCACCGTGGCTTTCCAGTACGAGGGCCCCGAAAAAAGCGCCGCCGGTGATGCCGACGTTGACGGCGGCGGACAGCGTCGCAGCGGCGAGATCGGAGCGGCCGGGCGCCACCTGAAGGACGAGGCCGCCGAGCGCCGCGGTGAACGCGGCGAACCCCAGGCCGGCGAGTGCGATCAGGACGACGGCAACCGCCGGGTGGTGGCCGAACGCGTACAGGCCGAGCAGCGCCACACACTGCAGTGCAACCGTCGCGACCAGGGCGGACCACGGGCTGCGGTCGACCATCGGTCCGGCAGCGAGGATGCCGAAGACGCTGGCGACGCCGCGCGCCAGCAGGATGGTCGCCATCGACGCGGCGGGCAGTCCGGTGACCTCGGTGACGAACAGGGCGATGTAGGTGTAGCCGGCGATGGCGCCGGCGGTCGACAGGACGGCCACGACGACCAGGAGCCAGAACCGGCGGGAGTCGGGGGTTCTGCCCCGGCCGGCGTGTCCCTGTGCCGGCCCCGTCGACGGCAGCAACCAGGCCACCACGGCGAAGACGAGCACACCGAGCCCGGCCACCGCCAGGAACGATGCCCGCCAGCCGGCACGTTCACCCAGCCAGGTGCCCGCGGGCACGGCCAGGACGAGGGCGACGTTGCCGCCGGCGAACACGATCGCGACCACCCGTCCGTGCAGTCCGGGCCGGAACAGCTCAGCCGCGGTCGGCACGACGACCGCCCAGAACAACGCATGAGTGGCCGCGGTGGCGACCCTGGCTGCCATCAGCATGGTGAACGTACTCGCGAACACCGTGATCGCGTTGCTGACGACGAAGCCGGCCAGGAGCGCCGACAGCAGCCGTCGGCGAGGAACTCTGCGCACCAGCGCCGTCAACGGGACCGAGGCGACCATCACCACCGCGCCGTACACGGTGACGAGCATGCCCACTTGGGACGGCGGAACGGCCAGGTCCACGGCCATCGGCAACAGCAGCCCGATCGGCAGCGCCTCGGCTGCGGTGTAGAGGAACGTTCCGCCGGCGAGGCCGATCAGCGCGCCCACTGCCCGCCGGTGTGCGTGCGCCTGGCCCATTGTTACCCCCTAAACCGGCCATGACGGAAACACTCTAGGAAGGCTCCTCGTCACGGGGCAACTGGTAAAGTCGGTTTTGATGGAAACAGCAAGGGTTACGCGGATGCGCCTGGTCGGCGGCGACCTCGCGCTGGACTTCCTCAACACCCGCGCCGGCCCACCCGTCGGGCCTCCGGACGACGACGTGCTCACCGGCTACGCCGAGCTGATCGCCTGGAGCGTGTACGCGGGCACCCTCACCGAAACGCAGGCGGCGGCGTTGCGCCGGCTGTCCCGCGGCAGTCCGGACAGCGCCCACACCGTCTTCGCGCAGGCACTTCGCACCCGTGACTACCTGGACGAGGTGTTCCGGCCACTGGCCGCCGGCGAGGACCCGGGCGCAGCGGCGCTGACCCGGCTGCGCGACGACGAAGCCGACGCGCTCGCCCACGCACAGCTCATGCGCGGGAAGACATTCGCATGGTCCTGGCGGGACGACCACACGCTTGCCCGGCCCTTACGGCCGGTGGTCCATGCTGCGGTCCAGCTTCTCACCACGGGTGCGCTCGATCGGATCAAGCGATGCGCGGGCTGCCGCTTCCTGTTCATCGACGAGAGCAAGAACCGCAGCCGTCGTTGGTGCAGCATGGACGACTGCGGGACCGCGGAGAAGATCCGCCGCTACGTCGAGGTACGACGCATCCGCCCCAGACGGTGAGCACATGGCGCGAGACGGCCGGCCGCAGCGCCTTCGAGGAGCAGATGTGGGCACGCGCCGGCAGGTGGGCGGAGATCACAACGGGACGGTCGTGGCGCGCCGTGGGGCTGCGTCCCTACCGTCCGGGTCTGCTCGCGTTCTGCTGACCGCTAAGACGTCTGCGCGAGGTCTCACCCACCGGCCATGCTGGCTCCGTGGATTCGCCGAGACGCCCTACCTCCCAGGCCCTGCTCACGAACCTCTACGCGGCCTTCAACAGGCGTGACATCCCCACGCTGCTGGCCGCCATTACGCCGGACGTCTCGTGGCCCAACGGCTGGGAGGGAGGCGTCCTCAGCGGCCGGGACCAGGTGAGTGCCTACTGGCGGCGGCAGTGGGACCAGCTCGAACCCGTCGTCACACCGATGGCGTTCCGCACGGAGCCGGACGGCCGGATCGCCGTCACCGTTCATCAGGTGGTGCACGACAAAGCCGGAACGAAGCTCGCCGACCACACCGTCACACACGTCTACCGCCTCGACGACGGCCTGGTCGCGGCGATGGAGATCCGCGAGTGACGCGACGTGCGGCGATGAGTTTCGATACGGCGCCCGGTCTGTACTCCCGTGCACCCAACCGCTGCCACCGGAGGTAGGCGTGAAGCTTCTTCTCACATCCGCAGGGGTTCAGAACCCGAGCATCCACGATGCGCTGGTCGGCCTGCTGGGCAAGCCGATCGCCGAGTCCAACGCGCTCTGCATCCCCACGGCCGCCTACCCGATGGGCGGGCCGGCCTCGGCCTGGCGCTTCATCACCGGCCAGACGCCGCTGCCCATGACCGGCCTGGGCTGGAAGTCGCTGGGCGTCCTGGAGCTGACCGCGCTACCGAGCATCGGCCAGGAGCGGTGGGTTCCCTGGGTCCGCGAGGCGGACGTCATACTGGTGCACGGCGGTGACGCGACGTACCTGTGCCACTGGATGCGGCAGTCCGGGCTGGCGGGCCTGCTGCCGTCGCTGCCTGACACCGTCTGGGTGGGGTTGAGCGCGGGGAGCATGGTGCTGACCCCGCGTGTCGGGACGGACTTCGTCGAGTGGCAGTCCGCGCCTGACGACCGCACGCTGGGGCTCGTCGACTTCTCGATCTTCCCGCACCTGGGCCTCGAACCGGACAACACCATGGCGAACGCCGAGAAGTGGGCGGCCGAGGTCGCCGGTCCGGCGTACGCGATCGACGACCAGACGGCGATCACAGTGGTCGACGGCACGGTCGAGGTCGTCTCCGAGGGGCAGTGGAGGCGGTTCCCCGCCGAGCGGTAGCTACCCGAGCAGCGCCGCCGCCGCAGCCAGCGTGGCCAGCGACAGCGTCGTGGTCACCACCACCGCCCGGTTGGCCACCGCCTCACCGACGCCGTACTCCTGGGCGAAGATGAACGTGTTCTGCGCCGTCGGCAGGCCCGCGCACACCACCACGGCGAGCAACTGCGGCGCGGACAGGTGCAGGGCCAGGCCGGCCGCGTACGCGATGACCGGTTGTGCGACCAGCTTGAGCGCGCTGATCGCGGCCAGCTCGCCGGGCCCGGTCGGTTCCGCTCGCGACGGTGCCGTGGGGTGCAGCGACGCGCCGAGCGCGACCAGGGCGGCGGGCGCCGCGGCGCCCGCAAGCAGCGTCAGCGACGCGGCGGCCGCCGACGGCAGACGCAGACCGGCAGCGGAGCACGCGACACCGAGCAGCGACGCCAGGATCACCGGATTGCGTACGGGCAGCGAGGCGACCCGGCGCACCCGGACCCGCCCGGCCGGGTCGCTGCGGCGGTCCAGCGCGACCACGATCACGGGCGCAACCACCAGCACCTGCAGCAGCACCACCACCGCCAGGAACGACACGTCGCCGAGAACCTGCGTCGCGATCGGGATGCCGAGGTTCGCCGAGTTCACGTACCCGGCGGCCATGCCCCAGATCGGCCGTTCGCCGGGCTCGCGATCGAACAGCCGGCTCGCGCCGACCCACCCGAGCCCGACCACGGCGACGGTGCTCACCCCGAAGGCGAGCAGCGAGCGGCCGGCGAACCCGGACAGCGGCATCCGGGCCAGGGCCAGGAACAGGGCGGCCGGCATCGCGAGCTGGAACACGAACCGGCCGAGCACCGACGCCGCCGACTCGCCCAGCAGGCCCCAGCGACAGGCCCCGTAACCCACAGCGGTGAGGATCCAGATCGGTACGAACGCCGACACCAGGCTCATGCGGGCGTCACCGGAGGGCGGGCGTTCGGTAAGCCACGCGGTCAGCCTCGCATCCCGTCCGGAACGAGCAAACGGGGTGCGGCACCGTAGAGGGCGACGAAGACCCGGTCCCGCAGGATCTCGTACTGCCTGCGGCACCGGACGGGTGGGCCCGGCGGGCGTTGCTGAACCTGACCGCCGACGACAACTTCCGACGGCTGGAACTGGTCGGCAGTCAGGTCCACCTCGCGGCCGTCGGCCAGCCGGTTCCAGTAGTGGTGGCCGACCTTGGTGTCTCCGGCGTGGACCTCGCCGAGGATCAGCTCTCCGCCGAGCAGGTCCTGAATGATCAGCGCGGTCACCCCACACTGCCCACGGGCTGGGTTGCCGGCGTGCCAATCCTCCAGGTCGTGCGGGTCGCAGGTGTCCGCTCCCCAGCCGGCGCGCAGCACCGGCCGCAGCATCTCCAGGTCGATCGCGAGCGGGACTGATCTTTGGTCGTGCTCCTCATACGTCACTCGGGAAGGGTCGGCCCTCGACCGGGTCAAGAGTCAAGAGATCCGACCCGTTCGACCCGGAAGGCGGCCTGATCACTTCGGACAGATCGATGGCATCCGCGATGCCCCGGACGACCTTCAGCTCGCTTCGAAACAGCCGCTCACGCACGGATGCTGGCTGCTCGGTGAGCATGTCCGGCACACGTCCGTCGTTCGGTACGAACACCATCGTCCCGGAGTACTCACGGCAGCTCGATCACCACGCCGAGCCGACACAGCGCTCGTAAAGACGTCAGACGGTGCGTAGCAGCGGTACCTGTAGGAGTAGATCCACCGGCACACGCATTGGCGTTCCCAGCACGAGCCCCCTTCCCCGGGCTGCCAAGCGGGCCGCCATACGGATCTGCCGCGAGTTGCGTGCCGTGGCCGGCCACTGCCGGACCCCCGGCATCACCGGCGTGCCTGGCATGCGAGCGCGATGGGCGGGGCACTCCTCGGCCAAGGCGCGGACCTGGTCGGCTTCCAACTCGAACGCTTCACGGCTGCCGGTGAGTACCAACGTGTCGGCAGCGATGTCCCACCGCAGATGATCGCGGAACTCTCGATACCGGACTCGCCGGTGATCGGCGGTCAACCGCGCCGGCCACGCCTGAGCGGGTAGCACCACGGTGTGTGGCCGGCCGGTCCCCAACCGGGAACGGACCTGCTTCCACCGCGACGGCGGGAACGCGAGGCGGTGATGCAGCAACACCAGGTCGAGCGGGCGCCCCCAACTGTGATGGTGGGGACGTGTCGCGCGACGAAGGGGAAGATAGACCATCGTGTGCGGCGACCGGGCAGCCAGTCCCCACGCCAGAGCGAACAGCGTCGCTGTTTCCTTGTCGAGGCAGAACTGGGCTCCAAGAGGGCCCTCGTACAGACCGGCGAACCCCGGCGGTCGTGCCGGCCGCATGACCCGGTACCGATGGCGCCCGAGGTGAACGGTGCTGACCATCACCGGCCATTCGTGTCCGCCCAACCGTCGACCCACTCCAGCAACATGCTTCGACCCTCGTCGCATCGCTGTCCGGTGAGCATTGTCCCCAGGCCCGACACGACACGGCGACAGAGTTACCTGACGGCCGGGAGCCCGGCTCAAGACCGAGGCGGTACTCATGCCGCCGACGTGCCGCACCAACCGTCCGAATACTTTCGCGCCCGAGCCGCCGGACGTAGACGGGAGCTGTTTCGAGGGTCAGCGCCAGTAGGGTCAGCGGGTGAGCAGATCATCCGGACGTGCCGGGAACTTTCGCACGCTGTACCACGGGCAGGCCAAGGCCGACACCTCACGAGGTTACGGCCTGTTCCTGATTCGTCGATCGGGATCGTGGGCGCAGCACTGGGCATCGATCAATGCCGGACGGCAGCCCGTCCCGCCACCGCCGCCGGTAGACCTCGCGAAGGAGACGGTCGTCATTCTCTCGGTCGGGGACCGTCCTGTGCTCGGCTATGACGTCACGATCGAGGACGTGACAGTGCGAGAGACGACTCTGGTGGTGACCGGCGTCGAGAGGCGTCCCGTGGGCGACGTGACGCTGGACATGGCGTGTTCACCGGTGCACATCGTGGCGGCACGATTCGGACCCGAGGCCTTCGAGGACATGCTGCTGAACCTCCGTATCGTGCCTGCGGAATGACGTGAGCCGGTGATGTGGGGGCTGTACCGCGCCGCCTGCCGCTTCCCCGCCTGTCTCACCCGTCCGGGTCTGTCGACGAGCGGATGGGACCACGGTGGGCGGCACCGGGCTGACCTCGCCGGGATGACGGCGTCACTTCCAGGTGATCGTGGCCTTTGCCCGCCAGAGATCCAAGACGGCCGCGTCCCCGCGTAGTTCGAGGCGCTCGGTCCCACTCCGGTTCCACAGCAGGAGGTAGAGCTCGGACGCAGGTCCCACGACGGTCAACTGGGCCGGCATCTCACCGGCTACCAGGCGGCGCCCGGCCGGCTCGATGGAGAGCGTCCATCCCGCGTCGATATCAGTCGGCACAAGAGCCATGCTGACGGGTGGATCGGCCACCAGAAGCCCACCGGGCCGCCCGAAGAAGCCATTGAGCAGTTCGTCGATGCCGTCAGCGGCGAAGGAGGGGCCCAGGAGGGAACCGTTGAGACAGCCGACTCGGCATCGGCACGGTGTACCGCGGTTTCGTGAGCCTGGCGACGTGCCCAGAACGCCAACGGCGAGGGCGCGGGCAGAAACGTCCAGCATTCAACGCTCTCGTCAGCCGCTGCCAGCGTGTCCACGAGTGCGCGGTGGCCCTCCCGAAACCAGTCCAGCAGCTCGTCGTCCTCGACTGCGGCGAAGAACTCCGCCTCCTCGCGACTGGAGTAAGGCTGATGGCGCCCCGTGATGACGTGGCCCGTGGCCCAGCGATGGACGCCGCTGACATGGCGCAGCAGATCACGGACCTGCCATCCAGGGCAGGTGGGCACGGGTGCGTCCAGGCCCGCCCGGTCCGCCGCCTCTGCCAGTCGGGCGCCTTCCTCATCCAGCGCGGCAATGTGCTCGGCGATACGCATGACGGGAGCGTCCCACGCACCACCGACCCTCTACCAGGCGGAAAGGGCCGGCGCACCCTCGTACTCCGCGAGCAGCTCCCGCCGCCGCGTCGCGCAAGGCCACGGCGCGACGTCTAGGCCCTGTCTCCCGGATCTTGGAGGGTGGGGTCGAAGGCGAGGTTGAGTAGTTCCAGGCCGGTGACGGGCTTGAAGCCGATCTCGGTGTAGAGCGCCAGGGCGGGGATGTTGTCGGTCTCGGTTTGGAGCGACACGCGATGCGCGCCGGCGGCACGGGCGTTGCGGATGACGTGCTGGAGCAGGGCCTTCGCGATGCCGCTACGGCGATGGTGCGGGGCCACGTAGAGGTCGCGGATCGACCACGAGGTGCCCAGCCTGAGCGATGCCGGCGTGACCGTGACCGTGATGAAGCCGCGGACGTGATCAGCTCGGATGGCGGCAGCGGCGGAGATCCGGTCTTGTGCGATCTGGTCGTGCAGCCAGGAGCGGGTGACCTCCGGGGCCGACGGTTGGCCGTAGTGCACCCGGTAGTCGTCGAACAGAGCAGCTACCTGATCGAACGCCGGATGGGCGGCGCCTATGGGCACGACCGTCGTCATGCCGTCAGTGTGGCCGATGGTCCAGCCTTCGAGAGGGCCACCACTATCGGCCGACCCAGGTGGCGACGCACGCTTCATTGCCCTCGACGTCGGCCAATACCCACCACTTCGGTGCGTGCGCATCGGAGACCAGCCGGCCACCCGCAGCCAACGCGGCGGCGATTCGGGCCTCGGCCTGATCATGTGGGACGGCGACATCGAGGTGCATGCGGTTGCGTTGTGGGCGCCCGGCGTCCATCGGCTGCAGCCCGAAGCCCGGACCCCGACGCGCCGGGTCGGCCAGATAGTCGTCGTCGATCTGGCGGTAACCCAGCAGCGCCCGCCAGAACGGCAGCACGTCCGCGCCGACCAGCGCGTCGAGAGTGACGTTGACGAGCTGCACGGCGGTCGGGTCGGCGGGGATGTCCAGATCCCTGGCGGCAGCCGAGATCCGCCGGGCCAGCGCGACGTCGCGCGACAACAGGGACACCGTGACGCCGACATGACGCAAATCGACGTTGACGTACTGCTGCTCCGCGCCACCGGCGAGCCGGCCGATCTCATCGACGAACGCTATGCCCTTGGTTAGCGAGCCGGTGCGGAAATACGCCGAGACCACGTGGTAGAGGCAGCGCCAGTCCTCGACACCGTCGGCCGCGTGGAACTCCCCGGCCGTGATCTGCACCGTCATGCCGGCGAACCTAGCATCGGCTGCGTGACGCAGCGCACCGTCGCGCTCGCACGCACAGGCCGGCAGCGCACTCCTGTGCCGCAGATCGGGCGGGCGCTCGGTCCCTCGGCACCGCCGGCTGAGCAGGTCATGAAAGTCGCCTGCTGATCACCCTGCCGGTGTCCAGGTGCGGAGCGCATCCCCACCCGATCTCGACCGGTCGAGCGCCTAGGATGGTCCCGGTGACCTTCCCCGAACGGCGACCCGCCGACGTCCCGACCGACGAAGAGCGGGTCGACGAGGCCCTGCGGTTGCTGACCGGCCCGCCGGTCGCGCTCGACGTCGCCGTCAAGCGGCTCGCCCGTGGTGGCGGCGTCTACGCCTGGTGGGCTGCTCCTTCGGTCCTCCCCGACCTCCCCGGACCGCCGAACGACACCGATCCGTCATGGCGGATGCTCTATCTGGGCCGGGCCACCAGCCTGCGGGGCCGGATCCTGCGCAACCATCTACGACGGTCGGGCAGCTCGACGCTGCGCCGCACGTTGGCCGGTCTTCTCGTGTCCGAGGGCTTCCGGACCACTTGGACCGACCGCGTCGTCCTCATCCCCGAGGACGAGAAACGGCTGACCGCGTGGATGCACGAGCACCTGCGCCTGACCTGGGCGGAGGATGCCGAGCCAACGGTCATCGAGGCCGAACTCGTCCGGCGTCTGCACCCGCCGCTCAACGTCCACGGCGTCGACCCCGAGCACATCCAGGCCGCAGTGGTCGCCGCCAAGAACTCGTACAACGCCAGCAGCGGCCCGGAGCAGCCCTAGCTTCACGCCGTCAGCGATGCCTCCAGATCACGACGGGTGAGGGCGGCGCGGAGGTGCAGCCCCTCGGCCGCCAGGTTCTCCCGGCCACCCTGCTCGCGGTCGATGGCGCAGACCACCGTCTCGACCTGGGCACCGACGGACCGTAGTTGTCCGCACGAGGTCAGGAGCGCGCCTCCGGTGGTCACGACGTCCTCGACCACCACGACCCGCAGACCGCTCACGCGACCGCCCTCGGCCAGTTTCGCGGTCCCGTACTCCTTGGCCTGCTTGCGCACGAAGACCGTGGGCAGCCCGGTCAGCTGCGACATCACCGTGGYGATCGGGATGCCGCCCATCTCCATCCCGGCCAACACGTCGCACTCCGGAAGCAGAGCCACCATCGCCTCGGCGACCTCGCGCAGCAGCTCCGGCTTCCCCTCGAACAGGTACTTGTCGAAGTACTCGTCGCTGACCTGCCCAGATCGGAGATGGAACCGGCCGGTGAGGTGGCAGGTGTCGTAGACGCGGCGCGCGAGCGGGTGAGTCACCGGCCCAGTCTCGCACCCGTCAACCGATCCGGCGGATGCGTACCCTCGGACGCTCGTTGCGCAGGTGCCCCAGCTTGTGCTGGCGGACCTGCTCCTCCCACACCTCCTGGTCGTACTCCGGATCCGGCGCCGTCCACCGGTGCGACCCGTCGCTGTAGTGGAACTTCTCGTCGCCGGCCCGCAGCACGCTCACCGCAGCCACCCCAGGAACCGCCGGTGCAGCGTCCCCGCCGGCGCCCAGCTCAGATCCGCCGTCGCCCGCACGAGCTGCGCCCCCAGGTACACCGCCAGCGACACCGGCGCGCCCTCGTACTCCGCAAGCAGCTCCCGCCGCCGCGTCGCGCACGGCCACGGCGCACCGCACCCGCCGCACGTCCAGACCGGCAGCACCGGCCCGTGGGTGCTCACCCGCGCACCCCCAGGAAGCGGGCGACGCTCGCGCGCGCCTGCCGGCTGGTCGCCCACGCGACCTGCCAGCAGGGGTACGGAGTCAGCCGCGCCCACCACAGCCGGCAACCCACGCACATCCCGTCCAGACCCCGTACATGCACTGCCAGGATCGCCTGTTCCGCAGTCCTCACTGGTCCTCCTGCGGCGGCCAGTGACCGCGATTGATCGGTACGCGGTGGCGGTTCCGGCACGGCAGCTCCGCACCGCAGCGGCACACCCACCGCCACTTCCGCCACGACCAGGCCGGGCGATGCCGGCGTACGAGCGTCGACGCGACCGCGAGGAGGTAGCCCTCGTACGGCAGGCGCGGCTTGGCGGGTGCGACGTCGGCATCCCGATGCGGCGCTTGCGCCGCTGCCGACTCACCGGGCGCTGTCTGCGCGTGATCCGATTCAGCCAGCCCGAGGGCTCTCCGCTTCGCCGCCTCCCATTCGGCCTTCTGCGCTTCCTGGCCCGTGGGGCGCCAACGGTTCCGACCGCCCATCACCACCTCCGTCCGCTCCGGCGCGACGGATCACCTCACAAGGGAGTGCGGCGTCGCGCCCGGCAGGATGAGGCGTTTCCTCACCCGAAAACGGACACTAGGGCCGCATGGTGATGGAGAAATTACCGCTGGTTATGCCGCCAGGCTGATGCCCAGACGCCCGGCCAGCAGACGCAGCTCGTTCGGCACGGCCCGCCGCTTGGCCCGCTGCGCCATCGCGACGACCGCGTCCTGAGCGAGCGGGTTGAGAGAGAACGGCACCGGCGCGGCCTGCTCCGCACGCACGAACGCCGCGATCGCCTCGTTGTCCCGGCGACCGGAATCGGCCAGTGCCCGCCCGAGGTCGAGCCAGTACGACATCTGCCGGATCGACGCCGCCAGCACCTGCGGCCGTACCGTGCGGGACAGCTCGATGACCCGGCCGGGCTCGCCGGACTCGGCCGCGATGGACATCTCCCACAGCGTCACGTTCGTCGGCCCGAACCCGCAGCCGTTGAACCCCATCCCGTCAGCCGGGTCACCCAGGGTCGCCGCTTCCCGGGCGGCCTCGGTCAGATGGTCGCGCGCGGCGTCGAGACGCCCGCTGACTGTCGAGGCCAGAGCCGCGGACAGGTGCAACTGGCCGAGCATCTGCCGGACCCGTTCGTCGGACGCAGCGGACTGAAGCTCCGCGAGCGACCGGTCAGCCGCCCGCGCGGCGAGCGGCGCCGACTCGATCGGCAGGCTCTGCGCGTACGCGAAACGGGTCGCGCCCAGCCACGCTGCCTCCTCCACGTCCTCGGCCGCCGTCACCGCCACGCGCGCCGCGTTCAACGCCAGGTGGCGGTACCCGAGGTGCCGCAGGCAGGCCGACGCCTGGTACGCCACCTGCGCGAGCGCCGGACCGCCCGCCGCAGCCGCCTCCAGCAGCAGGCCGGGCAACATCTGGGCCATGGCCGGGAAGTTCGAGCGGTGGCGAAGCTGCTCACTGCGCGCGATGCCCGCCACCAACTCCTCGCGGGTACGCGTCGACGGCCGCCGCTCACCGTCCTCGATCTCGATCAGCGCTGACCAGATCGCCGGCACGCACTCCGCCGCGCGCTCGCGTGCCGGGTCACCCGTCTCGGTGCCCTGACCGAGCAGGTCCGCAACAGTGACCTGCAACGCGGCGGCGACGGCGACCAAAGTGGATCTTCTGTCGATCGTCTTACGGCCGGACTCGACCTGGGAGATGTAGGACTGGCTGACCCCGGCGAGCCCGGCGAGGACGGCCTGGCTCATCCCGCCACGACGCATCCGCCAGTAGCGGACCCGGGCGCCGATCGTGTCGGCCTTGCTCGCCATGTCTCGCCTGCCTCCCAGGACGAGGGCTGGGACTTCGGCACCGGCCGGTGCGCCGGCATACCGTGCGCCAGTGTACGTGGGTCGCTGCTCTCGTATCGACGTCAAGGCGGCTCCTACCTGCCGCTCCCCCGCCCTCTGTGGTCGACTGGTTGGGCCAATCGGAGGTGCTGTCGACATGCCAACGCCGCCTGCCTACCTGACGATCGCTGCCGACCTGCGCGCCGCGATCCTGTCCGGAGAACTCCCCGCTGGAACCAAGTTGCCGTCCGAGTCCGGCCTGATGCGCCAGTACGACGTGAGCCGGACCGTCGCCAAGTGGGCCATCGCCGTGCTGAAGGGCGAGGGCATCGTGGAGGGTCGCGCCGGATCCGGCGTATACGTCCGAGACACCACCCGGCTGGTCCGTCACGCCCGAGGCCGCGACGTTCGCTCCGGCGACGGCCCGACGTCCCCGTTCGCCCGCGACGCGGCCGGCGCCGGGCAGCACGGCACGTGGGAGCACCACAGCCGACACGAGCAGGCCGATGAGCGGATCGCCGCCCGGCTCGGCATCGAGCCGGGCGCACCGGTGATGCGGACGTCGTACCGCTTCCTCGCCGACGGTGAACCGATACAGCTTTCCGTGTCGCACGAGCCTCTTGCTCTCACCAAGGACACTCCGATCGAGTGGCCCGAGGACAGCGACGTGAAGGGCGTCGTCACTCGCATGGACGCCATCGGCGTACGAGTCGACGAGGTTGTGGAGCGCGTCAGCCTTCGCTCGGCGACCGCAGAGGAGGTCGAGGCGCTCAACCTGCCGGCCCGCACGTTCGTGCACACCATCGAGCGGACCTACACCGCGGGCGGTACGCCGGTGGAGACGGCCCACATCGTGCTACCAGGCGGCCGGTATGACCTCGTCTACCGTCTCCCCATCGACTGACGACTGGCGAGGGGGATGCGGTGTCGACGAGCTCAGCGGGTGAGAGGGCACTTCCAGTGGACAACGATCCTCATGCAGGAGCCATGAGCTTCATCTTCGAGGCCGGCGTGCTCAAGCGCGCCGCCCGGACCGGTTGGTGGTTCGCCGGTGTGAAGCACCCCGAGTCGATCGCCGAGCACTCGTTCCGCACGGCGCTCATCGGCATGATGCTCGCAGCCATGGAGGGCGCCGACCCGGCTCGCGTCTCGATGTTGTGCATCCTGCACGACACGCAGGAAACCCGGATCACCGACATCCCCCACATCGCCAAGCGCTACCTCACCGCTGCGCCCAACACCGCCGTCACCGCCGACCAGGTTGCCGGCTGCCCGCCCGCCGTTGCCGACGTGATCAACGCTGCCGTTGCAGAGTACGAAGCCGGCGAGACGCTGGAGGCGGTGGTGGCCCGCGACGCGGACAAGTTGGAGTGCCTCGTCCAAGCGGTCGAGTACCGGCAGCAGGGAGTCTCGGACGTTCAGCGCTGGATAGACAGTTCCCGGGATGCACTCAAAACAGCCTCTGCTCACCGGCTCGCGGACGTCGCCCTCACCAGCGGCTCGATGCCATGGCTACACCGCCCGACCGCGAAGTGAACGTTGAGTAGGCCCCTCCGCGTCGGACTGCCTGGCAGCGGCCCGGTACCGCACCTAACAGGAAACTCGCATTATCACGAACCCGACTTCAGCGATCACCAGTAAATCGCCACGAATTCGACTTCAAGCTTGCGAGTCGCCGCGACGCTAGGAACTTCGGGAGCAATGACGGCCTGGCTCGAGCCCTTTACGGCCTTTGCCGCGATCTCGTTCTGGGCAAGTTGCCGAGCAAGTCGAACCACATCTCGATCAATCGTCGGGTCGACGGCGTGGGCCACCATATCGAATGCAGCCCTACGCGACTCTAGGTTCGCGGCATCGGCCAGCATAGGAACCGCCTGAGCAACCGTTGCCTGCAACACTGCTTCATCCAGCGTCACTCCTGAGTCGAGGGCCAGCCTTCTGCCGAAGTCAGAGAGAGCTCTCGTCAGATCATCAGCTAGGGCGACCCCGTCATCCTCCGAAGCGTCAGCCGGTGTAAATTCTTCGGGCAGCAAGGACAAAAATTCACCAACATTGATTGACATCGTCTCTAGAACGTCGGCGAGCTTAACCGGTTGCCAACGGTCGCGCAGAGCGGCGACCTCGACTCGAATGTAGGCCGTATATGACTGTTGACCAAAGAGCACCCGCCGCAGGTCTCTAGAATAAGAGGAGAAGTTGGTTACTCCCACTACCTCCAGCGGCCTCAGCTCGTTTATGACACTACCGCTTGGGTCAAGCACGCGTCGATCCACAATGAACTCATCGCCAGAGATATTCAGAATCGCAAAATCCCTACTTGTCCCGCAGATCGGCACGAGGCCGACGAGTAGACTATCGATGACTTCAAGACTGTGAACAACTTGGTCGTACTCCGTCTTATTGATCCCGAAGATTGCCTCGCGACCCTTTACGATTTCCACAATGGAGGAGGCAGCGGCGACGAGTTGATACGCTCTGTCCGCGCTAAGGATCACATCAAGCTCGAGCACGTCGCCACGGGCAAGATCTTTCAGCGCCACCAGTTGACCGTGCCGCGCAAGCTTCTTGCGGTGGCGCAGCACGTCAGCCTGGGTCGCAAGAGAGCACGACTTGACTTCGCGCCTCTGCCGCTTGCGGTCGGTTCTGAGCAACAGCTCTTCGTCTCCGCCAGTGCGCAGATCGCGAAACGTACTTTGGATGACGGCTTTGCGGACGACCTCATGGGCGGCCGTCTCGGCGTTCTTGGCCCGAAATTCCGTACTGAACTTGAAGCTTTTTCCTGACGAGCCCGCGATTGTCTTCGATTCGCGCTCGGTAGAACGAGTAAAGGTCTCTTTAACAGATTCTTTGATCGCGCCGTCGCGAGACGCAATCAGGCTGGTCACGCTGACTTCATCCAAGTAGACGAACTCACGTCGCTGCTTAGCCCACCGGCGACTCCGCCTGCGAAAGATCATGAGTGTGGGCCCCTTTCCGGCGCCATAGGAGCGCGCTGCACCCGCTGCATTCCCTCGTACACATCCTCGCGGCAAAGCGCTACACGTCCGTCAAGGGCAGCCAAAATCGCGGCTTCGGTCCAGATCGCAGCAATGTCGGAGGAAGTCCAGCCTGACGTCGCCTCGGCTAACGCGAACGGGTCGACCGGCTCAGAGAATTTGATGTGCCGTGACGATGCCTCGCAAATAGCGACCCGGTCCATGACGCCGGGAAGCGTAAATTGGATCTTATGGGAGAGTCGTCCAGGCCGCAGGAGCGCGCTGTCGAGGCTCTCGGCCAGGTTCGTGGTTGCGATCACCATCACCCGTTCGAAGGCGGAGAATCCGTCCAGCAGTGACAAGAGTTGACCAACAAGGCGGTTGGTTGCCTCGTGCGTCGAGTTGCCTCGCCGGGCAAATAGGCTGTCGATCTCGTCAAAGAAGAGAATCGCTGGAGCATTCCGCCGGGCATGGTCAAAGATGTTCCGCAGGGTTCGTTCGCTCTGTCCGATCCACTGGTCGATGATCGTTGGTCCAGCAATGTTATAGAAGGTAGCACCTGCCAATTCGGCCAACACCTTAGCGAGATGAGTCTTGCCTGTTCCAGGCGGGCCGGTGAAGAGCATTCCCTTGATCGGGTTAGCGCCTATCTCCTTTATCCGATTAGCTGGATCAAGTGCGACCTTTACGAGATTCGAGGCGCGGCTCACAATTTCCGAAGAGCCGCCGAAATCATGGAGGGTCAGCTGTCCAGCGGGCTTCACCACTAGCGACTCGACATCGAATGCATCACGATCAGCAAGGCCGAGGCGATCAATAGCGCGCTCGGACAATAATCTTCCTGGGCGACCTGCGCTGTCGATCTCGACCGTCTGCCCTACTTCGAAGGGAGGTGAAGCCCTCTGCGTGTACGCCTTTAGATGACCATCAACCTCCATAACCACACGGTCGCCGGCAACATGCCGAACCGTTCCGACTTGTGCTGCAGCACCCCAGAGCTCATCGGAGACCTTCTCTGGCACCATCCCATCCCGGCAAAACAGGACATCGCCTACCGCAAAATCCTCATAGTCCGAGAGCGTGATGGTCCCCGACTGGCCGTCCTGAAGATCCACCCAGAGGCGCGATTTCTCTGGTTCGACCAACCGAACCTTGACTAGCTTTCCTGCCGTGTTCAAGAGGCACCTGATGAGGAGTGTTGTGGTGATGTGATGAGGCTTGGATCATAACTGCGGGTGTGACAACGCCGGACGGAGGGGGTGGCCCTGCTGGCGCACAACCATCGCGGCGGACGCTGCAGGCTCACCTATCCGTGCCGCAATACGTAATCCCGCATTCCTTCAGCACGAAACCGCCGTTACTTCGCGGTACTGGCCCGGTCCGCTCAGAACCAGCTCTCCCGCATGTCCAGCGTGGTCCGGTCCAGCCCTTCCAGCAGGTCGAACTGCGCCCCCACCTTCGGCAACTCCCACCTGTAGAAGTACCGCGCCGCCTGCCTCTTCCCCGCCAGGAACTCCCCCTCGGCCCCGTCCGGTGACCCCAGCGCCTCCACCGCGAGCACCTGCTCCAGCCACATCCACGCGATCACCACGTGCCCGACCGCCTCCAGATACACCGAGGCGTTCGCCAGCGCCAGCTCCGGATCGCCCGGCGCCCACAACCGCCGCGTCACCACGGCGATCCGGTCGACCGCGGCGGCGAGCTGTCCGGCCAGCTCGGAGGCGAACCCGTCGGCCTTCCACGCCCGGCTGATCGTGCCGCGGATCGTCTCCAGCAGCAGCTCCAGCGCGGCGCCGTCGCGCATGGTGACCTTGCGGCCGAGCAGATCGAGGGCCTGGATGCCGTGGGTGCCCTCGTGGATGGCGTTGAGCCGGTTGTCGCGCCAGTGCTGCTCGACGTCGTAGTCGCGGGTGTAGCCGTACCCGCCGTGCACCTGGATGGCCAGGTCGTTGGCGGCCAGGCACCACTGCGCCGGCCAGCTCTTGGTGATCGGGGTGAGCAGGTCCAGCAGCAGCTGCGCCCGTTCGCGGTCGGCCTCGGCGGGCGCGGTCTTCTGTTCGTCGAGCAGCCGTCCGCAGTAGAGCACCAGCGCGAGCGCGCCCTCGACGTAGCTCTTCTGGGCCAGCAGCATCCGGCGTACGTCGGGGTGGGCCACGATCGGCACCTGCGGCGTCGTCGGGTCCTTGTCGGCGACCGGGCGGCCCTGCGGGCGCTGCCGGGCGTACGCGACGGACTTCAGGTACGCGGTGCAGCCGAGCGCCGTGGCGCCGGCCCCGATGCCGATGCGCGCCTCGTTCATCATGTGGAACATGACCGCGAGCCCCTGGTGCGGTTGTCCCACCAGGTAGCCGACCGCCCCGGCCCGCCCGTACGGCCGGTGCACGCCCTCGCCGAAGTTCAGCAGCGTGTTGGTGGTGCCCCGGTAGCCGAGCTTGTGGTTGAGGCCGACCAGCACCACGTCGTTGCGCGGCCCGAGGTTGCCGTCGTCGTCGAGCAGCGTCTTCGGCACGATGAACAGCGACAGGCCCTTCACGCCGGCCGGCGCGCCGGGGATGCGGGCCAGCACCAGGTGGACGATGTTCTCGGCGAGTTCGTGGTCGCCGCCGGAGATCCACATCTTGGTGCCGACGATCCGGTACGTGCCGTCGTCCTGCGGCTCGGCCCGCGTGGTGAGGTCGGTCAGGGAACTGCCGGCCTGCGGTTCGGACAGGCACATGGTGCCGAAGAACCGTCCCTCGACCATGGGGCGTACCCAGGTGTCGATCTGCTCGGCGCTGCCGTGGGCGAGCAGCAGGTTGGCGTTGCCGAGGGTGAGCATCGGGTACGCCGACGTGCCCACGTTGGCGGCCTGGAACCAGGCGAACGCGGCGGCGGCCACCACGTGCGGCAGTTGCAGCCCGCCGACCGACTCGTCCATGGTGGCGGCGAGCAGCCCGGTCTCGGCGAACGCCTCCAGGGCGGCCTTCACCTGCGGGATGGTCCGTACGCGCTGCCCGTCGAACGTGGGCTCGCCGGTGTCGGCGGCCCGGTTGTGCGGGGCGAAGCGCTCGGCGGCCACCTGGGCGGCGAGGTCCAGCACCGCGTCGACTGTTTCGCGGGTGTGCTCGGCGTAGCGGGGGCGCTCGGTCAGCCGGGTCACGTCCAGCCAGTCGTGCAGCAGGAACGCGAGGTCACGGCGGGACAGCAGCAGATCGGACGAGGACAACGTGGACTCCTTCCGGTCAGCCGCGGCGCAACCCGGCGACGGCCTCCCGCACGTCATCCTGGCCGATCGGAGCCGGCGGCGCACCCTCCGCCGCTTCCCGAAGCGCCTTGGCGAGTTGCACCCGGCGCAGCGCCTCGCGAAGGTCCGCGCCGGTCAGCCCGGCCGTGTCGGCCGCGAGGGCGGCCGGGTCGAGGTCGTCGGCGAACATCTTGAAGCCCGGCCGCTCGTGCCGGTCGATCAGCTCGCGGATCATCTTGGTGAGGATCTCCGCGCGTCCGTTCTCGTCCGGCGCCGGAATGGCGATCTTCAGGTCGAAGCGGCCGGAGCGGATCAGCGAGGCGTCGACGCGGTGCGGGAAGTTGGTGGTGGCGACCACGATGACGTCGGGGTTCTCCTCGAACAGCGTGTTCATCTCCTGCTTGAAGATGCCCGCTACCGCGTTGACGGCCTGGCTGGCCGCGTCGCCGCCGGCGCCGGCGTAGCTGATGATCGAGTCGAACTCGTCGAACAGCATCACGGTGGGCCGCCGGTAGCGGCGCGCCTCCCGGAAGATGCGCTTGATGTTGCGTTCCGAGCCACCGAGGTACTTGTCCAGGATCTCCGGGGTGCGGATCTCCACGAAGTCCGCGCCGATCTCGTTCGCGAGGGCCCGGGCCAGCATGGTCTTGCCGGTGCCGGGCGGCCCGTACATCAGGATGCCCTGCGGCCGGCGCGCGCCCCAGCGGGCCATCGCCGCCGGGTGCCGGAACGACACCGCCACCTCGCGGAACTGCGCGACCACGTCGGGCAGGCCGCCGACCTGGTCGAGGGTCACGGTCGCGCTGCGCGGCCCCGCCGCCGCCGTCACCGGTCGCCGCCCCACGACGTACGTCCGTCCGCGCAGCACGGTCGGCTCGTCGCTGTCGCCGGACAACTCGCGTACGGCCTGGAGCAGCAGGCCGAGCATCGCCGTCAGGTGCGCCGGACCCACGTCGGCGCTTGGTACGTCGGCGTGGATGCGTACCGTGCCGTTGTCCTGGTCGACGCGGGGCCGCAGCCCGGCTTCCCGGGCCACGCGCAGCACCTCCCGGCCCGCCTCGTCGCCGGGCGGCGCGGCGAGCGTGGCGACCGGTCGCGGCCAGATCCGCCGTCCGGCCTCCGCGGCCATCCGGCCCACCGCAGCGGCCGGGCCGTCACCGCCGCGGGCGGCCAGCCGCTCGGCGAGCAGCACGCCGACCGGCCCGGCCAGACCGAGGGCGAGCAGGCCCGCCGGGGTGCTCTCCACCCGCAGGTACGCCTCGAAGCGGTGCGCCGGCTGCCCGTGCGCGGTGTCGGCGCGCACGGTGCAGAGCGCCTCCCGCACCGGGGCCGGGAAGTCGCCATCGACCAGCAGCTCCACCGGCCCGTCGACGGCGGCGGCGAGCAGGCCCGTCGCGTCGGCGATGCGCACCTCGGCGCCGAGCAGCGGCACCGTCTCCTCGTCCGGCCGTACCTCGGTCATCGGCAGCCCTCTCCTCACGGCGGCGTCCGCTTCCCTCGCGTGGCGTCCGCCTCCGAGTCTGGCACCGGCCCGGCCGGGCGGCCACCGCTGAGCCGGCTGCTGCTCCCCGGCTGGTGCCCGCCCGGCCCGCTCCCCCGGCCGCTGCTCAGCTCGTCTCGGCGAGCAGGCCGTCGACCAGGTCGCGGGGCAAGCCGTGGGTGTCGTGCAGCCAGTGGTAGTCGTGCTCGGTCAGCGGCCCGCGCTCCCGTACCCGGTCCACGAGCGGCCGTCCGCGTCGCAGCAGCCCGCGGAAGCGGCGCTCCTCGTCCACCAGCGTCGCGTGCAGCGCGCCGACGTCGACCGGCTGACGGAAGCGGCGCAGCGTGTCCGCGTACAGCTCGGGCGGCAGCCCGTCGAGGGTGCGCGCCGGGTCGTCGCGCCACAGCACGGTGAGCGCGCGGCGCAGCAGCCGCCGCAGCACGTACCCGCGGCCGGTGTTGCCGGGGCGTACCCCGTCACCGAGCACGACCACCGCGGACCGCAGGTGGTCGGCGACCACGCGCAGGTCCTCGTCGCGCAGGCCCCAGTTGCCTACCGCGGCCACCCACTGGCGCAGCCCGTCGCCGGTGAACACGGACCGGTCGCCGCGCAACACCATCTCCAGCCGTTCCAGGCCCATGCCGGTGTCGATGCTCGAGTGCGGCAGCGGCGTGAGCCGCCCGTCGGGGTGCCTGTGGTAGCGCATCTGCACGTGGTTCCACACCTCCACCCACCGCGCGTCGCTGCTGGGCGTGCCGGTGGGCGGGCCGTCGCCGGTCCACACGAAGATCTCCGAGTCCGGTCCGCAGGGGCCGGTCGGGCCGTTGGACCACCAGTTGTCCTCGCCCAGCGCCTCCACCGGCACACCGAGCCCGGTCCAGGTGTCCCGCGCGGTGTCGTCCGGTCCTTCACCGTTGCCGCCGCCGAAGACCGTGGCGTGCAGCCTCTCCACCGGGATGCCGAAGCCGTCGGTGAGCAGGTCGAAGCCCCAGCGCAGGCTGGTCACGATGTCGTAGTCGCCGAGCGACCACGAGCCGAGCATCTGGAACACGGTCAGGTGCGTGTCGTCGCCCACCTCGTCCAGGTCCGTGGTGCGCAGGCACCGCTGCACGTTCGCCAGTCGCCGCCCGCCCGGGTGCGGGCGTCCCAGCAGGTACGGCGTGAGCGGGTGCATGCCGGAGGTGGTGAACAGCACCGGGTCGCCGGGTGGCGGAACGAGTGAACTCTCCGGCGCATCCTGATGGCCGTGCCGGTGGTAGTGGTCGAGGAACGTCCGGGTGATGTCGTCGGGTGTCATGGCGGGTGCCTTCCGGGTACGGGTGACCGGACGGCCCGCCGTGCGCGTTGGCGTCGACACGACGACGCCGGCGGACCGTTTCCGGTCGCCGGCGTGGGTGTGGGGCAGGTCAGGCGGCGGCAACCGGCGAGCGGGAAGCTCGCGCGGCCGCGGCGGTAAGGCTGCGCCTGCTCTGCATACCTCGACGCTAGCCCGGCCGCCCCTGTCCCGCCCACCCCTTTTCCGGGGCATCCCCGCCCTCCCGCCCCCGCATGATCAACACCACTCCCCCGAAATGGCGGGGTCGGCGCCCCTCGGATCCCGCCACTTCGCCGAGCTGGAGTTGACCATGCCGCCCCCGAGGTGCGGGTGGAACGCCATGGGTGTCAAAACGGGCCGGAGACACCCGTGGTGTTCCACCCGAGCGAGGCGGGAAGCGGGAGGTGGGCGTCAGCGGATGGGGGTGAGCAGGCGGCGGTAGAATGCGTCGAGGCGTTCGGCCTGCGCCTCCCACGTCCACCCCGGGAGCGGGGAGTCCTCACCCTCGTACGCGGCGCGGTAACAGGCCGGATCCGCGAGCACCGCCCGCACTGCGCGGGCCAGGTCGGCGGCGTCGCGGGCACGGAACACCTCGCCCTGCCCGGTGGCCCGGACCGTCTCGGCCATGGTGCGGACGTCGCTGACCACGATCGGCAGCCGCGCGTGCGCGTACTCGAAGAACTTGGTGATCAGCGCGATCTCGTGGTTGGGCCAGTGGTGCAGCGGGATCAGCCCGATGTCGGCGGTGGCGAGGAACGCGACGAGCTGGCGGTGCGGCACGTACGGCAGCACGTGCACCCGGTCGCCCACCCCGTGCCGGGCCGCGCGGGCGACGACCTGGCGGACGTAGGCGGCGGCCGGGTCGGCGACGACAAGCGCCAGGTGTACGCCGGGCAGCAGCGGCAACGCCTCGACCACCGTGTCCACGCCGCGCTGCACGGCCATCGCCCCGCTGTAGACCAGCAGCGGCGTGTCCGGTGGCAGACCGCAGCGCTTCCGCAGGTCGGGAGCGGATGTCTCCGTGGTGGCGGCGATCGGGGCGTTGAGGATCACGGTCGGGCGGTCGGGCAGGGCGTGGTCGCGTACCAGCAGGTCGGCGAGCGTGTCGGAGACGGTGACGACCGCGTCGGCGTGACCGACGTACTCGCGGACGTAACCGAGGTGGGCGGGCAGCCAGCGGGCGTTGTCCCGACGCGGCCGCGCACCGGGCAGCCACTCGTGCGCGTCCCAGACCAGCTTGACGTCACGTCCGGCGGCGCGGGCGCGGTCCACGGCGCGGGCGGCGACGCCGAGCATCCGGAAGTCGTGCGCGTGGATCAGGTCGGGGCGCAGGTCGTCGACGACCGGTCCGGCGACCCGTTCGTAGTCCCAGAGGCCCGGCTCCAGCCGCCGCCAGGCCCCGTCGCGCAGCCGGGCCCGCCAGAAACGGACCTCGGCGTGCTCGACGGGCCGGCGGGCCAGCCGCGCCGCGCGCAACGGCAGTCCGCCCCGGGCCACCAGCCGAGCCCGCAGCCCGGAAACGCTGCGCAGCCCGGACACGCCACGCAGCCCGGAGCCGTCGCGTGAACCAGCGTCACGGCCCGAGGCGGCAACGGCGGCGAGCGGCAGGACGCGTACCTCGGCGTCGCCGAGCCGCCAGCGGCGTTCGGCGTCGACGTGGGCGCAGCCGATCAGCGTGACGTCCCAGCCGGCGTCGGCGGCCGAGCGGGCCGTCTTCTGCACCCGCGAGTCACCCTCGACCGCGTTGTCGACGAGCATGACCACGCGCCGCATCGGCGTTCCACCCCTTCACCCGTACGCCCGCAACGGGCGCGAGTGTACGGGGACGCGGGGCTGTCACGACGGCCGCGAAGACCGCTCTGAGCTGCGCGGATACCGACTGTGCAGCAACTGGTCAGGTGCCGGCCGGTGGAAGTTCACCGGCCGTGCACCGAACGGTCGGGTCAGGCCGTGCCGGAGGAGGCCAGCGCGGCCGGGGCGACCGGCTGCCGGCTGTCGTTGCGGTTGGGCAGCGACAGCCGGATGACCTTCCACCACGCGGAGGCGACCTGCTTGGGCAGCGGGCCGGTGGTGTAGTGCAGGCCGTACCTGTCGAACAGCGCGCGTACCTGCGGCGCGATCTCCTGGTAGCGGTTGCTGGGCAGGTCGGGGAAGAGGTGGTGCTCGATCTGGTACGACAGGTTGCCGGTCATGATGTGCAGCAGCCGGCTGCCGCTGATGTTGGCCGAGCCGAGCATCTGGCGCAGGTACCACTCGCCGCGCGTCTCGCCCTCGATGGAGGTCTTCTCAAACGTCTCCACGCCGTTCGGGAAGTGCCCGCACATGATCACCGAGTGGCTCCACACGTTGCGCAGCAGGTTCGCGGTGAACGTGGCGGCGAGCGTGGTCAGGAACGACGGGCCGGACAGCAGCGGGTGCACCACGTAGTCCTTGAGCACCTGGCGGCGGATCTTGCGGCCGACGGCGCGGGCCTTGGCCCGGAACTTCGGGTCCTTGAGCTTGCGCTGCTTGAGGTGGTCGCCGAGTTCCATGTCGTACGCGGCGATGCCGTACTCGAAGAACATGGCGTTGATCAGGTTCCAGAGCGGCTGGCCGAGGTGCATCGGGTGCCACGGCTGGTCCTCGTCGACGCGCATGATGCCGTAGCCGAGGTCGTTGTCCTTGCCGACGACGTTGGTGTAGCGGTGGTGCAGCTCGTTGTGCGACTGCTTCCACTGGTCGGCCGGGGAGACGTGGTCCCACTCCCAGGTGGTGGAGTGGATCTTCGGGTCGCGCATCCAGTCCCACTGGCCGTGCAGCACGTTGTGCCCGATCTCCATGTTCTCCAGGATCTTGGCGACCGTGAGGCCGGCCGTGCCGACGATCCAGGCCGGCGGGAACAGCGAGAACAACAGCACCGCGCGACTACTCATCTCCAGTGTCCGCTGGGTCTTGACCACCTTGCGGATGTAGCGGGCGTCCCGCTCCCCCCGGTCGGCGAGGACCCGGTCCCGGATCGCGTCCAACTCCTTGCCGATGATCTCGATGTCCTCGGCGCTCAGGTGGGCGATCGGGTTGACGGCCTTCTTCTGGATGACGGTCACGTGGGTGGCTCCTGTCAGAGATCGATGTCGCAGGTACCGGCGGCGGCCGACACGCACGTCTGGACGAGCACGCCGTCCCCCGGTACGGCAGTGGTGACGTCGCCGTTGCGCAGGTCACGGACGGCGCCCTGGCGCAGCGGTACGACGCAGCCGAAGCAGATGCCCATCCGGCACCCGGAAGGCATCAGCACTCCGGCGTTCTCCCCCGCGTCGAGCAGGGTGGTGGCGCCGTCGGACTCGACGGTCACCCCCGCTCCGGTGAAGGTCACCGTGCCTCCCTCGCCCGGCGTGATCACCGTCGGGCGGAACCGCTCGGTGTGCAACCGTTCGACGAGGCCGTTCGAGGACCAGTACCCCTCGACCGCGTCGAGCATGCCGATCGGGCCGCAGGCCCACGCCTCGCGGTCGAGGTGGTCGGGCACCAGGGCGGCGAGTTCGGCGACGTCGAGCAGGCCGTCGGTGTCGGTGTGCCGCTCGACCAGCCGCAGCGCGCCGCGGTCGGCGAGCGCGCGCAGTTCCGTACCGAAGATGACGTCGTCGCGGGTGGGCGCGGAGTGCACGAGCACCACGTCGGCCCGGTCGGCCAGCCCGGAGCGCAGCATCCCCATGACCGGGGTGATGCCGCTGCCGGCGGTGACGAACAGGACGCGCTCGGGCGTCGCGCTCGGGAGCACGAAGTCGCCCTGGGCCTGGTCGAGGTGGATCAGCGTGCCGGGCCGGATCCGGCGTACGAGGTGGTTGCTGACCTTGCCGTCGGGGATGGCCTTCACGGTGACGCTGATCCGGCCGTCGGGGGCGTCCGGCGCGGAGGTGACCGAGTACGCGCGCCACTGGCGCACGCCGTCGACGTCGACGCCGAGACGGATGTACTGCCCGGGCAGGTGCCCCTGCCAGGCGCGGCCGGGCTGGATCACCAGCGTGGCCGCGTCCCGGGTCTCCGGGCGGACGGCGACGATCCGGCCGCGCAGCGGGGCGCCGGCGCGCAGCGGCGCGATCAGGTCGAGATAGTCGTCGGGCAGCACCGGCGTGGTGACCGCTCCGGCCAGCCGCAGCAGCCTGTCCCGGAAGGTGACCTTCTGAGGGCGGCGGGAGGCAGTTGTGGTCATATGACCAGCGTGACCGCCCGATCGCATAACATCTTGACCGGCAAAGGTGAAAAGGTCGCGGGTTTTTGTTCGGAGGGAACAACATGACGTTGGAGGCCGGCACTGGGCAGCGCGCCGCGCACCTCAACCTCGAGGCCGGCATGGCCGCGACGCTGCGCGGCCGGCTGCCGATGGTCGCCGAACGGACCGTCTCCGCGATCACCGCCGAGGTGCCGGACTACTCCGGCGCGCTCACCGGCGCCATGCGGGCGAAGATCGAAAACGCGGTACGCATCGCGCTCGGCACGTTCCTCCAGCTCATCGAGGGTACCCAGGCGTTCGACCCGAGCACTCCCCTGGCCCCGGCGCTGGAGGCCGCGTACGCGCTGGGCAGCGGTGAGGCCCGCTCGGGGCGCAGCATGGACGCGCTGCTGGCCGCGTACCGGGTGGGCGCCCGGGTGGCCTGGCGTGAGGTGTCCACCACGACGGTGCGCAGCGGGCTCGCCGCCGAGACGGTGGCCGAGTTCGCCGAGTTGATGTTCGCGTACATCGACGAGCTGTCCGCGGCGAGCGTGGCCGGGCACGCCGACGAGCTGGCCAGCGCCGGCCGGATGCGCCGCCGCAGCCTGGAACGGCTCACCCAGCAGTTGCTGGCCGGTGAGCCGGAGGAGTCGCTGCGGCGCAGCGCGGAGCGCGCCGACTGGCCGCCGCCGCAGACGCTGACGGTGGTGCTGCTGCCCCGCCGGCACCTGCGCGCCGTGTTGGCACTGCTCAGCCCGCACACGCTGGAGAGCGGCGAGGACCTGCCCGGCATGAACCCGGTCGAGGAGCTGGCCGTACTGCTGGTGCCGGACATGCACGGCGGCCGGCGCCGCCAGCTCACCCGGCTGCTGCACGGGCACCGGGCGGTGCTCGGCCCGGCCCGCCCCTGGCACCGGGTCGCCGCGTCGTACCAGCGGGCCACCCGGGCGCTCGCGCTCGGCCTCGGCGAGCCGGACGCCGGACCTGTCGACACCGAGCGTCACCTGGCCACGCTGCTGCTCAGCATGGACCCGGAGGCCCTGGCCGACCTGCGCGCGCAGGCCCTCGCGCCGCTGGCCGCGCTGCCCCCGGCCACCGCGCACCGGCTGGCCGAGACGCTGCGGTCGTGGCTGCTGCACCAGGGACGCCGCGACGACGTGGCCGCCGACCTGTTCGTGCATCCGCAGACCGTCCGCTACCGGATGGGCAAGCTCCGTGAGCTGTTCGGCGACCGGCTGCTCGACCCCGCCGCCGTCCTCGACCTCACGATCGCGCTGGCCCTACCCCCGGAGCCGGACGCCGCCTGACGCCGCGCCGGGGCGCACGGCCCGGTGCGGCCGGGACCTCCGGCCCTGTCCGGCCGCGACGGCGGCGGGCAGGGTCGGAAGGGGACGAGCAACCAGGAGGGCCGCCATGAACAGCACACCGACCCGCACCGGCCAGGACCCGAGGGTACGGGTGCTGGAGGCGGCCGCCCGGCAGTCCCTGCACGCCCCGTCGGTGTTCAACACCCAGCCCTGGCGCTGGCGGATCACCGCGGACGCGCTGGAGCTGCGCGGCGACCCGGATCGGCAGCTCACGCACACCGACCCGGACGGCCGGTTGCTGATGCTGAGCTGCGGCGCCGCCCTGCACCACGCGCGCGTGTCGCTGGCGGCGTTCGGCTGGGCGGCGGTGGTCGAGCGGCTGCCCGACCCGTCCGACCCGTCGTTGCTGGCCCGGATCCGCACGACCGGCCCGATCGACCTGGACGTGCCGGCGGGCCGGCTCGTCGACGCGATCCCGCGCCGCCGCACCGACCGGCGGGCGTACGGCGACCGGCCGGTGCCGGAGGCGGTGCTGGCCCGGCTCGGTGACGCCGTCGAGGCAGAGGGCGCCCACCTGCACGTGGTCCGGCCGGACCAGATGCCGATGCTCGCCGTGTCCACCGGCCGCGCCGCCGAGGCGGAGCTGGCCGACCCCGCGTACCGGGAGGAGCTGAACCGGTGGACCAACCGGCCGGCGGGCAGCGGCGACGGAGTGCCCGCAGCCACCGCCGTGCGGCCCTCCCCACGGCGGGTGCCGCTGCGCGACTACGCGCCCGGCGGGGCGGCCGGCCTCAGCGCGGGCACGGACTTCGACCGCGGCGCGGCGTACCTGATCCTGTTCGGTGAGGACGACGAGCCGGCCGCCTGGCTGCGCGGCGGCGAGGCGCTGTCGGCGCTGTTGCTCACCGCCACCGCCGAAGGGCTGGCCAGCGCGCCGCTCAGCGACGCCGTCGAGCTGGCCTGGCCGCGCCGGATGATGCGTGACCTGCTCGCCGGCATCGGCAGCCCGTACCTGATCGTGCGCGTCGGCTGGGGTCCGGAGGCCGAGCTGCCGCCGGCGCCCCGCCGCGCGCCGGGCGACGTCATCGAGGTGGTGGACTGACTCCGGCCTCTACGACTTCGATGCCCGCCGGATGTGGCTGATCGACCTGGACGAGTACCGGCGGGGACCGCTCGTGCTCGACCTCGGCCGGCTGCCCGGGTCCCGCCGCTACCTGCCGCCGGAGGAGCTGACCCGCGGCGCGACCGTCGACGACCGCCCCACGGTCCACGCGCTCGGTCGCACGCTTCACCACCCGCTCGACGGCCGTCCGGCTGGCGCGGCACCACCGCGGAACGCGCGGTCGTCGCCCGGGCCACCCGCGCCGATCCGGCCGCACGGCACGCCACCGTGGCCGCCCTGATCGGCCCCTTCGGCGACCCGAGCCCAGGCCAGGTGGTGACTGTCCGTCACCTCGATTCCGACGCAGCGCATCGTCACATTCAGTGATGGGCGGTTTCTGGGGCGAATGCACCGCCTTTCCGCACACACTGCGCCTGAGCAGCCAAAATGCTCAACTGGCCGTTGACGATGCTGTTGCCTCTCCGCCGACTTTGCTCTGCAGCCTCATACGCGGCGGTAGCCGTGAGTCACCGTCGCGTCGATGGCTGCAGAGCAAAGTGGCCCGAGGTGAACCATGCGGGCTCAGCTTCGGCGCTACCGTACGTGACGGCGAGGGGGTCGGCATGTCGGGACGACCAGGGCCGGGTGCGGGGCGGCCGTCGGGCGGAAACCCGCTCCCGGGGCCCGTCCGGCGCATAGCGTGAGGCGAGGTGGCCTGCCCGGGGCGCCGGTGAGCGGAGGGAGAACGCGGTGACTGAGCCGGAGGAGGAGCAGGAGAAGACCCGCAAGACCGATCGGGTGCTGTTCTCGCCCGACGGCGACCCGCACCACACGCTGGCCGAGGCGCCCCAGCCGGACGAGCACCTCCCGCCCACCGTCACCCGCGACGGCCACACGGACGTGCTCGACGACGAGCAGTGAGCGCACGAACCCGCACGGCCGACCGGGCGGGTTCCAGCCGCCCCGGAGGGCGGCCACGGAAGCAGCCTCAGACCGGCGGGATGCCGGAGCGGCCGATGTCCGACATGTCGTCGCCGATCTCGGTCCGGGTGCCGGCCACCGGCCCGGCGGTCGCCCCCGTCCGGTCCTCGATGCAGGCTTCACCCAGCCCGTGCATCAGCTCACCCACCGCGGCCAGCGCCGCACCCTTGTCCGGGCAGGGCTGCCCGGTGGCGAGCACCCGCCCGTCGCCGCCGACCACGGTGAACCCCACGGTGCCGTCGGCTTCGCTCTCGATGACGAACTTCACCATGCTCCTCTCGCCGCCCCGGGCCAGGCGGCCCTTCAGCTCACGCCGTGCGACTGCAGCCACAACTCCAGCAGGCCCAGTTGCCACAGCTTGTTGCTGCCGGCGGCGGCCTGCGCCCGGTCCGGCTCGGCCAGCAGCTCGTCGACGTACTCCCGGCGGAACAACCCGCGCCGGCGTGCCTCGGGCGCGCTGAGCGCCTCGACCACCAACTCTCGCACGGGCCCGTCGACGTTGCGCAGCGCCGGCACCGGGAAGTAGCCCTTGGGCCGGTCGATGACCTCGGCCGGCAGCACTTCCCGGGCCACCTCCTTGAGCACGCCCTTGCCGCCCTGGGCCAGCTTGTGCTCGGGCGGGCAGGCCGCGGCGAGCGCCACCAGGTCCTGGTCGAGGAAGGGCGTGCGCACCTCCAGTCCCCAGGCCATGCTCATGCTGTCGACCCGTTTGACCGGGTCGTCGGGCAGCATCAGGTGCGTGTCCAGGCGCAGCACCGCGTCCACGGCGGTCTGCGCGCCGGGCGCGGCCAGGTCCGCGGCGACCAGCTCGCCGCTGGCGTCGCGCTCACAGGTGTACGCGGGGTCGACCACCCGGTTCAGCTCGGCGTGATCGCGGTCGAAGAACGCGGCGGTGAACTCGGCCGCGGCGTTCTCCCGCGCCGCGTCGGCGAGCCGGTGGTGGTAGCCGTAGCCGGCGAACACCTCGTCGGCACCCTGGCCCGACTGCGCCACCTTCACGTGCCGGGCGACCTGCTCGGAGAGCAGGTGGAACGCCACCACGTCGTGGCTGCCCATCGGTTCGGTCATGGCCGCCACGGTGGCGCGTACGGCCGGGCCGAGATCGCCGTCGGAGAGCTGGATGCGGTGGTGGTCGGTGCCGAACGCGCGGGCGACCAGGTCGGAGTAGTGGAACTCGTCGCCGGCCTCGTCGCCGCGGCTGTCGAACCCGATGCTGAACGTCTGGAGGTGGTGCTGACCGGCGCCGTCGAGCAGCGCGACGATCATGCTGGAGTCGAGGCCGCCGGAGAGCAGCACCCCGACCGGCACGTCGGCGACCAGCCGGCGGCGTACGGCCGTGCGCAGCGCGTCCCCGACGGCGGCCCGCCAGTCGGCGGCGTCCATGCCGTCGTGGGCCCGGTCGCGCCGGTACTCGGGCCGCCAGTAGACGCGCTCGCGGCTGTGCCCGTCGGCGTCGATCACCCGCACGGTGGCCGGGGGCAGCTTGCGGATGCCGCGCAGGATCGTGCGGGGCGCCGGCACGATCGAGTGCCACGACAGGTAGTGGTGCAGCGCGACCCGGTCGATGCCGGTGTCGACGTCGCCCCCGGCCAGCAGCGCCGGCAGCGTGGAGGCGAACCGGAGCCGGCCCGGGGACTCGGCGAGGTAGAGCGGCTTGATGCCGAGCCGGTCGCGGGCCAGCACGAGCCGGCGGCGACGCCGGTCCAGCAGCGCCACGGCGAACATGCCGACCAGGTGGTCGACGAACCGCTCACCCCACTGCGCGTACGCCACCAGGATCACCTCGGTGTCGCTGGTGCTGTGGAACGTGTGCCCGGCGGAGATCAGTTCGTCGCGCAGCTGCGGGTAGTTGTAGACGCAGCCGTTGAACACGAGCGCCAGGCCGAGGTCGTCGCGGACCATCGGCTGCGCGCCGGCCTCGGACAGGTCGATGACTGTCAGTCGGCGGTGCCCCAGCGCGATCCAGCCGTCGTCCCACGCGCCCTCACCGTCGGGGCCGCGTGAGCGCATCGCCGCTGTCATCCGGTTCACCGCGTCGGTGTCGGGGGTGACCCCGTCGAACCTGGCCTCACCGCTGATCCCGCACATCTCAGCGCCCACCGGTCAGTCGCGGAGCACCCACCATGCCAACCTCCCGCCGCGTCGTCTCCCCGGGCGGTCCGCCGGGTACGGCGACTACCCGGCCTGTGGCGAAGGAAACCCGGATGGGCGGTTGGCGAGCCGGGCACGGCGCGCCGTCGTACGGTGGCGGTACGGGCCATGTCCCCGGGCGGTCCGGCCACGGGACGTGGCCAGGATCAACGACGCCTGCCAGGAGGACGTGTGTTCGCCAATTCCGAGGAACTCCTGCGATACCTCACCGACGAGGACGTGAAGTTCGTCGACGTACGTTTCTGTGACCTGCCCGGCGTGATGCAGCACTTCAACCTGCCGGTCGAGTCGTTCGACGACAGCGTGTTCACCGACGGCCTCGCCTTCGACGGCTCCTCGATCCGCGGCTTCCAGTCGATCCACGAATCGGACATGCTGCTGCTGCCGGACGTGGCGACCGCGTTCGTGGACCCGTTCCGCGCGCAGAAGACCGTCGCGTTGAACTTCTTCGTCCACGACCCGTTCACCAGGGAGGCGTACTCCCGGGATCCGCGCAACGTGGCGAAGAAGGCCGAGGCGTATCTGGCGGCGAGCGGCATCGCCGACACCGCGTACTTCGGCGCGGAGGCGGAGTTCTACATCTTCGACTCCATCCGCCACGAGACCTCGGCGCACCAGTCGTTCTACTACATCGACTCGATCGAGGGCGCCTGGAACACCGGGCGGATCGAGGAGGGCGGCAACCGCGGCTACAAGACCGCGTACAAGGGCGGCTACTTCCCGGTGCCTCCGGTGGACCACTACGCCGACCTGCGCGACAGCATGGTCCGCCGGATGGTGGACGCCGGTTTCACAGTGGAGCGTTCGCACCACGAGGTGGGCACCGGCGGGCAGTCGGAGATCAACTACAGGTTCTCGACGCTGCTGCACTCGGCCGACGACCTTCAGCTGTTCAAGTACCTGATCAAGAACGAGGCGTGGGCGCACGGCAAGACCGCGACGTTCATGCCCAAGCCGGTGTTCGGTGACAACGGCTCCGGTATGCACACCCACCAGAGCCTGTGGCGCGGCGGCGAGCCGCTGTTCTACGACGAGACCGGCTACGCCGGCCTGTCCGACACCGCCCGCTGGTACATCGGCGGCCTGCTGCACCACGCCCCGTCGCTGCTGGCCTTCACCAACCCGACCATCAACTCGTACCGCCGTCTCGTCCCCGGCTTCGAGGCGCCGGTCAACCTGGTCTACTCCCAGCGCAACCGCTCCGCCTGCACCCGCATCCCGGTGACCGGCAGCAACCCGAAGGCCAAGCGCGTCGAGTTCCGCGTGCCGGACCCGTCCAGCAACCCGTACCTGGCGTTCGCCGCCATGCTCATGGCCGGTCTCGACGGCATCAAGAACAAGATCGAGCCGCCGGCGCCGATCGACAAGGACCTGTACGACCTGCCCCCGGAGGAGTGGGGCGACGTCAAGCAGGTGCCCGGATCGCTGCCCGAGGCGCTGGCGGCGCTGGAGACCGACCACGACTACCTGCTCGACGGCAACGTCTTCACCGCCGACCTGATCTCCACCTGGGTCGACTGGAAGAACGCCAACGAGGTCGACCCGGTACGCCTGCGTCCGACCCCGCACGAGTTCGCCATGTACTACGACTGCTGAGCGACGTCCTGCTGAGCGACCCCACCGCCCCCGCGCCACCCGCGGGGGCGGTGGTCGGCGGAAACAGCCTCGGGACGGCCCCCGGCCTCGTACCGTCGAGACATGATCCCGCCTCACGACGAGCTGCCGACCGTTCCGTGCCGGTGGAGCCGTCGGTGAGGCCGCGGCCCACCACCACCGCCACCACCCCGACACCGGAGATCCCCACCGTCCTGACCCTCGGGGTGGAAGAGGAGTTCCTGCTGCTGGACCCCGTCACCGGCGAGAGCATGCCGGTCGCCGACCGGGTCCGCGACGCGCTCTCCGGGACCGCACGCGAGCAGAGCCGGCAGGAGTTCCGGCACAGCATGGTGGAGATGGTGACCCCGGTCAGCCCCGACCTCGGTCAGCTCCGCGAGCACCTGGTCACGTTGCGCCGGGCGGCCGCCGGGGCGGCCGAGGCGGCCGGGGCGCGACTGGTGGCGGTCGGTGCCACGCCGGTCTGCGAGGCCCACCGCACGGTACCCGACGAGCAGCGCTACCACGACATGTCCCGCCGGTTCGGCCCGGTGGCCCACGACCCCGCGGTCTGCGGCTGCCACGTGCACGTCGGCGTACCCGACCGGGAGCTGGCCGTGCAGGTGTGCAACCACCTGCGCCCGTGGCTGCCGGTGGTGCAGGCGCTCACCACCAACTCGCCGCTGCACGACGGGCGGGACACCGGGCACGCCAGCTGGCGCTCGATGCAGTTGGAACGGTGGCCGAGCATCGGGCCGACGCCGCACTTCCACTCGGCCGCCGACTACGACGCCACGGTCCGGGACCTGATCACCGCCGGCATCATGCTCGACGCCGCGATGGTCTACTGGTACGCCCGGCCGTCGGCGGCGTACCCCACAGTGGAGATCCGCGTCGGCGACGTCTGCCCCACGGTCGACGACACCGTCCTGATCGCCGGGCTGGTCCGGGCGCTGGTCGCCACCGCGATCGACGACATCCGCGACGGTGTGCCGGCCCAGCGCATCCGCGACTGCCTCGTCGCCGCCGCGCACTGGCGGGCCGCGCACGACGGCGTGGACGGTGACCTGGTCGACCTGCGCACCGGGCGGCCCCGGCCCGCCTGGGACCTCGTCGACGACATGCTCGGCATCGTCACGCCCGCGCTGACCCGCCACGGCGATCTGGACCTGGTCCGGCGCGAGATGGACCGGGTGCGCCGCGAGGGCACCGGCGCCACCCGGCAACGTCAGGTCATGGCCGACACCGGCGGTGACGTCCGTGTCGTGCTCGCGCACCTGGCCGCGCAGACCGTCTCGACGTGAGTCGATGACCTCCCCGGACCGGACCGGCGACCGGTCAGCGCAACCCGGCGAACAGGTCGTCCTCGGGGGTGGCGGCGCCGGTGGTGTCCCGCACGCGCACGAACGTCTCCATGCCCATCAGCTCGGTGAACCGCTCCTGCCCGAGGCGCAGGAAGAAGATGTTCTCCGCCTGGCTGGCGTGCGCGGCGAGCGACGCGAACTTCTGCCCGCCGTAGCCGCTGGTGTCGACCCAGGTGGTGATCTCGTCGTCCGGCAGGCCCAGCGCCGGCATCTCGTCGGTCGCCTCCGGCTCGGGGAACTCCACCCCGATCTCGCGCATGACGGTGCCGAACTGCTGGAACGCGCTGCGCGGCACGGTGGTCCAGTAGACCTTGGCCGGGATGCCGGTCTGCTCGACGGCGGCCATGGTGATGCGGTGGGCCTGGATGTGGTCCGGGTGGCCGTAGAAGCCGTTCTCGTCGTAGCTGACGACGACGTCGGGACGGTAGCGCCGGATCAGCTCGGCCAGCCGGCCGGCCGCCTCGGCCACCGGCGTGTTCCAGAACGCGCCGGGCGCGTCGTTCGTGGCCCAGCCCATCATCCCGGAGTCGCCGTAGTCGAGCGTCTCCAGGTGGGTCACCTTGAGCGCCTCGCAGCTCGCGGCCAGCTCGGCGCGGCGCATCTCGACCACGGCCTTCGGGTCGTGCCCGGGGTCGCCCGGCTTGATTCCGCCGGGGCCGTCGCCGCACCCCCCGTCGGTGCAGGTCACGAGCACAGTGGTCACGCCCTCGGCCGCGTAGCGCGCCAGGATGCCGCCGGTGCTCGTCGCCTCGTCGTCGGGGTGCGCGTGCACCGCCATCAGGGTCAGGGATCGATCGGTCACCCCGTCACCATACGAGCATCGGCCGACGAACTAGCATTGCCCGGTCCGCAGACGGCGACGGAAGCGAGGCGCGATGGGTTGGCTCCAGCGGTTGCTCGGTGGCGGACGGGTCGAACTGGACCCGACACGTCAGCAGGAGCTGCTGCGGGACGTGCGGCAGTCCTACGGGGCGCACGCCCGCCTCCGGTTCCCGGAGCAGGCCGACGCGATCACCCGGCTGCTGTCCGATGACGACGGTCTCGTGGTGGCCGCCGGGATCGTCTGCGAGGCCGCCGACCAGGCGCACGCCGACCTGCTGGGCCAGGCGCACGAGGTGTTCCGGCGTACCGGCCGGCGGCTGCTGGTGCATCGCCGCAACTACCGGCCTCTGTGGAAGGAGGCCGGGCCCGCGCTGCGCTGGCCGCTCGGCGCGCTGCCCAGCGGGCTGCACCCGTACGCGCAGGTGGCCGGCGCCGTGGCGGCGGTCGGCGGGCGGGCCGACCGGCTGGACAAGGTGACCGATCCGCAGCCGTTCGTGACGCGCCTGTTCGAGGTGCTCGACCTGACCACGGCCGGCTGGGAGTTCGGCCGGGTGCGTGTGGACACCGACAGCGCGTCGCTGGTGGAGCGGCTGATGGGCACCGGCGCGCGGGTGCTCGCGACGATGGACGACCCGCCCCGGCTGCCGCCGGCGGTGCGGGAGATGATGCGCCGCAACCACCGCATCGCCGTGTACGACCCGGCCGGTCCCCGGGTGGTCGGCGAGTTCAATCTGGGCGCGCGGCTGCGCGAGACGCTGCTGGCCTGACCGTCGGCACGCCCCGCCCCGGCCGGGTTGCCGCGGCGGGGCGCGTCAGCGGTCAGGTGGTGGTGCAGGTGAGGTTCGTCGGCGGGTTGTTGGTGCCGCCGGCCGTGCCGATGAAGCCGAACGTGGTGGAGCCGCCGGCCGGCACCGAGCCGTTGTAGTCGACGTTGCGCACCGTGACGTTCGCGCCGCTCTGGGTGTGCGTGCCACTCCAGATCTGGTTGATCACCTGACCGTTCGGGAACGTCCAGGAGACCGTCCAGCCGCGGATCGCGGTGGCGCCGGCGGTCACCGTGACCTCGGCCTGGAAGCCGCCCGACCAGGAGCCGGTGATCGCGTACGTGGCACGCGCGCCGGACGGCGCCGGGGAACTGGTGGTCGGGGTCGGGGTCGGGGTCGGTGACGGCGTGGACGTCGGCGTCGTTGTCACTGTCGGCGAGGGGGTCACGCCCGGCCGGACCGCGCGGTAGGTGTGGCCGGCGCGGACGGTGAGCGCCACGACGTCGGACTCCGGCCGGGTGGTGGCCGGTGTGCTGCCGTCGGTGACGTCGGTGAGGGTGAAGGCGCCGGTGAACAGCCGGGACCGCAGTCGCAGCGTGCCGTCGCGGTCGGCGCGGACGCTGATCTCGTCGGCCTGGCTGTTGCTCCAGGCCATCGCCACCGTGTAGCCGCCCCGGCCGCGCAGTCCCGCGACCTGCCCGGCGGGCCAGGCGCTGGGGAGCGCGGGCAGCAGGTGCAGCTCGCCGGTGTGGCTGTGCAGCAGCATCTCGGCGATGCCCGAGGTGGCGCCGAAGTTGCCGTCGATCTGGAACGGCGGGTGCAGGTCGAACATGTTCGGCGCGAGCCGGTCGGTGCGGACCAGGTCGCGCAGGAGCTTGTGGGCGCGGGCGCCGTCCTCCAGCCGGGCCCAGAAATTGATCTTCCAGGCGAGGGACCAGCCGGTCCCGTCGTCGCCGCGCAGCTCCAGCGTCTTGCGGGCGGCCTCGTACAGCGCCGGGGTGCCCCGCCTGGTGATCTGGTTGCCGGGATGCAGCCCGTACAGGTGGGAGACGTGCCGGTGGGTGCGCTCGGTCTCGACCCAGTCGGCGAGCCACTCCTGCACGTTGCCCCGCGAACCGACGCGGCTCGGTGGCAGCCGATCCTTGGCCGTACGCACCTGGGACCGGAACGTGGTGTCGACGCCGAGCACCTCGCTCGCCCGGGCCGCGGCGTCGAACAGGTCGCGCAGGATCTGGTTGTCCATCGTGGGTCCGGCGCAGACGCTGGCGTTGGCGTGGTGCGCCAGCTCCGGCGAGTTCGACGGGTTCGTCACCAGGTAGCCGAGCGTCGGGTGGGCGACCAGGGTGTCGAGGAAGAACTGGGCGGCGCCCTTGAGCGCCGGGTAGTTGGCCTGGAGGAAGCCGAGGTCGCCGGTGAACAGGTAGTGGTCCCAGATGAGCGTGCTCAGCCAGGCCCCGCCGGTCTGCCACATGCCCCAGAACGCGCCGTCCACCACCGACGCGCCCCGCCAGGCGTCGGTGTTGTGGTGGGTGACCCAGCCACCGGCGCTGTACTGTGCCTGGGCGACCCGCGCGCCGGTGACGGTGAGGTCCTTGACCATGTCGAAGACCGGCAGGAAGCACTCGGACAGGTTCGTGGTGTCAGCCGGCCAGTAGTTCATCGGCAGGTTGGCGTTGACCGTGTACTTCGAGTCCCAGGACGGCGTGAGCGAGTCGTTCCAGATGCCCTGCAGGTTCGCCGGCTGGGTGCCCGGCCGCGACGAGGAGATCAGCAGGTACCGCCCGAACTGGAACAGCAGCGCGGCGAACTGCGGGTCGTTCGTGCTTGCGTGCTGCGCGATCCGTACGTCGGTGGGCTGGTCGGCGGCGGCGGTGCGGCCCAGGTCGATCGTGACCCGGTCGAACAGCGCCTGGTAGTCGGCGCGGTGGCGGGTGCGGAGCTGGTCGACGTCGACGCTCTTGGCGGCGTTCAGCCGGTTGCGGGCGATGCCCTGGTAGTCGCCGTTGACGGTGCGGTAGTTGACGTAGCTGGTGCCGATCGAGATCAGGACCGTCACGCTGGTCGCGCCGGACACCCGCAGCGTGCCGCCGGAGCTGCTCACCGTGCCGCCGGTGACGGCGGCGTTGGCCAGCGCGAGGAACCGCACCGAGCCGTTGACCCCCTCCATCGAGCCGGAGATGCCGTCGAGCGCGACTGTCGCGCCGTCCGGGCTGGACACGGTGGTCCGCTGCGGGCTGTCGAACGCGGCGGAGAACGTGATCGCGTTCGCCCGGTCGGCGGTCAGCCGGAGCACTATCACCTGGTCGGGCGCGCTGGCGAACACCTCCCGCTGGTACCGGACACCGTTCAGCACGTACGTGGTGGTGACGGTGGCGGTGGTGAGGTCCAGCGTCCGGTTGTACTGCGTCGCCCCGCTCGCCGACCCGAAGGAGAGCCGCAGGTCGCCGACGGTCTGGTAGGCGAGCTGACCGCCGGGGCTGCCCATCATGGTCTGGTTGATCAGATCCTGGGCCGAGGTCCACTGGTCGGCGAAGACGCGACGCCGGATCTCGGCCAGGTTGGCCGCGCCCCGGGTGTTCGCCGAGTCGTACGGGCCGCCGGCCCAGACGGTGTCCTCGTTGAGCTGGAGCCGTTCGGTGTCCACGTTGCCGAACACCATCGCGCCGAGCCGCCCGTTGCCGATCGGCAGGGCGCGCAGCCAGTCGGTGCCGGCCGGTTCGTCGTACCAGAGCGCCAGGTCGTTCGCGGCGAGCACCTGCGCCGGCGCCGCCGAGCCGGCGCGGGCGGCGGCGCTCCAGGCGGCCGGCACCAGCGCGGCGCCGGCGCCGGCCGCTGCGGCCTTGATGACGTTGCGTCGTGTCACTTCAGACATGCTTTTCTCCCAACCGCGCGGATCAGAGGCGGGTCCGGATGCGCGGCGCTGCCCTGTTATCGCTAACAGATTGCGCCTCGCACACCCGGACGCCGCGTTCCTGCCACTCCGCGCCCAGGGCTCCCGACCGGGCGACACGTCGGCCAACATGGACTCTCATGGATGAAGTGACATCGCGTCAAGGGGTGTTACCGCTAACAGACGCGATCCGTGGCGCACTCGCCGGGCCGAGCGGGGCGCGGGCGCGGCCGGCCGGCCCACCCGGGCCACGTGCACGATCCGCTCCGGCGCCACGTCCAGCAGCGTGCCGAGCGCGCCACGGGTGGCTGCGACGTCGACGAGCTGACTGAGCGGGTGCGCGGCCAGCCCGGCCGTGTGCAGCGTCAGCCACATCCGCATCAGCACGCGTCCGAACTCGACCTGCCCGGCCGCGTCCAGACCGGGCGGCGCGATCAGCGCCAGCACCCCGCCGCCCTGCGCCAGCGGATCACCGCCCGCGGCGGCGAGCAGCCGGGGCAGCCCCAGCGGGCGCAACGCCGGGTACGCCGCGAGCGCCGCCCGCAGTCCGGTGGCCGCCGCCCGGCCCAGCCCGAGGCAGCTGTCACTGAGCCCGTCGCTCCGGTAGCGCGGGCACGCCCGGTCCAGGCGCAGCCAGCGGCGCAGCTCGGCGACCACCGACGGGTCGGCGTACACCTGCCGGTCCGCAGTGCGCAGCAGCGCGCGCAGCCGCCCGGCCGCCGGCACCACGCGGGCCGCGCCACCGGCCCGGCGGGCGACCGCGTCCACGGCCGCGACCACGTCGGCGTCCGGGCCGCCGGTGAACCGGCCCCGGTGGGTACGCCGGTCCCACACGTCGGCGGCGCGAAACGGCGTCCGGTACGGCTGCCGGGCCGGACGCAGCCGCCCCACCCGCCGGTCCGACTCGTCGTGGTCGGCGGCCCAGTCCAGCCGCAGCCCCGCGTCGGCGGCGACGATCAGGCAGGTCTCCACGAACGCGCCGAGCGACAGCCGCAGGTCCCGCCCGGTCGGGTCGCCGGCGGGCAGCGTGTCGGCCGGGTCCCAGCCGACGGTGATCGCCCAGCGCTCGTAGCGCAGCCGCCACGGCTGGGTGTTGTGCGCGCTCGGCGCCCGCCAGCACAGCGGCTCCAGCGCGCGGAACGCGGCGAGGTCCATGCTCACCGCTCCCTGGCGTAGAACGTGTAGCCGTGCAGCGGGCGTCCGCCGAGGCGCCGGTACTGGGCGGCCGACGCCGGGTTGTCCCGCCCGACGTACGTGCTGCGCAGCGCCGTGTATCCGCCCTCGTGCAGGTTGCGGTGCAGATGCTCGGACAGCAGCCGCTGGTAGCCGCGCCCCTGGAACCGCGGCACCACGCCCTTGACGATCAGCACCGCCTCCCGGCGGTACCGGCGGCGGGTGGCCAGCAGCCGCAGCTGGTTGACCGGGTTCAGGTCGCCGCGCACAGCGACCAGGAAGGCGCTGATGTCCGGTACGCAGAGCACGAACGCCACCGGGTGCCCGTCGCGGGTCAGGTAGAGCAGCAGCGAGTCATCCAGCAGGTACGCCAGCCCGTCGGTCTGCCGCCGCAACTGCGCCGCCGAGATCGGCGTGTAGTAGCCGAGCTGGGCGAAGGAGTCGTTGAGCATCCCGCGCAGCAGGTCCAGCTGTTCGTCGAGCCGCCGGCTGTTCCCCCGGTGCAGGTCCAGCCGGGAGCCGTCGGGCTGGACGCCCAGCGCGGGCGGCGGTCCGGTCGGCGGCGGCACCGGGCAGATCCAGGTGTCGGAGACGAACCGTCCGGTGAACCCGTTCTCCTCGTACGCGTCCGGGTAGTACGGCGGGTTCCACGCGCTGTCCACGAAACCCCGGTCGGCGTACCCGGAGGTGATCACGCCGCCGGCCTGGTTGGGCAGCAGCGCCACCGGCCCGAACAGCAGGTCCCGGCCGGGTGTGGCGTACGCGGCGATCGCGTCGAACAGCGGCCGGGCGGCGTGCGGGGTGAACTCGGTGAGCCCGAACAACTGGCACCGGCGGCCGAGCTTGGCGTCGAGGTCGGCGTCGGTGTGCAGCGTGGTCCGCCCGACCACCGCGCCGGTGGCGTCGCGCAGCACGTACATCGGCACGCCGTCGCGCCACCAGCGGCGGATCTGCTGCCGGGGCGTCGGCACGTAGCGGGACTCGTCCGCGTACAGCCGGTCGGTGAGCGCGAGGAAGTCGCGCAGGCCGCGCCGGCCGGTCACGCGCTCGAACCGGTGGCCGGTCACCGGCGCACCGCCGGTCCGGTCGTCTCCGCGCCCAGCGGCGTGAACCGCTCGATGTGGCCCATCGCGCCGTCCTCGGCCCGCCACGCGCCGTTTGAGTAGCCGTCCGGGGAGGCGGTGTAGAGCCGGATGAACCCGGCCGTGGCGTTGCGGTTGCCGCCGGTCAGCCACATCATCAGCTTGCGGTGGTGCCGGGTCCGGGCGAAGCGCAGCAGCGCGTCGCGGTCGGTGAAGAACGCGATGGTGCCGAGCGTCAGCGGGAACTGCCAGTAGACGGTGTGCCAGCAGTAGCCGGACATCCGGCGCATGTCGCGCACCATCCGGATCCAGTCGGGGGCCAGGCGCAGCAGCACCAGCGGGTTCGCGTACCGGGTGCCGCCGATGAACATGGCGCCGGCGCGGGCCTGGGCCGGGGCGCGGGAGAAGTCACGGGTACGCATCGCTCACCTCACCAGGTAGACGTTCTTGATCTTCTGCATGGCGGCGAACGGGCCGCAGTCCGGTTCGTGCAGTTCCACCCGCAGGTCACCGGCGGTCGGGTCCTCCACCAGGGACTGCGCGAAGTCCCGCGACACCGAGGTCAGGTGCGCGCGTACCCCGTCGCGGCAGGCGTCGGCGAGCGCTGCGCGGGCCGCGGCGTCCAGCGGGCGGCGCAGCTCCACGTGGATCACCGGCCGGGTCTCCAGCGCCGCGTCCTCGTGCAGCGTCAGGCAGAACCTGTTGATCTCGGCGGCGTACGGGTTGCCGGTGTAGAGGCCGTACTCGACGTCCTGCGGGTAGAGGTTCGCGCCCAGGTAGGACACGGTGGAGTCGCTGCGGCCGAACAACAGCAGCAACGGCAGCGTCATCCGCTCCTCGGCCACCGCGGTACGGAACTCGGCGCGACGCACCGGGTCGGCGTTGGCCAGTTCGACGATCCGCCGGTACGGCACCAGCAGCGCCTCGTCGCCGACGTTGTAGCGCAGCCGGGGCTGGAGCACGTGCGGGCCGGTGACAGTGCAGAGCAGCTCCCGCCGGTCGTTGGTCTCCAGGTAGGTGGCGAACGGGTTGTACTGGAACACCATTGGCAGCCGCTGCTCGCCGCGGCCCAGCAGTTCCGCGCGCAGTCCCGCGTCGGTGCGCAGCCGCCGCCGCAACCAGACCGTGAACCGGGTCTCCGCGCCGATGCCGATGGTCAGGTCCGACGCCCCGTACGCCGACCGCACCCGCACGAACCGCTGCTCCAGGTAGTCGCGCAACGCCTCGGTCATCCCCTCGCCGCCGCAACTGGCGAAGATCCGGTACCGCGACCACGGAAAGTCCTCGGCGTCGAGCCGGTCCCGCAGGTGCTTGAGGAACGGCGGGTACGCGGTCACCAGGTAGTCGTGGCCGGGACCGAACTCGCGCAGCGTGTCGACGATCTTCCCGAGGTCGGGGCCGGTGTTCTTCACGGTGGCGATCCGGGCCATCGCCGCGCCCGTGGTGGTGCCGGTCGCCCAGGCGCCCATCGAGTACGCGTTGATGACGAACGGGCGGCGCATCGGGAACGCCAGTCCGGTGTAGCCGGCGATGTCGCGGTGCACCGCCCGCAGCTCCCGCTCGCCGCGCGGCCAGTTGAACGGCCGCCCGGACGATCCGGCCGACTCGTCGACCACCACGCCCCGCTCCGGCATCCGCCCGCCGAGGCACCGGGCGGAGGAGTCGTACGCCATGACGTACCCGCGCTTGTCGGTCTCCGGGAAGTCCCGCAGCCGGCGGCGCAGCCCGCCCGGGCGGGCCCGCAGGAACGCCTGGTACGCGGGCACCCGCCGGGCGGCGCGGACGCAGGTGGACCGCGCGTTCGCGGCGGCGAGCCGGTCGAGGACCGGGTGGTGGCGCCGGGCCAGCCACCTCCAGCCGGCGGGGTGGTGGGCGATGAGCCGGGCCAGCGCGGCGACCGCGCGGCCGGCGGGGGCCAGCGCGGCCTCGGCGGGCAGCGGCGTGTCGACGGTACGCAAGGCGGCGTGTCGGTGCAGCGTCTCGGCCATGACAAGGATCCTGTCGACGCCGCGACGCGGACACATGAGCGACGGGACGGTACTGCGCTGAGTACCCGTACCCAGTCGCGAAAGCTGCCCGGGCTGGCCACGCTCAGTCACCATGGCGACACTCGCCTGGTGCGTCGTGCCTGGTCCGGTGACACTTCGCCCATGACAGACGGCAAGCGTGAGCGCACGAACGAGCGCTTCGAGAAGGTGGCCGAGGAGACCTCGGAGACCGTGACCCACGCGGCCACGGTGCTGGAGGAGGAACTCGCGGCGGGGCTGGCCGGCGCCCGGCGGCTCGAGGAGAAGCTGACCGAGAGCCGCCGGGTCGACCCGGAGGCGTTCGACGAACTCGTCGCGCGGGTCCGCACCGACGGGCACGCCCTGATCGACACCGTGGTCGGGCAGCTGAAGATGGCCGACGACCAGCGCGGTGAGGTGATCCGGCGGTACACGTCGGACGCGCACGACGCGCTGGACACCGTACTCAATCTGGCGCGGCTGGCCCCCGAGGTGGCAAATGGCCTCGCGGACCGGCTGGCGTCGCCGGCCCCGAAGCGGCCCACGGACCGGTAGCCGCGCGATGGCGCCGACCACCGGGGTGGCCGGCGGGCACGTGGAACGGATGCTGGAGCGCTATCGCGGGCTGGCCCTCGGCGCGCTGCTCGACGACGTGCCCGACGGCGGCCCGCGATACCTCTACGACCTGGTCGCGGAGTACCCGCGGCGCTGGGGCAAGGGGCTGCGCGCCGCGCTGTGCCTGGCCACGTGCCGGGCGTTCGGCGGCGGCGGCGCGGTGGGCCTCAACGCCGCAGTGACTGTAGAGCTGTTCCACAACGCCTTCCTCATCCACGACGACATCCAGGACGAAAGCGAGCAGCGGCGCGGCGGGCGGACGCTGCACGCCGAGTACGGCGTGGGCGTGGCGCTGAACGTCGGCAACATGACGAACCTGCTGGCGTTGCGGCGGCTGGCGGCGAACCGGGCGGCCCTCGGCTCCGGGATCGCCTGGCGGCTGTTCACCGAGACCGAGCTGATGATGCGCCACTCGCTGGAGGGGCAGGCGCTCGAGATCGGCTGGATCCGCGACAACGTGTGCGACCTGGACGCCGACGACTACTACCGGATGTGCCTGAAGAAGACCTCCTGGTACACGTGCATCTACCCGTGCCGCACCGGCGTCCTCGTGGCGACCGGCCGGGAGAACGCCGTCGACGTGCTGGACCGGTACGGCTGGTACCTGGGTGCGGCGTTCCAGATCCAGGACGACGCGCTCAACCTGACCGGCGACTACGCCCGGTACGGCAAGGAGATCGCCGGTGACCTGTGGGAGGGCAAGCGCACGCTGATCCTGATCGACTTCATGCGGCGGTGCACACCGGAGGAACGCGAACGGCTCGTGCGGCTGCTGAGCCGTACCCGCGCGGAGCGCACCGACGCCGAGGTGCGCTGGCTGCACGGGCGGCTGCTCGCGTACGACTGTGTGGAGTCGGCGCGGCGCAGCGCCCGGGATCTCGCGCTCGCGGCCCGGCGTGAGGGTGAGCGGGCGCTGGGCGCCGCCGCCGACACCGAGGACGGCCGTTTCCTGCTGGAGCTGACCGACTACGTGGTGGAACGGGCCCGCTAGCCGCCCAGGATCCCGCGCAGCCAGGTGAGCTGTTCGCGCTGGTGCGCGGCCTCGCCGCCCTCGTGGTCGTTGAACTCGTACACCCGCACGTCCTTGTCGCCGCCGTAGCGGTGGTAGGCGGCGAAGCAGGTCGACGGCGGGCAGACCTGATCACGCAGGGCGATGGAGAACAGCGCCGGCGCGGTGGCGCGCGGCGCGAGCACTGCGGCGTCCAGGTAGGACAGGGTGCGGAACACCTGGTCGGCGCGATCGCGGTGCAGCGCGAGGTACTCGACGACCTCGGCGTACGGGCTGTCCGGGCCGGCGACGCGCACGCCCCGGCGGATGTCGCACAGGAACGGCACGTCCGGCATGACGGCGGTGACGTCCGGGCACAACGCGCCGACGGCCAGGGCGAGGCCGCCGCCCTGGCTGAAGCCGGTCACCGCCACCCGCGCCGGGTCGACGGCCGGGTGCCGCCGGGCGGCCTCGGCGAAGCGGACCGCGTCGGTGATGAGCCGCCGGTAGTAGTGCTCCGCCGGGTCGGCGACGCCCCGGGTGAGGAAGCCGGGCACGGTGCCGGCCGGGTAGGGGTGCGGGTCGGGCGTGCCGCCGGTGGCGGCGCTCCACCCCTGGCCGCGGCTGTCCATGATCAGGTGCGCGAAGCCGGCCGCCGCCCAGAACAGCTTCTCGTGCGGCAGGCCGCGGCCCCGGCCGTAGCCGAGGTACTCGACCACGCAGGGCAGCGGCCTGTCGGCATTGGCGGGCAGGTGCAGCCATCCGCGTACCGGCTCGCCGCCGAAACCGGGGATCGTGGCCGCGTACGTCCGGATCTGGGTCAGCCCGGTGTCGACCGGCTCGTAGACCGCCGCCGCCGGGTCGCCGCCGCCGTCGAGCGTGCGCGCCCAGAATCCGTCCAGGTCCGCCGGCACGTCCAGCTCCGGCCGGTACGCGAGGCAGCCGGCCAGGTCGAGGTCGGTCAGCGGCACGACGCGGCCTCCCGCACGGCGGACGCGAACCAGCCGGTGATGGTGCTCGGGTGGGTGATGGCGGTGCCGACCACCACCGTCCACGCGCCCGCCCGCAGCGCCTGCGCGGCCTGCTCCGGGGTGTGGATGCGTCCCTCGGCGACCACCGGGACGTCGACCGCGGCGGCGAGCCGGGCGACCAGGTCCAGGTCCGGCCCGTCGCCCTTGGTGGTGTACGCGGTGTACCCGGAGAGCGTGGTGCCGACCAGGTCGGCGCCGGCAGCGGCGGCGGCGATGCCCTCGTCCAGCGTGGAGCAGTCGGCCATCACCAGCGCGCCGGTGCGCTCGTGCACGGCGGCGATCGTCTCGGCGAGCGTACGGCCGTCGGGGCGGGGCCGGGACGTGCCGTCGAGCGCGACGACGTGCGCCCCGGCGTCGGCGACGGCGAGCGCGTGTTCGAGCGTCGGGGTGATGAAGACGTCGTCGTCGCCGTCCTTCCAGAGCCCGATCAGCGGCAGGTCCACCGCCGCGCGGATGGCCGCGATGTCCGCCAGGCCCTGGGCGCGGATGCCGGCGGCGCCGCCGCGGGCGGTGGCGAGCGCGACCCGGCGCATGGTGTCCGGGTCGCGCATGGGCTCACCCGGGTACGCCTGGCAGGAGACCACCAGGCGGTGGCGGAGCTGGTCGACGAGGGAGTTCATGAGACCTTCCAGGCGAGCGAGGCGGCGCCGAGCAGCGGCGCGTCGGGGCCGAGGGTGGAGGCGAGGACCGGCACGCCGGCCAGGCCGGGCAGCGTCTCGGCGGGCACCGCGTCACGCAGCGCCCGCCACCACGGCTCGCCGAGGCCGGTGACGCCGCCGCCGATCACCACGGCGGCGGGGTCGAGCACGTTGACCAGGCCGCCGACGGCGGACCCGACGGCCGTGCCGCCGAGCCGGACGACGTCGCGGGCCGTCTCGTCGCCGCCCGCCGCGAGCGCGGCGACGGCCCGCAGGTCGGCCACCGGACGGCCGGTACGCCGGACGTACTCGGCGGTGAGCGCGGGCCCGGCGGCGATCGCCTCCAGGTGCCCGCGCCCGCCGCAGGTGCAGGGCAGCGTTCCGGCGTACGCCGACGGCTGGTGCCCGGCGTGCCCGGCCGCGCTGTGCGCACCGGCGAGCACTGTGTCGCCGAGGACGAACGACGCGCCGACGCCGGTGCCCACGGCGACGTAGAGCACCGTGTCGTACCCGGCCGCGACGCCGTGACGCGCCTCGCCCAGCGCGTGGGCGTGCACGTCGTTGACCACGGTGACCGGCACGCCCAGGCGCCGGCCCAGGTCGCCGCGCAGGTCCGTGCCGGTCCACCCGGTCAGCACGTCGGTGGCGGACAGCACCAGGCCGGAACCGCTGTCGATGACGCCGGCGCTGCCGACGCCGAGCGCCCGTACGACACCCGGCGCGTCCGCCCGCAGCTTCTCGACCAGGCCGGCGGCGGTGTCGAGCACCGCGGCGGCGCCGGAGCGGCCCGGTGTCGGCGCGCTGTGCCGGCCGACGACCTCGCCGGAGGCGGTGACCAGCGCGGCTATGGTCTTGGTGCCGCCGATGTCGAGCGCGGCGACCAGACCGGTCGTGCTCACCTCGGGCATGGTCAGAGCAGCCCGGCCAGTTCCAGCTGGGTACGCACGCGGCCCGTCTCGGCGTCGTCCAGCGGCCGCAGCGGCAGCGACACCGCGTTGCCGGCGATGACGCCGAGCAGGGACAGCGCGGTCTTGAACGCGCCGACGCCCCGGGTGGCGCCCGCCGAGGTGGCCGGGTCGGCCGCGTCGACGATGCGGAACAGCCGGGTCAGGCGGTCCTGTTCCCGGCGGGCCGCGGCCCAGTCGCCGGCCACGCAGGCGCGGTGCAGTCGCACGTATCCGGCCGGGTCCACGTTGCCCAGTCCGGGCACCGAGCCGGAGCCACCGGCGAGCATCATCGCGTCGACCACGACCTCGTGGCCGGTGAGCAGGCTGAAGTCGCGCTCCGGCGCGTGCTCGGCGATGGCGAGCGCCAGCTGGCGGAACGCGACGTCGTCGCCGCTGGAGTCCTTGACGCCGGCCAGCACGCCCTCGGCGGCGAGGCGGGTCAGCAGGTCGACGGAGAGCTTGCTGTGCACGCAGACCGGGATGTCGTACGCCAGCAGCGGAAGCTCGACCGCCGCGGCGACGGCGCGGAAGTGCCGCTCGATCTCGTGCGGGCCGACGATGGCGTAGAACGGGGCGGTCACGACGAGGCCGTCCGCGCCCAGACGGGTGGACGCCTCGGCCCGCTCCACGACCCGGCGGGTGGTGGGTTCGATGCATCCGGCGAGGACCGGCACGGCGCCGCCGGCGGTCTTGACGATGGTCTCCAGCGCGAGGTCCCGCTGCCGGTCGGTGAGGAAGACCGTCTCGCCGGAGCTGCCGAGCGCGAAGATGCCGTCGACGCCGGCGTCGAGCAGCCACTCGACCAGCCGTTCCAGGGAGTGGACGTCGACCTCGCCCTCTTCGGTCAGGGGGGTGACGGCCGGCGGCACGACTCCGGCGAACCGCGGGGCTGGGGTGGTCACAGGTTCTCCTCGACAGACTCAGTTGTGGTGCGGCCGGTCGCCGAGGTGGCGAGCGCGACCAGTTCGGTGTTGGCGGTGCCGGCGGGCACCGGGTGGTGGCAGCGGAACTCGTGGCCCGCGCCCTCGGCGGGGCGCGGCGCGGGCATGTCCACGGCGCAGCCGTCGGTCGCGGCCCAGCAGCGGGTCCGGAACGGGCAGCCGCTCGGCGGGCGGGTCGCCGACGGGACCGGGCCGACCAGTGGAATGGGCTCGATCGGTGAGAGCAGGCCCGGCGTGGCCGAGAACAAGGCCCGGGTGTACGGGTGCCGGCCGCCCTCGGGCAGCAGGTCGGCGGGGGTCTGCTCGACGATGCGGCCCAGGTACATGGTGACGACCCGGTCGCTGACCCGCTTGACGGTCTGGATGTCGTGCGACACCAGCACCATGGCCAGGCCGAGCCGGTCCTTGAGGTCCAGCAGCAGGTTGAGGATCTGCGCGCGGACCGACACGTCGAGCGCGCTGGTCGGCTCGTCGGCGATGACCAGCCCCGGTTCCAGGGCCAGCGCGCGGGCGATGGAGACCCGCTGGCGCTGGCCGCCGGAGAGCTGGCTGGGCAGCACGTCGGCGACCGAGCGGGGCAGGCCGACCAGGGCCATCAGCTCGGTCACCCGCTGCTCGCGCTGCTGCCGGGTGCCCCGGCGGTGCACGTCGAGCGGGTCGCGCAGGATGTCGCGTACCGGCATCCGGCGGTTCAGTGAGGTGGCCGGGTCCTGGAAGATCATGCCGACGCCGGCGCCGATGTGCTCGCGCCGCTCGGTGGCGGTCATCGACCACACGTCCTTGCCGGCGAAGGACACCGTGCCGGCGGTCGGCCGTTGCAGGCCGACGAGCACCTTGACGAGGGTGGACTTGCCGCAGCCGGACTCGCCGACGATGCCGACCGTCTCGCCGGCCCGGATGACCAGGTCGGCGCCGGTGAGCGCGTAGACCTTCTCCCGGCTGAACATGCCGCCGCCGCGCGCGGCGTGCACCACGTGCACGTCGCTCAGCTCGGCGATCGGCCGGTGCTCGGCGGTGGCGCTCATCGGGCCGGCTCCTTCTCGCTGACGGTGACGGCGGGGTGGTGGCAGGCGTACCCGTGGCCGTCCGTGCCCGCCATGGTGGGCGCGGTGTCCCGGCAGATCTCGGTCGCCATCGGGCAGCGGTCGGAGAACCGGCAACCCTTCGGGAAGTCGGCCGGTGAGGGCACCACGCCGCGGATCTGGGTGAGCCGTTCCGCGCCGGTCTCCAGGGACAGGACGGAACCGAGCAGCCCGCGGGCGTAGTGGTGGGCGGGCGCCTCCATCACGTCGGCGGTCACGCCGGTCTCCACGATCTGCCCGCCGTACATCACCACGACCCGGTCGCAGACGTCGCTGACCAGGGCGAGGTCGTGGCTGACCAGGATGAGGGCGAAGCCGAGCCGCTCGCGCAGCTCCAGCAGCAGCGCCATCACCTGGGCCTGCACGGTGACGTCTAGCGCTGTGGTCGGCTCGTCCGCGATGATCATCTTCGGGTCGCGGGACAGCGCCATGGCGATCACGACGCGCTGCCGCTGCCCGCCGGACAGCTCGTGCGGGTACGCGGCGAGCGTGCGCCGCGGGTCCAGCCCGACCAGCCGCATCAGTTCCTCGGCCGAGCGGGTGCCGCCGCGGCGGATCATCTGGGCGAGTTGGGCGCCGACGCGCAGCGCCGGGTTCAGCGCCGACAGCGCGTCCTGGTAGACCATGGCGATCTCGCGGCCCATCAGGGCGCGGCGGCCCTTGGCGTTGAGTTTCAGCAGGTCCGTGTCCTGGAAGCGGATCTCGCCGCGTACCCGGGCGCCCTGCGGCAGCAGACCCATGACGGCGAGGACGCTCAGCGACTTGCCGGAGCCGGACTCCCCCACCAGGCCGACGACCTCGCCGGGGCGTACGTCGAAGGTGAGCCCGTCGACGATGTCGACGCCGCGGTGGCGGCCCTCGAAGCCGATGGACAGGTCGCTGACCTGAAGGACCGGCTTGCCCTGCGGCAGCGGGCGGGCGCGCTCACGCAGCCGCTGCGCCGCCTCGGCGAGGCCGGGCAGCTCGACCACCTCGCCGGTGCCGGGCTGCGCCTGCTCCAGCGCGTCACCGCTGGTGGTGGACGTGGCGCGGCGCGCTGCCGGGGCGGCCCAGGCGTCGGACATGCCCTCGGAGAGCACGTTGAGCGCCAGCACGGTGAGCAGGATCAGCAGGCCGGGGAAGAACGTGGCCCACCAGCCGCCGATCTGCACCATCTCCTTGCCGAAGGCGATGACCGAGCCCCACGAGGAGGCCGCCTCCTGCGGGGCGAGGCCGCCGCCGATGAAGGACAGGGACGCCTCGAAGACGATCGCGTCGGCCACCATGACGGTGACGAAGACGAGGATCGGGGCGGCGCAGTTGCGCAGGACGTGCCGCCAGAGGATGTGCGGGCGGCGGGCGCCGATGATGCGCTCGGCGGCCACGTAGTCCTCGCCGTACTGGGACAGCACGTTGGCGCGGACGATGCGCGCGACCGACGGGGTGAACACGAACCCGATCGCGATGACGAGGACCAGCAGGCTGTTCTTGCCGAACGAGATGATCAGCAGCGCGGAGAGCACGATCGTGGGGAAGGCCATGACCACGTCGAGGCAGCGCATGATGATCTCGTCGACGACGGTGCGGCTGCTGCCGGCGAGCGCGCCGAGGATCGCGCCGAGCACCAGCGCGATGCCGGCCGCGCCGAAACCGACGATCAGGGAGCGCCGGGTGCCGGCGACCAGCCGGGAGAAGACGTCGCGGCCGAGTTTGTCCAGGCCGAACCAGAAGTCGCCGTTCGGGCCGGTCAGCGCCGGTCCGAGGCCGGTCTGGGTGGGGTCGTGGCGCAGCAGCAGCGGGGCGAGCACGCCGACCACGACGATGAGCGCGACGAAGCCGAGCGCGAACCGGGCCGCGAGACCGAGCCGGGCGAAGGCCATGCCGGGGCGGGACAGCCGCGTGGTGAGGGACCGGCGCATCAGTGGCCTCCGCGCAGTCGGGGGTTGGCGAAGAGGTAGAGGATGTCGACGACCAGGTTCACCAGGACGAAGCACAGCGCGATGGTGAGCACGGTGCCCTGGGCGAGCGCGGTGTCGTTCTGCTGGACGGCGCTCATGATCTGGGTGCCCATGCCGGGCAGCGAGAAGATGGCCTCGATGACGACGGTGCCGCCGATGAGGTAGCCGATCCGCAGGCCGAGCGCGGTGAGCGGGTTGACCAGCGCGTTGCGCAGCACGTTGCGGCCGATCACCACGCGCGGTGGCAGTCCGGCGCCGACGGCGGTGCGGACGTAGTCCTTGTCGAGTTCCTCGACCATCGACGTGCGGACGATGCGGGCCAGCGAGCAGCCGACCGGTACGGCCAGCGCCAGCGCGGGCAGCGCGAGGGACTGCAGCCAGAGGCCGACCGAGTCGGCGGGGTTGACGTATCCACCGGTCGGGAAGATCGGGCGGCGGACCGAGAACTCCTGGATGAACAGCAGGGCCAGCCAGAACGACGGCGTGGCGATGCCGGCCATGGAGACGATCCGGATGACCTGGTCGGGCCAGCGGTCCCGGTACAGGGCGGCCGGGATGCCGAGGGCCAGCGCGATGACCAGCGCGCCGACGACGCCGAGCGCGGTGAGCTGGATGGTCAGCGGCAGCGCCATGGCGATCTTCTCGGCGACCGGGACCGACGGCGGGAACGTCATGCCGAGGTCGCCGCGGACGAGGTCGCCGAGGAAGTGCAGGTAGCGCAGCGGCAGCGGGTCGTTCAGCCCGTTCGCGGCGCGGAACGCCTCGACCTGCGCCGGCGTGGCCTGGTCGCCGAGGACGGACAGCGCCGGGTCGATCGGGGAGAACTGCATGATCACGAAGACGAAGAGCGTGATGCCCAGCACCAGGGGGATCAGCGTCAGGAATCGTCGTGCGACCAGGTTCAGGACGGTCAGCATGGATTCTCTTTCTCGTGGCGGGGCGCCGGGGCGTCCCGTCCGGCCGCACGGGTCACGTGCGGCCGGACGGGACGGAGGCGGGGGCGGAGCCCCGAGTGGGCTCAGCCGGTCCGGCCGGTGCCCAGGAAGTACAGGCCGGTGGTCGAGGCGCCCGAGAAGCCGTCGAGCTTGGCCGGGTCGTACGCGGTGACGACCTTGGTGTGCAGGATCGGGTAGAGCGGGGCGTCGTCCGCCACCATGTCCAGGGCCTGCTTCCACAGCGCCTTGCGGGCCGCCTCGTCGGAGGTCTGCGCGGCCTTGTCCAGCAGGTCGCCCATGGCCTTGCGGTTGGCGTCGCTCCAGCGGTAACGCTGGCCCGGCCAGGTCTCGCCGAAGTAGTACCAGCGCATCAGCAGGTCGGTGTCGACGCCGAAGACGCTCGGGTCACCGGTGGCCATGAGCACCCGGAACGTGTCCTTGGGGACGATGTCGCCGTAGATGGCCGAGGACGGCACGGTGTTGAGCGTGGCGTTGACGCCGATCTTCTTCCACTGCTCGATGACCAGCGGGGCGACGTCCTTGACCACCGAGTTGTCGGTGGTGTCGAGCCGGAACGACAGGTTGGTGACGCCGGCCTCCTGGAGCAGGGCCTTGGCCTTGTCCGGGTTGTAGTCGTAGACGGTGGCGGCCTTCTGGTACGCCTTGTTGCCCTCGTCGAGGTAGCTGGTCGCCGGGCTGCCGTAGCCGTTGAGCGCGGTCTTGATGACCGCGTCCTTGTCGATGGCGTAGTGCAGGGCCTGGCGGACGCGCTTGTCGCTGAACGGCGCGGCGGCGTTGTTGAACATGAGGAAGACCTGGTTGAAGGCCTGCTTCACGTCGATCGTGTACTTGTCCTTGAGCGAGTCGACGTTCAGGTACGGCACGGCCTCGATGGCCTGCACGCGGCCGCCCTGCAGGTCCGACACCCGGGCCGACGCCTCGGTGGTGGTGTTCCACGTCATCGTCTCGACCTTGGCCGGGCGCGGGCCGTTGTAGGTCTCGTTCTTGCTCAGCTTGATGCCGGATTCCTTGGACGCGCTGTCCACCTTGAACGGGCCGGACCCGATCGGCGCGGTGTCGAACGCCTTGGCCGCTGCCGCGTCACCGGTCTTGGCCTTGGGCACGACCTTGATGACCGAGATCCGCTCGCTGAACAGGGCGAACGGGTACTTCAGCTTGAACTCGACGGTGGCCGCGTCCTTGGCGGTGACGCTGTCGAGGAACGAGACGAAGCCCTGCATCAGCGGCGGCGCCTTCGGGTCCGCCGGCTTCAGCACGCGGGTGAACGACCAGGCGACGTCCTCGGCGGTGACGGGGGTGCCGTCGGAGAACTTCGCGCCGTCGCGCAGCGTCACGGTGTACGTGAGGCCGTCGGCGCCGGGCGTCGGGTCGCTCTTGGCCAGCGCGTTGTAGGGTTCCCGCGTGATCGGGTCGAGGTCCACGAGACCCTCGAAGACGTGCTGGTTGACGGCGGTCGCCACGGCGGAGGAGGCGTTGCCCGGGTCGAAACCGCTGGAGAGCGTGAACGCCAGGGTGGCCTCGATCGACGTGCCCGCCTTCCCGCCGCTGACCGCGTTGGTCGAGGCGGGACCGCCGCTGCAGGCCACCAGCCCGAGGGCGAGGGTCGCTCCGAGGGAGGCGACGGCCAGGGGGCGGACGCGGCGGCGCGGCACGCGCCAGCTCCGCGACTTACCGGTGGTGCTCACGTAGATGCCTCCATAGGCTCTTCATGCGCTCGCGTCGCCGCTCGCGCCGGGGATGTGAAGTGTAAGGTGTATGACGTCTGACGTCTGATGCCGGTAGGGTGAGGGTGTCAGATTCGGGAACGAAGGGCAAGGGGCAGATGACGACCATTGACGCCAGTCCGCTACGCGGCGCCGAGCGGCCGAGCCCTCGCCGGCAGGAGGTCGCCACCAGGATCAAGGAGTACATCCTGCACAACCGCCTCAAGCCGGGCAATCTCCTGCCCACCGAGACGGAGCTGTGCGAGGCGGTCGGCGCCAGCCGCTCCAGCGTCCGCGAGGCCGTCAAGATCCTCTCCGCGCTCGACATCGTCGAGGTGCGCCACGGCCACGGCACGTTCGTCGGCCGGATGTCCCTCAACGCCCTGGTGGAGAGCCTGACGTTCCGGGGCCTGCTCAGCGGCGAGGACGACCACCACGTACTGGCCCAGGTCGTCGACATCCGGCAGACGCTGGAGCAGGGGCTGGCGGCCACCGTCATCGACGCCCTGGACGAGGAGCACCGGTCGGAGCTGTCCGCGCTCGCCGACGAGATGCGCAGCCGGGCGGCACAGGGCGAGGACTTCCTCGACGTCGACCGGGCCTTCCACCTGAAGCTGATGGAGCCGCTCGGCAACGACCTGCTGGTCCAGCTGACCGAGGCGTTCTGGCAGGTGCAGGCCATCGTCGCGCCGACCCTGCGCACCGAGCCGGAGGACCGGGTCATCACCGCCCAGCGGCACCAGGCCATCGTGGCCGCCCTCACCGCCGGGGACGCGGCGGCGCTGCGCTCGGCCATCGCCGAGCACTACGCGCCCATCCGGGCGAGCATCGCCCGCGCCGCCCAGGCCTGAGCCGGCGACCGGACACCGGCAGGCCGGCCGCGGACCGGCCGGCCTGCGCGCGCCCTTTGTGCACGGTCCACATCGTCCGATTCCTTGACGGGTCCCATCGATCGGCTTAGCGTACGTACCCAACATCGGACGTCCGACGTCAGATGCCATCGCTTCCGATCCCCCACCCGTCCGGAAGGAATCCCCCGTGCCCCCTGTCCGTGCGATACCACGCCGGGTGACCGCCGTCCTGGCCGTCCTCCTCGGCCTGCTCACGGTGCTCCCCGCCACCCCGGCCCACGCCGCCCCCGCCGGCGTGAGCGCCACCGTCGGCGCCGACTGCACCACCGGCCGGCTGCTCCTGCTTCTGGACAACCGCAGCACCACGGCACAGACGTACACAGTCACCTGGCCCGGCCGGTCCGGCTCGCCCTGGACCCGCACCGTCGCGGCCGGCAGCGGCGCCGAGCTGTACTGGACGCTGGCCCCCGGCACGCCGTACACGCTGCGCACGACGACCCCGACCGGCCTGGACGACACCACCGCCGGCATCTTCCACTGCGGCACCGGCATGTCCGCGCTCACCAGCTTCGACTGCACCAACGGCCGCCTCCAGCTCGCGCTGGAGAACCGCACCACGACCGCCCGGGACTTCACCGTCACGTGGCCCGGACGCACCGGCTCGCCGTGGACCCGCACCATCGCCGCCGGCGGCAACTACCTGCACTACTGGACCGTCGGCGCCGGCGCCCCGTACACGCTGCGGGTCACCGCCCCCGGCTTCGACACCACGCTGCGCGGCACCACCTCCTGCGACCTGGCCACCGGCAACCCGCAGATGACCAGCACCACGCTGCTCACCACGCAGACCGTGATCCGCGACCTCAACGGCCCGGGCGGCCGGTACGACGGCACCGTCGCCTCGGTCCGCATCCCCGGCCTGGCGGTCACCAACAACGGCACCGTCATCGCCGTCGCCGACGCCCGCGTGAACGGCTCGTACGACCTCGGCGGCGGCACCAACAACATCCAGATCGTGATGATCCGCAGCACCGACGGCGGCCGCACCTTCGAGCAGCCCCGGGTCATCCACGCCCCGCCCACCACCAGCGAGGGCGTCGGCGACCCCAGCCTGCTCGTGGACCGCGCCACCGGCGTCGTCTACTGCTTCTTCACCTACTCCCCCCGGCCCGGCATCAGCTTCTGGTCCGGCGGCTCCGGCCTGAACACCGCCGACGACCCGAACAGCATGCACCTGCGCTACATCACCAGCCGGGACAACGGCGCCACCTGGAGCGCGCCCGTCGAGCTGAACCCGGCCGTCAAGGACCCCACCTGGCGGCAGGTGTTCTTCTCCTCCGGTCACGGCATCCAGACCAGCACCGGCCGTCTGATCCAGCCGATCGCCTACCGGGACTCGGCCGGCACCAGCCACGCCGCGAACATCTACAGCGACGACAACGGCGCGACCTGGCGCCGTGGCGGATCCGCCGGCGGGAACATCAACGAGAGCAAGGCGATCGAGCGCGGCACCGGCGCGATCGTGCAGAACATGCGGCACAACTCGACCCGCAGCCGCTTCTACGCCACCTCCACCGACGGCGCCGCGACGTTCGGCGCGGCCACGGCCAGCACGCTGCTGACCGACCCGCTGTGCAACGCCGACGAGATGTCCTACCTGCGGCCGTCCGAGGTCGGCGCGAACCGGGCGCCGGTGCGGACCCGCACGGCCTTGTTCAGCAACAACGCGCACCCGAGCGCGCGCAACGACCTCACCGTACGGCTGTCCACCGACGACGGCGCGAGCTGGCCGGCGCGGGCACTGGTCAAGCCCGGCGGCGCCGGCTACTCGACGATGGCGGTGCTGGCCGACGGCACGGTCGGCAACCTGTACGAGGTGGGCGACACCGGCGGCATCTACTTCGCCCGGTTCAGCCTCGGCTGGGTGAAGGGCGCCTGAGAGCCGTGTCCCGCCCGGACAGCGGCGTCCGGGCGGGACACGGTCAGCGCTGCCAGCGCACCACGCCGCCGACCACGGTCAGCGCCACTGTCAGGTCCCGCAGTCGCGCCGGCTCCACCCGGTACGGGTCGGTGGGCAGCGCGATGAAGTCGGCGAGCATGCCGGGGCGCAGCCGCCCCTTCAGGTGCTCCTCGTAGGAGGCGTACGCGCCGGCCCCGGTGAAGCAGCGCAGCGCCGTGTCCAGGTCGAGCCGCTCGTGCGGGTCGACGCCGCCGGGCGGGGTCCCGTCGGGCTGCTGCCGGGTCACCGCGGCGTGCACGCCGAAGAACGGGTCGGGGTCCTCCACCGGGGCGTCCGACCCGAACGCCACGACGGCCCCGGCGTCGAGCAGGCTGCGCCAGGCGTACGAGGCGAGGTCCCGGCCGGCGAGCATCCGGCTGGTCAGCGGAATGTCGCTGGTGCAGTGGGTGGGCTGCATCGAGGCGATCACGCCGGAGCGGGCGAGCAACGGCACGTCCTCGGGCAGCAGGTGCTGCGTGTGCTCGATCCGGTGCCGCAGCCGCGCCGCCGGGCCGGGCCCGGCCGAATCGCGCCAGCGCGCGTACGCCCGCAGCACCATCCGGTTCGCCGCGTCGCCGATGGCGTGCGCCGCCACCGCGATGCCGGCCCCGGCGGCGGTGGCCAGCAGCCGCTCGAACTCCTCGGCCGGGGTGACGGCGATGCCGTGGTTGCCGGGCTCGCCGTCGTACGGCTCGCTCATCAGGCAGGTGTGCGAGCCGAGCGCGCCGTCGGTGAAGATCTTCACCGGGCCGGTGCTCAGCCACCGGTCCCCGTCGCCGGTGGCCCAGCCGCTGTCGATCGCCTCGTCCAGCGCCGTGGCCGGGATCGTCTTGTGCACCCGCAGCGGCAGCTCGCCCCGGGCGTACAGCGTCTCGTAGGCGGCGCGGGCGTCCTGCCCGTCCAGGTCGTGGATGCCGGTCAGGCCGGCGGCGAGCAGCCGGGGCAGGTGGGCGCGCAACTGCGCGACCAGGTCACCGGCGTGCGGGGAGCGCACCACCGCGTACGCCGCGTCGGCCGCCGCCTCGCGCAGGACGCCGGTCGGCTCACCGTGCTCGTCGCGTGCGATCTGCCCGCCGGGCGGGTCGGGGGTGGCGGCGTCGATGCCGAGGCGGGCCAGCGCGGCGCTGTTCACCCAGATGGTGTGGCCGTCGACGCTGGGCAGCGCAGCCGGGCGGTCCGGGCAGACCCGGTCCAGGTCGGTGCGGGTCGGCTGCGCCGGCCGGGTCCACCTGTTGCTGTCCCACCCGCCACCGAACAGCCAGGCGTCCGGCGGCAGCGTGGCGGCGTGCCGCGCGATCCGGGTCAGCGCCTCGTCCAGGCTCGCCGTGCCGCGCAGGTCCACCTGGTCCAGCCCTCGTACGTAGGACGCGGCGTGGATGTGACTGTCGATCAGCCCGGGCAGCACGGCCATCCCGCCGAGGTCGATCCGGCGTGCGCCGCCGCCGGCCCGGTCCCGGCACTCGGCGAGGTCGCCGACGGCGACGATCCGCTCGCCGCGAACCAGCATCGCCTCGGCGCGCGGGCGGGCCGGGTCGAGCGTGTGGATGCGGGCGTTCTCGTAGACCGTGCCGCTCATGGGCTCCCTGCCTCGACGCTGGGGCGGAGTCTCAGGACGTGCGGGCCGGCGACGTGTCCTGCGGCTCGCCGGCCCGGTCCGCCCGGATCCGGTCGATGTCGCCGGCCAACTCGTCGGTGATCAGCAGGTCCCGCCGGATGTCGTCGTGCGGATACGCGGTCCGCCCGACCATGTGCGCGGCGACCGGGGCGGTGGCGAGCTGGAACAGGCCCACCAGGACCAGCGTGGTGATGTCCACCCCGGTACGCAGCCGCAACGCGCAGCCGAGCAGCACCAGCAGCAGCCCGAGCACCTGCGGCTTGGCCGCCGCGTGCATCCGCGACAGCACGTCCGGGAAGCGGATCAGCGCGATGCCGGCGGCCAGGCAGAGCAGGGCGCCCGCGACCAGGCAGACGCCGGCGACGGTGTCCAGGATCGTGTCGAGCGTCATTTCGGGTTTCTCCGAGCCGCGAAGCGGGCGACGCTCACCGAGCCGACGAACCCGACCAGGGCGAGGACCACGAGCACCGGCAGCGCGGTGGCGTCCCGGCTGTACGCGGCCTCGGTGGCGATGGCCGCGACCGCGACGGCGAGCAGCACGTCGGTGGCGACGGCCCGGTCGAGGATCGACGGCCCACGGATGATGCGGACGAGGGTGAGCCCACCGGCCGCGACGAGCAGCGCGGTGACGATCACGGCGACGACGGTCACGTCGGTGCTCCTTCCAGCTCGACCGACCCGGACGGGCCGGTGGGTGCGGATCGACGGATCAGGTCCAGTTCCTCGGCCGAGCCGACGGCGGCGACGATGCGCCCCTCCAGTTCCAGCACGCTCTGCCGGAAGCGCTCCACCTCGTCGAGGCTGCGGATGCCGATGACGTGCACGTAGAGGGTGCCGGTACGCCGGTCGGCCTCCAGGATCAGGCTGCCCGGCACCAGCGACAGGGCTTCGGCGTTGAGGGTGAGGTTGAGGTCGGTGTTCACCCGCAGCGGCACCGCGATGATCGCCGAGTGCGGGTGTCTGGACCGGACGGCCAGCCAGGCGATCTGGACCGACGCGACCACCAGGTCGCGCAGGAAGCGGGCCAGGAATCTCAGCAGCGGCACCGGCCGGATCCGGCCGGCGAAGGTCACCGGGGGCAGCGGGAAGACCACGAGCAACACGGCGGCGACCACCAGTCCGCTTATCACGTTCGCCCAGCTGAAGGTGCCCCACAGCAGCACCCAGACGGTGACCAGGCCGGTCACGGCGATCGCGCGGTTGCGCCAGCGGTCACGGGGGGTCAGCGGCGCTTTCGGCTGACTGGTCACGGCGGTCCCTCCGGGAACACGGCCTCCACGTACGGGGCACGGCGCAGCAGGTCGTCGGCGGCGTCGGTGCTGATCTCGAACAGCGGCCCGGCCACCACTGTCAGCGCCAGACCGAGCACCACCAGGGCGGCGGTCGGCACCGTCATCAGCCGTGGCAGCACGGCCCCGGCCGGCGAGGCGCCCTCGTGCGGCTGCTCGGCGCCACCGGTGCGGGCCGCCCGGTCGGCGTCGCCGGGTTCCGGCATGTCCGGGTGCGGCGCCCGCCAGAACGCCAGGTTCCACACCCGGGCGATGGCGTAGAGGGTGAGCAGGCTGGTCAGCAGCCCGCCCGCGACGAGCGCCCAGGCCAGGAACCCGCCGTCGTCCACCCCGGCCTGCACGAGGCCGAGCTTGCCCAGGAACCCGGAGAACGGTGGGATGCCGGCCAGGTTGAGCGCCGGTACGAAGAACAGCAGCGCCAGCAGCGGTGACAGCCGGGCCAGCCCGCCGAGCCGGTCCAGCGCGGTGCTGCCGCCGCGTCGTTCGACCAGGCCGGCGGCGAGGAACAGCGTGGTCTGGATGGTGATGTGGTGCACCACGTAGAAGATCGCCGCGGACAGGCCGAGCGGGGTGGTCAGGCCGACCCCGAACAGCATGTAGCCGATGTGGCTGACCAGCGTGAACGACAGCAGTCGTTTGATGTCCGACTGGGCCACCGCGCCGAGGATGCCGACCACCATGGTCAACGCCGCTATCACCATGAGCAGGTCGGCGGTGCGTCCGCCGGGGAACAGCAGCGTCTCGGTGCGGATGATCGCGTACACGCCGACCTTGGTGAGCAGGCCGGCGAAGACGGCGGTCACCGGCGCGGGCGCGGTCGGGTAGCTGTCCGGCAACCACGCCGACAGCGGGAACACCGCCGCCTTGATCCCGAACGCGAGCAGCAGCATGCCCTGCAGGACCAGGCGCATGTCGTCGGGCAGCGCGTCCAGGCGGTCGGCGAGCTGGGCCAGGTTCAGCGTGCCGGTGGCGGAGTAGACCAGGCCGATCGCCACCAGGAAGATCAGCGACGAGAGCAGGCTGACCACGACGTACGTGGTGCCGGCCCGGATCCGCGTCTCGGTGCTGCCGAGCGTCAGCAGCACGTAGCTGGCGACCAGCAGGATCTCGAAGCCGACGTAGAGGTTGAACAGGTCGCCGGAGAGGAAGGCGTTGCACACGCCGGCGGTCAGCACCAGGTAGGTCGGGTGGTAGACCGACAGCGGCGTCTCCTCGTTGCCGTCGGCCATGCCCTGCCCGATGGAGTAGACGAGCACGCAGAGGGTGACCGAGGCGGAGACCACGAGCATCAACGCGGCGAGCTGGTCGGCGACGAGCACGATGCCCATCGGCGCGACCCAGCCGCCCACCTCGACCACGAGCGGGCCGTCCAGCGACGACTGGACCAGGAGCAGTGCCGCCACGGCGACGGTGGCGGCGAGCACGATGATGCTGACCCAGCGCTGGGCGCGGGCGCGTCGGGCGAGCAGCAGCGTGAGGGCCGCGCCGAGCAGCGGCATCACCACCGGCAGCGGGACGAGCCAGGTCATCGGCCGCCCTCCGCCTCGGCCAGGACCCGAGCCTCGGGGCTGCCGTCCGCGGGGCCGCCGTCCGCGGTGTCGGCGTCGGCGGTGCCGGGGCCCTCGTCCCGGTCGGCCAGTTCCATGATCCGGCGGTCCTCGACGTCGTCCTGCACCTCGTCGTGGCCGTTGAGGTGCCAGCTGCGGTAGGCCAGGGCCAGCAGGAAGGCGGTCATGCCGAGCGTGATCACGATCGCGGTCAGCACCATGGCCTGCGGCAGCGGGTCGGCCATGTCCTCCTGGGCGGAGGTGCCGACGATCGGCGGGCCGCCGGCCCGGCCGCCGGTGAGCAGCAGCAGGTTCGCGCCGTTGCCGAGCAGGATGACCCCCATCAGGACGCGGGTGAGGCTGCGTTCCAGCAGCAGCGTGACCCCGGTGGCGAACAGGACGCCGATCACCAGGATGTAGACCAGGTTGGGAATGTTCGGGCTCATACCAGCTCCTCTTCCCGTACGCCGGCCGGCTCGGTCTCCTGCTCGTCGTCCTCCTCCTGGCGGTCCATCTCGGCGCCCAGGCTGCGCAGGATGTCCAGCACCAGGCCGACCACGATGAGGTAGACGCCCACGTCGAAGAAGACGGACGTGACGAAGTGGACGTGGCCCAGCAGCGGCAGGTGGAAGTCGAGCGTCGCGCTCTGCAGGAACTCGCCGCCCAGCAGCATCGCGGCGACGCCGGTGCCGACCGCGACGAACAGTCCCGCGCCGAGCACGAAGCCGGCGTCCACCGGTGCGGCGCCGTTGAGTTCGGTACGCCCGCCCGCCAGATACCGCACCGCGAGCCCGAGACCGGCGACCAGCCCGGCGGCGAACCCGCCACCCGGCGCGTTGTGGCCGGAGAAGAGCAGGTAGATGGAGAACAGCAGGATGGCGTGGAAGAGCAGCCGGGTGACGACCTGGAGGATCACCGACTGCTGCCGGGACGTCGCGCCGCTGGTGAGCCAGCGTGGGCGCGACGACTGCTGCCGGCCGACGCCGGGGATGCCGCTGCGCAGGTCCAGGGCGCGGGTGCCGCGGAAAATCAGGCTGGCCACACCGGTGGCGGCCACCACCAGCACCGCGATCTCGCCCATCGTGTCCCAGGCCCGGATGTCGACGAGCGTCACGTTGACGACGTTCTTGCCGCCGCCGTAGGAGACCGCCTCGTCCGGGAAGCCGACCGAGATCGGCGTGGCGACCCGGCTGCCCGCCGCGACGTACGCCATGCCGGCGGTGACCACGCCGACGGCCACGCCGAGCGCCACGCGGAACTGCCGGGTGGCACGGATCGGGCGGGCCGAGAACCGGCGCGGCAGGCGGCGCAGCACCAGCACGAACATCACGATCGTGACGGTCTCCACCAGGAACTGGGTGAGCGCCAGGTCCGGCGCCCCGTGCAGGATGAACAGCAGCGCCGTGCCGTAGCCGGTCACCCCGACCAGGATCATGGCGGTCAGCCGGCGGCGGGCGCGTGCGGCGACCAGCGCGGCGACCACGACGACCGCTCCCGCGACGGCCTGCAGCGGGGTGTCCCAGAGCTGGAACCGCTGCGCCCAGGGCAGGCCGGCCAGCACCGCCCCGCCCGGCAGGATCACCAGCACCAGCAGGATGACGCCGAGGTAGAACGGCAGGGATCCGCGCTGGGTGGCGCCGGTGAGCTCCACCGCCGCGCGGTCGACCGCGCTCGCCAGCCGCTCGTAGCCGGTGGCGCCGTCGAAGGGCAGCCGCAGCAGGCGCGGGCGGCGGCGCTGCAGCAGCAGGAACAGCCCGACGCCGCCGGTGACGGCCAGCGCCGACAGGCCGAGCGCCGGCGTCAGGCCGTGCCACAGCGCGAGGTGGTAGCCGGGGTCGGCGGTCGGGAACTGGTCGGCGTACGGGGCGAGCACCCGGTCCACCGCCGGAGCGGCGATCCCGACCACGAGGCCGGCGAGGGCGAGCACCGCCGCCGGGCCGAGGAAGGCCGGCTCGATCCGTTCGACAGGGGTGTCGGGCACGTCGGGCTTGGCGGCGAACGCGCCCCAGAGGAAACGCAACGTGTACGCGACGGTGAGCGCCGAACCGGCCACCACCCCGGCGAGTACCAGCAGCTCGACCGGGCCGCCGTGCAGGAACGCCTCCAGCGCTGCCTCTTTGGCCACGAATCCGAACAGCGGCGGCAGCCCGGCCATGGAGGCGGCGGCGAGCCCGGCGACCGCCGCGAGCACCGGCGCACGGCGGCCCAGCCCACTCAGCTCGCGCAGGTCCCGGGTGCCGGTGACGTGGTCGACGACGCCGACGACGAGGAAGAGGGTGGCTTTGAACAGGGCGTGCGCCAGCAGCATCGCGGCGCCGGCCAGCGCGGTGTCGCGGGTGCCCGCGCCGAGGATCACCATGAGCAGGCCGAGCTGGCTGACCGTGCCGTACGCCAGCAGCAGCTTGAGGTCGACCTGCCGCAGCGCCGTCCAGCCGCCGAGGAACAGCGTGATCAGGCCGCCGCCGAGCAGGATGGCGCGCCACACGGTGGCCTGGCCGACCGCCGGGCCCATCAGCGCGGCCAGGAACACGCCCGCCTTGACCATGGCAGCGGCGTGCAGGTAGGCGCTGACCGGCGTGGGCGCGGCCATCGCGCGCGGCAGCCAGAAGCTGAACGGGAAGATCGCCGACTTGCTCGTCACGCCGAGCAGGACGAGCACCAGCGCGGCGGTGAGGTATCCGCCCTCCGGCAGGTTCCCGGCGATCTCGGACCACCGGTACGAGCCGGCGTGCTGGCCGAGCATGACGAACCCGGCGAGCATCGCCAGGCCGCCCAGCGTGGTCACGAGCAGCGCCTGCATCGCGGCGCGCCGGCTGGCCCGCTTGGTGGGGTCGCTGCCGATCAGCAGGTACGAGAAGACCGTGGTCAGTTCCCAGAACACGTACAGCAGCAGCAGGTCGTCGGAGACCACCAGGCCGAGCATCGCGCCGGCGAACGCGACGAACACCGCGGCGAACCGGCCGAGGCTCGGGTCGTCGGAGTGGAAGTAGCGCGCGCTGTAGACGAGCACGAGGGCGCCGACGCCGCCGACGAGCAGCACCAGCAGCCAGGACAGCGTGCCCATCCGCAGTGCCAGGTCGAGGCCGAGCTGCGGCACCCAGGTGACCGTCTCGACGACCGGCCGGCCCGCGCGGACCTCCTCGGTGCGGGTCAGGGCCCAGACTCCCGCCGCGGCGGGAACGGCGGCGAGGACGTAGAGAGCGCGTCGACCGAGTAGGCGTACCAGCACGGGGGCGATCACGGCTGCGAGCGCATGGACCGCCACCAGAACCAGCACACACACTCCTCAAGATCGACGCTCGGTACGTCAACCCTAACTGGCCAGGCGGCACGACGGTATGTCGAGAGAATCACGCGCTCGTGTCGTGTCGTCCGGGTCCCGCACAGGGTAAGGAGTGAGGTTGGGTCCCGGCCGGTACGGCGGGGGCCCGGATAGGGTGGTGGGCGTGCTGCCGATGCGAGCCGCCCTGGCGGGCACCACCGGGAACGCGGTGCTGATGGGCGTCGCCGAGGTCGGCACCCCGATCGGCTGGGTGCTGCTGCCCGGCCTGCTCGGCGTCTCGGCCCGGCCCCGGGTGGCGGCACTGGTGTCGGCGTGGGCGGGCGTGCTGGTGGTGGCGTCGGTCCTCGTACCGGTGATCCCCGGCCACCGCAGCGACCCGCAGGCGCTGCTCGCCTCCACGCTCAGCCTGACCGCGGTGCCCCTGCTGGCGTGGGCCCGCCGACGGACCCGGACCGCGTCGGTGACGCGCGCCGCCGGGCCCACGGACGTCGCGGTCTTCACCGTGCCGGCCGGCCCGGGAAGCGCCGCGCTGGCGGTCTGCGGCTCGCCCGGCGAGATCGGCGCCGCCGTCCCGCTGCGCGGCGGCGGGCTTCTCGCCCTGGTCGGCACCGTCACCGGCGCCGCGCTGGACACGCCCGCCGGGCGGCGGGCGATCGAGCAGACGTTCCGCTGGCACGCCCGGCCGGCAGCGTCGCCGCAGCGCCTCGCCGGGGTGCTCGACCAGGCGGTACGCGACCTCGCCCCGGCGGGTCACCTGCGCGCCACGATCGTGCGTGTGGACCGGTCCGGCGCGGTGGAGGCGGCGCGCTGCGGCTCGCCCGACCTGATCACCGTCGCCGCAGACCGGGCCGCCCTCGCCGGAGTGCCGGCCGGTCCGGCGCTCGGGTCCACTCGACCGGCCGGGTCCACTGCCCGGGCCGGGTCCACTGCCCGGGCCGGGTCCACTGCCCGGGCCGGGTCCGCGTCACCGGGCGGGGGCGCGACGCCGTCGCCGGTCACCGGCCGGCGGGTCGCCGTGGTCGCCGCCGCGTTCGCCGACGCGCACGGCGAGCGCTGGGTGCGCGTACTCGATCAGGTGGCGGCCGACGACGACCCGGCGGGGGCGGCGCGGCGCCTGACCCGCGGTCCCCGGGGTGGGCGGCGGACCGGTCCGGCGCTCGTGGTCGACCCGGGCCCGCCGTCGCGGGCATGACAACGGGCGCGCCCGCTCCCGGACGGACCGCGCGGGCCGGTCGCGCCCGACGGCGCCGGACCCCCGGCCTACGCTGGGCGCAGTGGGCCGGCATCGGGTGCCGGCCCGGCACGGGGAGACCGCGATGACCGACAACGTCCGCCGGCCGGCGCCGGCCGCGGGCGGCGAGGACGAGCAGTGGCTGGCCGAGGTGGCCCGGGCGGCGAGCGCCGACGCCGGTGGCGTACCTGTGGAACTGCTCGGCGACTACCTGCGGCTACTGACCGACGCGGCGGTGACCGGCCGCCGTCCGCGCCGCGCCGAACTCGACGCGGTGGGCGCCCTCGGCCGGCGCGCGGCCGAGCAGGGGGTGTCCGCCGGACGCGCGGTACGCCTCTACCTGTCCGCGGCGCGGCGGGTGTGGCGGCAGTTTCCGCACCTGGACCGCTCCGACGACAGCGAGGCGGTGCGCGCCGCCGCCGACGCCGTGCTGCAGGTGGTCGACACCGCCGTCGCCACGCTCGCCGAGGGCTACGCCGTGGCCCGGCGGGAACTGGTCCGGCGGGAGGAGTCGCTGCGCCGGGAACTCGTCGACGACCTGCTGCGCGGCGACTCCGACCTGGGCGGGCTGGTGGAACGGGCCGAGCCGTTCGGGCTTGACCTCGCCCGCGTACACCAGGTGGCGCTCGCCGCGCCCGGTCGCCGCCTGCCGGACACGGAGGCGGCGATCAGCGCGCTGGAACGGGCCGTGTTCGACCGGCTGGGCGACCGGGACGTGCTGGTGGCCACGAAGGAGGGGCTGCTCGTGGTGATCGCCCCGGCCGACCCGGTGGCCACCGACCGGGGCCGCGGGCCGGCCGGCAACCTGGGCACGCTGATGCACGGCGAGCTGGACCGCCTGGTGCGGGGCCGGCCGTGGCAGGTGGCGGTGGGCCGCCCGCACCCCGGCGTGTACGGCATCGCCCGCTCCTACGAGGAGGCGCGGGAGGCGCTGACCACGGCGCGGCGGCTGCACTCCGAGACGTCCGTGATCGACGCGCACGATCTGCTCATCTACCGCGTGCTGCTGCGCGACCAGCCGGCCATGGTGGACCTCGTCCGGGCGGTGCTGACGCCGCTGGCCCAGGCGCGCGGCGGCGCCGAGCCGCTGCTGGACACGCTGAACGAGTACTTCGCCTGCGGCGAGGTGAGCACCGAGGCGGCCCGGCGGCTGCACGTCTCCGTCCGCACCGTCACCTACCGGCTGGCCCGCGTCCGGGCACTGAGCGGGTACGACCCCGCCGACGCGCGGGACCGGTTCACGTTGCACGCCGCCGTCCTCGGCGCGCGGGCGCTGGACTGGCCGCGCAAGCCGCTGCCGGCGTGACGCTCAGGCCGCTGCCGGCGTGACGCTCAGGCGGGAACGGCCACCAGTTCCGGGAAGCCGAGCAGGTTCGCCAGGGCCGACGCCTCGTCGCGGGTGAGGCTGAGAGCCACCATCCGGTCCGGGTCGTCCGGGTCGTCGTGGACGATGTCGCGCCGGCCGCCGGTCTGGTAGTCGATCACTCCGATGCGGCGGCCCTCGTCGGTGGTCAGCGTGTGCCGGACCCCGATGCCGGGGAGGATCGTGCGTTCGATGATCACGTCAACCTCCTCGGGTCAACCATAGCTCCGGGGGGTGCCCGGACCGGTTGTCCAGTGACCGGCAATCATTCGGCCCTTTGTTGGCCGGTCGTGCGCAATGCCGGGCGCGGTTTTCCGGGCGACGCTGGAGGTCCGAGGCGGTACCCGAGTAGCGAGGAGGTGGTGACCATGACCCGCACGTCGATGGCCTCACCACCGGTGTTCGCCGGTTTCGTCGCGTCCCGGTCCGCGAGCGGCGACCCGCGGCGCGCCTGAGCCCCGGCCGCCGGCGCCGTCGAGCGAATCCGGCCCCGGCCCCCGGCCACGCCCCTCCCCCGCACCGTCCACCGCCCGGTTGGGCACCTGATCCGAAAGAGGTCGGTATGCCGCATCCCGTCACCGTCGTCCGTTCTCCGGCGCGTACCGGTCTGCTGATCGGCCGCTCCCACACCACCCGCCCGCCGGTGGGCGCCGACGCGGCGCCGATCGCCGTGGACCTCGGCAGCAGCCTGCTGCGGATCTGGCTGGGTCCGGGCCGGACGCTGAGCGTCCCGCTCGGTCACGGCCTGCGCAGCCCGGTCGTGCGGCGCGGACGGATCGTGGACGGTCCGGCCTGCGTCACCGAACTGCGACGCATCCTGCGTGACCACCGCGCGTCGGTGCCGGTCGGCGCGCTCGTGGTCGCCTGCCGGCCGGTGCTGGCCGCGCCGGCCGAGCAGGAGGCGACGCGCCGCGTGCTCGCCGCCGTCCTCGCGCCGTCCCGGCTGCTGTTCCTCGACAGCGTCCGGGCGGGCGCCATCGGCGCCGGCGCCGCCGCCGGCACCCTGCTGCTCGCCGACATCGGCGCGCAGCTCACCGAGGTGGCGCTGCTGGAGGACGGCCGGGTCGTCGCCGCCCGCCGCGCCGAGGTCGGCACCCGCGACCTGAACCACGCGACGACCGCCGGCATGCTCGCCGACGCCGCCGCCCGGCTGGTCCGTGAGCTGCGGCAGGACCCGGCGCTGCGGCCCCTGGTCCGCACCGCCCTGGCCCGCGGCGCGATCGTCATCGGCGACGGCGCGACCCGGCCGGACGTGACCGCGCGCCTGGTCGCGAGGCTCGGCGCCGCCGTCCACCGCGCCGCCTCACCCCGGACCGCCGCCCTGACCGGCGCCGGCATGGCCGCTGTCTCGGCCCTGCGCCACCCGCACGACACCCAGCGCCGCCCGGAAAGGAGCGCCTGATCATGACGCACGCCCTGAACGACCGCACGGACACCCTGCGGGAACTGCTGGACCGGCAGTTCAACGAGTACACCGACCAGCTCACCGAGCTGACGCTGCACACGCGGCAGCCCGACCACGGCGGTCACGACCCGGACACCCTGCGCCGGCTGATCGAGGCCGCGCGCCAGGGCGTCGCGGACACCGCCCAGGCGCTCAAGCGCATGTCCGACGGCACGTACGGCGTCTGCGAGCGCTGTGGCCAGGACATCCCGACCGCCCGCCTGGAGATCCGCCCCGCGGCCCGCTTCTGCGTGCCGTGCCAGCAACGGCGCTGACGCCGCACGGGGCTGTCGGCGCGCGCGCCGGCCGGTAGCGTCGTCCCCATGGACGTGGACGACGTCGCCGGCCGGCTCGGCGTGCCCGCCGAGGAGATCGACCGCGTGCGCCGGCTCGCCGGCGACCGGCCTTCCGCGCCGCTGCCCGCCCGGGCGGACGCGCCCGCGCTGCTGCGGCGGCTCGCGGTGCGCCCCGACGACGCCGCCGAGATCATGGCGGGCTGGCCGGACCCGGAGTCCCCACTGTGGACCCCGGAGCTGCGCTGGCTGCTCGACCGCTCGATCGCCCTGGTCCGGGCCGACCTCGGCGGCTTCGCCTGGCTGCCGCCGGGCCCGGCGCTGCCCCGCGACCGGGGACCGGCCTGGCGGCACCTCTACGCCTACGCGTACCTGGCACTGGTCGACGTCGTCCGGGCGTACCACGCCGACCACGGCGTGCCCGACGAGGTTTCCTGGGCGACGCTCGCCGACCTGGGCAACAACCTCGCCGTCGACCGGCGGATGCACGGTGAGGGCTGGCCGGTCATGCAGGCATGGCTGACGCTGCACGCGCGCGGCGGCCTCTACGAGCTGGGCCGCCTGCAGCACCAGCGCGGCGACACCGGCGCCCTCGACCTGCACATCCCCGACTCGGGGCCGCTGACCCCGGAGGCGGTCGACGCGTCGCTGGAGCGGGCCCGGGCGTTCTTCCCGCGCCACTTCCCCGACGAGAGCTACACCGCCTTCTCCTGCGGCTCCTGGCTGCTCGACCCGCAACTGAGCGAATACCTGCCGGAGGACTCCAACATCGTCCGGTTCCAGCGGCGGTTCACGCTGGAGCCCTACCAGCAGATGGACGGGCTGGACGGCGACGTCGAGGTGCTGCGCTTCGTCTTCCGCAGCCTGAACACGCCGCTGGACCGGCTGCCCCGCCGCACCGTCCTCCAGCGCGCGGTCATCGACCACCTGCGGGCCGGCCGCCACTGGCAGTGGCGTCGCGGCCGTTTTCCGATGTAGTCACGTCCCGCGCCGGTCCGGCACCCGGCTGCCGCGCGCCAGCCAGTCGTCGAGGGCCGCCGGGTCGGTGAACAGCAGCACCGGCGGTCCGGCCGGGTCGGCCGCCCAGGCCCGCAGGCGCCGGCGCGCCCGGCCGAACCCGGTCACGTGCCACACCAGCACCGAGTCGAGGGACAGCACGCTTCCCCACGACTCCCGGTTGCCGTTGCAGATCTCCTCGCCGCTGGCCAGCCGCTGCCGCGTACGCCGCAGCAGCCGCCGGAACGAGACCCCGCGCGGGTAGTCCAGGCCGATCACCAGGTCGGCGCGGCCGAGCACCACGTCCCGCCAGCCGTGGTAGGCGCCGTCGAGGATCCAGCGGTCACGTCGGCAGATCTCCGCGATCCGCCGTCGCTGCTCGGCGACCGGCACCTCCACCCAGCCCGGCTCCCAGAGCAGATCGTCCACCGGATACCAGGGCAGGCGGTAGCGCTGCGCCAGCAGCGCGGCCAGCGTCGACTTGCCGGACCCGTGGATCCCCTCGACCAGGATGCGGGCCGGGGCGGTCATGGCAGCAGCGTAGGCGCTGCCCGCACCCCGCGCGCCGGACGGTCCGTCAGTGCGCGACCGCGACCGCCGGATCCGCCTCCAGGCCGGCGAGCTGCGACGGCCGCACCACGACCAGCAGCACCGCCAGCGCCGCCACCATCCCGCCGGCCACCACCAGCGCCATCGCCACCGCGCCGGTGCCGAGCACGCCCACCAGCGGCGCCGCCACCGCGCCCACGCCGAACTGCACCGCGCCCAGCAGGGCGGACGCGGTGCCGGCCGCCTCGCCGTGGCGGGACAGGGCCAGCGCCGGGGCGTTCGGCATGGCCAGACCCGCCGCCGCCAGCACCAACCACAGCGACACCAGCAGCGCGGGCAGCCCGCCGAAGCCGGTCGTGGCGAACACCAGCAGCGCCAGCCCGGCCACCGTGCCCCCCGCCAGCGAGGCCACCAGGATCCACTGGGACGAGTAGCGGCGCAGCAGCCGCACGTTGTACTGCGTCGCGCCGATCAGGCCCACCGCGCCCGCCCCGAACGCCAGCCCGAACTCCTGCTCGTTGAGGCCGTACCCGTCCTGGAGGACGAACGACGAGCCGGCCACGTACGCGAACAGCGCCGCCATGGCCAGGCCGGCCACCAGGACCAGGCCGACGAAGACGCGGTCCCGCAGCAGCCCGCCGTAGTTCATCACTGTCGCCACCACTCCGCCGCGCTGGCGGCGCGCGGGCGGCAGCGTCTCCGGCAGCGCGAGCGTGGCCAGCACGACGAGCAGCACCCCGAAGACGGCCAGGACCACGAACACGCCACGCCAGTCCGTCCACCGCAGCACACCGCCGCCGAGCGTCGGGGCGAGGACCGGCGCCGCGCCCATCACCAGCAGCAGCCGGGACAGCATGGTGGCGAACGCCGACCCGCTGAACAGGTCGCGCACCACCGCCATCGCGACCACTGCGGTCGCGGCGACGCCGAGGCCCTGCACGACCCGCAGGACGCCCAGGACGGCGACGTTCGGGGCGACCACGCACAGCGCCGAGGCCACGATGTGCAGCAGCAGACCGGCGATCAGCGGACGGCGCCGCCCGACCGCGTCCGACAGCGGCCCGATCAGCAACTGGCCGACGGCGAGCCCGGCGAGCGTCCCGGTGAGCGTCAACTGCACCGCCGCCGACGTGGTCGCGAAGTCCGCCACGATCGCGGGCAGCGCGGGCAGGTACATGTCGATGGTCAGCGGACCCACGGCGATCAGCGAGCCGAGGACGAGCACGAGCCTCAGGCGCTGGCTGCGGCTCATCAGGTCACCCGGGGTGGGCGTCGGGGTGGCATCGGTCGTCTGGGGCGTCCCGGCCCGGTCGTGCGACCGGGCGCGGGAGGGTGCGGCACTCACACAGTGAGTCAAATGCGCCCCCGGTGATCACATTCCCGTCTCGGCGAGAGGTAACGCAGGTCACGCGCCTGCCCACCGGTGCGGCACGCCGCCGGGGCCGACGTCGCTGCCGGCGCCGGACGGGGACGAGGCGGCTGCGACGACCGCACGGCGGCCGATCCGGGGTGCCGGTCAGCGTTGCAGCACCTCGCCGAGCGCAGCCAGGTACGCCCCGGCCTGCGCCCCGTTCACGAGCCGGTGGTCGTACGCCAGCCCCAGGTCCGCCACCGCCCGCTCGCGTACCCCGCCGTCGCCGTCGAGCACGACCTCGCGGTGCACGTCCGGCACCGAGAGGGCGCAGGTGACGCCGGGCGGGATGATCGGCCGGGACACCGTGACGCCGGGTGTGTCGTTGAGCGCGACCAGGAAGTTCATGCCGGCCATGTCCTCCTCGCGGAGCCGGCCGCGCAGCGCCTTCATCCGCAGCGCGACCACGGCGTCAGCGAGGTCGCCGAGGTCCAGTCCGGCCGCGTCGCGGATCACCGGCAGGAACAGTCCGGTGCCGACGTCCACGGTGAGCCCGATCGACGGCGCTTCCGCGTCGACCACCAGCCCGTCGCCGGTGAGCCGGGCGTAGAGGGCGCCGAACCGCTCGTGCAGCGCGGCCACGGCGGCGATGACGACCTCGGTCAGGCCGACCGTGGCGCCGGTCTCGTCGGCGGCGCGGCGGGCGTGTGCGAGCGCTGCCGTCACGTCGACGCGCACGGCGGTGAAGGCCACCGGGATCTCCCGGTGCGAGGTGGACACCACGTCGGCGATGCGGCGCTGCGCCGGTGGCAGCGGCCGTCCCGGCGTCGCTGTCCGCGTCCCCACGGCCTCCACCTGCTCCGGGTACGCCGCAGCGGGCGAGCCCAGCGGCTCTGGCGGGGCGGGCACGGCCGACTCGGGCAGGATCCGGCCGATGGGAGCGCCCGGGGCGCAGTCGGCGCCGGCTGCCACGTCCTGACGCAGCACGCCGGCCCGCGTCGCCGCGAGTTCCTCGATCGCCTTGGACGTCTCGACCGCCGCGACCGGCTCGCCGGCCTCCACCGTGGCGCCGTCCGCGACCAGCCATTCCAGCAGCACGTAGCTGTCGTCGTTGGGGTTGAGCCGCGGTACGTCCACCGGGACGCCCGCCTGCGCCGCCGTCGTCGGAGCGGAGGGCGGCGGATCGACGGGTGACGGATCGGTGCGCGGAACCGGAACCGCGCCGGGCACGCCCGGAGACACGCCGGCCGGAGTCGCCGGGGCGTCAGTCGGTCCGCCCCGGTCGCCGGTCGCCACCGGCGCGGCGGGCAGGCGCATGATCCGGTCCAGGATCGCGTCGGTGCCGAGCAGCACCGCCTGTTCCAGGTGCGGCGCGGACGGGATGACCCGGTCGGCGGAGCTGACCAGCTCGACCGGGCCGCGCAGCAGCGGCCACGCCTCGGCGTGCAGGCGGGCCGCGACCTCGCTCCCCCACGTGCCGCCCGCGGTGCTCTCCTCGGCGACGATCACGCCGTGCGCGCCGTCGAGCAGGTCGCGCAGGCCGTCCACGTCCACCGGGTAGAGCCGCGCCGGGACCAGCACCTCGACCGTACGTCCCCGCTCGGCGGCCCGCGTGGCGGCGGCGATCGCCCGGTTGGCGACCCCGCCCGGCGCGATGACGAGCGTCGGCGCGCCGGTGGCGTCCGGGTCGTGGACGCGGGCCCAGTTGCCGTCCGCGCCGCGCGACTCGAAGGCGAGGCGGTCGTCGACGCGGCCGTCCACGTACCGCCGCTGGGTGTAGAGGATCTTGTCCTCGAACAGCATCGCCGGTTCGTCGCGGCGCAGCGCGGCGGCCAGCACGTCGGCCGCGTCGTGCAGCGGGGACAGCTCGTACAGCGCGAGGTGCGGGATGCCGATGAAGTGCTTCTGCGGGCTCTGGCTGTGCGTCGCGCCGTAGCCGCGCCCGCCGCCGACCGGGCAGCGGATCACCACCCGCATCGGGGTGCGCTCGCCGTACATGGCGACGGACTTGGTGATCAGGTTGAGGATCGGGTCGAAGGCGAGACCGGCGAAGTCCCCGAACATGATCTCGACGATCACTGTGTCGCCGCACAGCGCCAGGCCACCCGCGACGCCGGTGATGCCGTTCTCGCTCAGCGGCGTCGACAGCACCCGGTCGGGGTAGGCGGTGGAGAGGCCCTGGGCCACCTTGAACGCCCCGCCGTACGGGTCGGCGACGTCCTCCCCCAGCAGCCAGGCCCGCTCGTCGGCGGCGAACAGCGCGTGCAGGGCACGGTTGAGGTTGCGGCTGACCCGTTCCGCGCGCGTCACGCCGCCGCTCCGCGCGCGAGCGGCCGGGCCAGCACCTCGGCCGAGACCTCCGCGACCCGCTGCCGGGCCCGCGCGTCGGCGGCCGCGAACCGCTCCGGGTACGCCTCGGCGTACCGCTGGAGCCAGTCGAGGCGGCGCAGCCGGTCGAGTTCGTCGGCGGGCCGGGTGTCGTCGCCCTTGCTGTGCGGGCCGAGCCGGACCGTGTGCTGCACGAGCACGTGCGGCGTCCGGGTGGCGCGGACCCGCTCGACGTGCGGCGCGGCGGCGGCGCGTACCTCGGTGAGGTCGAACGAGCCGGACTCGCTGACGGTGATGCCGAACCCGGCCACCCGGCCGGCGATGGTGCCGGCGAGCTGCGCGGTGGTCGGGGTGGACTGGGCGATCCGGTTGTGCTCGACCACGACGAGCAGCGGCACCCGCCACAGCGCGGCCATGTTCAGCGCCTCGTAGACAGCACCCTCGCCCCAGGTCCCGTCGCCGATGTACGCCACCACGATCGTGTCCTGCCCGGTGCGGTTGAGGTGCAGTCCCACGCCGACAGCGGCGGGCAGGCTCTCCCCCTGCACGCCGGTGGACAGGAACCGGTCCCGGCGCAGGTGCTGGCTGCCGCCGTACCCGTGGCACACCCCGCCGTCGCGGCCGAGCAGTTCCGCCAGCAGGCCCTCCGGGTCGCCGCAGTGCGCCAGGTAGTGCCCGTGTCCGCGGTGGTTGCTGAACACGAAGTCCCCGGTCAGCAGTGGGGCCAGCGCTACCGGGACGTACTCCTGGCCGAGGCAGGTGTGCGTGGTGCCGGCGAGGTGACCGTCGGCGTACAGGCGCAGCAGGTGCTCCTCGAAGCGGCGGATGAGCAGCCCCGCGTCGAGGTCGGCGTCGTCGAGCGGGGCCGGCGCGGCGCTCACTCCGGCACGCCCCGCTGGGCGAGCAGCGCGCGCAGGTCGCCCACCGACCGCACGGTCCGGATCTCCCGGGGCGTCAGCGAGATCCGGTACGCGTCCTCGACGGCCACGACGATCTGGAGGTGACGCAGGCTCACCCACGCGGCGGTGGTCGCGGGGCCGGTCTGCGCGTCGACCTGGTCGACGGGCAGTTCCAGCACGTCGGCGACGAGCCGCACCAGCCGGCTGGACATGCTCATACCTCGATGATCGTACAGGCCCAGTGGGTGCCCCGGCCCAACGAGATCAACGCGACCCGGTCGCCGTCGTGCAGCTCACCGGCGTCGAGCAGGCGGCTCAGCCCGAACAGTTGGTCCGCCGCGCCGAGATGCCCGTACTCGGCGGCCAGTGCCCGGTTGGTCCGCTCCGGCGGCACCTTGTGGGCCTCGGCGAGCGACGTCATGGCGCGTTCGTTGTCGGCGACCAGGATCAGCCGCGCCAGGTCGGCGACGGTGACGCCGGCCCGCTCGCAGGCGCGTTCGGTGACCCGCACCATCCGCTCGTCGAGGTGGCGGGCGTACTGCGCGAACTGCTCGGGGTCGTAGTCGAAGAACTCCATCACGTGCCACACGTCGCGGGCGGCCGGCGGCTCGGCGCCGGGTGCGAACGGCGCCGCGGCGCCACCGCCGTCGAGCCGGTAGAACCCGGCGTAGCGGCCGTCGGTGGCGGCCTCGGTGACCTGCCACCGCAGCCGGGGGTGCCCGCGCCGGGCCACTGTGGCCACCGCGCCGTCGGAGAACACCATCGGCTGGGTCTCCATCCGGTTCCAGTACACCTCGCAGGTCCGGTTGGCCGCGATCACGAGCGCGGTGTCGTACTCCGGGTGGGTGGCGAACTTGCCGGCGACGGTGTCGAGGCTGAGCACGCCGGTGGTGCACGCCTGGGTGAGCAGCACCGCTTCGGCGCCGGCCGCGCCGAGCCGGTACGCCAGGTCGGCGGCGGCGTCCCAGTAGAGGTGTTCGGTGAGGTCGGTGACGGCGAGCACCAGCAGGTCCACCCGCGCGGCGGGCAGCGTGGCGGCGTCCAGGGCGCGGCGGGCGGCCCGCTCGGCGAGGTCGGTCAGGCCGACGTCCGGCGCGGCGCGGTGCACCCGCCGGTAGCCGTAGCCGAGGACGCGGTTGACGTCGTCGGTGTACTGCGCCACCACGTCGGCGACGGGCGCCGGGTCGCCGAGCGCCTCACCGAAGGACACCAGCCCGAAGCTCATGCTCGACCGTCCCGCCGCAGATCCGCCGCTGCTTACCATTCCCCCATGCCCCGAGAGCATCTCACGTCCCTGCCCGGAACCCGTTGGCACGTATGGCGTTCCGCGTTGCTCCGGTCGGCCGGTTTTCCGGCCGGCGGGATGAGCCGGTTCGCCGCTCCGGCGCTCGCGGAGGCGGCCGACCGGCACCTGCGCGGGGACGGCGACGCCGCGGAGTTCGCTGCGGCGTTCGACGCCGCCGCTGCCGACCTCGGGCAGGCGGTCTACGGCATCGCCTGCGACGACGCCTTCCGTACGGCGCTGACCTGGCAGAACCCTGCGGTCCTGCTCGCCGTCGACGCGATCCGGCGCGACGGCCCGCACGCCCCGCGCAACCTGCGCCGGCGGCACCGGGAGGAGGTCGTCGCGAAGTACTGGCAGCGGTACTGCCTGAAGAACGACACGGTGGGCTTCTTCGGCCCGATCTGCTGGACCGAGCTGGGCGGCAGCGGTCCGATCGCGACGGTGCGTCCCGGCGCGGCGTTGACGCGTACCCGGAAGGTGTTCCTGGAGCGGTGGGGCCTGGACGCGCTCGCGGAGGCCTTCGCCCGCGGGCCAGGCGTGCGGGACTGGCTGCCGGTGCGGCTGGCCCCGCACCTGAGCCTGCGCGACCGGGTGCTGCGGCGCCCGCACCATCCACCGCAGACGCTCCCGGCGGCGACCGCCGCACTGCTCACGCTGGCGCGGCGCGGACCGCGCGTGGCCGACCTGGTCGCCGCGCTGCTCGCGGACCCGGCGAGCGGCTTCCGCCGGGCCGCTGACGTGCACGCGCAGCTCGACGACCTGGCCGGGCGCGGCGTGCTGCGGATCGGCTTCGACCTGCCGGTCGACCTCACCGCCGAGGACGCGTTGCGCGAGCAGCTCGCCGCGATCGGCGACGACACGGTCCGCGAGCGGGTGCTCGGCGACCTGGCCACGGTGAGCGACCTGCGCGACGCGGTGGCCGCCGCCGACGGCCCGGACGCGCTGGCCGCGGCGATGTCCGCGCTGGACCGGCGGTTCGTGGAACTGACCGGCCGGGATGCGCGGCAGCAGCCCGGCGAGGTGTACGCCGGGCGCACGCTGTGCCACCTGGAGACGGTCCGCGACCTGGACGTCCGCTTCGGTGACGCGCTGCTGGCACGGCTCGCGCCGCTGGAACCGCTGCTGCTGTCGGCGCGGTGGCTGACCGCGGCGATCGGGCAGGCGTACGCCGACGCGCTGGCCGCCCTGTACCGCGACCTGGCGGCGGAGTCGGCCACCGCGGACGTGCCGGTGGCCGACCTGTGGTTCCTGGCGCAGGCGGTGGTGTTCGGGGCGGACCCGCCCGCCGCCGCCGTCACCGCCGAGTTCCTGGCCCGGTGGTCGACGGTGCTCGGCCTGGCCGACGCCGACACCGACGCCCGGGAGCTGCGGTTCGACGCCGCCGCGCTGACCGAGCGGGTCGCCGCCGCGTTCCCCGCCGACGCGCCCGGCTGGGCCGCCGCCCGCATCCACAGCCCGGACGTGCACGTGTGCGCGCCGGACGAGGCGGCGCTGCTGCGCGGCGACTTCACAGTCGTGCTCGGCGAGCTGCACGTGGCGCTGGCCGCGTTCGACACGCACTTCTTCGCGTACGGGCACCCGGACCCGCAGCGGCTGCGCGACGGGATGCGCGCCGACCTGCCCGGCGGCCGGGTCCGGCTGCTGCCGCCGGTGGACTGGCCCCGGCACACCGCCCGGATCGCGGAGTGGCTGCACGGGCCCGCCGACGCCCAGCTCGGGTTCGTCGACGCGCCCGGCGCCGACCCGGACCGCCTCGTGCCGATCACGACCCTGACCGTGCGGCCGGACGACGACGGCACTCTTTCCGCGCACGCCGACGACGGGCGGCGGTGGCCGCTGCTGGAGGTGTTCGCGCCGCTGTTCGACTACCAGGTGTTCGACACGTGGAAGCTGGCCGGCAACGCCGGGCGCACGCCACGCGTCACCGTTGACGACCTGGTGCTGGTCCGCGAGACGTGGCGCACCACTGTGGGCGAGACCGGCCTGCACACGGTCAAGGGCGAGCGGGAACGCTACCTCGCGGTACGGCGCTGGCGGCTCGCGCTCGGCCTGCCCGAGCGGATCTTCGTGCGGGTCGACACCGAACTCAAACCCAGCTATGTGGACCTGACCAGCGGCGTCTACACCCGGCTGCTGTGCACGCTCCTGCGCGGCGCGCACGCCAAGGGCGGCGACGGCGTCGGGCTCACCGTCACCGAGCTGCTGCCCGGCCCGGACGACGCCTGGCTGACCGACGGGGCCGGCCGGGCGTACGCCTCGGAACTGCGGCTACAGATCGTCGACCCGGCGCAGGTGCGGTAGCCACTCGGTGGCGTCCGCCGGCGCGTCGGGGGTCTCGGTGTCGAACCGGCGCAGCCGGCGTACGCCGTAGGCGCCGAGCGCCACCACGGCCAGGGCCAGCCCGGACACCACGAACGCGAACCCGAGTCCCCGGCCGGGGCCGGTGCCGATCAGCGCGCCGACGCTGCCGGCCAGCGCGCCGCCGGGGGCGAACATCGGTTCCAGCAGCGACCCGCTCAGCGGCACCAGCACGGCGAAGCCCAGCGGCAGCGTCGCCCAGGTCAGCGTCTGGATGATCGCCAGCACCCGGCCGTGGAACCGCTGCGGCACCTTCACCTGGATGATCGACAGGTAGATGCCGTTGTGCAGGCCCAGGCCCAGCCCCACGCCGAAACTGCCGAGCGCCACCAGCAGCAGGCTCGGCCGGACGCCGCTGAGCACCAGGCTGACCGCCACGCCGAACGCGATGGCGATCAGCGCGGGCATCCGGCGCCGGGTCGGGCCGCCCCACACCGCGATGGCGAGTCCGCCGAGGACGGCGCCGAGCGCCTCGGCGAACGCCACGGTGCCGACCTGGCCCATCGTGCCGAACGCGAGCACCATCGGCGGCACCAGCAGCAGGCTCGCCAGGCACAGGTTGTAGAGCGAGAAGAAGCCCAGCATGGCCCGGAAGCCCGGCTCGGCCCACGTCATCCGCGCGCCGCCGATCAGCTCCGCCAGGAACGGCTCCTTGCGCCGCCGGCCGAGCAGGTCGGGGAACCGCACGGCGGCCAGCACACCGATCGCCACCACGTAGCTGACGATGTCGATGACCAGGACGCCGGCCAGGCCGATCGCGGCCAGCAGACCCGCAGCCAGCAGCGGCACCGCGAGCGAGCTGAGCCCGACCGCGAGCTGCGCGATGCCGTTGGCGTGCCCCAGATAGCGCTTCGGCACCACCTGTGGGATCGCGGCCAGGTAGGTGATGCGTTGGAACACCGACGCCGCGCCGAGCACGCACACGAGCGTGTAGACGGCCGCCAGCCCCAGCCGGTCGGTCCAGAGCAGCAGCGCCAGCAGCGCCTCCGCTGTCACCGCCGTCGCGCACGCGGCCAGCAGCACCCGGCGCCTGTCGAACCGGTCCGCGACCGCGCCGGCGACCGGCAGCGTCAGCAGCGCCGGCAGGTACGCGATCACCCCGGACAGGCCGAACCACAGCATCGAGCCGGTCTCCAGGTAGACCCAGACCGGCACCGCCCACTGGGTCAGCGCCGAGCCGGTCGACGAGATGAGCTGGCTGGCGGTGATGGCCAGGAACCGGCGTACGCCCGGTTGCACGCCGGTCTCGGCGGTGACCGGATCGGTGCTGGTGGCCGCCAGTGCCCAGCCGTCACCGGCGAGCTGTCGTGGCGCGGCGGACGGCTCGGCGAGCCGGGGATGGGTGCGGGTGAGCACCTCGGCGAGCGCCTCGGCCCGCTGCTTGACGAAGTAGTGCCCGGCCTCGTCCAGCACCACGAGCGCTGTGGACTCGCCGAGGAAGCTCCACTCGCGGTACCGCTCCTCGTAGTACTCGGTGAGCACGTCGTGGGTGCCGACGACGGAGATCACCGGTGCGGGCACCCGGACCGGTTCGCCGTCCAGCCACTCGGTGAACCGCTCCTGCGCCTCGGCGGCCTCCCGCCGTACGTGGTGGACGAACCGGTCGACCTGCGCCGGGTCCAGGTCGGCCAGTTCCGCGCCGATCGAGCGCAGGAACGTCTCGTACCGCCGGTCCGCGCCCCGGGAGTCGGCCCAGTCGACGAGCCGGCCGAGCATGTTGTCCGGGCGGGCGGTCGGGAACACGCCCCCGGCGTAGATCGCCTCGATGGGACGTCCGCGCTCGTGCAGCCGCCGGGCGATGCCGGTCAACAGCGCGCCGCCGACGCAGTGGCCGTACAGGACCAGCGGGCCGTCCACCCGCTCCTGGATCTCGGCCACGCACCGCTCGACCAGCTCGTCGAAGGGCAGCTCGGTGTCACGGACGCCGACGTCGTGGCCGGGGATCGCCACGGAGAACAGCGTGTGCCCGGCCGGCAGCGCGTCCGCGAGCGGCTGGTAGATGCTGGCGAGCCCGCCGCCGTAGGGCACGCACACGTACGAGCGCACCAGCTGGTCCGCCGGGACCGGCCGGGTCAGCTCGTACAGCAGCGGGCGCTGCCGCTCCCCGTCCGCCGGGGCGTCGATCAGCGCGGCCAGCCCCTGCACCGTCGGGTGCGCGAACACGTCCATCACGCCGACGTCGACCTGCCCGTACGCCTCGCGCAGCAGCGCCAGCATCCGGATCGCCAGCAGCGAGTGACCGCCCAGCTCGAAGAAGTCGTCGTCCAGGCCGACCTCGGGCACGCCGAGCACGTCGCGCCAGGTGGCGGCAACCGTCTGCTCGACCGGGGTCACCGGGGGACGGCGCTGCGCGGGGGCGACGCCGGACGAGGGTGCGGGCAGCGCGGCGGTGTCGAGTTTGCCGTTGGCGGACAGCGGCAGCGCGTCGAGCGTCACGAACGCCGACGGCACCATGTACTCGGGCAGCCGCCGTTTCAGCGCCGCCCGCAGCTCCGCCGGGTCCGGGGCCTCGCCCGTCAGGTACGCCACGAGACGCTGCTCGGCGGGCGTGGCGCCGCGCACGACGACGGCCGCGGAGCCGACGCCGGGCTGTTCGCGCAGCACCGCGGCGATCTCCCCCAGCTCGATCCGCAGGCCCCGCAGTTTCACCTGGTCGTCGATGCGGCCGAGGAACTCCAGCGTCCCGTCGGTACGCCAGCGGGCCAGGTCGCCGGTGGCGTACAGCCGGCCGCCGGGCTCGCCGAACGGGTCGGGGACGAACGCGCCCGCGGTGAGTCCGGGGCGGTTCAGGTAGCCGCGGGCCACCTGCACGCCGCCGAGGTGCAGCTGCCCGGCCACGCCGACCGGCACCGGGCGCATCGCCTCGTCGAGCACGTAGGTCCGCACGTTGCGGATCGGCCCGCCGATCGGCACCCGGGTCACGCCGGTCAGCGCGTCGGGGGTGGCCGCCCAGGCGGTGACGTCGATCGCCGCCTCGGTCGGTCCGTACAGGTTGTGCAGCGCCGCCGACGGAATCGCGGCCACCGCGCGGCGGGCCAGGTCGGCGGGCAGTTCCTCGCCGCTGCACACGATCCGCCGCAGCGACCCGCAGCGGGCCGGGCCGGCCGGGTCGGCCGTGGACAGGAACGCGTCGAGCATCGACGGCACGAAGTGGACGGTGGTGACCCGCTCCCGTTCGATCAGCTCCCGCAGGTACGCCGGGTCGCGGTGCCCGCCCGGCGCGGCGAGCACCAGCCGCGCGCCCACGAGCAGCGGCCAGAACACCTCCCACACCGACACGTCGAACCCGATCGGCGTCTTGTGCAGCACCGCGTCGTCCGGTCCGAGCGCGAAGGCGTCCTGCATCCAGTCCAGCCGGTTGACGATTGCGGCGTGCTCGTTGACCACGCCCTTCGGCCGCCCGGTGGAGCCCGACGTGTAGATCACGTACGCCGCGTTCCCCGGCCCGGCGGCAGTGCCGGCGGCGGTGGGCGGCCGGTCCGGCGCGGTCAGCGGCAGCACGGTGCCCGGGACGGTCAGCCCGTCCGGCAGCTCGTCGGCCAGCAGCACCCCGGCGCCGGCGTCGGCGAGCATGAAGGCCAGCCGCTGCGGCGGGTGGTCCGGGTCCAGCGGCAGGTACGCCGCGCCGGCCCGGTGGATGCCGAGCAGCCCGGCGATCAGGCGGCGGGAGCGGGGCTCGTGGATCGCGACCACCGACTCCGGTCCCACGCCGTGCGCTACCAGCCGCGACGCCACCTGCTCGGCGGCGTCGGACAACTGCGCGTACGTCATCCGGGTGTCGCCGTCGACCAGCGCGACCGCGTCCGGCGTGCGCCGGGCCTGGGCGTCGAACAGCTCCGCCAGCGTGGTCCGGCGAACCGGGGCGGCGGTGGCGTTCCAGCCGGTCACGACCGCCGCGTGCTCGGTGTCCGGCATGACCGGCAGCGCGCTCACCCGGGTCCGGGGCGCCGCCACCGCGGCGGCGAACAGCAGCAGGTAGCGGTCCGCGAACGCCTCCATCGCGGCGCGCTCGAACAGCGCGGTGCGGTACTCCAGCCGCAGCTCGTCCCCGGCGATCTCCAGCGACAGGTCGTCCATGGCGCCGCCGAACGCCTCGCCCCGGCCGGTCGGCAGGTGGTGGAACGTGAGCTGGTAGAGCGGCGGCACACCGGGGTCGCGCCGTACCGCCAGCTCCTCGACGAGCTTCTGGAACGGCATGTCCTGGTGGTCCCAGGCGTCGAGCACGACCCGGCGGACCCGGCGCACGAGCGTCAGGAACGGTGGATCGCCAGACACGTCGACGCGCAGCACCAGCATGTTCATGAACATGCCGAGCAGCGGTTCCAGCTCGGCCCGGTCCCGGCCGGCCACCGGCATGCCGACCACCACGTCGTCGCTCCCGGACAGCCGGTGCAGCAGCGCCACGTAGGCGGCCAGCTGCACCATGAACGGGGTCGCGGCGGCCTGCTGGGACAGCTCGGGCAGCGCCGCCGTCACGTCGCCGGGCAGCGTGCGGCGGACGTCGGCGCCGTCGAACGTGAGCGTCGCCGGGCGCGGCCGGTCGGTGGTCAGCGCGTGCACTGCCGGCAGCCCGGTCAGCTTCTCCCGCCAGTGGTCGCGCAGCTCGTCCCAGCGGGGGCCGTCGAGGCGGTCGCGTTCCCAGGCCGCGTAGTCGGCGTACTGGATCGGCAGCTCGGGCAGGTCCGGCGCGCGGCCGGCGACGGCGGCGGCGCACAGCTCGGTCAGCTCGGCGCGCAGGTGGAGCAGGGACGTGCCGTCGAGGACGACGTGGTGCCCGGCGAACAGCAGCCACCAGGTGTCCGGGTCGAGCCGCAGCAGCCGGCCCCGCCACAGCGGGGCGGCGTCCATCGGCAGGTCGAGACCTGCGTACTCGGCGACGATCCGGGCGCGGGCGGCGTCCCGCTCCGGCTCGGGCAGCGCGGACAGGTCGGTGACCGGCAGCTCCACCGGGACCGTGGAGTGGATGTCCTGGTAGAGCCGCCCGTCGTGCAGGCGCAGCGTGGTGCGCATGGCCTCGTGCCGGTCGGTGACCGTCCGCAGCGCGGCGAGCGCCTGCTCCGGCCCGGCGCCCGCCGGCAGGGTGACCGCGTCGGTCATGGTGAACAGCGGCTGCCCGGGGCTGAGCTGGGCGGTGAACCAGACCCGCTCCTGGGCGTACGAGGCGGGAACGGTGTAGACGTCGTCCACAGGCGTGACGTCGTGGCGCGACTCGGTCATCCCGGCCGTCCCGGTCGGTGCAGACGCGGGATGGGCGCCTCGGCAGATGCGGAGGCGGACGGGGCGGCGCGCAGCGACTCGATCCGGGCGGCCATCGCCGCGACGGTGGGCGCGTCGAACAGCACCCGCATGGACAGCCGGGCGCCCACCGCCTGCCGGATCCGCAGCACCAGCTGCGCGGCCACGAGCGAGGTGCCGCCGAGCCGGAAGAAGTCGTCGTGCGGGCCGACCTCGGCCACGCCCAGCACGTCACGCCAGATCCGGGCGACGGTGTCCTGCAGGTCGCCGTCGGCGGCGGTCACCGTCGAGGCGGTGGCCGCCGTGGTCGCGGCGAGCCGCCGCTCGTGCCCGGCGACCGCCCCCACCGTGTAGGCGCCGATCGCCACCGAGCCGGTCCGCCCCTCGGCGAGGACCCGCAGCGCCGCCCGCACCGCCGCTTCCGGGGCCAGCCCGTCGTGGTCGGGTACGCCCTCCTCCCGCCACGCGCCCCAGGCCACCGACAGCACCGGCGACCGCCAGCCGTGCGGGCTGCGCGCGTACGCGTCGAGGAACGCGTTGGCGGCCGTGTCGTCGGCGCGGCCCAGGCCACCGGCGAGCGCGGTCACCGAGGAGCTGAGCAGCACGAAGTCGAGCGGCATGTCGCCGAAGACCGCACGCAGCGCCAGCGCGCCGGTGACCTTCGGCAGCAGTTCGGCTGTCGCCTCGGCCGGCCGCGACCCGGTGGACAGTCCGGTGTCGGGCAGCCGTGCGGCGTGCACGATGCCGTCGAGTCCGCCGAGGTCGTCCTCGATGTCGGCGCGTACCGCCCGCAGCGCGTCCACGTCTGTCACGTCGGCGCGCACGTGGCGGACCTGCGCCCCGGCCCGTTCCAGCGCCTCGACCAGGTCCGGCCGGGCGGTCCGGCCGACCAGCACCAGCCGCGCGCCCCGGCGGGCCAGTTCGGCGACGAACGCCCCGCCGATCCGGCCCGGTCCGCCGGTGATCAGGTAGCGCCCGCCGTCGCGCAGTGCCGGCCCGGTACGCCGGCGCGCCGGCGCGGCCGTGAACCCGCGTGTCCAGCGGCGCCCGCCCAGCCGCAGCGCGACCGCGTCGGCCCGCTCGGCGCCGAGCAGTTCGTCCGCCAGCGCGTCCGCGCCCGGGTCGGCCGGGTCGGCGTCGACCCAGTGGCAACGCAGTCCCTGACGTTCCAGCGGCACCGAGCGCACCACCCCGGCGACTGTGGCATGTTCCGGGCGCAGCAGGTCGGATCCGGTCACGTCGGCCGTCCCGGCGGTCACCACGTCCAGCGCCACGTCGGCGGCAGGCAACGCCTCCAGCAGCGTCAGCAGCGCGAGGTACCCGTGTTCCTGGGCCGCCGCCACGGCGTCGGCGTCCGGGCCGGCCGGGTCGCCGTCGAGCGCCCACGCGTGCACGATCCGGGCGGCCCGGCCGTCGTCGGCGCACTCGTCGAGCAGGCGCTGGTGGTCGGCGACGCTGGCCGGGCGCAGCCGGTAGCCGTCCGGGCGGACCGCGAAGGCCGGTCCGGGACGTACCACCGTGACGTCCACGCCACGCTCGCGCAGCCGGTCCGCGAGCGCCGTGCCGCGCTCCCCTGCGGCGAACAACAGCAGCGGGCCGGGCGCCTCGACGGGCGCGAGGTCGGGCAGTTGACCCCAGACCGGCACCTCGACCACGCCGTCGTCGTACCGCTCGTCGGTGGCCGGTCCGGCGGGCGCGGCCACCGGCTCCGGGTCGATCCAGTGCCGGGCGCGCTGGTACGGGTAGCCGGGCAGCGGCACCCGGCGCGGCGTGCCGGAGGCGGGCAGCCGCACCGGCACCCCGGCCGTCCACAGCCGGCCCGCCGCCTCGTACGCGGTCTGCCTGCCGGTCAGCCGCTCCCCCGGCGCGGGCAGCGTGCGCAGCGGCGCCCGGGCTCCCGCCGGCAGGCTCAGCCGGGCCAGACCGGCGAGCTGCCGGCCGGGGCCGCACTCCAGCAGCAGCCAGTCGTCGGCGGCGCCGGTCGCGGCGAGCGCGGCCACCGTGGCGCCGAACCGCACCGGCCGGCAGAGCTGGTCGGCCCAGTACGCCGGGTCGGTGATCTGCTCGTCGGTGAACGGCGCGGCGGTCGCGGCCGAGAACACCGGCAGGTCCGGCGCCCGGCGCGGCACCGCCGCCACGAGCGCCGCGAACTCGTCGCGCACCGCCGTCAGCAGCGGCACGTGCATCGCGTACGGCGACCGCAGCGGCGTGCAGCCGATGCCGCGTTCGCGCAGGAGGACCTCGGCGGCGGCGACCGGTTCCGGCGCGCCGCCCACCACGCAGGTGTGCGGGCCGTTGCTGATCGCCACCGCGACACCGTCGGGCAGCAGCGGCGCGATCTCGTCGGCGCCGCGCTGCACGGCGAGCATCCGGCCCTCCGGCGCGGCCTGCACGAGGCGGCCCCGGGCGGCGGCGAGCCGCAGCGCGTCCGGCAGGTCGAACACCCCGGCCACCGTGGCGGCGACCAGTTCGCCGACGGAGTGGCCGATCATCGCGGCGGGCGTGACGCCCCAGTGCCGCCACAGCGCCGCGAGCGCGTACTCGACGGCGAACAGCGCGGGCTGCGCCACCGCCGGTCCGGCCAGCCGCTCGTCCGCGCCCGGTCCGGCGTCGAAGATCATCTCGCCCGCGTCCCAGCCGAGGATCGCGGCGCACTCGTCCACGGCGGCGGCGAACACCGGCTCGGTAGCGGCCAGGTGCGCGCCCATGCCGGGGTGCTGCGCGCCCTGCCCGGGCAGGAGCAGGCCCACCCGGGGCGGCGTCGCGGCGTCCCCGGCGGCCCGGCGCTTCGGGTCGGTGAGCGCCGCCGCCGCCCGGGCCCGGTCGACAGCGACGACGGCGGCCCGGTGCCGGTACGCCGGCCGGCCCTCCCGCAACGTGTGGGCCACGTCGCGCAGCTCCACATCGGGCGCGCCGGTGAGCCGCTCGGCCAGCCGGGCACAAGCAGCGGCCAGCGCGTCGGGCGTCGCGGCGGACACCTGGAGCAGCTCGCCGCCGCCGTGATCCGGCTCCGGGGGTACGCGCGGCGGCGCCTCCTGGAGCACCAGGTGCGCGTTGGTGCCGCCGAGGCCGAGCGAGCTGACGCCGGCCCGCAGCGGCCGCTGGTCCTCGGGCTCCCACTTGGTCAGCGTGGACACCACGTAGAACGGGCTCGCCTCGATGTCGATGTCCGGGTGCGGCCGGTCGTGGTTGACGGTGGGCGGGATGAGCCGGTGCCGCATCGACAGCACGGTCTTGATCAGGCCGATCACGCCGCCGGCCGCGCTGAGGTGACCGATGTTGGCCTTCGTGGAGCCGACCCCGCACCAGCCGCGCTCGGCGGTGCGCCGGCCGTACGCCGTGCTCAGCGCCGCCAGCTCGATCGAGTCGCCGAGGACGGTGCCGGTGCCGTGCGCCTCGACGTACCCGACCGAACGCGGGGCGACGCCGGCCACCGCGAGCGCCTGCGTGACCACCTCCACCTGACCGGTGACGCTCGGCGCGGTGAAGCTCGCCTTGGCCGAGCCGTCGTTGTTCACCGCGTTGCCGATGACCAGCGCCCGGATGTCGTCGCCGTCGGCGAGCGCGTCGGAGAGCCGCTTGAGCACGACCACGCCGACGCCGCTGCCGTAGACGGTGCCGTCGGCGTCCGCGTCGAACGGGCGGCAGTGCCCGTCGGCGGAGGTGTAGCCCTCGTCGGCGACGTACCCGACGCCGTGCGGCAGTTCCACGCACACGCCGCCGGCCAGCGCCGTGTCGCACTCGCCGCTGCGCAGCGCCTCGGCAGCCAGGTGCACCGCGACGAGCGACGACGAGCAGGCGGTCTGCACCGTCATCGCCGGGCCGCGCAGGCCGAGCCGGAACGCGACGGTGCTGGCCAGGTAGTCCGGCTTGTTGCCGAGCGACACGCGCAGCTCACCGGCGTCCGCGAGCGCCCGCGGGTTCCGCCGGACGTTGAGCCACTGGTACAGGTCGGCGTTGCCGCCCGCGTACACGCCGATCTCGCCGTCGTAGCGGGCCGGGTCGCAGCCCGCGTCGGTGAGCGCGGCGTGCGCGTGCTCCAGGAACAGCCGCTGCTGCGGGTCGGTCAGCTCCGCGTCGCGGGGGCTCAGCCCGAACAGCTCCGCGTCGAACCGGTCCACGCCGTCGAGCACGGCGGCCACCGGCACGTACGCCGGGTCGTCGAGCTGCTCCGCCGGGACGCCCCGGGCCAGCAGCTCCGCGCGGGTGAACCGGGTGAGCGACTCGGCGCCGACGACCAGGTTGCGCCAGAACTCCTCCGCCGACGCCGCCCCCGGCACGCGCAGGCTGAGCCCGACGATCGCGATCGGCTCCACTGTCTCGTTCACGCCATGACCTCCGGCTCGGCCGAATCGCTGATGTGCAGGCGCAGTTCGCTGACGTAGCGGCGGCCCGCGCGGTCGGGCAGCCACGCCTGCCCGAGCGCGGGCAGCAGCTCCGACACGGTCACCGTCACGTCGTCGCCGCCGGACCGCCGGGCGGCGCGCAGCAGCAGGCAGAGCCGGTTGGCGTAGAGCGGGCTGGTCAGGTCCACGTAGGTGGGCTTGAGTTCGGTGGCCACCCGGACGAAGACCCGCTCCGGCAGGCCCAGCGCGGTCCGCCACCGGCGTACCGCGAGGTAGCGCCGCGCCTGGTCGACGGCGTCGGCCAGGCCGGTCGCCCCGACCGTGGTGCGCCAGGTCTCCCGCGCCAGCACCAGCCGGTCGACTGTCACCCGGGGGCTGTGCGGGCGGTCGGTCATCAGCTTGAACGCGTCACCGGCGTGCACCGCGATCAGGTCGGAGAACACCTCGACCAGCGGCCAGCGCGTGCCGTCCGGGCCGGTCGCCACCAGCACGCCGTCCACCTCGGACACGATCGCCGCGTTCGCCGGCACGAGCCGGTCGCGCGGCGCGCCGGGCGCGTCGGCGAACGCGAGCCGGTGGTCGTCCGGCCCGTGCAGGGACGCGGACAACCGCCCGCCGACGCGGGGGAAGTCGACCGGGTAGAGCGGGCGCAGCCGTCCCGGGCCCAGGTCGGCCGCGTACGCGCGCCGCAGCCGGTCCACGTCGGGGTGGCAGTGGGTGAACAGCTCGGCGTTGAACGTGGCGTACGCGGCGTGCAGCTCGCCGAGCACCGCCCCGACCTCGCCGGCGGCCAGCGCCTCGGGTGACTCGGCGAACAGTTGCAGGTCGGGGCTGTGCACCCGGCCCGCGCTCCAGCCGGGACGGCCGGCCGGGAACGCGTCGGCCACCAGGGGCGCCAGCTCGGCCGCGGCGAACTCCACCCGGGTCGTTCCCTCGGGCAGTCCGGCCAGTCCGAGCACCCGCTCCCAGCGGGCGGCGAACTCGGCCGCGACCCGGTCCACCGGCCGGTCACCGGGCCCGAACAGCGGCCCCTGCGCGACGAACCACAGGTCACCGAGCCGGACCGGCCCGTCGCCGCCGAGGTCGTCGTACAGGTCGCGCAGCGCGTCGCCGTACGCCGTGGCCAGTTCGGCGGTGAGCCAGCGCGCCGCCCGCAGCGGCAGGTCCAGCGCCGGGGCCAGGGAGTCGAGCAGGCCGCCGCCGACGGTGAGGTCCACGTCGCGTGCGGTCTCCTCGTGGCACAGCGCCCGCCCGGCGTAGTTCTGCCCGGCCCGGCGGCGCGGCGGCAACCCGGTGAGCGCGGTGAACTCGGCGTCCAGCGCGGACAGCGCGGCGGTGAGGGCGGCCGGGTCACCGGCGGCGTCGGCGACCCGGGTGCGGGCGGCGGCCAGCCGGTCCAGCCCGGCCAGCGCCCGCGCGCGGCACTCCCGGTCACCGATCGCGGCGATCCGCTCCCGCAGGTGCTCCTGCGCGGCGAAGCCCTGCGGCAGGTCGAAGTCCCAGCGCAGCAGCCCTCGCTCGACGAGCTGCGCGAGCAGCAGGAACCCCTCTGCGGCGCGGCGCACACCGGTCTGCCCGTCGCGCACCAGGTCGTCGACGACGTCCCGGGCCGGGCGGGTGCCGTCGCACCGGCACAGCGCGATCGACTCGCTCAGCGACACCGGTTCCGGGCGCTGGGCCGGCCGGTGCACGACCCGGTCCGCCAGGTGGACGTGCGGCGCCCGGACCGGGGCCAGCCACTGCCGGACCTGCGGGTCGGCGGCCAGCCGGTCCGCGTACGCGGCGAGCGCCCAGTGTTCGAGGTGGACGGCGCGGCGGCGGAGCAGTCCGGGGCCGGGCGCGGCGGTGACGCCGGGCGCACCAGGTGCCACGGTGCCCCAGCACACCGGCCCGAAGAAGCCGATGGTCTCGCACTTGGCGACGTAGCGCTGCCAGTACCCGGCGACGACGTTCTCCCGGCCCCGGCGGCGCACGTTGCGGGGCGCGTCCGGGCCGTCGCGGAGCAGCCCGTCCAGCGCCACCAGCGCCTCCGGGTTCTGCCAGGCGACGGCCTCGCGGAACAGCGGGTCGGCGGCGATCCCGCACAGCGCCGCCGACGACGCCCGGACGGCGGTGGCGTACGCGGCGCTGAAAGCCGTCTCGTCCAGCTCGCCGGACAGATGCCGGTCGGCCGCGTCGGCGCAGTCCGGCGCGGCGAACCGGTCCAGTCCGTCGGCGGGGAACCCGGCGCTGCGCAGCAGCACGTCCCGCCACACCGACCAGCCGGTGTCGCCGAGGGGGACCAGGTACGTCACCGTGGCTCCTCCTCCACCACCGGGCGGCGCTGGACCCGCTGGCGGCGTAGCGCGCCCCGGCGCGCCGCGCGTTCCACCGCCTCGTCCTCGGCGTCCTCGCCGGACGAGGGCGCACCGAGGCTGTCCAGGTGCGCGGCGAGCGCGCGGACGGTCGGGTGGTGGAACAGGTCCACGACCCGCAAATTCGTGCCGAGCAGCCGGTTGAGCTGCCGTTGCACGACCGCGACCGCGAGCGAGCCGCCGCCGACGTCGAAGAAGCTGTCCGTCGCGGCCACCTCCGGTACGCCGAGCACGTCGCACCAGACCGAGGCGATCCGCCGCTCGGTGGCGGTGGCCGGGCGGGCGGCGGGCACCCCGGCGCGGCCTCCGGCCCGGTTCACCCGGGCGGCCCGGGGCACGTCGTCGGCCGTTCCGGCCGGGACGGCGGTCCAGGCGGGCAGCTCGGCCACCGGCCGCTCCGGGTCGGCGACGCCGGCCCGCAGCAACCGCTCGACGTCGGCGAGCACGTCGGTGATCAGGGCCTCGCCGTAGACGTCCGGGTTGAAGACGATCTCCACGCGCAGCCGCCCGTCCCGGGTGATGCCGTAGAGCGTGAGGTCGAACGGTGAGCCGGGTGCGGGCACCGGCACCGGCTCGGCGGACAGGCCGGCCAGGTCCAGCCGGGGCTCGTCGAACGTGTACATGTTGAACAGCACCTGCACCAGCGGGCTGCGGTCGAGCAGGCCGCCCAGCCCGAGGCCGCCGACGATGCGTTCGACAGGCGCCTCCGGGTGGGCGAGCGCGGCGAGCAGTTCCTCCCAGGCGGCGCGGACGTGCGCGGCGAAGCCGGCCCCGGGCGTCCGGCGCAGCCGCAGCGGTGCGATCTCGATGAAGAAGCCGACCATCGCCTCGAAGTCGGCGGCCCGCCGGTCCACCGTGGGGGTGCCGACCACCAGGTCGGGCAGGCCGGTACGCCGGGCCAGCACCAGCGCGAACGCGGCGAGCACGGCGGCCGCCGGCGTCGCGCCGAGCCCGGCGGCGAGGTCGGTGAGCGCGGCAGTGGCGGCCCGGTCCAGCCGGGTACGCACCGTCGCGCTGGTGTACGTCTGTTCGGCCGGCCGGTCCCGTCCACCGGGGAGCCGCAGCACGACCGGCGCCCCGGTCAGGTGGTCCAGCCACCAGTCGAGGTCGGCGGCGGCGCGGCGCCGGGCACGGTCGGCGCGCCAGGCCACGTAGTCGCCGTACGTGGCGGGCAGCGGCGGCAGCGGCGGCCCGTCCCCGAGCGCGGCCCGGTACGCGGCGGCCAGGTCGGCGTAGAACAGCGACTGCGACCAGCCGTCGAACACGGCGTGGTGGGCGTAGACGGCCAGCACGTGCTCGCCGTCGCCGGTGCGGATCAGCTCGGCCCGCCACAGCGTGTCGGTGCCCAGCGCGAACGGTGTGGCGGCGCTCGCCGCGAGGTGGCCGGCGAGGTCGGTGCCCGGGGCGAGGTCGCGTACCGGCAGCGGCACCGGTGTGGACGGGTCGGCGACCGCGTACGGCACGCCGTCGCGCTCCGGGATGCGCCAGCGCAGGATCTGCTGCCGGTCCGCGACGGCGGTGAGCGCCGTGGCGAGCGCCGCCACGTCGAGCGGGCCGGTGATCCGTTCGGCGAACGCGACGTTGTACGCCGACGCGGCGGCCGGGAAGTAGCGGTCGAGGAACCACAGCCGCTGCTGCGCCGGGGACAGCGCCGGTGGCCGTCCCCGGACGACCGGGGCCGGGCCGGTTCCGGCGGCGGCGTCGGCGCGGGCGGCGATGCCGCGTGGCGTCCGCCCGACCAGCACGTCCTCGATGGCGAGGTCGCGGCCCAGCCGCTCGCGCAGGTCGGCGACCAGCCGCATCGCGGTGATGGAGTGCCCGCCCTGGTGGAAGAAGTCGTCGTCGCGGCCGACCGCGGGCACGTCCAGCAGCGCCGCCCACGCCTGCGCGACGAGGCGTTCGGTGTCGGTGGCGGGCGGCTCGCCGGACGGCACGGGGGCCGGTCCGGCCAGGTCGAGCGCGGCCAGCCGCTCGGTGTCGATCTTGCCGTTGATGGTGATCGGCAGCGCGGGCATGGTGTGCATCCGGGCCGGTACGGCGGCGGGCGGCAGCAGCCGGGCGCAGTAGTCACGCAGCTCGGCGGCGTCCAGGCCGGTCGCCACGTACGCGACGAGTTCCTGACCGCCGGCGCCGGCGCGGACCTGGACGCTGGCCAGGTCGACGTCCGGGTGGCGGCGCAGCACCGCCTCGACCTCGCCCAGTTCGATCCGCTGCCCGCGGATCTTCACCTGCCGGTCGGCCCGGCCGAGGAACTCCAGGCTCCCGTCCGGCAGCCACCGGGCCAGGTCACCGGTGCGGTAGAGCCGCTCCCCGGGCTTGCCGGAGAACGGGTCCGGGAGGAACCGTTCCGCCGTGCGGGCGGCGTCGAAGAGGTATCCGCGGCCGAGCCCGGGCCCACCGGCGAGCACCTCGCCGATCTCCCCCGGGCCGACCTCGCGCAGCTCGTCGTCGACCAGGTGGATGCGGTGGTTGGCGGCGGGCCGGCCGATCGGGATGGGCCGGGTCCAGTCGCCGCTGCCCTCGAACCAGGTCACCAGCACCGTCGCCTCGGTCGGGCCGTACACGCTGACGAAGCGGCGCCCGCCGGCGGTCCAGCGGCCGACCTGTTCCGGGCCGGTGGCCTCGCCGCCGGTGACGACCAGCCGCACGCCGGGCAGCCGGACCGGGTCCAGCAGCGGCAGGATCGGCGGCGGCAGCACCACCACGTCGACCGCCTGCTCGGCACAGATCCGGTAGAGCCGGGTCGGGTCGGCCCGCTCGGCGTCACCGGCGAGCACGACGGTGCCCCCGGCGGCGAGCGGGGCGAGCATGTCGACCACCGACGCGTCGAACCCGATCGAGGCGAACGCCAGGCACCGGGTCGCCGTGTCGAACCCGGAGAACTCCGCGATCGAGGTGACCTTCTCGGTCAGCGCCCGGTGCTCGATCACCGCGCCCTTCGGCTGCCCGGTCGACCCGGACGTGAACATCGCGTACGCGGTGGTGCCGAGCGTCGCCGGGGTCGGCTGCCAGGGCGCGGTGCCGGTGGGGACGTCCAGCACGGTGCGTCCGGTGAACGCCTCGGCGGCGGGCGTTCCCACGACGACGCGCAGCCGGGCCTCGGCGGCCAGCTCGCGCAACCGCCCGGGCGGCAGCGCCGGGTCGAGCGGGACGTACCCGGCGCCGGCCGCCTGCACGCCGAGCAGCGCGACCACCAGGTCCGGGCGACGGTCCACGCAGACGCCGACGAGGTCGTCCGCGCCGATGCCGTGGGCGCGCAGCGACGCGGCCAGCGCGGCGGCCCGGCCGACCAGGCCGGCGTAGCTGAGCGTCAGGTCGCCCTGCACCACGGCCGGGGCGCCGGGACGCCGCCGGGCGTGCGCCGCGACCAGGTCGGGCAGGCACACCTGCGGGTAGGGCAGCTCGGGACCGACCTGCTGGTCGCGCTGATCGTCGCGGACGGTCATCGTCGGGCCTCGATCCAGTGTCGGGTCCGCCGGAACGGGTAGCCGGGCAGCGGCACCCGCCGGCCCGGCGGGACGGCCGGCTCGTCACCGGCGCGCCAGGCGCGGACTGCGGCGTCGTCGTCGGAGGCCGGGTCGCCCGCCGCGAGCGCGGTCAGCCGGCGCACCGCCTCCCCCGCGTCGGCGCAGGCGACCGCGTCCCGGTATGCCAGCCGCCGCCGTCCCACCGCGAGCGTGTGCGCCACGTCGGCCACCGCCAGGTCGCCGTCGGCCAGCCGGAGGGCCAGCCGCCGGGCCAGTTCCCGCAGCGCCGCCGGGCTGCCCGCGGACAGTCCCAGCACCACCGGGCCGGGTGCCCCGGCGTCCGGCGCGTCCGTCGCGGGCGCCGGCTCGACCAGCACGTGCGCATTGGTGCCGCCGAGACCGAACGAGCTGACGCCCGCGCGCCGCTCCCCCGTCCACGACCGGGTCTCCGCGCCGACTTCGGCACCCGCTGCGGCCAGGTCGACGTCGTCGTGCGCGCCGGTGAAGTGCGCGGTACCCGGCACCTGCCCGGTGCGGACCGCGTACACGGCCTTGATCAGGGAGATCACGCCCGCCGCGGCGTCCAGGTTGCCGAGGTTGCCCTTCACCGAGCCGAGCAGCAGTGGGCCGCGGGCGCCCCGGCGTACCCGGGCCAGCGCGTCCACCTCGATCGCGTCGCCCACCGGGGTGCCGGTGCCGTGCCCCTCCAGGTAGCCCACGTCGGCCGCGTCCCAGCCGACCGACGCCAACGTCTCCGCCAGCACCGCCGCCTGCCCGGACACACCCGGCACGGTGAAGCCGGGCCGGGCGGCGCCGTCGTTGTTCACCGCCCACCCGGCGAGCACCGCGTACACGTGGTCGCCGTCGGCGCGGGCGTCGGCGAGCCGCTTCAGCACCACCGCCCCGGCGCCGTTGCCGAACACCTGCCCGGTGGCGGCGGCGTCGTACGGGCGGCACACCCCGTCGGTGGCCAGCAGCCCGCCCGGCCGCAGCCGGTAACCGGCCTGCCGCGTCGAGACCACCGCCGCGCCGCCCGCTATCGCCACGTCGCAGCGGTAGTCCAGCAGGCTCTGCCCGGCCTGGCACACCGCGACGAGCGAGGTCGAGCAGGCGGTCTGGACCGCCACGGCCGGGCCGGACAGCCCCAGCGCGAACGCGGTGCGCGTCGGCAGGTAGTCGCAGCCGGAGCCGGTCAGCGCGTCGTCCCAGTCCTCGGCGAGCGTGCCGGCCGCCGGGGCCAGCGCGGGGTTGCCGAGCAGGTGGTGGTGCAGGTAGCGGCTGGGCGCGCATCCGGCGAACACGCCGATCTGGGCCGGGTCGCGGTCCGGGTCGATCGCGGCGTCCTCCAGGGCGTGCCAGGCGACCTCCAGGAACAGCCGGTGCTGCGGGTCGAGCAGCGCCGCCGCCGCGGCGGGATAGCCGAACAGGTCCGCGTCGAAGCCCTCCAGGTCGTCGAGCCGGCCGAACGCCGACACCCAGTCCGGTCCGCCCGGCGCGCCCTCCCCGGCCGGGACCCGGCGCACCGAGTCCACCCCGGACAGCAGGTTGCGCCACAGCGCCGGTGCGTCGTCCGCGCCGGGCACCCGGCAGGCCAGGCCCACCACCGCGATCCGGTCGTCCTCGCTCACGCCCGTCCCTCCCCGCCGCCGGCGGCCCGCGCGGCGGCACGGCGGGCCATCCGGCGTCCGACCGCGGTCAGCCGGCCGTCCTCCGGTACGCCCGCGGCGTCCCCGGCCGTCTCCAGGTACGCGGCCAGCGCCGCCACCGTCGGGAACTCCACCAGCCGGGCCAGCGGCACCCGGCGGCCGAGGTGTTCCTCCAGGTACCCCTGCACCAGGGCGAGCTGGAGCGAGTGCCCGCCCGCCTCGAAGAAGTTCACCAGGCGGCCCACAGTGGTCAGTCCGAGCACCGTGCGCCAGCCCGCCGCGATGGTCTGCTCGACCGGCCCGGCCGGCGGTCCCCCGGCATCCGGGCGGTCGGCGGCCGGCTGCCCCGCGTGCGGCCCTTCGGCGGCCGGGTGGCCGGCGTCCGGGTCGGGCAGGGCGGCCTGGTCGAGCTTGCCGGTCGGGCCGATCGGCAGCTCCGGCACCGCCACCACCGCCCGGGGCACCATGAAGTCCGGCAGCACACCGGCCAGCCGTTCCCGCAGCGCTCCCGGCTCGACGACCGTACCGGCGGCGCCGACCACGTACGCGACGATCTCCTGCTCGCCCGCGCCGGACGCACCGCGTCGCGCCACCACCGCCGCGTGGGCCACGCCGGGCAGCGCCGCCAGGCACGCCTCGATCTCGCCCAGCTCCACCCGGTAGCCGCGGATCTTCACCATCCGGTCGCCGCGGCCCAGGTAGACGAGCGTGCCGTCGGGCAGCCGCCGCGCGATGTCACCGGTCCGGTACGCGCGCACCCCGTCGTGCTCGGTGAACCGGTCCGCGGTCAGCTCCGGCAGGCCCAGGTAGCCGAGCGCGACGTGCGGGGTCCGCACGACCACCTCCCCGGTGAGGCAGGCGGGGCGTCCGGCCGGGTCGGTGAGCACCACCTCGACGCCCGGCAGCGGGTGCCCGATCGGCACGACTGCCCGCCCCGGGTCGGCGTCCGGCGGCAGGTGGTGCTGCGCGGCGAAGCTGATCTCGGTGGTGCCGTACCCGTTGACGAACACCACGCCCGGCGCGAACGACCGCCGGGCCAGCGTCACGTCGTGCCGGGTGACCTCCTCGCCGCCGAGGACGACAGCACGGACCGACGGCAGCCGCCCATGCTCGCCGAGGCTCGCCATCACGTACCGGAAGACGGTCGGGGTGGAGTGGTAGACGGTGACGCCCCGGCCGGCGAGCGCACCGGTGAGGTGGCCGAGGCCGTGCGTGCGGACGTCGACCGGGACGGCGGCAGCGCCGGACAGCAGCGCGCCGAACGTGTCGGTGACCGCCATGTCGTAGCCGAACGAGGTGAGCACGCTCGTGCGGTCGTCCGGCCGGACGGCGAAGTTGCGCACGTGGTTGCGGACGCCGAACAGCACGTTGCGGTGGCTCTGCACCACGCCCTTCGGCTTCCCGGTGGACCCCGAGGTGTAGAGCACGTACGCCGGGTCGTCCGGGCGCGCGGGCCCGGCCGGCACCGGCACGCCGGCCTCGCCCCGGCGCAACGACACGACCGGCAGCTCCAGCCCGGCGGCGGCAGCGAGCGTGGCGGCGCGCTCTGCGTGGCCGGGGTCCGCGACGATCGCCCGGACGCCTGCGTCGCGCAGCATCGCGGCCAGCCGGGCCGCCGGGTACGCCGGGTCCAGCGGCACGTACGGCGCCCCCGACGCCAGCGCCGCCAGGATGCCGGTGATCGTGGCGACGCCGTGGCGGCACAGCACCGCCACCGGCGCCGTGACGTCACCCGGCCCGGCCAGCGCTTCGGCGGTCGCGGCGACTGCCGCGCCGAGTTCCCGGTAGGTCACCGTCGCGTCGTCGGCGAGCACCGCCGGCCTGTCCGGGTACGCCCGCACCGCCGCGGCGAACGCGGCCGGGATGGTGTCGCCGCGGACCCGCTCGGCCTCGGTGCCGTCGCCACCGTGCAGCCGCCACAGGTCCGGCGCCGGTCGCCGCTCGTAGCGGGCCGACGGCAGCAACCCCGCCGACGAGGCGGCCGGGTCCAGCGTGGACAGGACGTCGGCCAGGTCGGCGCGGAGGTCGTCGGCGTACGCGGCGGGCAGCCCGGAGACGGTGACGCCGGCCAGGTCGGGGCTCACCTCGACGGTGGCGTCGACCGGGTGGTCCGGCGGCGCCGGGCACAGCGACCGGCACAACTCCCGGATCGGCGCGTCGGCGGTCAGGTCGAGCGTCACCGGGTCGTCGCCGTGCCGCAGCGTCACCGCGGGGGCTCCGGTGTACCGGCGTACCACCAGGGCGGTGGCGGTGAGGACGACGGCGGCCGGGTCGACGCCCGCGGCGCGCGCCCCGGCGGCGAGCCGCGGCGGCAGGCCGAGCGGCTGCGGAGACGGGCTCACCGCTGGTCCAGGACGGCGGCGACCACGTCGGCGAGCGTGGACACCTCGGCGTCGGCCTCGGCGATCCGGAAGTCGTCGCAGTAGCTGCCGGTGCCGTGCACCACGATCTCGTACCCGGCCGGCACCAGGCCCCGGTCGACGGCGTTGCAGACGCCGGTAAGCGCCATCAGGATCGACCACTCCCGCAGCCGGGCCGGGTCCTCGGGCAGCGTCAGACCGGCGTCGGGGAGCCACTGCCGGGCGACCGGATAGCGCCGCACGCACTCGCGCCGCGACACCACGATGCCGTCGCCGCCGTGCCGTCCGATGAGCGCGTTCATGGCCGGGGAGGTCACCGGGCGATGGGTGTAGAACGTCGGGTCGAGCACCTCGGCCGGGTCGTCGGTGACGGCCGGGAAGCGCAGGTCGGCGTCCTGCGTCCAGACGCCCCGGCTCTCGTCGAGCGTGTACGCCGGGCAGTGGTCCCGCTCGAACGAGCCGTGGCGCAGGCTGAGCACCATGTCCGGCGTGCCGAGGTGCTGCACGAGCAGGAAACCGGGCCGGTCGGCCGGGTCGGCGTCGCCGGCCGCTTCCAGCACGTCGCGGCCCAGGTTGTAGCCGAGCAGGCCGAACGCGCTGGACACGGCGTGCGCGTGCCAGCGGGAACCGGCGGCGGGCGACACGTCGGCTTCGAAGGCGGCCCGGGCGGCGTCGGCGACCAGGTAGTTGCGCAGATCGAGCGTGTACCAGAGGGTGACGCCGCGCTTGTCGTACGCGGTGGCCGCGTACTCGTCGACGAACGCGCGGCCGAGCGCCTTCACGCCCTCCGGGTCCGCGCCGGTGTACCGCAGCAGCGGGTTGACCGCACGGGTCGCGGGATCGTCGGCGAGCGCGTCGTGGCGGAACTTGTGCCGGGTCGCCGCCGGGGCCAGCACCACGATGGACAGCTGCTCCGGGGTCACCAGCCCGGCCGCGTACGCGCGGGCCACCGAGTCGCGCAGCGCGACGCCCTTGTTGCCGGAGGTCGGGGTGACGATGCACAGCCGCTCGCCGGTACGCCGGATGTGCTCCACCGCGCGGGCGACGATCACCATCGAGGCGAACGTCTTCGTGGTCCGGGTGCCCGGGTTGGCGGTCAGGTCGAGCATCGTCAGGTCGTGCCCGCCGTAGTGGCCCAGCGGGGACCAGCTGACCGTGGCGGCGGCGTAGAACTCGCGTACCTGCGGGGTCAGCTCGGGCAGGTCGAAGCCGGGCGCGAAGCCGGGCGTGCCGGGCGCGTCGCCGGGGACCGCGCCGCATCGGCGCACCGCCGACGCGATGACGTCGTAGTAGTCGGTGATCATGTTGCGGGTGGCCGGGGTGGTCACGGTCATCGGGCTTCCTCCAACACACTCCGGGCCGGCGCCGGCGGCACCGTTCGCAGATGGTCACGCAGGGCGGTGAACCGGCAGGCGATCTCGGGCAGCTCGCTCGCGTGCCAGCCGCCGGCCAGGTCCGGCCGGTACGCCGCCAGTGCCGCTCGGGCGCGCTCCGGGTAGCGGACGTGGCCGCCGCCGACCTCGACGCCGTCGCGGCGTCCGGCGGCGGTGTTCCAGGCGACCGCCTGCGCCACCGGCAGCTCGGCCGGCAGCCGCAGCTCGGTCCGGCCGCCGGTGAGCCGGACCGGATAGCCGCCCGGCAGTCCCAGTGGCCCGGGCAGGCTCGCCGTCACCTCGTCGCCGGTGGCGAGCGCCGCCACCAGGGCGGCCCCGGCGTGCCCGGCGAGCGCGTTCAGCTCCGGCCGGGGCAGCGCGCGGTAGCCGGCGAGCAGCCCGGTGACGTCCGGGACGGGCCGGCCGTCCAGCCAGGCGCGTACCTCGGCGGTGTCCTCGTCGTCCGGGCCGGGCGCGGCGAGGTGGGCGTGGTGGCCGAGCACCGCCAGGCGGCGCTGGCCGGGACGGCCGAGCGCGGCGTCCAGGCACGCGGCGAGCGTCGCCACGTTGCCGATGCCGCAGCGCACCGGCAGGTCCCGTGCGGCGAGCAGCGGGTTGACCGCGTCCGGGAACGCGCCGTTGACGAGCGTCGCGCCGGGCGCGCCGCCGGCCAGCGCGGCGGCCAGCCGGGACACCAGCTCGGCCTGCAATGCCAGCGTCACGCCGAAGCCGGCCGCGGCGATCAGGTCCGTCCAGGCCGACGGCGCCGCCGCCCGCTCGTACGGCGACTGCGCGGACGCGGCGCAGACCAGCACGTCGGGCCGGAGCCGGGCCATCGAGGCGGCGTCGGCGGCGTACCCCTCCCCCGGGTCGGCGCCGGGTTCGGCGGTGAACGGCCGGGCGGTGACGGCGACGGGGGTTCCGGCGACTGTGGCGCGCACCCGCGCGGCGCGGGCGAGCGCGAGCGCCGCGTCCGGGTCGCGGGCCAGGACCGTCACGCGCAGCGGCGCCGGGGTGGGCGTCGCGGCCAGGGCGTGGCACAGCGAGCGGGCCAGCCGGCCGGCGCCCACCACGACGACGTGCCGCGCGTCAGCGGACCGGGCTGACATCGCGTCCCGCCTCCGTGACCCGGTCGACCCAGTCGGCGAACGACCCGGCGCGCAGGCAGCTCGCCGGGGACACCTCCAGCCCGGCCATCTCCCGTACCCGCAGCGCAATCCGCAGCGCGGTCAGCGAGTGCCCGCCGAGCGCGACGAACGTGTCGTCGTCGTGCACCGCGTCGACGCCGAGCGTGGCCCGCCACGCCTCGCGCAGCCGGTCGGTGAGGGCGCCGTCGCCGGGTTCCGCAGCAGGCCCGGTGGGCCGGGGCGGTGGTGGTGGCAGCTCCAGCCGGGCGACCTTGCCGTTGGGCAGGCGGGGCAGCCGGTCGACCAGGACGATCTGGTCCGGGCGCATCGCGGGCGGCAGCGCCGAGGCCAGGTAGCCCTGGAGCAGCCCGGTGGTCAGCAGGTGGTCGGCGGGCTCGTCCCGGGGCGTCGCCGCGGGCGGCGGGTCCTGCGGCCGTACGGCGTAGACGTAGCTGACGTCGGCGTCCGCGCCGACGTTCCAGTCGCCGATGTCGTTGACCTCGAACCCGGCCGCGCACAGCATCTCGCGCACCAGCGGGGTGGTCACGCTGCTGCGCTCGACCTCCAGGCAGACCTGGCGGATGCGGGGCCAGTGCTCGGGGCGCAGCCCGCGCAGCACGCTCAGCTCGGCGCCCTCGGTGTTGATCTTCAGCAGGTCGACGCGGTCCAGCCCGAAGCGGTCCAGCAGGTCCGACAGCGTCACCGTCGGCACCACGTGCGCCACCGGGGCGAGGCGGCGGCGGGCGTCCGCGAGTAGCGCCGCCTGTTCGGTCTCGTCGGCGTCGCCGCCACCGTTGCGGTAGTGCGACCGGACCAGGTCGGAGGCGACGCCGGCCCGGTCGGCGCCGAGGCCGGACAGGTAGCTCAGCTCGGGGAACGAGGTCAGCTCGGCGGTGCCCGCCGCGTCGGTCACGGCGGCCTCGACGACCGACGCCGACCCGGCGTAGAGGCCGAGGTTGGCGCGCAGGTACGGCAGGGTGTCCGGGTTCGGTTCGACCGCCACCAGTCGCACGTCGCGCGCCTGCCGGGACGCCCAGAGCGAGAACAGCCCGATGTTGGCGCCGACGTCGACGACCACGGCGCCGTCGCCGACGCGGACGCCGAAGCGGGCGTACTCGGCCTGGTCGAAGATCTGCCGGTAGAGGAAGACCGCCTCGTCCGGCGACGCCGCGGTGACCGCCATGCCGTTCGGCAGCGGGAAGCGCGGCAGCCCGCCGACCGCCGGGGCCTGCCGGGGCTGCGGCACCACGTACCCGACCAGGCGGGGGCCGTCGTCGGTGTCCGGGACCGTCACCACCACCGCGTCGTGCACGGCGGGATGCTCGCGCAGCACGGCGGCCACCTCGCCCGGCTCCACCCGGACCCCCCGGATCTTGACCTGGTCGTCGGCCCGGCCGCGGAACTCCAGGAAGCCCTGCGGCGCGATCCGCACCAGGTCGCCGGTGCGGTAGAGCCGCGCGCCCGGCCGCGCCGGGTCGGCGCGGAAACGTTCCGCCGTCCGCTCGTCGTCGCGCAGGTAGCCCAGCCCGACCGCGACCCCGCCGATCCACAGCTCGCCGGTCCCGCCCTCGGGCACCGGGCGCAGATCGTCGTCGAGCACGTGGGCGGTGACGCCGTCGATGATCCGGCCGATCGGGGCGATGCTGCCCGGGTACGGCTCGGCGCAGTCCCAGTAGGACACGTTGATCGACGTCTCGCTCGGGCCGTACCCGTTGAACAGCCCGCACGGCAGCACCTCGCGCAACCGCCGGACCAGCCGCATGTCCAGCGCCTCGCCGCCGCACAGCACCCGCCGCAGCGTGAGGCAGCCGGCGAACTCCGGCTCGTCGAGCACGTGCCGCAACATGGTCGGTACGAAGTGCGCGGTGGTGACCGCCTCCCGCTGGATCAGCCGGACCAGCCCGAGGCTGTCGAACTGCAGGCCCGGCCCGGCGACGACCACGGTGCCGCCCGCGATCAGCGGGGAGAGGATCTCGTGCACCGACGCGTCGAATCCGATCGACGCCTTGTGCAGCACCCGGTCGTCGGCGCCGAAGCCGAACCACTCGTGACCCCAGGCCAGCCGGTTGACCAGCCCGGCGTGGTGCAGCACCACGCCCTTCGGCCGGCCGGTGGAGCCGGAGGTGAACAGCACCAGCGCGGCGTGCTCACCCGGCGGCAGCCAGCCGGTGCGATCGGTCAGGTCGGCCGTCGACCCGGCCCGCGCGGTACGCACGTCCCGCCAGCCGGTGGACGCGGGCGCGGCGACGGCGGGCGGACGGTCGGCGTACAGGACGAGCCGGGGCGCGGCCGCCGCGAGCATCTGCTCGGCCCGGCCGGAGGGCAGCTCGGGGTCGACCGGCACCGCCACCGCGCCCACCGCGAGCGTCGCCAGCAGCGACGTCACGTAGTCGGCGGACCGGTGCAGGTAGAGACCCACCAGGTCACCCGGCCGCACGCGGGCGCGGCGCAGCAGCTCGGCCGTCGCGCCGACCCGCTCCCACAGCGCGGTGTAGCTCAGCTCGCCGTCCGGGCCGACGATCGCGGGCCGGTCGCCGCCGGCGCCGGCGGGCCGGTGCACCAGGTCGATCAGGTAGCGCGGGCCGGTCAGGTGGCTCGGGCCGGTCACGGCGCTACCTGCGTCCTCGTCGCGACCGCGACGATCGCCATCCGGGGCACCTCGGCCACGAACTGCCCGTCGGCCCGGTAGACCAGCGGACGGGCCGGCAGGTCGTCGCGGCCGATCCCGGCCAGGTAACGGGTGTGGTCGAAGTGGCGGGTCAGCAGCTGCCACACCTCGTCGTCGGTGAGCGTCGCGAAGTAGTCGCGCACGCCGTACATGTCGCCGACGTAGTCGCGCATGCCCGCGGACGCGGACTCGGCGCTGTCGGCGCGCACGATCAGCGGGTCGTACAGGTCGAGGACGCGTACCGGCAGCCCGGCCGCGGTGAACAGGCCGGTCAGCTCGGCGCGGCTGAAGTGCCGGTAGTCGTGGCCGCCGGCGGCGTGCGGGTGCACCACTTCGCCGAAGAACCCGGCCATCGGGCTGGACTCGTCGAAGTCGTGCAGCACGATCCGGCCGCCAGGTCGGACCACCCGGGCCGCCTCCGCGACCGCCTGCGGCCGCCGGGCCGCCGGGATGTGGTGCGTGCCGTACGCCAGCAGCACCGCGTCCACGCCGGCGTCGCGCAGGAACAGGAAGTGCGCGGCCTGGCGGACGGCGGGCAGGCCGTGGGCGAGCGCCTTGTCGACCATGTGGCCGGACAGGTCGCCGGTGATGAATGCGAGTTTGGACTCGAAGCAGGCCGACTGGCTGCCCGCAGCGCGGGCCACCGTGCCGTCGCCGCCGAGCACGTCGAGGATCAGCGTGACCGGAGCGGCTGCGTCCGGCGTGGCGAGGTCCAGCAGCCGCCGCATACCGGTCCAGCGGACGAGCGTGTCCCGCTGAGCCCGGCGATAGGAATCGCCCCGGCCGGTGGAGTCGGTGTCGAACTCGCTGACCGTGCCGGCCAGTTCCGCGAGGGCCGCGTCCGCGCCGGGACGGCCGAAGTCGAGCAGCTCGCGCAGTTGCGGGTGGAGGGTCGCCACGGTGTGCAGGTAATCGCGTAGGACCAGGGACGGAAGGTACGGCCGGCTCATGAACACCTCGGCGCACGCGACAGTATGCCGCCTCGTCAGCGACGTCCCTTCGGCGAACGGATGGCGAACTTTAACACCGCTTCTCGGCCACTCACCAGGTCGAATACCGGACATTGTGGAAGGTCCGGCGCGGGTACGAGTCCTTACCTGCTCTTTGTCGCTTATTCCGCCACAGGGGTGTGACTGACGACGATGTGTCGCATTAGGTCGATGATTTCCGGCAGATGGTCGGTAAGGAAGAAATGCCCGCCGGGAAACACGTGCCATCGCGGCTCGGTGACACATTCCCGGGCCCACCCCGCGGCCCGTTCCGGGTCCACGTGCTCGTCCCCGTCGCCGAGCAGCACGTGCACCGGCACCTCCAGCGGCGGCCCCTGGCGATAGGCGTACCGCTCGGACAGCGCGAAGTCGGCCCGCACCCCGGGCAGGATCAGCTCCATCAGGTCGCGGTCGGCCAGCAGCGCGGCCGGCGTGGCCCCGAAGTCGCGCAGCGCGTCGATGAGACCGGCGTCGTCCAGGTCGTGGACGCGCCGCCGTACCAGCCGGGTCCCCGGCGCCTCCGCGCCGCCGACCAGCAACGCCAGCGGTGCGGGCGCGCCCCGGCGGCGCAGCTCCCGGGTCACCTCGAACGCCACCAGCGCCCCCAGGCTGTGGCCGAACAGCAGGAACGGCCCGGACGCCCGCTCGGCGACGGCTGTCGCCAGCGCGTCCACCAGTTCCGCGAGGTCGTCCACCGGTGGCTCGTGCAGCCGGGCGCCCCGGCCCGGCATCAGCGCGACCTGCACCGACAGCTCCGGCGCGGCCAGTTCCCGCCACTGCGCGAAGGAGGCGGCGACGCCGCCGGCGTACGGGAAGACGAACACCTGGGCGTCGCCGGTCGAGGATCCGGCCGGCCCGAACCAGCGGCTCGCAGTCACCTGGGACATGGCCAGGAGCATAGGGCGCACGGCGCGGCGGGCCGCCGCGCGGACGCCGGTCCGGCACGCCCGCGCCGGGCACTGGCCGGTGCTACGGTGGACCGGAGTGATCCAGTGGCGATCAGGCAGGCAGGGAGACCAGACATGGCGGGTGACGACGACATCTCCGGGTGAGACCGGACATGTGACCGACCACAGGCAGGCGCCGTGGTCGTGTCGTCGTACCCCGAGACCGTGTCCCCCGCCGGGCGGCTGAGGTCCGCCCGCCCTCATCTTCGAGGTCGTCTTCCTGATGTCCGATTCCTTCGTCGTCTGCTCGAACCTGACCTTCTCCTGGCCGGACGACACTCCGGTCTTCCAGAACCTCTCCTTCACCCTCGGCGCGGGCCGGACCGGCCTGGTCGCGCCGAACGGCGCCGGCAAGAGCACGCTGCTCAAGCTGATCGCCGGTGAGCTGCGGCCCGCCGCCGGGTCGGTCACGGTGCACGGTGTGCCGGGCTACCTTCCGCAGAGCCTGCCGCTGTCCGGCGGCCTGACAGTGGCGCAGGTGCTGGAGATCGCCCCGCTGATCGCGGCGCTGCACGCCATCGAGTCCGGCGACGCCGACGAGCGGCACTTCACCACCATCGGCAACGACTGGGACATCGAGGAGCGCACCCGCGCCCAGCTGGACCGGCTCGGCCTCGGCGACCTCGCGCTCGACCGGCGGCTGGACACCCTCAGCGGCGGGCAGGTCGTCTCGCTCGGCCTGGCGGCGCAACTGCTCAAACAGCCCGACGTGCTGCTGCTCGACGAGCCCACTAACAACCTCGACCTCGACGCCCGGCACCGGCTCTACGACGTGCTGGAGCAGTGGACCGGCTGCCTGCTGCTGGTCAGTCACGACCGGGCGCTGCTGGACCGGATGGACCGCATCGCCGAGCTGGACCGCGGCGAGGTGCGGTTCCACGGCGGGAACTTCACCGCGTACGAGGAGGCGGCGCGCGCCGCGCGGGAGGTGGCGGAGAAGAACATCCGCAACGCCGAGCAGGACCTCAAGCGGGAGAAGCGGGAGTTGCAGGAGGCCCGCGAGCGGGCGGCCCGCCGGGCCGGCAACGCCGCCCGCAACCTCAAGAACGCGGGGCTGCCGAGGATCGTCGCCGGCGGCATGAAGCGGGACGCGCAGGTGGCCGCCGGCAAGGCGAACGAGATGCACTCCGGGCGGGTGGACGACGCCCGGGCCCGGCTCGACGAGGCCGAGCGGGCGCTGCGCAACGAGCAGAGGATCTCGGTGGAGCTGCCCGCCACCGAGGTGCCGGCCGGGCGCACGCTGCTCACCGCCGAAGGAGCGCAGATCCGGTACGGCGACCGGCAGCTGTTCGCCACCGGTGGCGTCGACCTGACGATCCGGGGACCGGAGCGGATCGCTCTGCTCGGCGGCAACGGCGCGGGCAAGTCCACGCTGCTGCGCCTGATCAACGGCGACCTGGAACCCGAGCAGGGCCGGATCAGCCGGGCCGACGGCCGCATCGCGTACCTGTCGCAGCGCCTCGACCTGCTGGACTCCGACCGTACGGTGGCGGAGAACCTGGCCGCGTTCGCGCCGCAGGCCCCGGATGCGCAGCGGATGAACCTGCTGGCCCGCTTCCTGTTCCGCGGCCCGCGGGCGCACCTGCCGGCCGGGGTGCTCTCCGGCGGCGAGCGGCTGCGGGCGACGCTGGCCTGCGTCCTGGGCGCCGAGCCGGCCCCGCATCTCCTGCTGCTCGACGAGCCGACGAACAACCTCGACCTGCTCAGCGTCGCGCAGTTGGAGAGCGCGCTGAACGCGTACCGGGGGGCGCTGCTCGTGGTCAGCCACGACGAGCGGTTCCTCGCCGCGATCGGGGTGGAGCGCTGGCTGCGGCTCGCCGACGGGCGCCTGACGCAGACCGGTCCCCCGGACGCCGCCTGACCGGGCGCGGCGGCTGTCAGGCGGGCGGGAGGCGGACGACGAACCGGCAGCCGCCGGTGACGTTGTGCGCGTGCACCCGCCCGCCGTGCGCCTCGACCAGGCCGCGCACGATCGCCAGGCCCAGCCCGCCACCGGCCGGCGCCGGCTGGTCCGCGCCGGCCGGTGTGCGGGCCCGGGTCCCCCGGAACGCCACGTCGAACACCCGGGGCAGGTCCGCCTCGGGGATGCCGCCGCAGGTGTCGGAGACGGCGAACCACACGTCGCCCTCGTCGTGGCCGGTGTCGACGCGCACCGTGCCGTCCGGCGGCGTGTACCGCACCGAGTTGACGAGCAGGTTCGTGACGACGCGGGCGAGTTCGGCCTCGCCGGCCCGGACCGTGGGCCAGCCGGTCTCCGGGGCGAGCACACGCACCCCCCGGTCGGCGGCCAGCGGCGCGGTGGCGGCGATCGCGTCGGAGACGACGTCGCCGAGCGGCACCGGGGACAGCGCGGGCCGCAGCGCGCCCGCGTTGATCCGGGACAGCTCGAACAGGTCGTCGACCAGCCGCGTCATCCGGTCGGTCTCGACCCGGACCCGGTGGTGGTACTCGGCCACCGTCGCCGGATCGTCCACCACCCGGTCCTCCAGCGCCTCCGCCATCGCCCGCAGGCCGGCCAGCGGTGTCCGCAGGTCGTGGGAGACCCAGGCGACCAGTTCGCGGCGGCCGGCCTCCAACTGCCGTTCCCGCTGCCGGGCCTGGTCGGCCCAGACCGCCGCCCGCGCCAGCCGGCGGGCGAACGCCACACCGACGGCCAGGCTGACCGCCGCGGACGCCGCGACCGTCACGAGGACCACCTGCAGGTCGTGCGCGGACAGGAACATGGCCTGCGCGACAGCGGTGACGCCCGCCGTCACCGAGGCGATCGTGACCGCGAGCAGCACCGCGATGTGCGCGAGGATCGACCGGCGGCGCACCAGCCGCAGCGCGCCCACGCCGAGCGCGCCGACGACCGCGCCGGCCAGCAGGGCGTAGGACCCGATGACCAGCAGCTCGCTCACCGGGACCCCAGCGGCTCGTAGCGGTAGCCGACGCCCCACACGGTGACGATGCGGCACGGCTGCGCCGGACGGTCCTCGATCTTCTCCCGCAGCCGCCGGACGTGGACGGTGACAGTCGACTGGTCGCCGAAGCGCCAGCCCCACACCCGGTCCAGCAGTTCGGCCCGGGACCACGCGCGACCCGGGTTCGCCAGCAGGAACGCGAGCAGGTCGAACTCCCGCACGGTCAGCGCCAGCGGCTCCCCGCCTCGCTCGGCGACCCGCCGGCCGGCGTCGACGGTCAGGTCGCCGTCGCGCAGCACCCCGGCCGGTCCCCGGTCGTCGCGCGCCGTGCGCCGCAGCACCGACCGGATGCGCAGCACCAGTTCCCGGGGGGAGAACGGCTTCGTCACGTAGTCGTCCGCGCCGACCTCCAGCCCGGCGACCCGGTCGGCCTCGTCGCCGAGCGCGGTGAGCATGACGACGGGCAGCCCCGGCAGCCTCCGCCGCAGCCGCCGGCACACCTCGATGCCGTCGAGGCCCGGCATCATCAGGTCGAGGACCACCAGGTCGGGCGGCTGCTCCCCGGCCGCGACGAGCGCGTCCGCCCCGTCGAAGGACAGCCGGACCCGGTAGCCGTCCTGTTCGAGATAGCGGCGGACGACGTCGCTGACCGTCCGGTCGTCGACGACGACGAGCACGTAGCGCTCCATGGGCCCGACGCTACCCATCGGCGTCCCGGCGCGGCGGCCCGCGGTCGGGCCGTAAGCGGACGGAAAGATCCTCCGGCCGGGTACGGCCCTACGGTTCACGGCATGGGCAGAAGACGTGTGGTGTTGTCGGTGGTCGCCGTCGTGGTGGTCGCCGGTCTCGGGGTGAGCCTGTACCTGTTCCAGCCGTGGCGGCTGGTGACCGACCGCGAGGTGCGCGAGGCGCTGCCCACGGTGACGGAGCCGCCGACGGCCGGCACGAGCGGCCCGCCGGCCACCGGCGGGCCGCCCACCGACGTGGTCCTGGCCGCCGGTGACTTCGTCACCCACGAGCACGACACGTCCGGCCGGGCGCAGCTGGTCCGGCTCGCCGACGGCCGCCGTCAGTTGCTGCTGCGCGGCCTGAACACGTCCGACGGTCCCGACCTGCGGGTCTGGCTCACCGACCGGAAGGTGCAGCAGGGCCGCGCGGGCTGGCAGGTGTTCGACGACGGCCGCTGGGTGGAGCTGGGCCGGCTCAAGGGCAACATCGGCGACCAGGCGTACGACATCCCGGCGTCGGTGGACCTGGACGGGCTGCGCAGCGTGTCGATCTGGTGCAAGCGGTTCGCGGTGTCGTTCGGCGCGGCCCCGCTGGCCGTGGCGGGGACGAGATCGGCGCCGGCCTGATCGGCGCGTCAGCCGCGGCCCAGCAGGCGCAGCGTGTTGCCGCCGGCCACCAGGGCGCGCTGGTCCGGGTCGAGGCCCGCGCCGCGCAGCGCCGCCTCGACCCGCTCCCGGGTGGTCTCCCGTTCGGCGACCGGCCAGTCCCCGCCGACGACCACGTGGTCGACCCCGAGCAGGTCGGTGGCGAAGCGGATCGCCGACGGCGCGAAGCCCATGGTGTCGGCGTACACGTGGGCGCGGCGGCCGGGCGCGCTGAGCAACGCGCCCTCGTCGGTGGCGGCGGCGAGCGCCAGGCCGGCCACCCCGAGCATCGGGAAGACCACGTGCAGGCCGGGCAGCGCGGCCAGGGCGCCGCCGGTGAGCAGGGACAGCAGCGCGGCGGCGTTGATCGTGCCGCGGGCCAGCGACGTGCCGAGCCGGCCCAGGCCGGCGAACTCGGCGGTCAGCGTGGACCTGCTGACCGGATGCGCGAAGACCGGCACACCCAGCTCGGCCGCGGCGGACAGGGTGGGACGGGCGGCCGGGTCGCCGAGCAGCCGCCCGTCCGCGGCGGCGCAGTCGACGACGACGCCCGGCAGGCCCAGCTCGCGGACGGCCCGGACCACCTCCCCGGCGGCCGCGTCGCCGCCGAAGGCGTCGATCGTGGCGAGCCCGGCGAGGCGGTCCGGACTCGCGGCGACCACGGCCGCCAGGTGGTCGTTGAGCCGCCGCAAATCGTCCGGCCGCGTCCGTTCGCCGTGCGGGGTGACCATCGCCGGCGGGGCGCTCAGGACGCGCAGGTCCACGCCGTGCCGGCCGGACTCGGCGAGCAGGCCGTCGAGGTCGGCGACCCGCCGGGCCGTGTCGGCCCAGCGGGCGGCGAGCACGCCGGTGGCGTTGTGCGGCAGCACCGCGGGATAGTCCGGACAGGCGTGGTGGGTGTGGAAGTCGGCGATGAGCATCAGACGTCGAGGAACGTGTAGGTGAAGCCGCGCTCGGCCCGGCGCACGTACCCGGCCGCGGGGAACGGGAAGTGCGCCGGCACGAGCAGGTCACCCGAGTCGGCGGCCCGTTCCAGCAACCGGCGGCGCTGGTCGGCGGAGTCGCCCGGCACCACGCAGTAGCGGATGCTCCACTCCGGCCGTTCCAGCTGGACGCCGTGGTGCAGCATGTCGCCGGCGAACAGCGCCCGCTGCCCGGCCGACTCGACGACCAGGTAGACGTTGCCGGGCGTGTGACCGAACGCGGGCACCAGGTGCACGTGCGGAGACAGGACGTGGTCGGCCTCGATCAGGTCGAGCACCCCGGCGTCGCGCAGCGGCAGGATGCTGTCTGCGATGTAGTCGCCGGTACGCTGCATGGCCCGCGCGCCGTCCGGGCCGGTCCACCAGTCGAACTCCTCCCGGACCACCAGGTACCGGGCGTTCGGGAAGGTCGGCTCCCAGCCGCCGCGGCCGTCCGCGCTGGTGGCGAAACCGACGTGGTCGACGTGCAGGTGGGTGAAGACGACGGTGTCGATGTCGCCGAGCGACACCCCGGCGCGGGCGAACTGTTCCAGGAACGGCCGGTCCGCCCGGTCGAACACGCCGCCGTTGCGCGGTTTGCCGTTGCCCCCGCCGGCGTCGACCAGGATCAGCCGGTCCGGCGTACGCAGCAGGTGGGCCTCCTGGTTGAGCAGGATCCGGCCGTCGTGGGTGAACGGCTCCCGGGTGTAGAACGCGCCGTCGGTCCACGACTCGGTCGCCAGCTGCGGGAAGAACTCGGCCGGGTCCACGAAGTAGTCGACCTCGCGGATCGGGAAGACCTCGACCTCACCGACTCGGAAGGACCACAGCGGGCCCTCGCCGCCGCCGGTGTCGGTCCATCGGGCGTTGCTCATACCATCTCGCTCTCGGGGGTACGGCGGACCTGCGTCCACACTCGGGTGCGCAGCTCGCCGAAGCGGGCGGAGGAACGGGTGCCGATCTGTTCCCGGTCGGCGGGCAGGTCGACCGGGATGTCGGCCTGGACGCCGGAGACGCCGGCGCCGAGCACCACGACACGCTGACTGAGGTAGACCGCCTCGTCGATGTCGTGGGTGACGAACACGATGGTCATGCCGTAGCGCTTCCACAGCGTGGCCACCAGGTCCTCCAGGTCGGCGCGGGTCTGCGCGTCGACGGCGGAGAACGGCTCGTCCATCAGCAGCAGCCGGGGCCGGTAGGCGACCGCGCGGGCGATCGCGACGCGCTGCTGCATGCCGCCGGAGAGCTGCCAGGGGTACGCGTCGCCGGCCGCGCCGAGTCCGACCGCGTCGAGCGCGTCGGCGACGAGTTCCCGCCGCCGCGCCCGGCTCAGGTCCAGGTGCCGCAGCGGCAGCTCGACGTTCTGCCGGACCGTCTTCCAGGCGTACAGGCTGCGGCCGTACTCCTGGAAGACGACGCCGAGGCCGGGCGGCGGTTCGGTGACCGGACGGCCGCCGAACCGGACCTGCCCCACGGTGGCTGGCAGCAGCCCGGCGACGATCTTGAGCAGGGTGGTCTTGCCGCAGCCGGACGGGCCGACGAGCGCGACGAACTCGCCCTCGGACACGGTCAGGTCGATCGCGGTCAGCACCTCGACGGTGCGTTCCCGGGCCCGGTAGGTCTTGCCGATCCCGGCGATCTCGAGCAGGGAGGTCATGGTCGCTCCGTGAGTTGTCCGGTGTGGCCGCGATGCCAGCGCAACGCGCGCCGCTCGACGAGCTCGAAGAGTTTGGCGAGCCCGAACCCGAGCAGGCCGATCAGCAGCACCCCGCTCCACATCTGCGGGATGGCGAAGCTGCGCTGGAACTGCACCACTGTGAAGCCGAGCCCGTCGGTGCTCATCAGCATCTCGCTGACCACCATCAGGATGATCGACAGGCCGAGGGCCTGCCGGGCGCCGGCGAAGATCTGCGGGCTCGCGCCGCGCAGCGCCAGCAGGTGCCGGGTGCGGCGCGGCAGCCGGTACGCCGCGGCGGTCTCCAGCCCGACCTCGTCGGCGGCGCGGACGCCGTCGGCGGTGTTGAGCAGGATCGGCCAGACCGCGCCCACAGTGATGACGACCAGCTTGGTCGTGTCGCCGATGCCGACCGCCACCAGCAGCACCGGGATCAGCACCGGGGCGGGCAGCACCCGGAAGTACGCCAGCAGCGGGCCGGTCAGCGCGCGCGGCACCGCCCACCGCCCGATCACGAAGCCGAGGACGACGCCCGCGGCGAGCGCGATCGTGTAGCCGGCGGCGAGGCGCCACAGACTGGGCACCACGTCGCGGGCGAACGTGTCGGAGAACCACACGTCCCGGAACGCCTCGACGATCGTGCGCAGCGGCGGCAGGAACACGTTGGTGCTGCCGTCGCTGGCCACCCACCAGGCGGCCACGAGCGCCGCGGGCAGGCCGAGCGCGTACCCGAGGGCCTTCATGCCAGGGCCTCCCGGCGGGTCGCCACGTGCCAGTGCAGCAGCCGCCGCTCGGCCAGCCGGGCGAGCTGGTCGAGGCCGATGCCGAGCCCGCCGGTGAGCAGCACCAGCGCGTACATGCCGGTGGACTCGCCGGACTCCTGGCTGCTCCAGATCATCTCGCCGAGCCCGGCGGCGCCCATGACCAGCCCGCCGGTCAGCGCGAGGGCCAGCGCGACCGAGACGATCAGGCGCAGCGCCGTGCCCAGGTACGGCAGCACCGTGGGCCAGGTGACGTGCACGATCCGGGCCAGCCGGCCGAGCCGGAAGGCACGGGCGGTCTCGACCGCCACCCGGTCCACGTCCCGCAGGCCGTAGAGCACCTGGAACACGACGATCCAGAAGCAGGACACGGCGACGAGCAGCACCGTGATCTGCCGGACGTCGAGCACGAGCACCAGGACCGGGATCAGCACGATCGACGGGACCGGCCGCAGGAAGTCGAGAGTGGAGGAGGTGGCCCGGCGCACCTGCGGCACCGAGCCGAGYGCGAACCCGGCCAGGATGCCGGCGGCCAGCGCGATGACCAGGCCGACCGCCACCGTCGCCAGCGTACGGCCGGTCGCCGCCCAGAACCGTTCCTCGGTGAGCAGGCGCAGCGCCTCCGGAACCACGGCGCTCAGCGGCGGCACGTAAGCCGGGTCGAGGAACAGGCGGGCGAGGATCTCGTAGGCCGTTGCAGCGCCCGCCAGGCCCAGGGCGCCGAGCCACCCCCTTCTCACCTGAGGATCAGTTCGTCGAGGTCGGGTGTGGTGGTGATGAGCCCGTCGCGCTGGGCGTAGCCGGCGAGCTTCTCGGCGGCCTGCCGGCTGACCTCGTCACGCAGGCCGGTCAGGGTGATCTTCGCGGCCACCTCCGGCTTGATCTCGGTGAACGTGGGGATCTTCGCGCGCACCTCGTCCTCGTGGTCGCGGGCGTACGCGTACGCCTCCCGCACCGCGTCCCGGAACGCGGTGACGGTCTTCGCGTTCTTCGAGGTGTAGGAGCCGGCCGCGTACCAGGCGGAGACCGTGAGGTCGGGCGCCAGGTCGGTGAAGCCCCAGCCGACCGGCACCGCGCCCTGCGCCTTGGCCGCCGACAGGAACGGCTCGACCACCCAGGCGCCGTCCACCCGGCCGGTGCTGACCGCGGCGGGCGCCTGCGGGAACGGGATCTCGACGAGCTTGACCTTCGTCGGGTCGCCGCCGTCGGCGCGGACCGCCTCGCGGGCCGCCGCGGCGGCGATGTTGGTGAGGACGTTGACCGAGACGGTCTTGCCTTCGAGCTGCTTGGCGCTGGTGATGCCGGAGTCGCCCTTGACCACCAGGGCGCCGTAGTCGGCGCCCTCCTTGCCGGTGGACGCGGACGCCGGCACCACGGCCTTGACGTCGAGGCCCTTGGACCGGGCCACGATCAGCGTGGTGAGGTCGCCGGTGGCGAAGTCGACCTTGCCGGCCAGCACGGCCGGCACGGAGGTCAGGTCGGAGGTCTCGGTGTCGACCTCGACCTTGAGGCCGTGCTTGGCGAAGATGCCCTGCTCCTGCGCCAGGTAGATGGGCGCGAGGTGGCCCAGCGGCGACGAGGCGAGCCGGACGGTGGTGAGGCCGTCGGCGCTCGCCTCGGCGGGCTCGTCGTTCCCGCCGCAAGCGGCGAGCGACGTGGTGAGCAGGACGGCGGCGAGGGCGCCGGCGATCCGGCGGCTACGGGTGGTCATGCGGTCGGCTCCTCAAAGCGCAGGCGCAGGTCGAGGTCGTGGACGTGGTCGGGGAACGGCGCCGGGCCGCCGAGCGGCTCGGCGCCGATGCTGGAGACGGCCGCCTCCTCGATCGCCACGACGAGGCTCGCGGCGTGCCGGGCGGAGTCGCCGGCGACGAGCAGGCCGTGGTTGCCGAGCAGGATCGCGTACGTGCGGGGGTGCGCCGCGAACGTCTCGGCGATCGACCGCACCGCCTCCTCGGTGCCGCGCGGCGCCCACGGCGCGACCGGGATGTCGACCGGCTGGCCGTGCACCAGCAGGGCCTCGTACCGGGCCGGCAGCGACACGCCGGCGAGGGCGTAGCTGGTGGCGTACGGCGAATGGGTGTGGATGACGGCGTTGACGTCCGGCCGGGCCTGGTAGACGCCGATGTGCATCTTCAGGATCGCGGCCACCGACGGGCTGGGCGTTCCCTCGTGGACGGTGCCGTCGAGGCCGACCACGACGACGTCGTCGTTGACGGTGCGCAGCGCGGGCGCCGCGACCCGCAGGTCGTCGGCGGGCCACGGGCGCAGCAGTTCCCCGGCGTTGACGAGGAGGCGGTCGTCGTGGCCGGGGATCCGGACGCTGATGTTGCCGTGTCCGCTGGCCGACATGGCCGAGGCGGCGAAGAGCTTGTTGATGCCGGCGGTCAGGTCGGCGCGGGCTTTCTGGACAGGGTCGTGCTGAGTCATGGCGTGTCGGGCCTTAAAGGAGTCGGCCGTGCCCAGGAGGGCACGACGAGGCGACGTGTGCGAAGCGAGCCGGTGGGGCTCAGCGGCGACAGAGCGCGCTGGACGTACGGCCCTGGTCGAGGGCTCGTCGGGTGGTCAGCAGCGCGGGCATAACCCTACTATAACCCTAGGGAATGTAGGCGATCAAGGGGTGCCCGGCCCGGCCCCCGCGTGACAGGATCGGTCAGGTGCCCAAGGTCAACGTTTATCTACCCGACGCCCTCGCCGACCGCGTCCGAGACGCCCGACTGCCGGTCTCCCGGATCTGCCAGGCCGCGCTGACCCAGGCGCTGGACGGCGCCGTGGGCGCGACTCACGAGACACCCACCACCCGGGCGCTGCCCGCCGGGCTCACCCTGACACCGCCCGCCAACCACCACGTGGCGGCGATCCTGCACCAGGCGTACGCCCTCGCGTCCGCCTCCGGCGCGGGCACGGTGGAGCCGGTCCACCTGCTGCGGGCCTTCCTCGACGAGGGCGAGAGCCTGGTGCTGAACACCGTCGAACTGCTCGGCTTCCCCGCCGCCACGATCCGCGCGGCCCTGGGCGAGACCCCCGCCGTCACGGCGACGCCCAGCGAGCCGGCCACCTCACCGGCCACCCTGGCGGTGCTGGCGGCCGCCGCCGAGCAGGCCACCGCGCACGCCTCGGCCGTCACCACCGGCAGCCACCTGCTGCTCGGGCTGCTGCGCGACGACGGCGAGGCGGGCGCCGCGCTGCGCCGCACCGGGGTGAGCGCCGTCGTCACGCCCGCCGCGCTCTCCGCCCTCTACTACGGCGTCGCGTTCGGGCGGATGCTGCCCGGACGCGACGCCGACACGACGGTCCTGCGCGTGATGATGCACGACGTCCTCGACCGCCTCGACCGGCTGCAGAAGCGGCTCGACGCGACGGACGCCTGACGGCGCCGGGCGGAACGTCGATGCTGAGCGCGCGGGCGCCGGCCGAGACGCGACGCGGGTGCGGTCGACGACCGCACCCGCGCCACTGCCTCTGTCCTCCCCGTTACCCCTCGAGCTGGTACAGGGTGGTTCCCTCGTCAGCACCCACCGGCGCCCGGCGGCACCGGCGAGCTTCTTCCGGGCGTGGCGGCCAGTCCCGGTAGGGCAGCAGGGTCAGGCGCCACGCCAGCCGTGCGGTCAGGAGCAGACCCAGCGGCGGTAACAGCCAGGCGACAGCGTCGCGACGGCGGTAGGAGACCAGCGGGGCGACCGCGACGACGAACAGGGACGGAACAACCACCCCCAGCACGTCGCTCAACGGGCCGCTACCGAACACCGGATCGTAGATCAGGGCCTCCAGCGACACGTACGCGAGGAGCACCAGAATCAGCACCACTCCGGTCAGGGCCACACGGGCCCTCGGTGAGCGAGGGCGTCGAGGCTCAGGAGCGTCACCCTGAACCGTCGGCGAACCCGTCGCGGTCGTCCTCCTGGCCATCATCACGTCCAATAGTATCCAGTGTGGTAATTACGATAGTGATTCGACCGGTAGGTCAGCCACCAGCCGTAGAACCACGGCGTGATCCACTTCGTGTACTTGTACCGGTACTTGATCCGTGCCCGATACTGATAGTCGGTGTAGGTGAAGCGCACGGAATACACCTTGAAATCGCCCCAGCCGTACCTCTTGACCACGACGCAGTTCACCCGCTCCACGTCGCGGGTCCGGTACTGCATCTGCATCCGGTGGAAGTCCAGCCACGCCTCGTCGCCGATGACGTCCATGAGCGCACGACCGAGCCAGTTCAGCTGGCTCTCGTACCAGGGAGACGTGTACAGGACCCTCGACCACCGGATGTACGACGCACGGTATCCCGTCCAGGCCCAGCCGGGGATGTAGCAACGGCACACGGCCAGGCCGGAGGTGTCCGACTCGTTGACCGGATCCTGATTCGCGTACTCGTACGCGTTCGCCGACCCCGCGTAGACCCGGTCGGCCGTCAGGAAGCGCCCGGTCGCCGGGTTGAACAGCCGCACGCCCATGAGCACGAGGCCGGCCGGGTTCCCCCCGTCCCGGAAGGCGGCCCCCAGCCAGCCGTAGCGGCCCGCCGACACGCTGCCGGTGCGCGCCATCCCGAACTCGTCGGTCTCGTGCACCGCGGAGATGCCTGTCGCGGCGCCCTGGATGGTGGCGACGAAGTCGCCGTGCAGGTTGCGCAGCTTCCAGTCGACGGTGCCCGAGGCGCCGAGATAGATGCCGACGGCATCACCGAGACCGGAGAGGTTGCGCGTGTACGACGTGCCCTCGGAAGTCCAGCTCGGAGCGTCGCTGTCGTCGGCGTAGTGATGCGTCTGCACCGTCACGACCGCGCCTGACGTGGTCTGGACCCTGCGGAACCTCGTCAGCATGACGTCGAGGGTGTACTCCGCCTGCGTGGTTCCCGCGACGATCTGCCGCACCATGTCGTTCGTGTAGTAGCCGACCGTCGCGGCGGTGCCGGTGGTGGTGTCGGCGGCCGCCACCGCTGTCGTACGACCCAGCAGGTCGTACGACGTGCCCGAGGAGATCAGCCGGTCCGCGTCGTCGTACTCCCAGGTCCGGGTCGACGCTGCCGTGCTGCTCTGGCACACGCCACCGCCACCGGCGGCGTAGTTGTCCCGCTGGGTCCGGTTACTGGCGTTGTCGAACTGGTAGACCCGGGTGGAACAGGCGCCCGAGACGGTGTCGCGGACGGTCGACAACCGGCTTGCCTGGTCGTAGTCGTAATGCTGCTGGGAGAACGTCGACGTGCTTCTCCGCTGCTGCTTGTGCGGGCTGAACGCCGCCGTCTCCCGGTAGACGGTGCAGTCGGCCTGCCCGCAGCCGGGGCGGCGGTAGGAGACCTCCACGGTGTTACCGGCCTCGTCGCCGGCCGTCTCCGCGACGATGCCGTTCGGCCACGTCTCGCTGATCAGCTCGCCGTCCGGGTCGTACTGACCGGTGAACGTCCCCGCCTGGCTGTCGATCAGCTTCGTCGCCAGACCGCGAGCCTCGCCGGCTGTGCCGTACTCGAACGTCTGAGTGGCCTTGCCGTCGTCGGCGACGGCCACCCGCGACATCACGTCGTACGTCCTGGTGGACACGTTGCCGTCGCTGTCCTGGTAGGAGGTCTCCCGGCCGAGGTTGTCATAGCCGCGGACCACCTCCGCGAGGACTGTGGACCCCGACATCGACTGGGTACGCGCCAGCAGGCCGCTCTGCTGGTGGTACTCCAGCCGGGACGTGTCCACCGTCGTACCGAGACCCGCCGCGGTCGTGACCGTCGTGCCCCGCACCCGCCCCGCGGCGTCGTACGTCACCGTCGTGGTGCGGAGCTGGGCACCCGCCTTGGTCTTCTCGACCAGGGTACGGACCTGCTGGTACAGGTCGTAGGTGCGGACCGTCACCCGCAGCGGAGCCGAGGCCGGCGACGTGCCGGCGTGCTCCGTCCGGCACAGCAACCCCGCCCATTCGGCACGGTTTCCGCATTCCGGGTACGTCGAGTTGGCCGCCGAGGTGTAGTACGTGCTGGTCTTGGTGGCCGCGGTGGTGTCGACGCTTCCGCCTGACGGCATGGTGCTCGACGTCACCCTTCCCGCGGAGTCGTATCGGGTCCACGTCGTCAGATCCAGACCGTCCGGGTCGACGGTCGATCCGATCGCCTTCCGCAGATCCCAGTCGTACTGCGTGGTGGTGGTGCGCACGTCGGCGTCGACGGTCTGGCCGGCGTTGACGTAGCTGACGGAGGAGCTCGTGGTGGTGGTCAGGTTGAAGGGGATGTCGGTGGCGGGCGCGCCCTCGTCGTACGTGTGCCGGCTGTGTGCCCGGCCCCGGACGACGACGTTCGACGACAGCAGCACGTCGTGCTCAGGTCCGAACGTCTCGACGAGCTGCTGTCCGTCCTCGGAGTAGACGCTGACGGATGAGAGCGAGGCGGCTGTCGCCGCCTCCACCGTGGCGGTGTCGGACGCCGAGGCGTCGAGGGCGCGACGGCGGTTGCCGGCACTGAGTTGACGTACCGTGTTGCCGTAGTCGTCGTACCAGGTGGTGGTCAGGTGTCCACCCGGCTGCGCGACGTTCACCATGCGGGCGTTGGCGTCGAGGTACGTCACCGAGGCGCGCTCGTAGGAGGCGGGTAGCGTGCCGGTCACCGGGTTACCCGTCGGCAGTTGGGTGGGTGGGAACACCGCTGTGGCATCCGTGGGCTGCTCGGTCTGACCCCACCGGTTGGTCTGGGTGGGCGACAGGTCGTACGGCGCTCCGCTGCCGGAGACCGGCACTCGGTAGACGACCGTCTCGACCGCCGTTCCCGCCGTCAGGGCCGAACGAGTGACCTTCGACAGCCGGCCCGCTCCCGGGTCGTCCGGCAGGGTCGTGTAGGTGAACTGCCAGGGTTCCAGCGCCGGCGGCGCCAGCGAGGTGATGACTCCGTTCGAGTCGTAGGCGTACGTGGTGCGCAGTGAGTGGGCGCCACTGCCGTCGGTCCAGTCCACGCGGGGGTCCCACGCGGCACGAAGACGCCCGGCGCTGTCGTAGGAGTAACGCGCGAGGGTCACCGTGCGCATCGCAGGGGTGGCGAGGTCCGGATCCCACGCGGTGAGGCTGATCTGCGTCACCCGCCCGGTGTAGTCGCCCCAGGCGCCGTCGGCCGTTCCCGTGGCGGTCGTACCGGTGGCATAGGTGAAGTTCAGCGCCCGGCAGCCACGCACCAGGGTGGTACAGGTGACGCCGTCGGCCACGGGGGCGAGCACCCGGGTCGGCCGCATGACGTCCTGCCCGCCGACGGTGACCTTCTGCCACGAGTACGTGGTGGTGGTCCCCGACCCGGGCGACCGGGAGGCGGTCGGGGTGAACACGCCGGCCGGGTCGGTCGAGCTCCGCCCGAAGGTCACCACGTTCCCGTTGCCGTCGGTCAGCGTGTAGACGTTACCCGTCGTGCTGTAGGTCAGCTTGTAGGACTCGGCGCCGATCTGTGGCTCGAACGTGGTGCCGGCGCTCGTCGCCTTGGCGAAGCCGATCGTCGAACCGTCGGGCATCCCGACCTGGACGATGCTGCCGTACACCGTCAGCCGGGTGTACGGCGCCTCCGAGGTCGAGACCGCCGTGCTGGAGACCCAGCCGGGGCCGAACATCGGATCCACCCCGCCCGGCTGGCGGCTGTTGTAGGTGCGGGTGACCGAAAGGTCGTTCACCGAGGCGTCCTGCTGGCTGATCTGGTAGTTGCCGGTGACCAGGTTGACCGAACCCGGACCGACCTGAGCGGTGTCGGCGGAGGCGAGGTTCCGGTCGAACCGGAACTTCACGTTGTCGGCCGGCGCCCCGTTGCTGCTCAGATTGAAGTAGGCGCGCACCTGTACCGGCCCGTCCCGCGGGATGCTCGCCGGGTCGACCGAGGCGAGGGTGGCGGCGACGTCCCAGTTCAGTTTGGGGGCCACCCCTGCGGAGAGGGCGACGGGCCAGGTGACGGCGCCACCGCCGGCGGCGTAGGTCACGTGGGCGGCGGGGATGGCGACCCAGGCGTCCGAGCCGGCACGCCGCCACTGGTACGTGGCGTCCCCGAACGACGGCGCGGCAGTCGAGCCGAGCGCCACCCTGGCCCCTGTGACGTCGCCGACCTTCGGCGAGGTGACCGCGCCGTTGCCCACCTTGAACGGGTAGCTGCGCACCTCGGTCACGTTGTTGGCCGAGTCGCGGGTACGCGCCCACACGTTGTGCCAGCCCGGTGTCAACGGGGTGATGCTGACCGTCGCGCTGGCGCCCGGCGTCGCGGTGTTGACGACCTTGTTCAGCGTCTGCAGGTCGAGGCTGTACTCGTAGGCCGCCGCGTCGGCGACGCCATTGGCGTCGAAGGTGAAGCTGCCGGCGACGTTCGCGTCACCGCCCCACTGGTTCTCCGGGTACGTGGTCGAGCTGACGATCGGCGGGCTGCCGACCGAGGTGTCGACGGTGAACTCGCAGAATGCCGACCAGGCGCCGTTGACCGTCCCGTCATTGCCACGAACCCGCCACTTGTACGAGGTGTTGTGGGTCAGGGCGGCGGACGGCACGGTGGTGGCGAACGTCGAGCCGGAGGCGGCGGTACCGGTGATCGCGCTGCCGAGCTTGGTGGTGCCGGCCAGCGTCCACCACTCGAACTCGGCCTTGACCGTCGACCCCTCGGCGTCGGCGACGACCGACCGAAGCTGCGGAGTCGCGGTGTTGACCTTCGGCCGGGAGGCGCCGGTCACGCAGGCGGTGGCCGGCACCGTGGAACGGGTGCCGACGGTCGGGTACGAGTTGTAGTTCACCACCGCGTACGGCACCTGGCTGCTGTCGGTCGCGTTGCGGGAGCGGAACTGCTTGAAGCTGTTCAGGCTGGTCTCGTCGGTACCGCGGACGCCCATGTAGGCGGTGGACTGGTTGGCGTTGGCCGCCCGCTGGAAGAAGGACGTGCCGCTGATGCTCACCCAGCCGTCGGCACATGCCGTGCCACCCTTGGTCTGGTTGGAGGTGGCCTCCTGCTGCACCCAGGTCGGCTGGGATCCCCACCGGGTCGCCGAGGAGGCGGCACCCGTGGTCCAGATCTCCCACGAGGTGGCGGTGCAGGTGTGCGACCAGAAGTTCCAGAAGTTCACAGTGGCCGAGGTGATCTGCTTGCCCTTCAGGGCGGACACACCCCAGTGGACGAACGACCGGGCCTTGACGTTGGGCGAGCCGGACAGAAGACCGAGCTGAAGATCGTTCGCTCCGCCCCGGTCGACGTTGTCGCCCTCCTTCACATACGTGTCGAACGTCGTGTAGAGCGGGTTGATCTGCGGGTCGATCGTCACCGGGTACTGGGTGGCCGGATCCTTCAGCCACGCCAGGTCCGGGTTCAGCCGCATGACCAGACCGCCGGTCGCACGGGCCAGGCGGCTGGCGGGCCGCTCCGACTTGGCCGCCACGACCGCCCGCCGGACCGGTTCGTCCGTGCCGGGAGTCCGCCGGGCGTCCCACATCTCCGGCGCCGGTACGGCAGCGACCGCCCGGCCTCTGGCGTCCTTGAGGACCAGTCCGCCCGAGGTGTCCTGGGTGAACGAGGAGAATCCCTTGCCGGTCAGCGGAAACGTCAGCGCGGGCAGCCGGTCCACGGCCTCCCGGTTCTTCACCGTGAGGAACTGGGCGAAGCCGGTCCGGGTCGCCTCGACCACCAGATCGACACCGGCGGCCACCTCCGGATAGGTGGCGCGGTTGCCGGTCAGCATCGGCGCCGGCAGCGCACCCGGCCAGCCCATGGTCAACCGGCCGTCGCCGACGCCGACCGCGGCCAGCTCACCACCGTCCTTGCGGGCGCCGGAGATCCGCAGATCCGCGGGGTGCGCCCGGGGCCGCACGGAGCCGTCCGCCGCCGTCTGGAGTGTGAGGTCGACCGGAACCCACGTGTCGTTCTGCCGGATCCGCACCGGGCCGGCGTGAACCTTGGCCTCGACATGGCCGTCGGGATGGGCGACGTACTCGGCGGTCTCCGTGGTCATGCCGGTGACGCGGACCTGCTGGCCCGTCATCCGTGCGGTGACCAGGGCGGCCATCTCGTCCGGTCGTTCCAGCACCTCGGCTGGCGCCTTCGGCGACGGAGCCGCCTCGGCCCGTCCGGCGGGGACGTCGCTCATGGTGACGGTCAGTACGGCCACCATGGCGAAGGCCGTCAGGCGGCCCCATCGGGCACTTCTCGGGTTGGCGCAGTCCTTGACTGCACCGGATTTCGGCACGCGCGCAGGAGCCACTACTGGCCCTCCCCCGTGTTAGACGGCCTATGGAAAGGCGAACAGTACGGCGCGCAGGAAATTGACGTCAATGAAAACTTTTCGTTATACCACCGGGCGCACGAAGGCAAGGCGCCCGTGTGTAGGGATTTGAGCGCTTCAGGCGATTGCGACGAGTTGAAGCGGCCGGTCCGGATTCGTCTGTTGCGGCGCGGAGGGGCGGGCAACGCCGGCACGACCACCGGACGGGCGAACGCGATCCGGAAGACCGATAATTCGGCAATTGAGCCGGGTGGACGCCTTGGCGTATTAGGCGTTCCTCGATATGTGCCGACGTACCCGGAAAGGCGAAGCGAGTCGAGAGGATCTCCGCCTCGCGGAGCGGACGGCGGCATGCGTCACTCAGGCCGCCACCCCGGTCGACCAGCGCGAAGTCGCGTCCACACAGCGGACGTTACATTGACACTTTTCGTTACGCCGGTGATAGTAACCGCACACCGACACCACCAAGGGCGCCTACGCGTCAGTCGCTGGAGGACCCATGAGAAGGAGATCGAGAATCTACGCGGGACTGGCCGCCGCCGTCGTTTCGGCCGCCTCTGTGACCATGACGTTCGGCGCGACACCCGCGGGCGCCGCGATCGGCGGCTCCGGCCCCTACCCCGCCGACTACGAAACCTCGTCCGCCCTGGCCAACCACACCATCTTCCGGCCCCAGACCCTCCCGTCCGAGCGCCTTCCCATCCTGGTGTGGGGCAACGGCGCGTGCTCGGCCAACGGCCTGTCCCAGGGCAACTTCCTCCGTGAGATCGCCTCCCACGGCTTCCTCGCCATCGCCAACGGCGCGCCGAACGGCTCCGGCTCCACGAACGCCCAGATGCTCACCCAGTCCATCGACTGGGCGGTGGCGGAGAACTCCCGGTCGGGCAGCAAGTACTTCAACCGGCTGGACACCACGAAGATCGCCGTGGCCGGCTTCTCCTGCGGCGGCGTGGAGGCGTACGCCGTCTCCAACGACCCGCGCGTCACCACGACCGGCATCTTCAGCAGCGGGCTGCTCAACGACGCCGACGACTACCAGTTGCGCCGGCTGACCAAGCCCATCGCGTACTTCATCGGCGGGCCCAGCGACATCGCCTACCCCAACGCCATGGACGACTGGGGCAAGCTGCCGTCCGGGCTGCCCGCGTTCATGGGCAACCTGAACGTCGGTCACGGCGGCACCTACGACCAGCCCAACGGCGGCGAGTTCGGCCGGGTGGCGGTGCTCTACCTGAAGTGGCGCCTGAAGGGCGACGTGGGCGCCGGGGCCAACTTCGTCGGCCCGGACTGCGGCCTGTGCCGCACCCAGTGGACGGTCCAGCAGAAGAACCTGACGCTCGACCCGCCGCCCACCACCACGCCACCCCCGACCACGCCACCCCCCACCACGCCGCCGCCCACGACTCCCCCGCCCACTACGCCGCCGCCCGGCGGAGGCCCGTCCTGTTCGGCCGCCTACGTGGTGCAGGACCAGTGGAACGGCGGGTTCGTCGCCACCGTCACCGTCACCGCCGGCAACACGGCGCTGACCGGCTGGCGCGTGACGCTCGCCCTGCCGGGCGGCGCGTCGATCAGCTCGTTGTGGAACGGTGTGCCCAGCGGCACCAGCGGCACCGTCACCGTGGCGAACCAGAGCTACAACGGGCAGGTCGGCGCGGGCCAGACCACCACCTTCGGATTCCAGGGCGCCGGCAACGGCAGCGGCGCCACCGTCACGTGCGCCGGAAGCTGAGACGCGACTGACACGGCGGCGACCGGCCCGGCGGGAGGTGAGTAACGTCTCGCCGGGCACCGGGCGGGTGCCGGGCCGCCGTCGCGGCCGGTGCGCGCCCGCCGCCGGAAGGCCCCTGCTAGCGCGATCGGCAGGGGCCTTCCGCGATCGCGCGGCGCACCGGAATGCCATGTGCCGTAAGGGTTCCGGCCATGTCGACGAAGTTGACATAGTGGATGGGTGAGCTAGGGTTCCGCCCGGATGGTTGTCACCGGGACAGGGTCACCACGAGGACGGCATGACGGCACAGTGCAGTGGCTTCGACATCCGCTTGCTGGGCCCCCTCCGGGTCACGTACGCCGGGCAGGAACTGACGCTGCGGTCGGCCCAGCGCCGGGCCGTCTTCACCGCGCTCGCCCTCACCCCGCAGCGGGGACTGTCCAAGGACGAGCTGATCGCCGCCGTCTGGGGCGACCGACCGCCGGCCAGCGCGCAGGGCAACCTCTACACGTACGTCTCCGCGCTGCGCCGGGTGCTCGAACCCGATCGCGACCGCTGGTCCTCCGGCGGCGTGCTCACGTCGGAGGGTGGCGGTTACCGCCTGCACGTCGCGGCGGACGCCGTCGACGTCCACCGCTTCGAGCGCCTGCGCGAACGCGCCCGCACGCCCCGCGCCGCCGGTGACGTGGCCGGCGAGCTGGCCGCGCTCGACGCCGCGCTCGCCGAGTGGCGCGGTGACGAGGCGCTGGTCGGCGTCCCCGGGCCCCGTGCGGCCAGCCAGCGTGTCCGGCTCGGCGAGCTGTACCTGACCTCGGTGGAGCGGCGGGCGGAGCTGATGCTGGGCCTCGGGCGCGCCGCCGAGGTCGTCGACCGCCTGCTCTCGCTCGTCGAACGCCACCCCGGCCGGGAGAGCCTGTACGCGGTGACCATGCGGGCGCTCGCCGCGCAGGGCCGCACCGCCGACGCACGCGCGCTCTACGCCACTCTCCGGGACCGTCTGGTGGCGGAGTCGGGCACCGAGCCCGGCGCCGCCGTCCGCCAGATCCACGAACAGATGCTCGGCACCGATCCCACCGCGACGCGCGGACACATCCCGGCGCCGCCCTCACTCCCCGGCTTCCAGGGGCGTACGGCTGCGCTGGCCCGGCTGCGGCAGGCGGTCACCGCGCTCGCGGCCGGGCGCGGGGGCAGCGTCTGGATCAGCGGCGAGGCGGGCATCGGCAAGTCGGCACTGCTCGCCGAGGGGCTGCGCGACGCGGCGCCGCTCGGCGTCCAGGTCGGCTGGGGCGTCGGCGACGAGCTGGCGTACCGGATGCCGCTGAGCATCATGCTGGAGTGCCTGTCGCTGGGCGACGACGCCGGCCTGCCCGCCTCGCTGCACGACTGCTCCGGCGGGGCGCCACCGACCATGACGGTCGTCGACACGGTCCAGCGGTTCGTGGTGGCGCGCTGCGCCGAACGGCCGCTGCTGCTCGTCCTGGACGACCTCCAGTGGGCCGACGACCTGTCCCTGCTGGTCTGGCACGCGCTGCACAACCTCACCGGGCGGCTGCCGTTGCTGCTCGTCTCCGCCTGCCGCCCGGTGCCCGCCGGCTACGAGGTGCGGCTCCTGCGCAGGGTGCTGCCCCGCAACGGCACCGCGCTCGTCGAACTCGGCCCGCTGGACGACGACACGGCGACCCGGCTGGCGCGTTCCTGGACCCGCCCGCCCGGCCCGGGCGCGGACACCGTACGCGCGCTCGTCGCGGCCGCCGCCGGCAATCCGTTCTATCTCCGCCAGCTCGTGCTCGCCGACCGCGACGGCCGGACCGCCGACACGCCCGGGCCCGAGCTGACCGAAGCCGTCAACCGGCACCTGCAACCGCTTGCCGACGACACCCGGCAGCTGCTGCGGGCGATCGCGTTCCTGGGCAACAACTATCTGGTCACCGACCTCGCCGCGGTCACCGGCAAGTCGGCGCCGCAGCTCGTCCCGGCGGTGGAGGAGGCGCTCGCCGCCGGGGTGCTCGTCGAGGACGGCCGCCGCCTGCGGTTCCGGCACCCGGTGATCCGCCGGGTGCTGCGCGGCGCGATCCCGACCGCGCTGCGGGTGCTGATGCACAGGCAGTTCGCGCAGCGGATCGCCGAGGCCGGCGGCGACCTCGGCCGGGTCGCCGGCCAACTGCTGGCCGGGCCGGTGCCGGTCGACGCCTGGGTGCAGGGGTGGTTGACCGCCCACGCCGCGCAGCTCAGCGCCGCCGCCCCCGCGCCGGCCATCGCGGTGCTGCGGCACGCCGTCGCCTCACCGGGCCTCTCCGCGTCGTCCCGCGAGTTGCTCACCGCGCAACTGGCCCGGGTGCTGCACCGCTGCGGCCTTCCCGCCCGGGCCGAGGCGATCTGGGTGTCGGCGCACACCGGGGACGCCGCGACGCGCGCCGAGATGAGCCGGATCGCCGGCTCCGACGACCCGCCCCGCAGCGCCGGGCAGGCCGTCGTCGGCCGCTCGTGACGGACCTGCGCGTCAACGTCCTGGGGCCGGTACGCGCCTGGCGCGGCGAAGCCGAGATCGACCTGGGACCGGCCCGGCGGCGGGCCCTGTTCGCGATGCTCGCCGCCAACGCCAACCGGCCGGTCACCCGGGGCGAGCTGATCCGGGCGCTGTGGGGCGGCTCCGTGCCCCGCGCCGCTGCCGGCAACGTCTACACGTACGTCTCCGGCCTGCGGCGCAGCCTGGGGACGGCCGGCGGGCGGCTGCTGTCCGGCCGGGCCGGTTACACGCTGCGGCTCGAACCGGGCGCGCTCGACGCCGACCGGTTCGTGTCGCTGTGCGAGGCGGCCGAGGCGCCGGCCGCCGCGGGCCGGCCCGGCGAGGCGGTGGCGCTGCTCGACGAGGCGCTCGCGCTGTGGCACGGCGACGCGTACGCGAACGTGGCCGCGCTGTTCGCGGAGCTCGACCGGCACCGCCTGGCGGAGCTGCGGATCGCCGCGGCGGAGCGGCGGGCCCGGCTGATCCTCGACGGTGGGTGTGACGAGAGCCCGATCGCCGACCTGACCGCCCTGGTCCGCGACCACCCGCTGCACGAGCCGTTCCACGAGCTGCTGATGCGCGCGTTGCACCGGGCCGGTCGCGGCACCGAGGCGCTCGACGTCTACCACGCGGCGCGCCGGGTGCTGGCCGACGAGCTCGGCGTCGAGCCCGGTACGGCGATGCGCGAGCTGCAGAGCCGGATTCTCACCGAGTCGGGACCGACCGCCGCGGTCGCCGTCGTCGCCCGTCCGGTCGCGCCGCGTCGCCGCCGCCTCGTCGGACGCGACGGCGAGCTGGAGCTGCTGCGCGGCCTGCTCGGTACGGCGCGCGAGGGACGCAGCGCGATCGTGTGGATCGAGGGTGAGCCCGGCATCGGCAAGTCCGCGCTGCTGGACGCGGCGCTGCACGAGGCGCGGACCCTCGGCCTGCGGGTCGCGCGTGGCGTCGCCGAGGAACTGAGCAGCCGTATCCCGCTGCACGTGATGCGGGCGGCGCTGGGCGAGGAGGCGGTACCGCACGACGAGCCGGGCGCGGCGCTCGACCGGGTGCTCGCACATGTCCGTCGGCTGACCGCCGCCGGTCCGCTGGTGCTGGCCGTCGAGCGCCTCCAGTGGGCCGACGAGGCGAGCCTGCTGGCCTGGGAACGGCTGGCCGCGCTGACCCGGTGGCTGCCGTTGCTGCTCGTCGCGACGACCCGGCCCGAGCCCGGCCGCCGCGACCTGGCCCGGCTGCGGCGGGGCGTGGCGACACGTGACGGGCACCTGATCCGGCTCGCTCCCCTGCCCCGGGCGGACATCGAGCAGATCTTCGGCACCGCGGTGGGTGTCCCGCCCGGCGCCACGCTGCGGTCGCTCGCGCCGCTGACCGGCGGCAACCCGCTGTACGCGCGGGAGCTGGTGAGCGGTCTGGTGGCGGAGGACGGGGTACGGGTGGTCGACGGGCTCGCCGAGGTCGACGCGCGGGCCGACGGCATGCCGCGCTCGCTCGTGGACACCGTCCGGGCCAGCCTCGACCACCTCTCCCCCGGCGCCCGGGATGCGCTGCGGTACGCGGCCCTGCTCGGCGACGAGTTCGCCGTCGCCGACCTCGCCGCGGTCACCGGGCGGACGCCGTTCGACCTGATGGCCGACCTGGAGGAGGCGGTCGCCGCGACAGTTCTCGGGGGCGCGGGCCGCGAGCTGGCGTTCCGGCAGCCGGTGCTGCGGCGGGCGCTCGCCGGGAGCATCCCCGCCGCGCTGCGGCCGACCCTGCACCGGTACGCGGCACAGGCGCTCGCGGACAACGGCAGCGCCGCCGCCCGGGTCGCCGGACACCTGCTCGCCGGGCCGCCCGAGGTCGACGACTGGCAGGTGGGCTGGCTCGTCGCGCACAGCGAGGAGGTGTTCCGGCAGGCGCCGGGGCCGGCCCGCGAGTTGTTCCGCCGGGCCCTGGCCAGCGGCCGGTGCGCGCCGGAGCAGCGGGAGACGCTCGCCGCGTTCCTGGACGGCCTGGGCCGCTAGCGCTCAGCGCAGCCCGGGGACGCCGACGAAGCGGCGCGCCGCAGCCGGCGGGACCGGCGTACCCGGGCCGGCACCGCCCGCGACGTGCCGGTCCAGGGCGGCCAGGGCCAGGGCGTCGTACCGCGCCCGCCCGTCGGCCGCCGCGTCACCGGCGGACAGCTCACGCAGCAGCAGCCGCCCGGGAGCCCCGGCGGCCGGCTCCCGCACCTGGAGCACCGCGAAGGCCGTGCCGGGCAGGAAGAGGACGCGGGACGGCACGCCGTCGCCGGTCTCCAGCGCGCCCGTGCGCCGGCCGGTGGCCGACCAGATCAGCACCTCGACGTCTCCCGGCAGGTCGGCGGGCGGTTCGGCGAGCGCGTTGGTGAACCCCCAGTCGGTCAGCACCCGGCGCTGCGCGATCCGGCGCAGGTCCGCCCGGGTCAGGTCGGCGGCGGCGTACGTGACGCCACTGTGCACCGGCAGCGGGCGCGTACCGGCGGCCACGCACCTGGCGAACGGCACGTGACCACCCGGCTCGGCGGACCGCAGCGCCTGGTCGACGCCGTCCCCCGCGGCGGTGAGGTAGAGGCGGACCGCTGTGGCGTACTCCAGCGCGTCCGCGCCGTCGGGCAGGGCCGGGTGCGCCGCGAGCACGCGGGCGACGTCGGCGGCGAGCGCGGCGAGCTGGCGCCGGAACGCGCGGCGGAACCAGGCCCGCTCCTCGTCGAGGTCGGGACCGGGGCGTACGCCCCGCGCCTCGTCGACCGGGGTGCGCTGGAAGCGGGCTGGCGCCACCGTCGGGCGGTGCACCGGCAGCGCCATCGTCGGAGCGCTCGCCCAGGTCACGCCCCCGCCACCCGCCCCGGCCACGCCGAGGAAGGCCGCCTCCGCTCCAGCCAGAGCGGGAACGGCCGCCTCCGCCCCGGCCAAGGCGGAGAAGGCCGCGGCCGCTCCGGCCACGGCGGGACGGGGCGCGTCTCCTCGGGACACTGCGGGGCGGGCCGCGTGTGCGTCAGTCACTGCGGACACGGCCACCTCGGGGGCCACCGGCGCGGCGACCGGACCGGCCACGGTGAGGCCGACCGGCGGCGGGGCGGGAACCGGGGGCACGGGGACCTGATCCGGCGCGTGCCGCCGCGTCGCGGACGCCGGGGCGAGCGGGCGTGCCGGCGCCACGAGCGAGGACGGACGCACCGCCGTACGCCCGCGGGTGGCCGGGTCGAGCCGCGCGGCCAGGTCGGCGGCCAGTTCCCGGTGGCGGTCGGCCACCGCCGGCGCCGGGTCGTCCACGACCAGCCGGGCCTGCGCCGGGTCCAGCGGGACGGCACGGATCCGGTCGGCGTCGCGGGACGGCAGCGGAGCACGCAGCCAGAGCCCGGACGGGATCACCTCGACCACCGCGTCGTGGGCGTACTGGTAGACGCCGGGACCGACCGGCTCGCCGAGTTCCGCTGGCGCGCGGTGGCTGAGGATGCGCGGCGTCGCCGCCGCCCCGAGCGCCGTCCGGGGACCGTACGCCAGTTCCCGCGCGAAGACCTGCCAGCCGGGACCACCGTCGGCGGTGACGGTGAACATGGCCGGGTCGTCCGGGCGGCCGGTGGGCACGCCGGTGAAGACCCGCACCGCACAGCCCAGCACCTCGGCGAGCGCCTGGCCGAACTGCTCGCCGTCGGGCAGCGCTACCGGCCCGTAGTGGATGAAGCGGGCGTGCTCGCGGCCCTGCGGCGCGAGTCCACGCCAGAACCGGGCGACGTCGTCGAGCCGCAGCGGGGCGGTGCCGGGGCAGCCCACCAGGACCGGCATCGCGTCCGGCAGGCACGCCATGGCCGAGGTCAGGCGGCCGCCGTGGGTGGCGATCGTCGCCTCGTCGCGGCTGTCGCGCAGCCAGACGCCACCCGGCAGCGGCTCCACGGCGCAGGTGGAGCTGACGGTGAGGTGGTCGGTGGCGGCGCCGTCCCAGGCCGGCGCCGGATAGCGCTTCGACTGCCAGGCCGGCGCCCGGCCGCGCCGGTAGCAGACCCAGCCGCCGAGGTCCGTGCCGTGCACGAAGAGCAGCCCCGCCGCGCCCGGGATCATCCGCCCGAACGGCGCGATCACCGGCCGGCCCAGCCGGTCGGAGAGCCACTGCCCGGCGAGCGCCCCGGTCTCCGGGCGCGCGCCGCAGACCACCAGCCGGATGCCCCGGCGCAGGCGCTGCCGGCGCAGCTCGGTCGCGACCGTGTCCCAGACGTCGAAGGGCAACTCGTGCTGCAGGTCGAGGATCACGATGTCGTTGTCCGGATCCGGGTCCACCGACAGCGCGACCGTACGGGCCTCCGGGCTGATCCGTTCCCGGGGGTGCAGCACCAGGGCGTTCCCGACGGTGTGGCGGGTGATCACCTCAGATCATGCCGGAGCGCAGGGCGTAGGCGACCGCGTGCGAGCGGTTGCGCAGCTTCAGGCGGTGGTTGAGGCCGTAGATGACGTTCTTCACCGTACGTTCGGAGTAGCGCAGTTCGTCGGCGATCTCGTTGGTGTCGAAGCCCTCGGCCATCAGCCGGAGCACGTCGATCTCGCGCGCGGTGAGCCCCGAGGCGTTGAGCCCGTTCGGGTTGAGCACGTCGCGCTGGAGCCGTTCGATGTGCTTGAGCAGTTCGCCCACCAGGTTCGGGGGCAGCACGCCGCCGCCGGAGGCGGCCGCCAGCACGCTGTGCGCGAGGCGTTCGGCGGTGACCGCCGCGCGTGGCAGGACCGCCACCACCCGGCACTCCACGGCGGTCAGCAGCTCCTGCTCGCTGATGTCGGTGGTGATCAGCACGACGGGCGCGCCGATCTCGGTCGCGGCGAGGCGCAGCATGGCGATCACGTCGGTGGTGAGGCGGTCCGCCGCGACGATCAGCACCTGCGCGCGGGTCCGGTCCGCGCTGTCCAGCAGCGTGACGTCCGACCGCGACCGGAGGTGGGCGGTCAGCCCGGTGTGGGTCAGCGGGTCCGGCGCGTGCACAAAGACGGCAACTTGCTCCACAGCCATCTCCATCACTGTCAGTAGGGGCTGACAGTCTCGTGGAGACTCCTTCAGGAAATCTCCACAGTGGTGCCGCGAGGCGCGGCAACCCGTGAAGATAGGCACGTAATCGCTGGTCAGACTTTTTTCAGTCAGTGAAGATTGATTTCGACGGGACCCATCTTCTCCGTGGCGAGCTTCCCGGCGTTCGCGGCGGCGGCCTGGATCGCCTCCATGATCGCCGTTTGCAGTGACGCGGCGTCACGCTGCTCGTACACCCGGGGGTCGACCCGGACGGCCTGGACCTTGCCCAGGCCACTGGCCATGACCACGACCGTGCCGTCCTGGGAGCGGCCGGTGACGATCGCCTTCTCCAGCTCCGTCTGCGCGGCGCGCATCTGGTCCTCGAGCCGCTGCGCGTTCTCCATGAACTCCTGGAACGAGGGCGGGATCGGCTTGGCTTCGGGCTGCATGCGAGGACCTTTCTACGGGAAGCGGGCGTACCGTCAGCCGACGGCGGCCAGGCCGCCGAGACGCTCGCCGACCGCGGGCGGCGCCACGGCCAGGTCGGCGAGCGCGAGCGTGCGGGAGCCGGTGCGCCGGGTCAGGGCGAGCGAGAACTGGTGGGCGGCGTGGACGGTGCGCCCGGGCAGCTGACCGGCCATCCGGGCCAGCGCCTCCCGGACGTCGTCGGGGACCTCGTGGCCCCGCCGCACCAGGTGCCGCAGCACGATCTCGGCCAGCTCGTCGGTGCTGAACTCGGGCACCGACCACTGCTGGCCGAACACCTCGTTCACCGCGGGCACCGCGGCCCGCAGGCTCGCCAGCGCCGGCTCCTCGCCGGTCAGCACCACCACCGGGTCGCCGAGCCGGGAACGCATCTGCGCGACGAGCGCCTCGGCGATCTCCGACGCCACCCCGGAGCCGTCGTCGACGTAGTCGAGCTGGAGCACGCCCCCGGCCGCGTCGTCGAGGACCGCGGTCACCAGGCTGGCGGCCTGCCCCGGCCACTGCGGCGCCAGCTCCCGGCGGGTGCTCACCCGCACGAGCTGGCCGACCGGCACCAGGCCCAGCTCCGACAGGCAGGCGGCGTAGAGCCGGGCGTACTCGCCGCGACCGCTGCCGGCCGCGCCGCCGATCAGCACGTTTCCGGTACGGCCCGGGCCCCGCCTGCGGTTACGTCCCTCGCACAACTGCAACAGCGTCTGCCCGGCCGCCTCCTTCACCCGCTGCCCGCCGACCAGCCCGCAGATCCGCTTCCAGCTGCGGGCCGCGTTGATGGCGCCGGTCGGGTCGGTCGCCGCGTCGGGCTGCTCACCGGGCTCGACCGGCAGGTCCTCCAGCAGCGCCAGCTCGGGCTCGACGTCGGCGGCGGTGAGCCGGTTCAGCTCGTTGTCCTTCGTCGGCGGGTGGGCCGCCAGCCGGGACGCCTGGTTGTTGATCAGCGCCTCGAACAGCTTGCGGGCGACCCGGCCGTTGCCGAACGTCGCGTTCCTCGGCACCCGGGTGAAGTACGCGGTCAGCGCGTCAACCGCGTCGTCGGTCAGCTCGTAGTAGTGCTTGCTGACCAGGTTGGAGGTGATGGTGACAAGTTCCTCGACGGAGTAGTTCGGGAACTCGATGGTGCGTGTGAAGCGCGACGCCATACCGGGGTTGGAGGCGAGGAACTGCTCCATCAGCTCCGAGTACCCGGCGACGATCACCACCAGCTCGTCGCGGTGGTCCTCCATCATCTTCATCAGCGCGTCGATGGCCTCCTGCCCGAAGTCCGGGCCCGAGCCGCCCGAGCCGCTGGACAGCGTGTACGCCTCGTCGATGAACAGCACGCCGCCGAGCGCCTTGGTGACCAGCTCGGTGGTCTTGATCGCGGTGGAGCCGATGTACTGGCCCACCAGGTCGGCCCGCGCCGCCTCCACCATGTGGCCCTTGGACAGGATGCCCAGCTCCTTGAGCACCGAGCCGTAGAGGCGGGCCACTGTGGTCTTGCCCGTACCGGGTGGGCCGGCGAAGACCAGGTGCCGGCTCATCGGCGGCATCGGCAGCCCCATCTGGAGCCGCACCTGCGACATCTTGATCAGGTTGATCAGCGCGGTGACCTCCTGCTTCACCCCGCGCAGACCGATCAGGCCGTTCAACTGGCGCAACGGCTCGCTCAGCTCGTCGCCGCCGCTCTCCTCGGCCGTACCGTCGTCGCCGGCCGGCGGGACGGGCGCCGGGCCGGGGACCGGCGGCGGCGTGGCCTGCTGGCGGCCCACCGTCAGCGCGTCGACGGTCAGCGTGGCGCCGGGCGAGCGGCGCACGTCCTCGCCGCCGCTGTCGCGCACCACGCAGCGGGTGAGCGCCACCGGCTCCTCGGTGTCCACGCCGATGCCGGCCGCGCCACTGCCCAGCACTTCGCCGTCGGTGACGGACCCGTGGGACCCGGCCTCGAAGACCACACCGTCCGCCCGGGCGTTGCGCACCCGGACCTGGGTGACCGCCGCCGCGCCGGTCACCCGCAGGCCGTCCCGGGCCGCGTCGGCGATCTCGCTGTCGCCCATCTGGAGAGCACCCTCGACGAGTACGCCGGAGCCCCGCAGCAGGGCCGCGCGCAGCGTCAGGTCGGCGCCGGCGCCCACCCGCACGCAGGCGGCCCCCGTACCGGTGAAGCGGGCCTCCCGCACGACGGCCCGCGCGGGACCGGTCAGCGCGAGCGCTGTCGCGTCGCCGGCGTCGACGGCGAGGTCGGCGCCCTCCAGCGACGCGCCGTCCTGGACCAGGACCCCGGCGCCCGCGGTGATCTCGGCCCGCAGCCGCTGCAGCACGACCGTCGACTCACCGGCGAGCACGGCGACGTGCTCCCGCGTACCCCGGACCGTCAGCCCGAGGAAACGCGGTGCCCCGCCGCTGACCGCGACGCCGACCGGCGAGTCCAGGACCGTGCAGTCGGTGAACGTCGGCCGCCCGGCGCCGAGCACCTGCACGGCGGTGTGCCCGGCCCCGCCGAACATGCAGTTCCGGAACGACGGCGACGCGCCCTCGGCGATGTGCGCCGACTGCACCGCGGCGCCGGTGAACGTCGAGTCGCTGATCTGCACGTCGGCCTCGCCGCGGACGAAGACGTCGACGTTCCCGCTTCCGGTGACGGTCAGGCCGCGGATGCGGGCCCAGGCCCGCTGCTCGACCACGAGAGCCGGCTTGCCCGCCCCGGCGATCTCGCACTGCTCGACGGTGAGCCGGGCGTCGCCGCCCACGCAGACGCTGTTCGCGCCGGCCGTGCGCAGGCGGCAGCGGCGCAGCGTCAGGGCGCTGCTCTCCCCGGCCACGACACTGCTCGTGGCGACGTCGTGGACGACGGTGTCCTCGATCGTGCTGGACCCGGCCGACATCACCACCACGCCCGCGCCGGCCGAGCTGGTCACGTCGCAGCCGCGCAGCGCCACGGTGCCCTGCATCCGCGCCAGCAGCGTGACCCAGGAGGCGCCGCTGACCCGGCAGTCGTCCAGCGCCACCTCGCCCGCGTACACGTCGACCGCCGCCAGCGTCGTGTCGGCGCTGCTGAGCGTGATGCCGCGCAGCTGGGCGCCCTCGCCACGGACGACGAGGACGCTGCCCTCCTCCACGTGCACCTCGACGGTGCCGGGCTGGACCGCGCTGATCGTCACCCGGTCGCCGACCACCAGCTTCTCGACGTACCGGCCGGGGTGGACGTCGATCGTGGCGCCGGGCTCGGCCCGGGACAGCGCCGAGCCGATGGTCGGATAGGAGCCCGCCTTACGGTCTCCCACCACGAGAACCTGCCGACTCACGGCGTCACCCCTTCCGGTCCAGTCCGGGCAGCACCCGGAGGCGGCCACGGGCCCCGGCGCCGATCCGCTCCCGGGGCTCGGCCGTGGCCCACCGGTCCAGGCTGCGCCGCAGCGACGTGACCGCCAGCTCGTCGAGCGACACCCGGTTGGAGTCGACCCGGCCGGTGTCGTCGATCTCGTTGGCGCCGATCTCCCGCAGCAGGACCGCGCCGCGCTCGCCCGCCGCGGGCCGGCGCTGGTCCAGCACCTTGAAGTTCGTGCCCGGAAGGAACAGCACCCGGTCCTCGACGTGCTCGTCCCCCTCCGGCTCCAGCAGGCTGGTACGGCGGGCCGTCATCGACCAGATCAGCACGTCGGTGTCGCCGTCCTCGGTCGCGCACGGCTGGGTGAGCGCGTTGACGAAGCTCCAGTCGGTGACCAGGCGGCGGTCCTGGTAGAGCTCCCACTCCCGGTCGGTCGGGGACAGCCGGTAGACGGTCGTCCCCCGGAAGGACGGCATCCGGGAGACCCCGGCGACCACGCAGCGCGCGAACGGCACGTGCGGGCCCTTGCGACCGGAACGCAGGCCGGCGTCGACGCCCGGGCCCCGGCCGGTCAGGTAGAGCCGCAACGCGACCGAGTCGGCGAGCACGTCCTCAGTCGACACGCCGGAGCCCTGCATGCCCGGGTGCTGCGACATGATCCGGGACACCGAGCTGGCCATCACGTCGAACTCGCGGCTGAGCGTACGGCGCAGCCAGGCCCGCTCGTCGGCGAGCCCCTTCTTCTCCGACAGCAGCGCGCCCGCGCCGGCGGAGGGGACCGGCTGCACCCGGGCCTCGGCGCTGTCGACCGGCTCGGCCTCGCCGGGCGGCCCGGCCTCAGCGGCCGATGGTTCGACCTCTCCCGGCGCGGTGGCCGGAGCCGAGGTAGTGGCCGGAGTCGCCGCTGCGGGAATCGGATCGACGGCGTGGACCGTCAGCGACGGCACGGTGGGCGCTACCGGCCCGGGCGCCACCGGTGGCGGCGTCGCGAGCGCCTGGCCGAAACCGGCCGGCATGGTCGGCGGCTCCGGCTCGCCGAAGCCGGCCGGCATCGTGGGCGGCTCGGGGATCGGGTACGCGCCGGGCGCGGCGTCCTGTCCGCCGTCTACCGTGAGCCCTCCTCCGATGGCCTCGGTGTGCGCCGACGGCTCGGCGCGGACCAGCGGATCGGCGTGCTCCACCGGCTCGGGCGGTCCGGCTCGATCGGCCGGGGCGACCGACCCGACCGGCGGGACCGGCCCGAGCGACCCGACCGACCCGACGGGCTCGACGGGCTCGACGGGCTCGACGGGCTCGACCGTTACCACCGGATCGGCGGCGACGATCGGCTCAGGCAGCGCGCGCCGCCCGTTCTGCCCCGCCGACTCCCCCGAGCCACCGGACGGGACCGGACGGCCGGCGGGGACCGGCCCGGCCAGGGCCGCAGGCGGGACGGGTGCCGGGCCGGCGGCAGCGGGCACGGCGGAGGGCGGACCGGAGACGGCCCGCTCGCCAGGGGCGGCCGGCAGCACCGGCTCGACCGGAGGCGGCACCACGGGCGGCGCCGGCAGATCCGACGCGAACGCCCCGGGTGGCGGCGGCAGCTCCGACCCGGACGGCACCACGGGAGGGGCCGGCAGCTCGGACGCGACCAGCAGCACCGGCGGAGGCGGCAGCATGGGGGCCGCCGGGACCACGGGCGCGACCGGGCGCGGCACCGCCGGAGGCGGCGGCAACGTGGGCGTGCTCGCGAGCGGGTCCCGCTCGGACGTCACCGGCGCGGGACCGGCGACCACCACGCTGTCCGCCGACGCCGGGGCGACCGGCGCGGGCGGCGCCACCTCCACGTACGCCGGCATCGGAGCGGGGCCGCCCACCGCGTGCGTCTCCGCTTCCAGGTCGACGACCACCTGCGCCCGGCTGGACGGCTTCGCACCGGGCACGAGCACCGACGCCGGCATCAGCGTCCGGGCGGTGCCGGCCATGCCGTCCACCCGTGCGGCCAGGTCGGCCGCCAGTTCCCGCATCCGCTCGGCGGCGGCGTGGACGGTGTCGTCGAAGACGAGCGTGCCGCTGCGGGCGTCGAGCATCGCGGCCCGAACCTGCTCGGCGTTCTTCGGCTCGGCGGTGGCCCGTACCCAGAGCCCGCTCTGCACCACCTCGACCACCGCGCCCGGGGCGAACCAGTAGACGCGGGGCGCGAGCTCCTCGGCGCCGGTCAGCGGCGGACGGTGGCGCAGCACCGTGGGACGGCGGGCCCGCGAGTTGGGGTGCGCCCGGGGCGAGTAGGACAGTTCCAGCGCGTACGGGGCCCAGCCGAACGCGCCGTCCGGCAGCACGGTACGGATCTCGTACTTCTGCGGGCTGCCGATCGGCACGCCGGTGTAGCAGGTGACCTCGGTGTTGAGCAGGTCGGCGAGCGCCTGCCCGAACGCCTCGCCCTCCGGCATGCGGATCTCGCCGAACTGCACGAAGCGCACCCGCTGCCGGTGCTCCTCGTCCAGTCCGCGCCAGAAGCGCACCACGTCGTCGAGCGACAGCGGCGGTGTGCCGGGGCAGCCCAGCAGCACCGACATGGTTTCCGCCTGGCACGGCACGTACGCGGTCAGCCGCCGCCGCTGCGGGTCGACCACCTGCGGGTCGCGGTTGCTGTGGATCCAGACCCCGGCCGGGATCGGCTCGATCTCGGCGACGGCGCTGGACGGCCGGGTGTCGACGGCGGCCCGGTCCCACGTCGGCGTCGGGTAGCGCTTCGCGTCCCAGGCCGGCGGGCGGCCGGGCCGGAACCGCACCCAGCCGCTGCCCGGTACGGAGTGGACGAACAGCGTGCCGGCCGAGCCGCGTACCAGGTCGCCGTCCGGGGCGATGACGGTGCGGTTGAGCCGCTCGGAGAGCCACTGCCCGGCCATCGCCGCGGAGTTGCCGTGCCGGCCGCAGGCGACCAGGCGGATGCCGCGGCGGCGGCGTGGCAGCACCCCGGCCATCGACTCCCACGCGCTGATCGGCATGCCGTCGCCGAGGTCGAGCACGACGACGTCGTTCTCCGCGTCCTCGATCATGGACAGTGCCAGCGACTGCGCCTCGGGGCTGATCGCGTCCTCGGCGTGCACCACGAGTGCGTTGCCGACCGTGTGCTGCACGACGCCGCCGGGGCGGTCCTTGCCGCCGCCGAACAGGTCCCGGATCCGGGTCGCCATGGTCGACCTACCCCACTTCCGCGGCCGCGATGGCCCTCAGGCTCAGCGCCGGGCCCTGCGGCAGCAACGCGAGCAACTCCTTCGGGAAGGGCACGTGCGGGACCCGGTCGAGCTTCAGCGCCTTCGCCGAGTCCTGGTCGCCGACGGGGTACGCCTTTCCGTCGTCCGCGATGTAGGTGGGCAGGGGGGCCACCCTGTCCGAGTCGAAGGGCGCCGGGAGCACGGCCATGCCGCTGCCCGGCCGGGTGCGTACCGACGCCTGCCCGGCGGGGCCGACGCCGGAGCGGTCCAGCGGGACGAGGACGGCGGTGCTGGCGAACCGCGTGCCGTCCACCGCGCTCTGCCGCAGGCACAGCGCGTTCGGGGCGGGCTCCTGCGGGGTGAGGCCGGTCAGGTCGGGCAGCCGGGTCAGCAGCGACCGGTCGGCCGACATGCGCGCGGCGGCGAGGTCGGCGGCGGTCAGCTCGACCGCCTTCGCGCCGGTGGTGGCCGTGGCGAGCAGGAACTCGGTGCGGCTCAGCGGGGCCAGGCCGTCGCTGCGCAGCACCAGCAGTTGCTCCGCGCCGGTGTCGGGCTGCTGGCGGAACAGCGTGCCGACCGGGTACGTACGGTCGCCGACCCGGCCGGACCGGCCCTCACCGGGGATCGTGGCCGGCGTCAGGGCCGGCCCGTCGGGCAGGAAGGCGAGCCAGTTCTCCGGCGCGGGCACCCGGCGGGTCGTGGTGGCGCCGAGCGCGACGAGCACGGCCGGGTCGCCGACCCGGAACTTGCGATCGGCGGTCACCAGGTAGGTCGGCCCGGCGGTGTCGCGGACCACCACGAACCGGTCGGCCGGTACCGCGGTGGCTTCCGCACGCGGGTCGAGGTTGAGGCCGAGCCGGTCGCCGGGGGTGTCGGCGACCGATCCGGGCAGGCAGGCGAGCCACGGCCCGGCGACCATCGCGCCGGTGGCGATCGACTGCGGCGCGCCGTCGATGCCGATGGACGGTCCGCGCGGCACGTCCTTGATCGACTCCTGGGAGATCAGCTTCACGGTGGCGGAGCCGCCCTGGATCAGCATCGCCGAGGTCAGGTTCGGCGTCGGCCGCAGCATCCCGTCGAGGTAGACGTATCTGGTGCCGCTCTCCTTCTCCACCAGGATCACGCCGGCCTTGGTGTACGCCTTGCTGCCGCCGGGCACGATCCAGCCGTAGACGGCGAACCCGGCCACGACCAGGACGCTGATGAGCACGCCGAAGGCCAGGCCGGTGACGGCGCGCCGGCCGGGTATCTCCGCCGTCGACGGGTCGCCCTGCACCAGGGCGGAGCTCAGCCGGCCCATCATGAACTGGTGGGCGTGCACATGGTCGCGCTGGGTCTGCACGGTCGGCTACCCGAACAGTCCGCGGGCCCAGGCGTAGAGCCCCAGCACCTGGGCGAGCACCGGCAGCACGGCCAGGCCGGTGGCGACGTCCAGCCCACCCGCGGTGTACTCCCAGAACGGCAGCATGCGCCGCGGCCACGGCCGCAGCGCGGCCATCACCAGCGGCACCAGGAGGGCGACGAGCCCGCCGAGCAGCACGTACCGGCCGGTCGGGGCGAGCGTGTCGGAGAACATCAGGGCCACCATGAGATAGCCGACGGTACCGGCCGCCACCAGGGCGATCCGCTGCCAGAAACCGAAGAAGGTACGCGAGCGCAACAGGATTGCACTCGATGTCACGAGCACCAGCGTCCAGCCGGACCAGCCCGGTACCTGCATGGTGTGGTGCAGCAGCACCGGCAGGACCAGCGCGGAGGCGGTCATGCAGGCGGTCAGGTAGGTGTCCGCCTCGTCGGCCCGCGCCTTGACCAGGTCGGAGTCCTCCGGCTCGATGTCGTAGGACATGTCGGCGCCGGTCTTGGGCAGCTGCGGGCCGCGCAGCCGGGCCAGCTTCACCGCCGCGCGGGGCGCGATCACGATCAGCACGAGGATCACCGAGACGGCGACGGCGGAGACCTTCGGCGCGGTGAGCTGGAACCCGGCGCCGGCCAGCAGCACGAGCACCACCATCGCGGCGGTCAGCGCGACGATCAGCAGCGGGGCGAACGGCATGACCGGCGTGACCGTACGCTGCGCCACGAGCAGGAACGCGGTGACCGTGACGATCGCGACGGCCGCGGCCAGCGCGGCGTCGCCGTTCCAGGCGACGCCGTCGGGGTCGCCGTCGACGGCGCTGGACGCGGCGACCGCCGCGAAGAACGCCGCGCCGCCGCCGAACAGCAGCGGGAAAGCGCCGTCGGTCTGCTGGCGGGCGCTGACGATCGCGGCGGTGAACAGGCCGGCGGCGAGCACCGCGCCGGCGATCACCTGGGGCAGCACCGGGCCCCGGTCCACGAGTACGGCGGCGATCAGGCCCATCGCCACCAGGGAGAGCACCAGGAACAGCACCCGGCGGTACTCCGGCTGCCACCTGTCGGCCCGCCGGTTGACCACTGTGGCGACGCCCTCGGCGAGATCGTCGAAGTCGAGTTCGGGCAGCGGGTCCTGCGCGGGGCGCAGGTGCAGCTCCTCGCCCTCCAGCCAGTCCAGGCTCTCCGGCGTGCCGGACAGCTCGAACGGCGCCTGGCCGAGGCGTTGCAGCACCCACGACTCGTCGGGCACGTCGCCGTCGGGAACCCGGGACAGGTCGGTGGTGTGCCGCACCAGCAGCGGCATCAGGTTCGCCACCGGCATCCGGGCCGGCACGGCCAGGTCGGCCCGCCGGGCCGGCCCGACCACGGTGATCCGGCACAGTTGGTCGTTCAGCGCTGCGCTCACCAGCGAGCCTCTCTCATCGGGCCGTGTCCGACACGAAACCGGTCTGCATCAGACGTACGCCGCGCCGGGTGACGAGCTGGGCGCGCCCGGGCGGCAGTTGGCGGGCCTTCGCCTCGCCCAGGAACTTGCCCTCCTCCTTGGGGTAGGAGAAGAGCGTGGCGGGCGTGCCCAGCTCCCACATGCGCCGGATCACCGGGTCCATCATGGCCCGCATCGCGCCGGAGGTGCTCCGGGCCACGATCACGTGCAGGCCGATGAAGGAGCCCTGGGCCAGCAACGGCAGGAGGGGGTCGAGCGTCGAGCCCATGCCGGTGCCCTTGGTCATCAGGTCGTAGTCGTCCACGATGACGAACAGCTCCGGCCCTTCCCACCAGTCGCGTTTGCGCATCCGCTCCGACGAGACGTCCGCCCCCGGCAGCCGCCGGTTCATCGAGACCGACGTCTGGCCGGCCAGCTCGAACATCTTGTCGCCGGTGAACGCGAAGCCCACCTGGTACGCGGCGCCGATCGCGGTGTCCAGGTCGCGCCGTGAGTCGCCGAGCACGACCTTCGCCCGCTCCGGCGGGTAGTGCTGCTGGATGGCCCGCAGGACGAGCCGGAGCATGTTGGTCTTGCCGGTCTCGCTGTCGCCGAAGACCAGCATGTGCGGGGTGGCCATGAAGTCGTGCCAGACCGGGGCGAGACGCTGCTCGTCCTGGCCGATGACGACCTTGAACTCGGACTCGGGCGGCGGCAGCGTCTCGACCATCAGGTGCGCCGGGAGCATCCGTACCGGCGGGGCGGTCGGGCCGGGCCAGAACGTGCCGATCTCCTCGACCACCGACTTGGTCGCCTCGGCCAGGTCGCCCACCGCGGAGCTGCCGTCCATCCGGGGCAGCGCGGCCAGGAAGTGCAGCGCGCCCCCGGTCAGGCCGCGACCGACCTGGTTCGGCACGGTGGCCGCCTTGCGGGAGCCGTGCTCGGACTCCATCGCGTCGCCGAGCCGCAGCTCCAGCTTGGTGCCGAGCAGGTCCCGCATCCAGGTGCGCAGCTCCGACCAGCGGGTCGCGGTGACGATCACGTGCACGCCGAAGGACAGGCCGCGCGAGGCGAGTTCCTGGAACTTCTGCTCCAGCTCCTGGAAGTCCTGCTTCATCGTGTACCAGCCGTCGATGACCAGGAAGACGTGCCCGAAGCTGTCCTCGATCACCCCCTCGGCGACCTTGGCGAGGTAGCTGGACATGGAGTCGAGCCCGTGCCGGGCGAACTCCGCCTCCCGCTTCTCCATGACCTGGAGGACCTCTTCGACGGTACGGACGACGCGGTCGCGTTCCATCCGCGTCGCGACCGAGCCGACGTGCGGCAGGCCGGAGATCGAGGCGAGACCGCCGCCGCCGAAGTCGAGGCCGTAGAACTGCACCTCGCGGGGCGTGTTCGCCAGCGACAGCGCCAGGATCAGGCTGCGCAGCAGCGTCGACTTGCCGCTCTGCGGGGCGCCGGCGATGCCGACGTGGCCGTCCGCGCCGTTGAGGTCCACCACCAGCAGCTCGCGCAGCTGCTCGGCGGGCCGGTCCACCACGCCGACCGGCACCCGCAGACCGCCCTGGACGAGCGGGTCGTCGATGGTCATGCCGCGCACCGGGTCGGGCAGCACGCTCGGCATGAGCGAGTCCAGGCTGGGCGCACTGGACAACGGCGGCAACCAGACCTGGCGGGCCGGCGGGCCGGAGCCGGCGAGCCGGTCCAGCAGCACCTCGACCAGGCTCGGCCCGCCCGCGTCCACGCCGGGCTCCTCGGCCTGCTCGGCCGGGCGGTCCCGGCCGGGGTCGTGGCGCGCGGCGACCTGCCGGGTGGTGAACGGCACCACGTCGGCGGCCAGCTCGTCGTCGGCGTCGGCGACGCCGCTGAGGCGGCCGGTTCCGGTGTACGCGCCGGAGACGTACGCCGCCTTGAAGCGCACCAGGTTCGTGGTGTCGACCTTCAGGTAGCCGTTGCCGGGCTCGGGCGGCAGCTCGTACGCCGCGCCCACGCCGATCACCGACCGCGACTCCATCGAGGAGAACGTGCGCAGCGCCAGCCGGTACGACAGGTGCCCCTCGACCCGGTTGATCCGCCCCTCGTCCAGCCGCTGCGAGGCGAGCAGCAGGTGCACGCCGAGCGACCGGCCGAGCCGCCCGATGGACACGAACAGGTCCATGAACTCGCTCTTGCTGGACAGCAGCTCGCTGAACTCGTCCACGATGATCAGCAGCACCGGGAACGGCACGAGCTGCGCGCCGTTGCCGCGCGCCTTCTCGTAGTCGAACAGCGAGGCGTAGCCGCTGGCACGCAGCATCTCCTGCCGCCGGGTCATCTCGCCGTTGAGCGCGTCCTGCATCCGGTCGACGAGCGGCAGCTCGTCGGCCAGGTTGGTGATCACCGCCGAGGTGTGCGGCAGCTTGTCCATGCCGAGGAACGTGGCGCCGCCCTTGAAGTCGACGAGCACCAGGTTGAGGATCTCCGAGCTGTGCGTCGCGGCGAGGCCGCAGACGAGGGTACGCAGCAGCTCCGACTTGCCCGAGCCGGTGGCGCCGATGAGCAGGCCGTGCGGTCCCATGCCGCCCTGCGCGGACTCCTTCAGGTCCAGCTCGATGACCTCACCCTCCTCGGTGACGCCGATCGGCACCATGAGGCGGTTGCGCTGCGGGGTCCGGGTCCGCCACAGCGCCTGCACGTCGAAGGTCATCGCGTCGCGGATGCCGAGCAGCGTGGTCAGCTCGAAGCTGGTGTCCAGCGGCTCGTCGGAGACCTCCAGCGTGCCGCTGGTCCGCTTGGGCGCGATGATCCGGGCCAGGGCCTCGCACTGGGTCTCGTCGAGCCCGTCGCGCCTGGCCGTGCCGGTCGTCGCGCCGGCCGGGAACTCCACGGTGTCATCGGTGACGGTCAGCCTCAGCACCTTCGGGCCGCCGGGCATCGCGCCGGTCAGGTCGAGCAGCACCACGTTGCGGATGCCCGCGCCGAGCAGGCGGGAGCTGTCCGGCAGGTCCACCAGGTGCGCGACGATCACCAGGAACGGCTCGCTGGTGGTCGGCTTCACGGCCCGGTCGTGGTCGCCCCGGTCGGTGATCTCGGGGCCGAGCATGTCCATCAGCGCGTCGTGGCTGCCGGCGAACATCCGGACCGGGCCCGCCGCGTCGTACGCGGTGGGGTGCGCGTTGTGCGGCAGCCACTTGACCCACTCCCAGGGGCCCCGGTGCACCTCGGCGGCGAGCACGGCGATCCGCAGCTCGTCCGGGGCGTGGAAGGTGGCCAGCTGCGCCACCATGGCGCGGGCCAGGTCGATGGCCGGGTCGATGGCGCCCTCGAACTCGACGCTGGTGAAGCTCGGCAGTCCGACGGAGGTGGGGATGCCGGACACCGTGCGGTACGCCTCGGAGAAGCGCCGCAGAGAGATCGACGACAGCGGCTCCAGGTCCTCGATCGGCTTGGTGGACGGCGGGTTGAACTTCAGCATCGCGGCCTGCCGGCCGAGACCGATGCGGACCCGGCCGAAGTCGTCGTGGCTGGGCCGGCGCTCCCACAGCCGGCTGCCCATCGCGATCGACCACAGCCAGCCCGGCTGCGGGTTGTTCCACAGGACGTGCCGGCGCTGCTGGTCGGCCGCGTCCCGGGCCTGCTTGCGCAGCTGCCCGATGTAGCGCAGGAAGTCGCGGCGCTCGCCGCGCATCTTGCGCTTACGCTCGGCGGCCGCGCGGCCGATCTGCATGACGCCCATGAGCAGCATGCCGCCGGCCATCGCGCCGCCCATCACGTACATGATCGGGGCGCGGTTGTAGAGGCCGAACATGGCGAGCATCGCGCCCATGCCGAGGCCCATCGGCACGACCATCGCGAACGAGCGGAAGTCGAGCGGGGCCTCCTCGGCCATCAGCGGCGGCTCCTGGAGCTCGATCGAGCCCTCTGGCGCCTCCGGGCCGGTGGCGCGGGGCGGGCGCTTGACGGTGACCGTACTCATCCGAGCCGCCCCACCCCGGCGTCGTCGCCGCCCCAGGCGGTGTTCTCCTGGCGCAGCAGCTTCACGGCGTACCGGTCGTTGCGGTAGCGCTCGGTCACCTTGACGTCGTCGTCCTCCTCGGCCTGGCGCTTCTTCTCCTTCTCCGCCCGCTCCTGCTCCTCCTTGCGGCGCCGCTCCTGCTCGGCCCAGAACGCCTCGGCGCGTTCGGCCTCCTCCTTCTCCGCCGTCGCGAGCGCCTCCATGAACTCCGCGTCGCTGGCCGCGGGCTCGCCGCAGCGGCGCATCTTGTCCAGGTCGGCGCTGAAGAAGTCGGACGTGCCGTCGGCCGGCCGGGTCGCCTTCGCAGGCGGGACCCGTCGCCACACGGCACGCCGGGGCCCCGGTGTCTCGGACATGCTCACCTTTCCGTGCCCTGGTCGGCGGGCGCGCCGGTCAGCCAGTCGGCGTCGCTGAGGTCGTCCCACCCGGCCTTGTCGTCCGGGTCCTCGTCCGGCCGGACCAGCGGGACGTGGTCGTCCGCCGGGTGGTGGCGGGTGTCGCCGTCGCCGCCCCAGACGGCGTCGTCCTCGCGCAGCCCGGCGGCGGGGTCGGCGCTCTCCGCGGGCTCCCGGTCCTCGTCGCGTCCGGAGCGACGCCGCAGCGTGCCGGCCCGGGCCGGGTCGGCGGGGCCGCCCGCCCGTGGGCTCCGGCCGGCGAGACCGGCCACCGCGCCCGCGGCCGCCGGCCCGAGCGTCCCGGGGAGCACGACGGTCTCGACGTCCGCCACCGGGACGCCGCCGCCGGTCTTGCGGCGCGCCTCGTCCGGTTCTCCGCCGCCCGCCTCACCGGTGGGCGGCTCCACAGCCGTCGGCGCCTCCATCACTGTCGGTGGCGCGACCGCCTCGGGTACGGACGCACGCGGCGGCTCGGCGCCGTCGCGCGACTCCCCCGCCGCGACGTCCGCGTCCGGCGAGCAGCCCGCTGCTGCGGCCGGGGTCCGGCCGGCCTCGCCGGGCCGGACCGGACCGGACGCGCCGGGCCTGGCCGGGGGTGTGGTTCCGGCGGGCGTGGGCGGCAGCGTCCCGACGGCCACCGGCGTCGCCTCCGTCCGGCCGGGCAGGACCACCACCTCGGGTACGGCCACTGCGTCGGTGGACGAGTCACCAGCGACCGGCGGCGGCACGTCCGGCGCGGATTGGACCGGCGTCTCCAGTCCCGCGCCACCGGCTCCCGCGCCCGACGGCGCGTCCGGCGCTCCGGTGTCCGGGGCCGGCGGGCTCCAGTCGCCGGGATCCGCCTCGATCAGCCCGGAGGCGTCCGGCGCGTCCGGCACGCCACCGGCGGGCGTACCCGTGCCGGGGGCGCCTGGCGCTCCGGGCATCATCGGCATGCCGGCCGGCGCCGTCGCCACCGGCGAGTCGACGCCGACGTCCGAGGCCACTGGCAACGTGGCGGGAAGCTGCGGCCCGTCGACGCCGCCGAGCCCGTCGCCACCGGCCGGCGCGCCGCCGGACCCGTCCGGCACGCCGGCGTCGACGCCGGGCCGCCAGTCGTCGGCGTCGCCGCTGACCAGCCCTCGGGCGTCGGGCGAGTCGGTGGCGCCGGAACCGTTCGCGCCTCCTGCCGGGCCCGGCATGCCGGGCATGGCCGGCATGGGCGCGCCCAGCCCGGCGCCGCCGGACGACACGCCGGACGGCGCGCCGGGAACCTGCACGCCGTCGAACCCGGGCGACTGCCAGTCGGCCGCGTCACCTTCCACCAGGCCCTTGGCGTCCGGCGCCTCGGGAACGGCGGGTGCGCCGCCGCCACCGGCGCCGGGAGCACCGGCGCCGGGCATGCCCGGCATCATCGGCGACTGGAAGCCGCCGCCACCGGGTACCGCGCCGCCCGGGGCGGCCGGGATGTCCACGCCGCTGATCGCGCCGGGAGTGAAGTCCTTGCCGTTGCCCAGCAGCCCGTTCGCGTCCGGTTTCTCCGGCAGCCCGGGGCTGCCGCCGGCGCCGTTGCCGGCGCCGCCGGGTGAGCCGAGTCCCGGAACGCCGGGCGGGGTGAACCCGCCGCCGGCGGCGCCCCCGCCGACTCCGCCTCCGGGCTTCGGACCGCCGACCTCGCCCGGGCCGGAGAACGACGGCGGCTTCACCGAACCGCCGCCGCCGAGATTCGCCGAGCCCGGTGGCTTGATCCCCGGCGGCACCGCCCCGGGGACGAACCCGCCCGGTACGCCGCCGCCGGGCAGCCCGCCGCCGCCGATACCGCCCGGGCCGTTGAACGCCGGGGCGTCGAAGCCGGGCAGCCCGCCGCCGACGCCACCTCCGCCCGGGGTGGGGCCGCCGATCTCGCCCGGGCCGGAGAACGACGGCGGGGTGACGGTCCCCGGGCCCTGGCCGGGACCCGGCCCGCCGATGCCGCCGAGGTTCGGCGGCGTGATCGTGGGGACGGTGATGTTCGGCGGCGCGGTGAGGGGCGCGGTGGTGATGCCGCCGATGGAGGGCGTGGTGAACACCGGCGGGGTGAGCGTCGGAGGCGCCGACAGGTTCATCGTGGTGATGTTCGGCGTCGGGAACGGCGACGTCGCAGGCATGCTGATGCTCGGCGTCGGCATGGTGACCCCGGCCGTCTTCGCCTTGTCGGTGGTGATCCGGTACTGCTCGGCGACGGTGTGGACGACCTCGGCCATCTGCTGCGCCATCGGCTTCTCGTACTCGGTGCCGCTGATCGGCACCGGGCCGCTGCCGCTGCCGACGCCGTTCTGGGAGGCGATCCTCGCCCACTCGCCGTCCAGGTAGGCGATCGTCTGCTGGGCCCAGGAGAGGTGGTTGGCCGCGTCGTAGAGCTGCGACGGCAGCGACGTGAGGTTCGGGGAGGAGTTGATGGCGTTCGACGCGGTGTCGGAGTCCGGGACCTTGCCGCCGGCGAGGTGCTCGGCCTGCTTGCCGAGCAGGTCCGCGTAGAAGTTCATCTTGTCGCGGAACGCGCTGGCCGCGGGTCCCTGCCACGCCTTGTCGTCACCGACCATCGAGGCGACAGCGGTACGGATGGTCTGTTCCAGCCAGATCAGCAGGTCCTGCGTCGCCTGGAACGCCCGCGCCGCCTCGACCACCGACGCGACGTTGACGCGGGAGGCGGCGTACTGCAGTCCCGCCTCGCTGAACACCGCGGCGCCCCCGTTGACCGCGGCCTCGAGTTTGCGCCAGCCCCGGGTCTCGGTCGCCCAGGTCCGGTAGTCGTACAGGTCACCGACGGGAATCACCTTCGGCGGGAAGGTCCCTGCCTCCTCCGCGGGGTCGTTCCACCCGTCGAGTTTGCTCTCACCGAGACCGTTGCCCATGCCCCGTCCCTCTTCGCGAGCGGCGAGAACCGCCCGGCCGCGCTAGTTGCCGTCGGTCTTGATGATCTTCTGGCCGTACGTGCTCAGGTTGTCGAGGCCCTTGAAGGAGTCACCCATGACCTCGTTGAGCTTCTCCGTGGTCAGCGAGTTCAGCTCTTCGAGGTTCTTGTACTGGGCGGCCATCTTCAGCAGGGCGTGCTGCACGGCGAGGAGGGCCGTGTTCATGTCGACGAGCATGTCCTTCGTGTCGCCCTTGACGCCGCCGTCCTGGGCGGTCGCCCCGACCACCGCCTGCCGCAGCACCTCCGCGCGGGCGAAGGCCCCGGGCCGCGGGTCGACAGCGTTCAACTGGTCCACGGTGGTGAGCAGGATGTTCCCGGGACCGGTGATCCGGCCCAGCACCTCGTTGGCGAACCACTCCAGCGCGGCGGTGTTCACGGCCACGCCGCTGGTCGAGGCGGTGTCACCCTTGAACGTCGGGCTGATGCCCGGCGGGGTGAAGCCCGAGTTCGTCGGGGTCTTCGTCTCGTCGATCCAGTCGGGCTTGTCGGTGAACGCGGGCGGCTTCACGTTCGACGGGTCGGTGATGTTGGCCTTGTACTCCTTGACGAGGTTTCGCCAGCCGTCGATGTCGAGGATGTTCCTGTCGTACCACTCGCGGGCCTCGATCCACTCCGGGTGCTCGGCGCGGACCTCGTCCTTCCACCTGTCGAAATCCACGCCGGTGCGCCGGTTCTGGTGCTTGTTGTAGAAGGCCATCCAGGAGTCGTACGCCGCCTGAGTGGTGCCTTCCGGCTTCCCGATGGCGGCGTCGCCCATGCCGTAGGCGTTCATCGCGGCGATGGCTTCGGGGCTGGCGTATCCCCAGTCAATGCGGGCCAAGGAGATCACTCCACTCGAGAGTCGACGGCGGCGGGACGAAGGCGCAGACCCCAGCGGCCCGGATCGTCTAGCTCACCGGGCCGGGGACGGACGACGGAGACTGCCGCGCCGCGTCCGCGGCAGCCGCCCGGCGGATCAACCGCCGCGGACGTCGTTCCAGATCATGGCGTGACGCTGCTCGGTGGTGCCGTAGTTGTCCGAGATCCGCAGCAGCGTCTGCCGGGCCTGCTCCAGGTAGCCCACCATCGAGTCGGCCGCCTGGTTCCAGGCCACCTTCGAGACGTGGTACTGCTGCTGGGCGGCACCGGTCCACTGGGCGAGGCTCGCCTCGACGGTGCGCTCCATCTCCTCCAGCGACGACTGGATCTGGCCGTTGATGCGGTGCATGTCGGTCAGCACGGCGTCTGCCTGCACGAAGTCGAAGGTGTAGTTGGACACGTCAGTCCTCTCGAGAGATCAGGGATCGGGGGTACGGCTCAGATGCCCGGCAGGGCCGCGCCGAAGGAGCTGGCCACGCTCGACGCCTCGTCCTCGGCCGCCTGGTAGCCCTTGGTGGTCACGCCCATGACCTCGAGCATGTTCAGCAGCTCGTTGATGACCCGCTGGAACGCGTTCTCCCAGTTGTCCATGGCCTGGTTGAAGCCCTGCGACGCCTGGCCGGTCCAGGAGGAGATCAGGACGGCCATCTGCCCGTTGACCGCGCGCAGCTGGCTGGTGAACTCGGTGGCCTTGTCGGAGAACTCCTGGGCAGCCCGCTGCATACCCGCTTCGGTGGTGCTGACGCTCGGCATCGTCACGGCCGGACTCCTCATGTCAGGGAAAGGTGGCAGGGAAGAGTGTTGATCCGCCGCCCCGTGCGGGCGCAACTTCGTCGCGCCGCCATGTCCGAACGTCACCCAACATTGCACGGCAGCGCCCCCGCGCCCGGCGGCGACGGCCGGGAGGCCGGGAAAAGTGGTTGCACTTTCATGCACTGATGCCCGGCCGGAGTTCCGGCGCGACGGCCGCGCCGTCTTCACTTGACGGCGACGTCGAGGGAGTGGTCCGTCGTGAACTACAGCGAGCGCATCGAAGGCCTGTTCCAGGAGTACGAGCGGCAGCGCAACAGCCTCACGGAGATGCAGGCCCGGATGAGCGCGCTCTCGGCCACCGCGTCGTCACCGCGCCGCGAGGTGAGCGTCACCGTCGGCCAGAACGGCGTGCTCACCGACATCCAGTTCCCCACCGGCGCCCACAAGCGGCTCACCACGGCCGACCTGACCCGGCTCGTCCTCGACACCTACGCCGACGCCAAGGAACAGGTCATGAACCAGGCGGCCGACGTGCTGGCGCCGATGCTGCCGGACGGTGTCGACGCCCACAAGCTGGTCCGGGGCCAGGCCGGCGCCGACGCGTTCCTGCCGAAGGAGCCGCGCATGGTGACGAGCGTGCGGGAACTCCTGACCCGGGGACCCGAATGACCGGCAACAATCCCGGCGGCCGGTTGTGGGTCGACCCGGACGGTGTGGAAGGGCTCGGCAAGGCGTACGAGTCGCACGTCCAGCTCTACGAGTCCTACCTCGCCCAGGCGATCGCGCTGCGCGCCCGGTACTCCAACGCCTGGGGCGACGACGACATGGGCAAGGAGTTCTCGGAGAAGTTCCTGCAGGGCATGGACAACCTCGAAGCGATCATCGGCGGCGTCAAGGGCACCCTGCACTACACCGCCGAGGGCCTGAAGGAGAGCGGCCGGGCGTACCGCGAGGCCGACGAGGCCGCCGCCGACGTGAGCCGGATGTTGGCAAAGGACTTCGACGGCCTGCGGCGCCCCGCGTACCCGATGCGGGCGGCGGCCACCGGCGACGTGCCGGAGCCTGCCGCGGAGGGTGAGCCGCGCCGGCCTCATCTGCTGTCCCGCCGCCGGGCGGCCGGCGAGCCGGTCCCCGAGCAGGCCAGGCTCCTTCCGCGGCAGCAGGGCACGCCGCTGCTGCCGGTGGAGCCCGCCGAGCCGCTGATCCCGGTCACCGCCGCCACGCCGGCCATCTCGTCCTACTTCTCCAAGCCGGAGTACGCGACCGCGCACGTCGGCGGCCGGCCACTGCCCGACGGGTACCGGCTGATCGCGCTCAACCCGTTCGCGGACGGCAGCACCCGGGTGGACGCGAACCTCTACGACTCGATCACCCCGCTGGCCGGAACGCCTGTCACCACCCCGGACGGCAGGGAGATCGATCCCGGACAGGGCCGATTCTTCGTCGTCAAGGAGAACCCGGCCGCCGACCCCACCGTCCCCGGCTACCAGCCGCTGTACCTGAGCTACGCGCCGGACGGCACGCCCTCGCCGATCATCACCGGCGCCTGAGCCACCCACCACCCGTCGCCGGTAGCACATGCCCGACTTCCACATCCCCAACGACCCGCAGTGGCAGTGGGCGTACGACCTGATCCTCGTCGCCGTCGGTGAGGAGTACCCGAAGGCCGACCCCACCGCCCTTCGCGCAATGGGCGACGAGTTGTACGCGCTCAGCAGCACCATCCTCAACGGGATGGGCGCCACCGCCAACCTCGGCTACGGGCTGGCCGGCAGCCTGTCCGGCCCGGCGATGGACGCGTTCCAGCAGTACCAGGTGGGCATCACCAAGAACGTGCCGGCCGGCGGCAACATCGCGCTGGCGCTGGGCGGATCGGCGTACAACTTCGCGCTGGACTCGGAGAACACCCAGTACAACATCGTCATCGCGGCCTTCACCCAGGTCGTCGAGATCGCCATCGCGCTGGCCTCCGGCTTCGGCGCGGCGGCGGTTCCCGCCCTGATCAAGATCGGTCAGGAGATCGTCAAGGCTCTGATCGACCTGTTCCGGCAGCGCCTGCGGCACATGCTGATGCGGCTGGCCTGGGAGGCGTTCCAGGAGGGCCTGGAGGAACTCTGGCAGAGCGCCGCCGCCCAGGTGACCCAGATCATCGAGGGAAACCGCAAGTCCCTCGACTACAAGGACCTGGCGATCTCGTTCGCCGGTGGTGCCTTCATCGGCGCGGGCGTCAGCGGCGTGCAGATGATCGGCGGCAAGTTCTTCCCGAAGATCAACGACAGCATCCTGTCCCGGGAAGGGTTGTCGGCGCTCGCCGAGACGCTGTTCGAGGGCCTGTTCACCATGATGGTCGGCGGCGGTGGATTCAACCCGTGGGCCACCATGTCCTCCTCGCTGATCGGCGGGATGGCGCACCACTACGCCACAGTGGTCGGCAACAGCTACGGCCCCGGCGCGGGCGCCAAGGCGCCACCGAAGATCGAGACGAACAGCCTCACCACCACGCCGTCCACGCCGCCGCCGACGAGCGTGGAAGGACCACCGGTTCCCCCGCCCGTCGGCTCCCCCACCGGGACGGGCGCAGGTCACGGCGGCGCCGGGAACCAGGGCGTCGGTGGGCTGCCCGCCGACGGCTCCGGCGCCGCCGGTGGCGCCGCCGGCGACTCCGGTCCGGGCCGTTCGGTCGGCGGCATCCAGGGCTCCGGGGGTCAGGGCTCCGGAGGTCAAGGCGCCGGGAGTCAGGGCGGCGCCGGTCAGGGTCCAGGTAGTCAGGGGCCGGGTCAGCAGGGCGCGGGAAGCCCGGGCGTCCAGGTGGGTGCGGGTTCGGCCCCCGGTGGGCAGACCGGCGCTGGAAGCGCGACGGCCGGTGGGCAGAGCGGCGCCGACGGCCCGGTCGCGAGTGGTCAGGGCGCGGGTCGCGACGGCACCGGCAGCCAGGGCGCCGGCAACCCCGCCGGAACCGGCAACACGGCCGGCGGGACGGAGGCCCCGGTCTCCACCGGGGACAGGTCCGCGCGCGGCGACTCGACGGGTACTGCGACCGCAAGCCCGTCGACCGCCACCGGCGCGCCCTCGGCCGCCCCCGCGACGGTGGTCACCGACGCCGCGACGACGCGCGACGGCACCCTGGCCGGACCGGACGTCTCGACGTCGGGTGGTGGGCTGCCCGGGTTCGACACCACCACGCCGTCGACGTCGGCGACGCAGCCGCCCGCCACCTCCGGCTCCCCACCGGGAGCCCCGGCCGGACCGACGCCGTCCACGACCGCGCCGTCCCCCGCTACGTCCTCCCCGGCCACGCCGTCGGCCGCCCCGCCCGCACCCGCCACCCCTACGTCCTCGCCGAACCCGCCGTCGGCGGCCACGCCCGCGGCGGGGCGGGCCGACAGCACCGGTGCCGCGCCTGTGCTGCCACCGGTACGGGAGCAGGCGGGCGGCGTCTCGGTCGAGGTCGCTGCGGTCGGCGTGCCACCGGCGACCGGTCCCGCAGGGGGCATCGACGCGCCGGCCACCCCGGCACCCGCGACTGCGGCGTCCACACCGACCGGGCCGGTGGTCACCACCGACGGTCCAGCCGTCACCGTGGAGGGTGCGACGACCGCCCACGCCCCGGTGGGCGCGGACCACACCGGCGGCCGGGACGACCTCGCGCAGGCCGGTTCCCACCCCGGCCCGGCCCGGACCGGCGACCCGGGAACGACTCAACCCGTCACCCCGGCTACCGGAACGCCCGGCCGGGCCACGCCGAGCCCGCAGTTCCAGCGGGCGAAGGCGGACGCGGAGCCGCAACGGCTGCGCACCGAGCGGTACGTCCCGTGGAAGGACACCGTCGTCCCCGGCACGCACCTGCTGCGCGGCGAGATCACGACCATCGACTTCACCACGCGGGAGTTCACCGCCGACGGGCGCGACTACCGGTCGTTCGACGTACACCTGGATCTGGTCTCGAAGAACGACCGGATGTCCCCGCAGGAGTTGCGGGACTTCGCCGACGCCGTGCAGCGCACCGTCGACGAGATGGTCAACGACAGGTACACGCTGCCCGACGGCCGGCTGCTGCACATCGACCTGGTCGTCGACACGCCGCCGTGGCGCGACGGCATGACCCGCGACTGGCAGGCCGATCCGCGCCGCAACCCGCCGGTCGAGGTGACCTCCGAGACCGGCGTCCGCTCCGACCAGCATCTGTGGAACACCGGCGACCGCCTCGGTGTGATGGTGCACGAGGTGATGCACTACCTCGGCGCCAAGGAGGGTCACCAGGCCGACGAACACCTACTTACCACAGTGGACCGTTCGGGCGTGATGGGTCTCGAGGTCGACGTCCTGCCGACGTCGTCGGAGCAGGCCGCGACCTCGACCGGGCCGGTCGACTACCTCACCGCCGAGGATCTGGCGACGATCCACGACGCCGCGCTGACCGCGGGACCGGTACGCGAGCTGCCGCCCCCACCCACGACGCGCGAGCAGGCGCCGGACCCGTACCCGAATCCGAATCCGCAGGTCCCGTCGCGTGCGCCGGCCCCGACACCGTCAGAGCCGCAGGTCGCTCCGGTTCCCCCACCGCCACCGCCTCCGATCGCCCCGGTGCCCCCGCCACCACCGCCACCCATCGCCCCGGTGCCGCCGCCTCCCCCCGGGGTGCCCGCCCCTCCGCCACCACCACCGGCCACGCCCGGTCGCCCGCCCCGGCCGGCCGGAGCGCCGACCCGGAACACCGTCCCGCAGCGGGCGGACCTCTCCGCTGCCACGCTGCCGCCCCGGCAGCAGCCCGTGCCGACGGCGATCGGGCGAGCGCTCACCGACAAGTACCAGATGGTGCACGTCCTCGACCAGGGCTCCCCGGGCCTGGGCCACCAGGCGGCGACGGTCGCCATGCTCGACGGGCTGGCCGCGACCGGCTACCAGGGCACTGTGGTGCTGACCTACCCCAGCAACAAGACGCCGTACTACGCCGGGCAGCTCGGCCGGCAGGCCGACTTCGACAGCCCGGTGGGCTCGTACGACCTGTTCCACCGCGAGTGGACCGGTCGCCGGGGCGGGATGAACGTCGTCATGCGTCCGCAGCAGAAGCCCGTCGACCCGGGCGAGGGGCGGATACAGACGCCCGCCGACGACCTACGCAAGGAGCGGGACTGGAAGGAGAGGCAGTGGCCGGGCGCCGGCGGCAGCGATCTGCCCGACTGGCGACGGGATCTGCAGCCGTCGTTCCGGAAAGAGGCGGAGACCACCGCTCAGGAAGTCGGCCAGGGCCTGCGCCTCGACCTGGTCCGCGCCGAAACGCTACCTCCGGGCGCCGTCCTGATCGTCCTGCCGGCCGTCGACGCGAAGAACAACGACGGCTCGGAGGTAAGCGGGGAGAAGAAGGAGGAGTGGTTCCAGGAGAACTGGGAGCGTGGGCTGCGCACCGCCCACAACGGCAAGCACGACGTGCTCACGCTCCAGCCGTTCCTGTGGGACAAGTTCCCCCGTCAGTTCCGCGGCGCGGACGGGACGGTCAAGAATCTGGACGAGATCCTGACCGGTGTGCCGACCTACCGTGGCCGGCCACCGGCCACCCCGCCGCCGGCCGCCGCCGAGGTCGTCAGGGCCACCGGCGTTCCCGGGGCCGACGCTCTCGCGAACCTGGTCGACGACCCGGGCACCGACGTGGTGCTCGTCTACTACGGCATGACCGAGGCCACTCCTGAGCACAGGGACGTGGTCGGCCGGCTCGCCGTCGCCGCCCGGCCCGGCCGGCCGACTGTCGTCCTGGTGGTCGGCGACGCCGACCGGAGCTTCACGACAGGCAACCCCGACGTCCACGTCGCGGCGCTGCCCCGCGTCTCGCCGGAGCAGATGGCCGGGCTCCGCGACCGCGCCACGCTCGTGGTCACCGAGGGCGCCAACACCTGGCAGGAGTCCCTCGCGGCGGGCAAGCCCACGCTCTCGGTGACCGCGTCCGCGGGTGACACCCGGCCGTGGGAGCACGGGCCCGCGTCGGTCCGGACCGACTCCGGCGAAGGCCGCGACCGGCTATTGGCGGCGTCGGAGTACCTGCGGCACGGCGGCGATCCCGCCACCCTGCGGGACTTCGTCCAGGACGACGACGGCAGCGTCCGCACGTACTTCGACGGGTGGCAGCAGGCCCTCAGCCAGACCGGCTCCGACCAGGTCGACCAGGCCCTCGCCACGGTCACCGGTCTGCCGTTGGACCCGGAGGCCCGCCCGCGTGAGGCCGCGCCGGGCGCGCCCCCGGTGGACACCACCGCCCGCGCGGCCGGGCCCCCGCCGGCCCGGCTCGACGTACCCAAGACCCGCGACGAGATCGCCCGGGCGCGCCACGAGCAGCGCGACACCGCGCCGCATCGGATCGCGAACACCAGCGCGTACGACGTGATCGTCCGCGACCCGAGTCCGGACACCCGGGTTCCGGACGTGGTCGCGCGCTCCTACGAGCGGGCCGGTCTGCCCCTTCCGGCAGCCGGCCGCCCCCGCCTGCGCCTCGAAGCGGTCGACAACCGCATCGCGTACGACCACCGGGTGCTTGACCTCGGCGACCGGAACGTGCAGGACTTCACGGTCAAGGTCTTCCTGGACGCGCGCGACGCCACGGCCGCCGCCGCCCGGGACGAGGTGGAGACCCGGGTGACCGAGGCGGTCGACCGGATCTACAACCAGGGCTTCCGCATCGGTGACCGCGACCAACTGAACGTCACCGTGGAGTTCGTGACCCGGCCCGGCGAGGCGCACGCCGTCGTCGCGCTGCACGGCACTCCGTCGCCGACCGCGCAGACCGCCTGGTCGACGCATTCGTCCGACCTGGACCTGGCGCACGAGATCGGGCACTTCCTGGGCCTGCGCGACGAGTACGCGATACCGGGCCGGGCCCTGGAGCGCGCGTTGGTCCGCGACGACAACTCGCTGATGGCGACCACCACGCCGCAGCCCGGCAACGAGCCGCGGCTGCTGGCCCGCGGCGTCGAGCGGATCGCCGGCCTGCGGCACGACGTGCTCTCGCCCGATCGCGGCGCGCTGCCGCCACGGACGCGGCCGGCCCGGTTCGAGCCGGTACGGGTGCCCGGCGGCCGCAACGCGCGGTTCGACGAGCTGACCGGACACACCCGCGACGTCGACCCGGGCAACTACCGGCAGGCGACGATCGACCTGAAGGCCGAGGCGGCGCCGATCGGGTTCGTCGTCAACTCGATGCTCCCGGCCGCCGACGTCGACCAGATCCCCGAGGTGGTGCGTGCCGTCACCGAGGGCCTCGCCCCGGGCACCCGGGTCGCGTTCGTCTTCGGCGTCAACACCACCGCCGAGGTGCCGGACCTGGCGTTCCGGGACGCTGTCGCCCGGGCCGCCCGGCTCGCCGAGAGCCTCGACGTGCCGGTGGCGGTGAACGGCTACGCGGTCGGCACGAAGAACGACAAGTTCCCGTACGGCCGCACCCGCAACCAGGTGCTGCGCGATCCCGACACGGTGGCCGCGATCCGGGGCCTCGCGCAGGGCGGCCCGGACGGCGCGGACCGCCGCTACCCGTACGTCTCGATCCAGGACTTCGACCGGGGCGCCCGGACGGTCGCCGACGGCACCCACGTCTTCGACCGCGTCGACCGGGCGACCCGGTTCGACCCGGAGGCGACCGGGCAGCAGGCGGACTCCCCGGCCCGGCCCTTGATGATCTCCGGCGGTTACCGGGTCGGCGACGCCGCGGATCTGGTCCGGCGGACCCGGGAACGGCTGGAACGACGCGCCCGCGACCACGAGGCGAGGATCGCCGAACTCGCCACGCGCGACGACCGGGAGGCGCGCAAGGAACTCGGGATCGAGCGGCAGAAGCTGGCCGCCGTCCACGGCGGGCTCGGCAAGCTCGCCACCGAGGCCGGGCAGGAGAAGTTCGTCCGGGACTTCGCCACGGCCGTGGACGAGGACATGCGCTCCCGGGACCGGCAGGCCACCGTCCACCCCATGCTCCCGTACTCGCCGGAGCCGAACCTCTTCGTCGACGGCCTGCTCGTCCTCGGCCGGCCCGAGGTCCGGTTCGGTGACGCGGGCGCCGAGTTCCTCCTGCTGGCCGAGAGCCTGCACCAGGCGTACGGCGACGAGCTGGCCGTCGCCCACGGCGCGGCGACGCCGGCCGGCCTGCCCCCGGACGTCCTCACCACTGATGTCCAGGTCGAGTCGCAGAACAACAGGCACCCCGACCGCGACCTGGGGTTCATGACGGACTTCGTGGGCGCCGCCACGCCCACCGACCTGTCCCGGCTGGCGGCCGACTTCGCCGCCGGCAACTTCCTGCCCCAGTCGCACGCCGTGCCCACGAACGCCAACCGGCAGCTGTTCTACACCGAGGGCACCGGCTTCAAGGAGTACCGGGCCGAGCTGCGCAAGCCCGACAGAGCCGCCGGCAAGCCGTTCGCCGCCCCCACCGACGTGACGCCCCGCCGTGCCGGGGTGGCGCGTGCCCCGGGCGAGCCGCCGCGCACGTGGCAGGAGTCGCTGACGCCGGAGCAGCTCCAGCAGCTCGGCGCGCAGCCGCACAACCGGCTCGTCACCACCGTCTCGCTGCCGCCGCCCGGGTCCGGTCCCGCGCCGGAGCCGAGCGGCGAGTTCACCGTCGACCCCGACCTGGATTCGTCGAAGCCGGCCCGGACCGTGGGTTTGCCGACCAGCCAGCGCCTCGTCGCCGCGCACCTGGTCGCCACGTCGAACGACTCGGGGACCATCCAGCAGGAGTTCGCCGCCGCCACCGCCATCGCCGATCGTGGTGGGCTCAGCCGGCAGCCCGGCTCCCTCTACGACGCGATCGCCGCCGGGCTGCCGGGCGCCGACGCGGACACCCTGCGGATCGACACCCTGCGGGCGGGCCGGGACACGATCGTGCTGGACGACGCCGCCGCGATGCGGCAGCAGCGCCCGTACGACAACGGGCACTTCGTGCGGGCGGCCCTCGCACCAGACCCCGGCACGCAGCGCCGCGGCGCCCCGATCGACGACGCCGAACGGCAGCGGATCGGCAACGCGCACGACGTGGTCGAGTTCGCCGCCGCCCGGGGCAGCCGGGTGCACCTCACCGTGCACGACGGGGCGGGCGGCCCGGTCCGGGAGTATCAGGTGCGCGGCGCCAAGCCGCAGGGCCGGCTGGCGCTGGTCCGCACGATCGACGCGTGGGGCGGGGTCACCTACGCGCCGTACGTGCCCCCGCCGCCCCCGGCGGCTGACACCGGCGACGACAGCGACAGCGAGTCCGGCGACTTCGGGATGTTCGGCGACGACGGCCTCGCCACGTTCGCGCCGACCGCCACCACGACAACGACCACGACCACGACCACGAGCGCCACGACCGGCGGCGCCGTCGACTCCGGCCTGGTGTTCGCCGCGCCCGACGACCGCGCCACCAGGTCCACCGCCCGGGACTTCCCGGACCGGCCCGACCGCTACCACGTGTTCGGACACGGCGAGACGGACGCGATCCGGGTCGGCGACGCCCGGATCACCCCGGCGCAGCTCGCCGCGCGCATCCGCGAGGACCACGACCGCTGGCAGGGACGCCCGATCGTCCTGATCGTCTGCGACAGCGGCACCGACCGCCGGGACGGCTTCGCCGCGCAGCTCGCCCGCGAACTGCCCGGCACCAGGATCATCGCGCCTGGCGGCGTGGTGTGGGCCGGGTCGACCGGACACGCGATCGTCACCGGCAGCGACAGTCGCGGCCCGGACGGCGAAGCGCTCACCCCGCCGACCGGTGACACCCGGTTCGTCGAGTTCGAGGCGTCACCCACCGACCCCGCCCGGCTCACCGTCACCGAGTTGTCGCACGTGCTCGACGCGTACACCCCGGTCGGTCAGGTCGACCCCGACCGGACGGCTCGGTCCGTCGCGCAGCTCTCCGCCTGGGCGCGGTCCGACGCCACCGAGGTCGAGACCCGGACCCGGCCGGCGCTCGACGCGCTCGCTCCGGCCCTCGACGACGCCACCCGGGCCGACGCCACGCACCGGCGCGCCGCCGGGCTGCACCGCGACGCGGCGAACCGGGTGGCCGACCTGTCGGAGAGCCAGCTCCAGCTCGACCAGCGCGCCGACGAGGCACCGAAGCTGGCGCGGGCCGGCGTCGACGCGGCGGCCCGGGCCGGGGACACGGCCGACGCGCGGCGGCTGCGCGAGATCGCCGGCCGGACCGAGGAGCACATCCGCGACCGGGACGCCGGGGTACGCGCCTCGCTCGCCGCCTCGGCCGCCGAGGTGGCGACCGTACGCGACCTGCGCGACGACGCCGCGTGGGCCGAGTCGACGGCGGCGCGCGCCGACGCGGACCTGCGGTTCCTGCGGGAGCGGCACGACCGGCTCGCCGCCCTGCGGGCGGAGGCCCGGCACTGGGCGGATCACGCCGCCCGGGCGGCCGCCGACGCCACCGCGGCGCTCGGCCTCCCGCCCGGCCCACGACGGGACCTGGCGCTCGCGGACGCGCTGCTGCGGGCGTACCCGGCGGTCAACGCGACCGCGCGGCGACGCGCCGACCTCGACCGGATCACCGCCGAGCTGGCCCCGCTCGGTGACCTGCCCACCGCGGTCCGGGACCGGCGCGACGCCGCCGCCCAGGCCGAGCGCCTGGTCGCCGACGTGGCGTCCCGGGCGCCCGGGGCGTACGGCGCGCACACGGCCGCGCTGTCGCACATGGACGACGCCCACGACTCGCTGACCGGGTCGGAGGAGCGACTCAACGACGTCTACGACCTGGCCGAGCGGCTCGGCGTGCCACCCCGGTCCCCGTCACCCGCGCCGGCCGACGCGCCGGACGCGACGACGCCGCAGGACGACGCCGACTCCGACCTGGAGCCACCGGCCGACCTGCTGGTGGAGACCGCACCGGCGGGGCTGGCGCCGTTCTCTGCGCCGGAGGCCGGCACCGACGCGGCCACGACGGGCGAGGCGACCCCGGCCGAAGCCGGCCCGGAACAGATCGGCACGGCGCTGACCACCGAGGGCGAGACGGCGCTGCCGTCACCCGAGGCGGTACGCCGGCGCCTGCCCACCTACCTGCGGGACAGCCGCACCCTCGGCCTCGCCGAGCAGCTACGGGCCACCCGGGACGCGGCGCTCGGCGCGGCGCTGCGGACCCTCGACCCCCGCCTGCCGGCCGACGTCGTCGCCGCGGTGGAGGCCGACAGCCGCGACGACATCGACCAGTTCCTCGGCGCGGGCCGCCCCTACCCGGTCACCGTCGGCGGCCGCCCCGCCGAACTGGTGGTGACCGCCGTCCTCGACTGGGACCGGCTGACCGTCGACCGGGTGCACGACGACCCGCGCAAGGTCACCACGAAGACCCGGGAGAACCTCACCCACACGCTGCGGCACACCCGGGACCGGCACGTCGAGCCGAAGGCGACTGTCACCGCGCTGCCGGGCGTGATCGTCGGCGTGGGCGGCTCGGTGCCGACGGCGCCCACCACCGAACACTCCGCCGCCCACAAGAGCACCTACACGTCCACCACCACGGTCAAGGTCAGCGACCTGACCGAGGTGAGCGTGCCGATCCGCTTCGTCGCCCGGCTCGTCCGGCCCGGCCGCCCCGACACCGGACCGGTCCAGGCCGCCGGCACCGTCGCTCTCGCCGTACCGACCGGGTTGCGTCCGGTCGGCGCGACCGCGCCGTCGGCCGCGGGCCCGGCGCTCGACGGACCGGTGCCGGCCCGGTTCGCGGTGGAGAGCGTACGCAGCCGCCCGGCCGATCCGGGCGCCACGTTCTTCGAGCAGGTCGAGGCGATCCTCGCCGAGGACGGCATGGGCGACCTGGTCCGCATCGGCGCGCCCGGCCGTCCGGCCGTGCAGAAGCTGCTCAGCGACGCGACGTTCGCCGGCAAGCTGCCGACGACGGTCGTCACCGACCCGGCGAACCGGCACGACGGCTGGGTCCGGTCCGGCTCGCTGCCGCGCGGCGCGCGCACCGGCTGGCGGCGCTTCTTCCCGGGCCGCAGCCAGCAGGTCGAGGTGCGCCTGGTCGCCCGCCGCGTCGAGCAGGTGGAGAGCGTCGACGGCATCACGCACGTCGACACGTCCGCGCTCGCCGCCGAGAGCACCGGCGGCGCCACCGCCAAGCGGCTGTGGGGTGTCTGGGGCACCGCCGGTCCCGGTGTGGACGCAGGGCCGCTCAGCCTGGTCGTCGCGCCCCGGGTCGGCGGCAGCCGGGAGGCCGGCGTCAGCCGGACGATCACCGAGCGGACCGGCGCAAAGCAGACCGTGACGGGCACCGCTCCCGCCGTGCGGTACCGCGTCGAGTACGGCGTCCAGGTGCGCGTCCTGGGCCGTCCGCCGCGGATGCTGGCCGGCTCCGTCGAGGCGCTCCAGTGGACCACCCGCGACCGGCTGCCGGGCACCGCGCTCGACCCGGGCGGCCGGGAATGGCACGGACGGCGCGGCGCCGCCCGCACCCACTTCGCGCCGGCCCGCATCGAGCGGGGCGAGTCGTTCGGCGGCGCGTACCTGACCCGGTTCGGCGACCAGGGGCTCTACGAGACGGTCGCCGAAGCGGTGCGGTCGGTGCCCGGTCACGACCGGTTCCGCCTGGCCACCCGGGACGAGATGCTGCGGCACTTCGACGACCCGCGGCTCGCCGACGGGCTGACCCCGCAACTGCAGGCGGCGCTGAGCCGCGACGCGGACCTGCGTACCCAGCTCTCCCCCGACCAGCTGCGCCACCTGGCGGACCGGATCGTCCGCCCCGGGCTGAAGATCCCGCTGATCCGCACCGGCACGTTCCACGACCACGTCACTGTGGTGACCATCCGGGGCACCCTCGGCGACGTGTCCGACGGCGACCTGCTCGACCACGACAAGATCGGCGCCGACACCAAACAGGACGCCCGGTCCACTGTGACCGGCGGGCGCGACCGCAGCACGTCGGCCGAGATCAGCCTGGAGCCGCGCATCCTCGGCCCGCTCGGCCAGGCCGCCTCGGCGATGCTCGGCGGCCCCCGCGCCGCCGTCACCTGGAGCGCCGCCGACGAGAGCGCGATCACCGGCCGGCAGGCCGCCGAGAGCAGCCACGGACCGGCGCTCGACGACAAGGGCAAGCCCACCGGGGTACGGCTGCGCCAGTTCGCCGCCACCCTCGACCTCACCGTCACGACCCGGTCCAGCGTGCGGGTCAACCAGGCGGGCCGGCAGCTGTCCGTCGGGGCGTACGGCCGGGACGTGCCCACCGTCGTCGCGACGTCCGAGCAGCGCCCCCGCACCCACCGCCTCGACGTGCGCATGCTCGTTCCCGAGACGCGGGTCTCCCGGCAGCGCCCCGCTCCCGAGCCCGGCCCCGCCGTCCGGGACGAGCAGACCATCGCGTACCCGCCGCCGCTGAGCCGGATGACCGGCGGACCGCACGACCTCGACGGACGCCGGGTGGAGTCCTTCGTCGGCGCCGGCCGGCTGCAGGAAGCCGTGGTCGACACGCTGCACGAGGCCAGCGGCGACGACATCTACACCGCCGAGGACGGCCGGATCTCCACAGTCGTCGCCGACGAGCTGTCGCCGGAGCGTCTCACCGGTGACGCCGAGCTGTTCAGCCGACCGCTGGCGCTGAGCAACCTGTGGCACGGCCGCCGGGCCGCGGACGCCCGCGCCGACGTGCGGGTACGGCTGCGACCGACGAACCCGGTGGTGCTCGACGACGCGGACGAGTTCGCCCGGATCAAGCGGACCTTCGCCAGCGGCACCGCGCGCAAGACCACGCACGGCCGCTCGGTCGAGCTGAGCCTCTCCGCGACCGGCGTCGCCACGGTGAGCGGCCCGGCCGCCGACCACGGCGGCAGCACCGGCCGGCCGGCGGGCGCCGTCGTCCTGTCCGTCACGCCGTGGCGGCGCGCCTGGGGCCGGATCAGCGAGCGCAGCGTCTCGGGGATCTCGAAGCTGCGCGTCGGCGGCCGGCCCGAACGCGAGCTGCTGGTGCGGGTCGACGTGGAGGCGGAGGTGGTCGCCGAGGCGCGGCACGACACCAACCTGCTTCCGCTGGGCCTCTGGCCCGCCTCCCCGGCCCGCCGCGCCGGCCGGCGGCTCACCCTGCCGGGCGCTGTCGTCATGCGGATGACGCCGGCGGAGCTGAAGCGGCTCCAGGACCGCGACCGGGTCCGCCGGCACCGGAGCGCCGACGTGCGGCTGCAACTGCGGCACGCCGAGAACGCCGAGACGGTCCGCGCCGACCAGCGCGAGCAGCGCGCCCGGATGGCGCGGGCACAGGCCACCGAGCGCGGGAAACTGCTGCGGCGGCAGCACACCGAACGCCGCGACGCCTCCGACTACGTCGACCGGGTACGCCGGCGCCGCGAGGTCGGCGAGGCGGAGCGGCGGCTCGTCGACCAGTCCTTCGCCGCGCTGCAGGAGCGGCACCGGCGCGAGCTCGCCGAGCTGACCGCGACGCACGACGAGGCCACCCGGGCGCTGCTTGGGGCGCAGGAACGGCAGCGGGCCGCGCAGGCCGAACACCAGCGGCGCGAACGCGAGCTCGTCCGGCAGGAACAGCAGCGGCAGGACGAGGCCGCGGCCGACCCCGGCACCCCGGACGACACGGAACAACCCGCGTTCCGGCCCGGACCGCAACGCTCGTTCGGCATCGGCGGCGTCACCACCCACGTCGACCTCAGCGACCGCATCCCGCACCTGCGGCGGGCCCTGGCCCGGGCGGCCGGCGAGGAACTCGCCCAGGCGATCCTGCCGTCCACCCAGGACCGCAGCCCGTTCGACCCGGTACGCGGGCTCGGCAGCTCCGGTTTCCTCGGCGCCGCCCACCTGCACCTGGCGGACGCGCTCAACGGCGGCCGGAGCGAGCCGATCCGGGTGGAGCGGCGCTTCCGGGGCTCCACCTACCACGTCACGCTCACCGCCGAGCCGATGGGCGAGCCGAGCTTCACCGGCATCGAGGTGGTCGACGAGCTGTCGGTCACCGACCGCTCGGTCGTCGGCGAGGCGCACACCCGCACCACCTCCCGGACGGCGGCGCAGGTGACGCTGACCGCGCGGGCGCAGGGCACCGAGACCGAACGGGTCGAGGACGACGCCACCCGGACCACCGGGCACGGCCCGGCCTCCGGCACCGTCGCCGCCGGTCTCACCGGCACCGCCGCCCTCGACAACCGGGCCACCAAGGCGACCGAACGCGCCGGCCGCACGTACGAACAGACGCTCACCGTCTCCGGGCCGGTGCCGACGTTCCGCGGGGCGGTCCGGCTGACCATGACCGTCACCGGCAAGGGGCTGCCCGAGGACGGCGTGTCGATCCGGGCCGTCCGCGACGTCACCACGTACTCGGCCACGCCGGGCCGGTCGCAGGCCGTCTCCGAGCCGGTCACGGCGGTACCCGCCGGGCAGACCACCGATGCGGGGCGGCAGGTGTGGCGCGCCGCCACCGGCTTCGATCCACTGCCCGAGCCGGGCCGCTTCGCCGTCGAGGACGTCCTGGTCCGCCTGCCCGACCTGCACGAGGCGGCCCGGCAGGCGCTCGTCGCCTCGGGCGTCGAACCCGGCCGCGACGTCACCGCAGCGCTGCGCGACGCCCTGACCGTCACCCGGATGAAGGCGCTGCCGGCCATGCTGGCCGGCGCGTTCCCGCTGCCGATGCCGGCCCGGCTGGGCCGCGACCTGTTCCTCGACGCCCGCCTGGTGGCCCGGCCGAAGCTGCTGCGCGCGGACGCCACAGTGAAGATCGGCGGCTCGGCGAAGCGCAGCGCCGACACCGAGTACGAGCAGACCAGCGCTCATTCGTTCGCGCTGAGGACGGCCGGGCCGCTGGTCGTCGGCGGCGTCGGTCATCCGGGCGGCGCGAGCAAGGTCGGCGAGCGGGACGCCTTCAACGCGGTGAACGCCGCGACCCTCGTCGAGCAGCAGCTCTACCGCACCGACCCGGCCCGCCAGGTGAAGGACGAGGGCAAGGTCGCCGTCAGCACGACCGGCAAGCCGACCCGGCGCACCGATCCGGACGACAAGCTCACCGCGGCGGTGGAGTACGACGTCGAGTTCCGCTTCGTGGCGCGTTCCCGCGACGCCGCCGGCAAGCACCGGGGCGGCGCCGAGGTCCGGGTGCCGGGCGGCTACGTGGTCCGGCTGGACGAGGAGGCGGCCCGCACCGTCACCGGCCGGGACCTCCCCCCGGGGCTGCGCGCGTCCGCGCTCGCCGTCGCCGACGCGGCGAAGACGCTGTCCGAGACGACGGCCCGCCGGGACGGCCTGACGTCCCGGGCCGACGCGGACCCGGAGGACGTCGCCGCCGCCGAGCGGGCCGTGACGGACGCCGAGCGCGCCTGGTGGGACGCCCACCACGCGCACGAGGCCGAGGTGACCCGGCCGCCGGAGCCGGTCCCGCCGGAGGACGTGCCGGCCGAGGACGTCGCCACGCCGACCGCGCAGACGCCGCTCGTCGGCGACCCGGTCGACGTCGCCACCGGCCGGGTGATCTACACCGAGGTGGACGCCCGGCTCCCCGGGCTCACGCTGGAGCGGACCCACCGATCCGACTACCGCCAGGGCCGCTGCTTCGGCCCGGCCTGGGCCTCCACGCTGGACCAGCGGGTCGTCACCGACGCCACGCACGCGCGGTTCCTGGCCGCCGACGGCTCCGTCCACACGTACCGGCTGCCCGCCGAGGGCGACGAGGCCCGGCCGGTCCTGGGCCCGGGCGGGCCGCTGCGCCGGCTGACCGGCGGCGGCTGGCTGCTCACCGAGCCGGGCCGGTGGCTGCTGTTCGCCCCGGCCACCGGGCACGGTGACTCGTGGCTCAGCGACGTGGTCAGCGACGACGTCGGGTGGCACGTCGAACGCGCCGCCGACGGCACCCCCGAGCTGCTGACCTGCACCTCCGGCGTGGTCGTGGTGCCGCACCTGGCCGGTGGCCTGGTCGTCGGCGCGCACGTACGGGCAGCCGGCGACACCGCCGCCGAGGCGCTCCACCTGCCCACCTTCGGCTACGACGACCGGCGGCACCTGGTCGAGGTGCACAACTCCTCCGGCCACGCCACGCGGCTGCGCTACGACGAGGCGGGCCGGCTGGTGCGCTGGCAGGACCGCAACGGCGAGTGGTTCGGCTACGACTACGACGAGGCGGGCCGCTGCGTGCGGGCCGGCGGCGCCGGTGACTGGCTGCGCTACCGCCTGCGGTACGACGACGGCGTCACGTCCGTGACGAACTCGCTGGGCCAGGTGACCCGGTACGAGATCAACGAACGCCGCCAGGTCACCGCGATCGTCGACCCGCTGGGCGCTACCACCCGGCAGGAGTGGGACGCGGCGAACCGGCTGCTGTCGCGCACCGACCCGCTCGGGCGCGTCACCCGGTTCGACCACGACGCGCGCACGGTCACCCTGCCGGACGGCTCGACCCACCGGGTCCCGCCGCCCCGGCCCGCGCCCGCGGGCGGCATCGAGTTCGACGCGCTCGGACGGGTCCGGGCGACCCGGGCCCCGGACCGGGCGGTCACGACGTACGGCTGGACCGCCGAGGGGGACCTCGCGTGGCGGGTCCGCCCGGACGGCTCCACGCAACGGTGGTTCTACGACGGTGAAGGGAATCTGGTGGACGTCATCGACGCCTCAGGAAGGGCGGTGAGCTTCGAGTACGGCCCCTTCGATCTACCCACGGCCCGGGTGGATCAGGCGGGGAACCGCACCGAGTTCACGTACGACACGGAACTACGGCTCGTCGGGGTGACGAATCCGGCGGGCCGGACGTGGCGCTACGAGTACGACGCGGCCGGCCGCCTGTGCGGGCAGACCGACTTCGACGGCCGTACCCAGCGCTACGAGCACGACGACGCGGGACAGCTGATCGCGCACACCGACGCCGCCGGCACCGTCACCCACTACCGCTGGGACGCGCTGGGCCGGGTCGTCGAACGCCGGGTCGGTGACGCCGTCACCCGCGTCGAGTACGACGCCGACGGCCACGTGGCGGCCGTGCTCAGCCCGGACGCGCAGGTGCGGTTCACCCGGGACGCCGAGGGCCGGGTGCTGTCCGAGACGATCAACGGCCGGACGGTGCACACGTCGTACACCGATTCCGGCGCGGTCGCGACGCGCACCACGCCGTCGGGCCGGTCGAGCCGGTGGACGTTCGACGCCGCCGGCCGCCCGGAGCGCCTGACCGCCGGGGAGCACCTGCTCGGCTTCACGCACGACGACGCCGGCCGGGAGATCGGCCGGACCGTCGGCGGCCTGGTCGCGCTGCGGCAGACCTTCGACGCGGCGGGCCGGCTCACCGGGCAGCACATCGCCGACGCCGCCGAGCGCCGCTACAGCTACGACGCCGCCGACCGGGTCACCGCGATCGCCGACTCGCTCGCCGGTGACCAGTCCTTCACCGCCGACGACACCGGCCGCATCCGGGCCGTCGACGGGGACGTCCCGCAGCGGTACGACTACGACGAGGCCGGCAACCTGGTCGGCGCCGGTGGCGGACGCTGGGAGTTCACCGGCACGATGCTGGTGCGCTCCGACGACGCGACGTTCTCCTACGACGCGAAGGGGCGCCTCACCGGCCGGGTCGACGCCGCTGGCGCGTGGCGCTTCGAGTGGGACGCCGAGGACCGGCTGGTGCTGGCCGTCACCCCCGGCGGCGACCGCTGGCGCTACCGCTACGACGGCTTCGGCCGGCGCATCGCCAAGCAGCGCCTCGGCGACGGCGACCGGGTGCTGGAGGAGGTGTGCTTCGCCTGGTCCGGCGACCTGATGCTGGAGCAGACGCACCGCGACGTCACCGGCGCGACCACCACGACCACGTGGGACTACCGGCCGGACGCGCCGGTGCCGGTCGCGCAGACCGACGGCGGCACGCTCCGCGCGGTGATCACCGACAGCATCGGCACCCCGACCCACCTGGTCGAGCCGGGCGGCGGGCTGCGCTGGTGGTCGCGGGGTGACCTGTGGGGACGCGGCGCGGACCGCACCGCGACGCCGCTGGCCTTCCCCGGCCAGTACGCCGACGCCGAGACCGGCCTGCACTACAACCGGTTCCGCTACTACGACCCGGCGACCGGCCGGTACGTCAGCCCCGACCCGCTCGGTCTGACCGGCGGCCCGAACCCGACGGCGTACGTCGCCGACCCGCTGACCGTGGCCGACCCGCTGGGTCTGACCAGTTGCACGCCGGCCCCGGCTACGCCCCACCCGATGGCCGCGGTGGAGCCGGCGCTCGCCGTCCCCTCCGCGCAGACGCCCAGCAGCCTGCCCACGACGGCGGCGCCGCCCCCGCCGAGCGCGCTGTACGGCATGCCGGTCTGGGTGCGGGAGACCAGGCGCAACGCGGACGGCACCGTCACCCACGTGTACGTGGAGCGCGACACCCCGTCGCCGCCGCCGTTGAGCACGCCGGTCGGTCAGGTCACCGCGCAGGCCCAGGCCTGGTTCGACACCGTCGGTTTCGCCCCGCAGACGGCGCTGGCCGACACTTCCTCGACGGCGCACCAGAGCTTCGAGAGCATCCGCGCCGACATGTACGCGCGGACCGGTCACCGCCCGCGTACCGGTCCCCGCAGCAACCGCGAGGGTCACTTCAACGAGCCGATGATCGGCAGCCGCCCGTACAACCATGCGGACGGGACGAGCGGTCTCGGCGACCGGATCGGCGCGGAGTCCGACGGGGGTCGCCGCACCGCCGGCCAGATCGCGAACTACCTGCGCGGCTTCACCGCCCTGGAGTCCATCGAGAGCGCCGCCGGGCGGGAGTTCGCCACAGTTGTCGCGTTCGCCGAGCAGGCCCGTGGCTACCGCCAGGAGCGGCACGAGGCGGCGAACGCGCTCCAGGAGATCCACTCACTGGCCCGGAGCGGGCGCGCACGGCGCTACTGGGGGGACGTCGGTCACTGGTACGGCCCCGCCCGTCGTGGCTACGCCAGCGAGGAGGACTACGTACCGCCGTCGGAGCGTCCCCGGCCCGATCAGCTGATCACCGGTGAACGCCGGCCGCAGCGGACCGCGGCCCGCACGTTGGCGGTCGACGGCGAGCCCAGCGGCAGCCGCGACCGCAGCGACAGGTCACGCAGCCCGCGGGACCGGAGCCGTCCCGGCGGCGGCAGCCACCGGCGCGGCGGTGGTCAGGCGTACGGCTTCCAGGGGCCGCAGAGCGCTCCCGCGAGCCTCGGCGCCGCCTCCGCCACGCCGTCGGCGGACACCACGACGCCGCTGGCCGAGCAACTGGCAGCCGCGCAGGGTGACCCGGCGGCGCAGTCCCGGATCCTCGACACCTTCCGGGACGCGCTGTCCCGCGACGTCCCGCTGAGCAACGGGTCGACGCTGCGGATCCTGGCGGCCAACTCGCACGGCGGCACCGCGAACACCGACGCCGACCTGGCGACGCTCGACGACGCGGACCGGGGGCACCTGCGGCAGATCCACCAGGGCCGGGACGCGGCCAACCAGAACGACTGCGTCACGCTCACGATGGCCGTGGACAGCTACAAGCAGTCCGGGCTGATCACCCAGATCCCGCCGCAGACGCACCCGAGAGCGCTCAGCGACATCCAGAAGCAGTACCCGGGCCGCACCACCGAGGAGGTCGGCACCCTCCAGGGCCTGATCGACGCGCTCGGCGCCATGCCGAACGGTACCAACGGCATCGTCGGCTTCCGCACCGACGGCCCCGGCGCCGTCGGCCACGTGGTCAACGTGTCGAAGGACTCGCAGGGCCGCGTGACGTTCGAGGACTCGCAGGTGCCGGGCCTGGCCACGCTGCCGCAGATCGGCCCGGACGGCTCCGTCGTCCTGATCCGGACCAGCGACCCGCAGCCGGCCCCGTCCTCGGACGTGGACATGGCCTCGGTCCGCGACGCCGACTCCGACGTCGACATGACCTCGGTCCGCGACACCGACTCCGACGTCGACATGACCTCCGTCCGCGACGCCGACAGCGACGTCGACATGGCCGACTTCTCGCCGACCACCGAGACGTTCGCCGGGGTGGCGCCCGAGGCGGTGGCGAAGACCACCGCGCAGACGCCCACCGTGGGTGACCCGATCGACGTCACCACCGGGCGGATGATCCTCACCCACACCGACGCGGTCCTGCCGGGGCTCACGCTGGAGCGGACCTACCGCTCCGACTACCGGTGGGGCCGGTCGTTCGGCCGGGCCTGGGCCTCCACGCTGGACCAGCGGATCATCGTCGACGGCGAGCAGGTCCGCTACCTGGCCGCCGACGGCTCGCTGCTCACCTACCCGCTGCCCGCCGAGGGCGAGGTGGCGCAGCCGGAGACCGGCCGGACGCTGCCGCTGCGCCGGCTGGTGGGCGGCGGCTGGCTGCTGACCGATCCGACGTCCGGCCGCAGCCTGCTGTTCGCCGCGGCGTCGGACACCGAGTCGCTGCTCACCGACGTCACCGACGGCGGCGTCAGCTGGACGATCCAGCGCGACCGCCGGGGTACGCCGACGCAGCTGCTGTCGTCGACCGGGGCCACCATCGCGTTCACCTCGTCCGCCGGGCTGATCACGATGGTCTCCCTGCCCAACGCCGCCGGTGACCTGATGGCGGCGTCGCGGTTCGGCTACGACGGTGACCTGAACCTGATCGAGGTGACGAACTCCTCGGGCGACCCCGAGCGCTTCACGTACGCCGACGGGCGGCTCGTGCGCTGGGAGGACCGCAACGGCGAGTGGTACACGTACACCTACGACGAGGCCGGCCGGTGCGTCGCCACCGACGGCAAGGGCGGCTACCTGCGCTACCGGTTCGACTACCAGCCGGGCCGCACCGTGGTGACCGACTCGCTCGGCGCGGTGCGCGTCTACGAGCTCAACGACCGCTTCCAGGTGGTCGCCGAGACCGACGCGCTGGGCGCGACCACGCGCAACGTCTGGGACGAGGCGTACCGCCTGCGGTCCACGACCGACCCGCTGGGCCGCACCACCTCCAGCGAGTACGACGCGCTCGGGCGGCTGGTCGCGGTCACCCGGCCGGACGGCAGCCGGTCCACCACCACGTACGACGACCTCGGTCGTGCGGTGTCCTGGACCGACTTCGACGGGAGCACCCGCAACCGTCAGTTCGGCCCGGACGGCCTGATGGTCGCCGAGGTGGACGCCGCAGGCGAGGTGGTCCGGTACGAGCAGCCGGCCGCCGACGGCCGGGGCACGACCACGCACGTCGGCCCGACCGCCGTCGTGCGCGACCCGGCCGGGCAGATCACCTCGGTGAGCACCGGGCAGGGCGAGACGGAGTACATCTATGACGCGCTCGGCCGCCTGTTCAGCATCGAGGACGACAACGGTCTGACCGAGTTCGGCTGGACGCTGGAGGGCGACCTGGCCTGGCGGGAGAACCCGGACGGCTCGGTCGAGGAGTTCCGCTACGACGGCGAGGGCAACCTGGTCGAGTGGGTTGACGCCACCGGCCGCCGGACGATCCGCGAGTACGGCGCGTTCGACCTGGTCACGGCCGAGATCGACGACGAGGGCAACCGCACCGAGTACGCGTACGACACCGAGCTGCGGCTGGTCCGGGTCACCAACCCGGCGGGCGCGACGTGGACGTACACGTACGACCCGAACGGCCAGATGGTGTCCGAGACCGACTTCGACGGCCGCACCCAGCGGTACGTCTACGACGCCGCCGGGCAGCTCGTCGAGCGCACCGACGCGACCGGCGCTGTCACGCACTATGCGTACGACCTGCTCGGCCGGGTCGTGGAGCGGCGCACCGGCGAGGCGGTGACGCGGTTCGCGTACGACGCGGCAGGCCGGGTCGTCCCCGCCGGGGACGACGACTCGCAGATGCGGCTGGAGCGTGACCCCGTACCCCGGCGCTGACCCACTGCCCGCCCCGGCCGTCACCGCGGCCGGGGCGGGCACCCTGCCCGACCACCATCGACAGACAAGGACAACCTGATGGACGCCGACGACGCCCGCACCCGGGCGCAGGACGCGCTGCGCCGGCTGGAGAACCCGGCGCAGCCGCTGACGCTGCTCGCCCCGGACGCCCCGGCCGAGTACGCCTGGTGCTGGGTGTACCCGTTCAACACGGTCCGGGCCACCGAGACCGGCAGCATCATGGACACGCTCGCGGTGGGCCCGCTCGTGGTGCCGAAGAACGGCGCCGAGCCCTGGGTGGCCCCGTCCGGCCCGCCGCTGGAGCGGTGGCTCAACGAGTACGCCGCACGCGAGGGGCTGCCCCCGGTGCCGGTTCCGGCCGCGCCGGACCCGTTCGCCTGAGCCCGGACGGTCCGCCGCGACCGGCACGACTGTCGCGGCGGACCGCCCGCCACCTGGAGGAACCATGACGGACCGGCCTTCCCCGCCCGGACCACCGCTGGCCGATCTGCTGCACCGGATGATGCGCGGCGACGAACCGGTGGAGCGGATCGGGTCGGCGCTGCGCGACGCCCGGCTCGACCTCGCGATGAACGGCGACGGCCGGCCGCTGGTCGTGCGCTCCTTCGACGACATGCCCTGCGTGGTGGTGGCCACCTCGGCGGCCACGCGCGCGGACACGTTCGCCCCGCTGTGGCGCCCGGTCGAGCTGGCCGAGCTCGCCGAACTGCTGCCCGACGGCATCGACCTGCTCGTCGACCCGGACGGTCCCGAGCCGGTACGGCTGGCCGCCGCGATCGTCTGGCACGCCCTGCTGCCCGCCGACGAGGAGGCCGCCGGGTGAGCGACGCCGAGTTCCTCCTGCTGCTCGATCCGGAGTGGACCGACGGCGAGGACGACGAGCCGCCGTTCGAGGCGGTCGTCGGGATGTGGCCGGTCGGCCCGGACGGCGAGGTCGGCCGGTTCCGGAGCAACCCGGAGTACCGTCCCCGCTTCCCGGACTCCCCCACCGACCCGGCCGACGCCCTGCTGCGCCTGACCGCGGCCGGCGAGGCCGAGCCGGCAGACCTGCTCACGGTCCTGCGGGACGCCACGTTCCACCTGGCGACGAACGGCGACGGGCGGCCACTCGTCGTGCCCGATCCCGAGGACGGGAGCTGCGTGGTGGTCACCACGAGCGCGGTGCACCGGGAGCGGGTGCCGGCGCCCGGCTGGCGGCTGCTCGACCTGACGGAACTGGCCACCGCGGTCGGCGCGTACGACGCGCTGGTCAACCCGGGCGGCCCGGCGCCGGCCCGCCTGTCCGCCGCCTTCCTGTGCGAGGCGGCGCCGTGAGCGCCGGGACGCTGCACCTGCTCCTGCTGCGCGCCGCGGGCCGCGTCCCGGACGACGACCTCGTCGCACTGCGCGCGCTGCTCGCCGACGGCGACCGGGGCGCCTGCGCGGCCCGGCTGCTCGGCGCGTTCCCGCAGTCCGCGGCGGAGATCGCGGCGCTGGCCACGCTGCTGCCACCGGAGACCCCGTTGCCGCCGGACCCGGCGGCCGACGAGGACGTGGACACCGAGCCGCGCACCCTGTTCGTCCCGTTCCCGCCGGCCGACCTGCCGCTGTACGCGACCGCCGCGCCGCTCGTCGTGGACGAGACTGCGGGCGGAAACGTGGACGACCTCGACCGGGCCCTGCTCGACGTGCTGGACCCGGCGCACACCGCCGGGGTGTGGCGCTGCTGGCGGATCACCGCCGGGCCGGGCGACACGGCGAGCGCCGTGCGCGTCTACCTGGTCGAGGCGACACTGCCCGACGACGAGCTGCCCGACGTCGCCGACCGGGGACAGCGGGCGCTCGGCGCCGCCGGTCACGCCGTGCCGGTCGAGGTCTACCGGCCCGGCCTGCCGCTGCCCGCGTACCAGTGGGCGGCCCGGTCCCGGTCGGCGCTGATCTGGGCCCCGCGGCCACCCGGCGAGGTCCGGGTGGCGGCCGACGGAGACGGGCGGCTCCCACTGGACGACGACGAGATCGCGCCGTTCGTCACCTACCTGCGGTCCGCCCCCGCGCTGACCGCGCGCCTGCGCACCGACGGCGCGTGGATCTGGCCGGCCGACCTGGCCGACCGGGTGCTCGACGAGGGCGCGCTGGCCGACGAGGGCCTGCGCCGGCACCTGCGGCTGCGCCGGGCCGAGCCGGGGCCGCCGGCCGACGCGGTCGCCGTGCACCGGGCGCTCGCCGCTCTGGTGCGCGCCGGCTGGCCGCGCTGATGCACGAACGGCTTCGGTCGGGGTGTCCTTAGGGCACGACCGTCCGGCCGGACCGGCGCCCACGGCACCCGGCGTGGTCGAATGCGCCGAGCGCCGCCGACGAGGACGCGAGGAGGCCGGGAATGACGGAGCAGGAGCAGCTGCACATCGCGCTGCTGCGCCTCGGCGGGCAGGTCCCCGACGCGATGCTGGCCGAGGCGCGGCTGCGGCTCGCCGACACCGGCACGGTGGCCCTGCCCGAGCCGCCCGGGGCCCTCGACCTGGCGTTCACGTTCGCCTCGGCCGTACCCGATCCGCGTGTCTTCGGTGGACGGGTGCCGCCGCTGGCGGACCTCACCGGCCGCGAGGGCCTGATGGACGACAACGACCGGGTCGCCGTCGCGGTGGTCCGGCGGCAGCCCGACGCCGTGGCGCTGTGGCGCGCGTGGCGGATCGCCCCGGAGTGGGCGGCCTCGGTGATCCCGCCCGCGCCGGTGTACGTGCTGGAGGCGAACGGGCCGCAGGCGGTGACGGCGGCGAACGTGATGCGGGCGCTCGCCGGGGCCGGGCTCACCGCGCCGCTGGTCGAGGTGTACCGCTCCGGTGACAAGCTTCCGCCGTACGCCGCGGCGGCCCGCGCATCCGGCGCGCTGCTCTGGGCCGACCGGGACGCCGAGCCACTGCGGATCGCCCGGGTCCACGACGAGGTGGACGACGACGGGGCCCGCTTCGCGCCCGACCGGGAGCGGCTGTCGGGCCCGGAACTGGCCCGGGTGGCCGCGTACCTCGACGCGGGCACCCCGGTGCTGGCCACCACCGCGCGGGGACCGGACGTGGTCCGGCCCGAACGCGGCCGGGTCGTGCCGATGACCTACCGCACGGACGGCCGCTGGCTGTGGCCCGAGTCGGTCGCCTACTACCTGCAGGCGTACGGGCTGGCGCCGGAACCGGACCTGCTGGCCCACATCCGCTCGCGCGGTGACCTGCTGCCGGTCACCGATCCCGCCGACGAGCACCGCGCGCTGGCCCTGCTGTTCCAGTCGTACGCCCTCGTGCCGGCGGCGCCGGACGCATGACGATCTTCGTGGCGATCGCGTCGTACCGGGACCGGGAACTGGTGCCGACGGTGCTGGACTGCCTGGCGAAGGCGACGCGCCCACAGGACGTCCGCGTCGCGGTCTGCTGGCAGCACCTCGGCGACGAGGACATCTCCGCCATCCGGGACCTGCCCGGCGTGGACGTCCAGGAGTACGACGCCCGCGACAGCCGGGGCGCCTGCTGGGCACGCGACCAGACGTTCCAGCGGTACCGCGGTGAGGACTGGCTGTTGCAGGTCGACAGCCACACCCGGTTCGCGCCGGACTGGGACACGCGGCTGATCCGGATGGCGCGGGAGACCGGCGCGGCGAAGCCGGTCCTGACCGCGTACCCGGCGAGTTACGAGCCCGAGCGGGAGTTCACCGGCGACGGCGTGCCGGCCGAGATCGTGGTCACCGACTGGACGGCGTTCGGCATACCGGTCTTCGGTCAGCGTCCCATCGAGGGTGCGGCGCCCGGCGTACCGCCCAAGCCGGCGCTGTTCCTGGCCGCCGGTTTCCTCTTCGCGCCCGGCTCGTTCGCCGTCGAGGTGCCGTACGACCCGGGCATCTACTTCCACGGTGAGGAGATCACCCTGGCGTTGCGCGCCTACACGTGGGGCTACGACCTGTTCCATCCCACCGAGGTGCTGGCGTGGCACTACTACATCCGCCAGGACAAGCCGCGGCACTGGAGCGACCACGTCGAGTCCGACTGGGCCCGCTACGAGGAGCTGAGCCGCCGGCGGGTGCTCTACATGCTGCACACGCCGCCGGTCGACCGGCTCGGCATCGGCCCGGTACGCACGCTGCGGCAGTTCGTGGAACACACCGGCTGCAACTTCACCCGGCGCACCTGGACCGACATGCTGGCCCAGGAACTCGTGCTGCTCTTCTGACATTCCTGTCGGCCGGCTACCGGGCGAGCCGGTTCCGTTCGTAGTGGCCTCTGAATTCGAAGAAGCGCAGCCCGTCCACAGTCGCGTCGGCGGCGATCTGCTCCGCCGTCCAGACATGGTCGGAGTAGTCGTCCATCGCGACGCCGCCCCGACCGAGCAGCGTCAACGTCAGGCGACGGACCTCCACCGTCCCGTCGACCCGGCCCGAGACGTCGACCTGCACCGCCCACCTGGGCCGGTCACCGCGGGCGCGGCTCAGGGCCCGCACCGCCGCCGGCTCCCAGTCCGCGTACAGGTGCTCGTCCTCGCCGGTCAGATCCGGGTACAGGCATCCGTCCACCAGCCACGGATGTCTCTGATCCGGCGACAGCCGGTCGAGCAGGGCGACGACGGCGGCCTGCGCCATGGCCGGGAAGACGAAGACGGCACGCACGCCACGAGCGTCGCACGCCGCAGCCGATCCGACAGCGCCCCGCCACTGCGACCTGCCGGCGTGCGGGCAGGCGTTCAGCCGTTGCTGGGACTGGAGATCCCGCGCCTCGCGAAGGACTCGGCGACCTCGTCGAAGGCCGCGACGGCCAGCTCCGGCCGCGCGGCGGCCTCGGCCAACGGCAGCTCCACCTGAGGGTCGTAGCCGGACAGACCGGTGACCGCCTCGACGACCGCGCCGAGCTGGTGCACCGCCGCGACGACGGTCCGGGCGTCACCGCCCCGGTACCAGTACGGCACGGTGACACTGACCTCGTCCGCGTAGTAGCTGACCTGGACGCCGGTCGGCTCGTGCGTCAGCTCGTAGTTGTCGGCCCCCTCGAACACGGAGACCTCACCGAGCACCTGCCGCGCCGCCGCCACGATCCGGTTCCACGCCTCGGCGCGCGGACGCTCGTCGCTGTCGGCCTCCGCCGCCGCCTCCAGGGCGTCCTCCCAGGACTGGTCGTCGCCTCGGGGTACGAAGATCAGGTCATAGCTCATGACGAAGGACCGTACATCCAGGCGCTTTGATGCGCCGGTCGACTCCGCCTACTGGTGATCAGGATGACCTGGACGAGTCAGCACATCGTCCAGTCCTCGACGGTCAAGACCAACTCCTCAGCGCGAGTGGTCGAGATGCGATGTCGTTTGGCGATATCCGCCAGCACCGCTCCCTCGCTGACCTCGACATTGTCCTGTGTTGCTTGGTTGAACTCCCCGCTGAGCCCGTATGCCTGCGCGGACGGGACTCGACACTTGTCCGGCTGGCTCAGCTTGTCGCGGACGATGGCCTGGTGGAGCTGGTAGCCCTGCCAAGAGGCGGCGTCCCCTTTGGCGGCGTCCGCCCAACGCCCCTCAGGCGCCCATTCGAACGCCGCGTAACTGGGCGACACCTCACGTCGGTCGTATGTGATCACGATCGACAGCGCCTGCCATCCCTGCCCTCTGTGGTTCTCCACGATACGTGTCGCGACGTCGATGACCTGCTGAACGCTGACGGGGTAGACGTGCAGTTCCACCCGCAGGGCTAGACGGCGAGCGCCGGAGCCGGAACTGACGTCTCGGCGCTCGAAGATGTCGTAGGCAGGCAGCACTTGCCTTGTACTCGCTGGGCGACTCGCCCCTACCGGTGGCGTGGAAGGCGGCGTGGCCGACGGGGTAGGCAGAGCGGTGGTGCGAACCGGCTCGGGCGTGCGCGTACTCGGTGCTGGCGTTCGCTCGATGGTAGGGGAGGCTGGGGCAGGTTGCGAAGGTGACGCCCCGCCGAGGAGAAGGCCGACAGCGGAGAGAGCACCTCCGCCGATGCAGCAAAGGAAGAGACCACCGACAACTGCCACCGACAGGACGATCCCTACCCTCATGCCCTTCCCGGGAGCCCTGGCCGCATACTGCGCCGGGGGTCGCCCTGAAGGCGTCGCCACGTCGGTTCCAAGCGGATTAACGAACGGATCCGGCGGATCGGGCGTCTGCTGCACGGCAACTCCAATGGGAGGGCGTACAAACGATTGTCGACACCGCCGCGGTCCCTTACGTTCCACCGAACAGTGGAACTACGAACTGGCTGAACGTTCACGGCTGCGAAGTGACACCCGAGCGTAGGGTCCCGCAGCTACCGGAACGCCTTGCGCTCAGAATAGCCGCCAGCACCTGGAACGAACGACGTCCAGGAAGCGGTCGCCAGCGGCAACGAATCGAAAACGCCACGTCCAAAGGGATGCGTCTCACGTGATGCTTGGCGAGCCTCCGGCTCGCTCTGCCGATGCGAGTGCCTCCTCGGTCTGTCGCACGACAGCGGCATCGGGTATCGGCATCTGGGCCGGACTACGGCGCAGAAGCGGAGCGGCGATGTCCTCGGCAGGTCACGGGCGACGCCGATCTGCCCGTACGGCCGCCCACGGCGACCCGTTCGAAGGGTCGATCACGATATATGCGGGTGCCACGCTGGCGGGCATGCCGAGCGAGCAACGGGAACAGTGGGTCCGGATGGCACGTGCCGCACTGATCATCGCCGCGATGCGACGGTCGCTGCTGACCTACGGCGAACTGGGCCAGGCGATCGGCATGGCCGGCGTGGATCTCCGCAACCAGATGCGCCACGTTCTGGCCCGGGTGGCCGAGGAGTGCACCGCCGCCGGAGAGCCTTCCCTACCTGCGCTGGTCGTCAATGCCACCACTGGTCAGCCAGGCTCCGGCTGGATCGACGGCGCGGTCCGCTGGCACGCGGAGGTGCAGAAGCTGTTCCGGCACTGGAACTCACCGCGCTGAGCCGGTCCCACTTCTGTTGGCGCACCGGCCCTCCGCGCCCACGTGAACGCACCCTCAGTCCCACGTAGCGCGCCGGTTCACTGACCGTTACTCGTCCGTGTTCGCCACTCGTCCAGGCGCGTACCGGCGATGCGGGCGCCGTCGGCGGGAATCAGCGAGCGTTCGGCCACCGCGGCACCGAAATAGCGGGCGCCGGGATCACCCACCACCGAACGAGTATCCCGCTGAGCGTCGAGGACGGATCGTCCCAGTTCGTCGAGGCGGAACTGCTCCGGGCCGCCGACCTCGACCACGGCGTACGTCGGCGCGCCGACCACGACCTCGGCCACTGCGGCGGCGACGTCGTCCGCTGCCATCGGCTGGATGAGCACCGGCGCGAGGTGCACGGTGTCGCCGTCCGTGGCGGCGTCGACGATGCCCTGGAGGAACTCGAAGAACTGGGTGGCGTGCACCAGCGAGTACGGGAGCCCGGACGCCGCGATGAGCTTCCCCTGGGCGACCTTCGCCCGCATGTATCCGCTGTCCGGAAGCCGTTCGGAACCTACTACGGACAGCGCCACGTAGTGACCCACCCCGGCGTCCGCGGCGGCGGCGAGAAGGTTGCGCGTGGACGTCTCGAAGAACTCCAACGCGGCGCTGCCCGCCAGCGACGGCGAGTTCGACACGTCGACGACGGCGCCGGCGCCGGTCAGCGCCTCCGCCACTCCTTCGCCGGTCAGCGTGTTCACGCCGGTCTTCGGCGACGCCGCCACCGCTTCCTGGCCCTGGGCATCGAGGATCTTCACGAGCTTGGAGCCGATGAGCCCACTGCCACCGATGACGACGACCTTCATGATCGAGCCCCTCCCTGGTCGGCACTGGCTGATTGGCGCTGCCACCAGTAGGACGGAAACCCTGCGCGGACGCAGGAAATTCGCCGAGAACAGCTCGACGGAGATCGTCCGGCTTCGACTGGAAGATCCCGGGCGGTCACGCCGGGGCGTAGCGGCGCACTCCGTCGACGTCGGCAGCCTTCAGCCGCCCCTGCGCCACCAGCAGGTCGAGGTGGGCGGCCGTCTCGGTGACGGCAAGCATCTGGTTGAACAGGTCCAGGTCGGCGAAGGCACGCTCCCGCCTGGTCCAGGTCAGTTGACCCGCCGCCTCGTAAGCCGTCGTCGCGTCACGCACGACCTCGCACGCCTGGTCGAGTCGCTTCGCGTGATGGTGCAGGAGTTCGTCGACGCGCGCGTGGACACTCGGGCCGACCGGGCCGTGCGCCGGCAGCATCCGCTGGTCGGGCAGAGACCGGACCAGCCGCAACGAATCCAGGTAGTCCCCGAGTGGCAGCGCCGCGGCCGCCGCCTCGAAGCCGATGGACGGTGTGATGTGCGGAAGGACGTGGTCGCCGGTGAACATCAGCTCCGCGTCGGGATCGAGGAAGACGACGTGCCCACGGGTGTGTCCAGGGGTCGCCACCACCCGCAGCGTCCTGGTCGGCAGGACGACGTCGGTCCCCCCGGCCAGCCAGTCGTCCGGCGCCGCCCAGTCCGTCGGATCATGCCGCGCCGACTCGGCCCGCGCGCGCAGCGCTTCGACGATCTCGCCCGCACCGCATCGCATCAGCGCCTGCCAGTGTTCGGACATCGGCCGGTGGCCCGGAGTCGACAGCTCGCGGATAGAGGGTTCCTCGCCCTCGCCGAGGCTCACCGTGGTGCCGAACTCGCGCCGTACGGCCACCGCCATCGCGTAGTGGTCGCGGTGCACGTGCGTCACGAGGAACCGGCGTACGTCCGCAAGGCCCGCGCCCAGGGCAGCCAGGGCCGCGTCCAATGCCTGTCGGGCCGCCGTGATGGCCCAGCCCGAGTCGACCAGCACGAGGCCGTCGTCACCGGCCAGGGCGTACACGTTCACCGATCGCAGACCGTCCTGCGGTAGCGGCAGCGGAATGCGGTACACACCTGCGGCCACCTCGAACACGCCCGGACGCGTCCAGTCCGACGTCACGTCATCGGGCTCGACCCGCATCGCTGCTGCCCCCACCATTCGCCGTCCTCCATCCAGAGCATGACCGACACGACTGTGTCACTTGCGCTTGCGGATCTCCTCGGCGGCCTGGGGGACGACCTTGAACAGGTCGCCGACCACGCCGTAGTCGGCGAGTTCGAAGATCGGCGCTTCGGCGTCCTTGTTGACCGCGAYGATGGTCTTCGAGGTCTGCATGCCGGCCCGGTGCTGGATCGCCCCGGAGATACCGAGGGCGACATACAGCTGCGGAGAGACGGTCTTGCCGGTCTGGCCGACCTGGAACTGGTGCGGGTAGTAGCCGGAGTCGACYGCCGCGCGGGACGCGCCGACCGCGCCGCCGAGCAGGTCGGCGATCTCCTCGACCAGCTTGAAGTTGTCCGCGTTACCGACACCCCGCCCGCCGGACACGACGACCGACGCTTCGGTCAGCTCGGGGCGGGAGCCCTTCTGCTCGGCGACCCGCTCGACGACCTTGGCGAGCTTGTCCGCGTCGGTGACCGACACGGTGAGCTGCTCCACCGCCGGGSTGGCRGCGGCCGGGRCCGGGTTGAGCGAGTTCGGCCGGACGGTGACCAGCGGCAGGCCCTTGGTGACCTTCGCCTTGACGATSGTGGAGCCGGCGAACGCSACCTGSGTGGCGGTGCCGTCSGCGGCCAGGCCGACCACGTCGGTCAGGATGCCRTTGTCCAGCTTSACCGCSAGSCGSGCGGCGATCTCCTTRCCCTCCTGCGACGAMGCCAGCAGCACCGCCGCCGGCTGCACCCGCGCGACGAGGTCGGCGACCACAGTCGCCTTSGGGGCCACCAGGTAGCCGTCGATCTCCTCACCCTCGGCSGCGTAGATCTTCTCCGCGCCGTACTCGCCGAGCTTGGCGCTCAGCGCCTSSGCGGCGCCGGCGCCACCGAGGACGACGGCGCTCGGGGTGCCCAGCTCGCGGGCGAGGGTGAGCATCTCSAGGGTGACCTTCTTGACGCCGAAYTCCYKSGTGGCTTCGACGACGACGAGAACCTCAGACATGTCAGYGACCTCTCACACGAACTTCTCGGAGGCGAGGAACTCGACCAGCTTCACGCCGCCGTCGCCCTCGTCGGTGATCTTCTCGCCGCCGGAGCGCGGCGGCCGCTTGGAGTGCTCCACCACCGCGCTGGTGGCGCCGTCGAAGCCCACCTCGGCCGCGGCCACACCCACATCGGCCAGGGAGAGCGTCTGCACCGGCTTCTTCTTCGCGGCCATGATGCCCTTGAACGACGGGTACCGCGGCTCGTTGATCGTGTCCCAGACGGAGACCACAGCCGGGGTCGAGGCGGTCACCACCTCGTAGCCCTCCTCGGTCTGCCGCTCCACCGTCAGGGCCGACCCGTCCACGGTCAGCTTCCGCGCGCCGGTCAGCGCGGCCACACCCAACCGCTCGGCGATCATGTGCGGCATCACCTGCACCCGCCCGTCGGTCGACTCCGCACCGCACAGAACCAGATCGGCGCCCAACTGCCCGAGCGCCGCGGCGAGGACCTTCGAGGTCGCCACCGCGCAGGAACCGTGCAGCGCGTCATCCACCACATGCACGGCCTTGTCCGGGCCCATCGACAGCGCCTTACGGATCGACTCGGTCGCCCGGTCCGGACCCATCGTCAGGATGGTGACCTCACCACCATGCGCTTCCTTGATCTTCAACGCCTCTTCGATGGCGTACTCGTCCATCTCATTGATCACGTTGTTCGCCGAACCGCGGTCGACGGTGTTGTCGTCAGAACGCAGGCTGCGGTCCGCGCCCGAATCAGGCACCTGCTTGACGAGTACGACGATATTCATCGCTTCGATCACCCTTCCTGTCTCGCGGCGTCACGCATGCTCCGGGCGTCCTGGCCACCGAGGGAGTCACTGCCCACCTCGGCATTGTGCGCGTGCGCAACGTGGTGCAGCCCGAACACCGAATCCATTCCGTCCCGCAGGCCCATGAGGTCCTCGGCCTGGTTGACCGCCTTCTTGGTCAGCGCGAGACCCAGACGCGGCATCTGCGCGATCCGCGCGGCGAGCCCCATGACCTCGGCCTCGAGCTCGTCTCTGGCGACCACCCGGTTGACCATGCCCAGCTCGGCGGCGCGCGCCGCCGGCATCCGGTCGCCGGTGAAGAGGAACTCCTTGGCGAAGCGCGGACCCATCACCCACGGATGGGCGAAGTACTCGACGCCGGGGATCCCCATGCGGACGACCGGATCGGCGAAGAACGCGTCGTCCGAGGCGACGATCAGGTCGCACGACCAGGCGAGCATGAGGCCCCCGGCGATGCACGCTCCCTGCACCATTGCGATCATCGGCTTGGGCAGCTCACGCCAGCGACGGCACATCCCGAGGTACACCTCGGACTCCCGGGCGAACCGGCTGTCGGCCCCGGCCTTGCCCACATGGTCCCACCACAGTCCGGCCCGCCTGTCGAACGACGAGTCGATGTCCCGGCCCGGCGTACCGATGTCGTGGCCGGCCGAGAAGTGCTTCCCCGCGCCCGCCAGGACGATGACCTTCACCTCGTCGTCCGCGGCCGCGCGGTAGAACGCGTCGTCGAGCGCGTAGGTCATCGCCGAGTTCTGCGCGTTGCGGTACTCCGGCCGGTTCATCGTCACGACGGCCACCGGCCCCCGCGTCTCGTACCGGACGACCTCCGCCGCCGCCTGCGGGTCCACGCCGCTGGTCTCGCTCATCTGGATCTCCTTCTCACGGGTCGGTGTACGTCGTGCGGGGCCGGCGGTCAGGACGCGGGGCGCACGCCGGTCAGGCCGACACCGAGGTCGTCCAGCAGAGCCGCCCGGTGCCAGGCGGCGCTGCCCCACGACGACTCCAGAGCCCACGACCGCTTGAGGAACAGGTGCAGGTCGTACTCGGTGGTGTAACCGATCGCGCCGTGGCACTGCAGGGCGGCCCGGCCCACGACGTGCGCCGCCTCGGACGCCAGCGCCTTGGCCGTCGCCAGGGAACGCAGCCGGCCCGGAAGGCCCGCGGCCAGTTCGAACCCGGCCGTCGCCACCACCGGTACGGCGAACTCCAGGTGCAGCAGCGCCGTGGCGAGGTGGTGCTTGACCGCCTGGAAGCTGCCGATCGGCACCCCGAACTGCTCCCGGGTGCGGACGTGCTCGACAGTGAGGTCGAGCATCCGCCGGGACAGCCCGATGAGCTCGGCCGAGGTCGCCAGCACCCCGCGCTCCCAGGCCAGCCGCACCACCTGCGGGTCGTCCACCGCCGCCACGAGCCGCGCGCCTGCGTACCCGGTCAGGTCCAGCGCGACGTCCACCGACGGCGACGTCGAGACCGCCGCGTCGGACACCTCGAGAATCTCGATGCGCCCCGTCCCACCGAAGCCGCCGCGCAGCACCAGGTCGACACCGGAACCGAACGCGACATGCCCGGTCTCCGCAGGGTCGACGCCGACCGTGAGGCCCCCGTCGACGAGCTTCGCCAGCAGGTCCGGAGCGCCCGCGGCGAGCACCGCCGGGGCGACCGCGAGGGTCGCCGTGAGCGGCAGCGGCGCGGCGGCGTACCCGATCTGCGCGAAGACCGACACGAGGTGGTTCTCGTCCAGGCCCAGCCCTCCGTCGTCCTCGGCCACCAGCAGCCCCGCAACGCCGAGACCGGCCAGGCTCTCGGCCAGTGCGGCCACCTGCGCCGATCCGGCTCCGGCGCGTACCGTCTGCGGCGGGCACCGGTCGGTGAGCACCTGACGGACGACCGCCTCCAGCTCCCGCTGCTCGTCACTCGGAGCGAAACGCACGCCTGATCACCTCCTCGGCAGACCGAGCAGGCGCTCGGCGATGATGTTGCGCTGGATCTCGTTGGTGCCCGCGTAGATCGGACCCGACAGCGAGAACTGGTAGCCGCGGGTCCACGGCCCGTCGACGAGCGCGTCCGGGCCGAGCAGTTCCAGCGCCGTCTCGTGCAACGCGATGTCCAGCTCGGACCAAAAGACCTTGTTGAGGCTCGAACGTGCGCCGGCCGGACGACCCTCGACGATGTCGGTGACCTGAGCCAGCGTGAACTGCTGGTAGGCGTGCGCCTGCATCCACGAGCGCGCCACCCGGTCGCGGAGCAGGTCGGTCGCCGCCTCGCCCCGCTCGCCCGCGAGCGCCACGAGCGCGGCTGCCGCCTTGAGGAAACGCCCCGGTGAGCGCAGCGTCAGTCCCCGCTCCGAGCCGGTCGTCGACATCGCGACCGACCAGCCCTGGTCGACGCCGCCGAGGACCGCCGAGTCCGGTACGAACGCGTTCTCGAAGAACACGTCGGCGAAGCCCTCGTCACCGTCGAGCCGGTCGAACCCGCGCACCGTCACGCCCGAGGTGTCCAGCGGCACGAGGAAGTACGTCAGTCCGCGGTGCCGCTGCGCCTGCGGATCGGTACGGAACAGCCCGAACAGGTGGGTGCAGAACGCGCCCCGGGTCGACCAGGTCTTCTGCCCGCTCAGGCGCCACCCGCCGGCCTGCTCGTCCCGTACCGCCCGGGAGCTGATCCCGGCCAGGTCGCTGCCCGCGCCCGGCTCGGACCAGCCCTGGGCCCACAGGTCCTGCGCCGCCGCCATCCGCGGCAGCAGCTCGTCCTGCTGCTGCTTCGTGCCGAATTCGAAGATCGTCGGGGCGAGCAGGAAGATGCCGTTCTGCGTCACCCGTTGCGGCGCGCCGGCCCGGTAGTACTCCTCCTCGAAGATGAGCCACTGCCAGATCGAGGCCTCGCGGCCGCCGTACTCCTGCGGCCACGACACGACCGACCACCGGTCCGCGTGCAGTGCCCGCTCCCACTCCAGGTGGGCGGCGAAGCCCGCCGCGGTGTCGCCGGAGGGCAGCGGCTGCCGCGGCACGTTCGCGGTGAGCCAGTCGCGGGCCTCCGCACGGAACTGCTCGTCCTGCTCCGACCAGGTCAGATCCATCTCAATCCCGTCCCGTCCCGGCGGAAACCGTCGGCGGCGTGTCGCGGTAGCGACGCAGTTGCGTGCGCGCCACCGTGCGCAGGTGCACCTCGTCCGGGCCGTCGGCGATGCCGAGGATGCGGGCGCTGGCCCACATCCGGGCGATCGGGAAGTCGTCGGTGACCCCGCCGCCGCCGTGTGCCTGGATCGAACGGTCCAGCACGTTGCGGGCGACCCGGGGCGCGACGACCTTGATCGCGGCGATCTCGGTCGCGGCGCCCTGGATCCCGACCTGGTCGATGAGCCACGCCGCCTTGAGCACGAGCAGGCGCGCCTGCTCGATCTCCATGCGGGACTCGGCGATCCAGTTCCGCACCACGCCCTGGTCGGAGATCGGACCGCCGAACGCCTCGCGGGCCGTCGTCCGGCGCACCATCAGCTCGAGGCCCCGCTCGGCCATGCCGACGCAGCGCATCGCGTGGTGGATGCGGCCCGGGCCGAGGCGGGCCTGGGCGATGGCGAAACCCTCGCCCTCGGCGCCGAGCAGGTTCGTCACCGGCACCCGCACGTCGTCGAACCGGATCTCGCAGTGGCCGTGCTGGTCGTGGTAACCGAAGATCGGCAGCGAACGCAGAATCGTCACCCCGGGGGTGTCGACCGGTACGAGGATCATGGACTGCTGCCGGTAGACGGCCGCCTCCGGGTCCGTCTTGCCCATCAGCACGAGGATGGCGCAGCGCGGGTCCGCGGCCCCGGTCGTCCACCACTTGCGTCCGTTGATGACGTACTCGTCGCCGTCACGCACGATCGAGGTGGCGATGTTGCGCGCGTCGGAGGAGGCCACGTCCGGCTCGGTCATCGAGAAGCCGGAGCGCATCGTGCCGTCGAGCAACGGGGCGAGCCACCGCTGCTTCTGCTCGGGCGTGCCGAACATGTGCAGCAGCTCCATGTTGCCGGTGTCCGGCGCGGCACAGTTCATCGCCTCGGGGGCCAGGTAGGGCGAGCGTCCGGTCTCCTCGGCCAGGTAGGCGTACTCGACGTTGGTGAGGCCGGACAGGTCGGGCAGGAAGAGGTTCCACAGCCCCAGCGTGCGCGCCGTCGCCTTCAGCTCCTCGACGACCGGCGGCAGGACGTGGGACACCCCGCCGTTCTCGCGGGCCGCGGCGGCGAGCTGGGCGGCGTACACCTTCTCGGCGGGGTAGACGTGCTCGGTCATGAACGTGCGCAACGTCGCGAGCAGTTCGCTCGCGCGCGGGCCGGGGCCGAGGTCCATCCGGGTCAGGTCGGTCGCGTCAGCCACCGTCACTCCTTGCCTGTGCTCGTGCGGAGGGCGATCTTGCCGCGCGCGCCACGGTTCAGCACCGTGCCGAGCGCGCGGGCGGCCTCCTCCAGCGGGAAGACCTCGCTGACGTGCGGCCTCAGCCGGCCGGCGGCGATCCACTCCAGCACCGTCGTCATGTTGGCGGCGTTCGCCGCCGGGTCGCGCCTTGCCCAGGCGCCCCAGAGGACCCCCAGCACCGCGCCCTCGGTGAGCAGCAGCCGGTTCAGCTTGACCTGCGGGATCGTGCCCGCCGCGTAGCCGACGGTGAGGAACCTCCCGGCCCACGCGAGGGCGCGCAGCGCCGCGGTGGCGGCGTCGCCACCGACGGGGTCGTAGACGACGTCGGCGCCGGCGTCGCCGGTCAGCGCGCGCACCGTCGCGGTCAGGTCGTCGTAGCCGATGGCGTGGTCGGCGCCGTGCGTCAGGCACAGCTCACGCTTGTCCTCGCTCGACGCGGCCGCGATCACTGTCGCGCCGAGGGCCTTGCCGATCTGCACGGCGGTGAGGCCGACGCCGCCGGAGGCGCCGAGCACGAGCAGCGTCTCGCCGGCGGCGAGGCGGGCCCGGTCGACGAGGCCGTGGTAGGACGTGCCGTAGACCACGGGGATCGTGCTCGCCTCGACGAGGTCGACGCCGTCGGGCAACGGGTGGACCATGCGCGCGTCGACGAGCACCTGGGTGGCGTAGCCGCCGATGCCGCAGAAGCCGACGACGCGGGTGCCGACGGGTGGGCCGGTCACCCCGTCGCCGAGCGCCGCGACCGTGCCGGCGACCTCGCAGCCGGGCACGAACGGCAGTTCCGGCTTGGTCTGGTAGGTCCCGGCGACGATGAGGCCGTCGGGAAAGTTCACCCCGGCGCCGGCGACGTCGACGAGCACCTGCCCCGGTCCGGGCTGCGGCTGCGGCCCGTCGGTGACCGTGAGCACCTCGGGACCGCCGAGCTCGCGCACCACCATCGACCGCACGGCTCAGCCCTCGCTGCCCGGGCGCGCCGCCTTGTCGGTGCCGGCGAACTCGTCGCGGATCCGGTCGGCGACCCCGGTGAGGTTGAGCTCGAAGGTGAAGCCCTGCTCGAAGCGGTAGCTGCGGTTGACGTCCCACAGGTCGATGCCGTTGAGCGAGGCCTTGGCGGCGCGGATCACCGTGGGGTCCTTCTCGGCGATGCTGGTCGCGACGGCGAGCGCCGTCGCGCGCAACCGCTCCCGGGGTACGACGCTGTGCACCGAGCCGTACGCGTGCAGCTCCTGGGCGGTGGCGGTGGCCGAGGTGTAGACCATGGCGCGCATCCGGTGCTGGGGCACCATCCGGGACAGGTGGGTGGCCGCGCCGAGGGCGCCGCGGTCCACCTCGGGCAGGCCGAAGGTGGCGTCGTCGGAGGCGACGATGACGTCGGAGTTGCCGACCAGGCCGATGCCGCCACCGAGGCAGAAGCCGTGGACGGCGGTGACGACCGGGACGGGGCACTCGTAGACGGCCTTGAACGCGGCGTAGCAGCCGCGGTTGGCGCCGAGCAGCGCGGTGAAGCCGTCGGTGTGCTGCATCTCCTTGATGTCGACGCCGGCGTTGAAGCCGCGGCCCTCGGCGCGCAGCAGCACGACCCGCACCGACTCGTCGGCGCCGGCGGCGTCGAGGGCGGCGGCGAGCGCGAACCAGCCGGCCACCGGCAGCGCGTTGACCGGCGGGTTGTCCACGACGATCTCGGCGATCCCGTCGGCGTGCACGGTCGTCGTCACCGACGGGTGGCTCGTGGGGTTCATCCCTGCTCCTCGGTGGTCTCGGGCCGCTCGCCGGCCTCGACGGCGACGTCGAGGGGCAGGACGAATGTCGCCCACGCGGTGACGGCCTTGTCGCCGCTCTGCCGCCGGCAGGTCAGCTCGACGTCGACGCGGCCCTCACGGCCGTCCTCGCTTTCGAGCACGTAGGTGCGCAGCGGAACGCCGTCGAGGGTGAGGACGTCGCCGGGCCACACCTGGGCCAGGAACCGGATGCGGAAGTCGCGCACGTTGGGGCCGCCGAGCCAGTCGGTGGCGTAGGTGCCGAGCAGGCTGGCCTGCCACATGCCCACCGAGAAGGGGCTGGGGAACCCGGCCGCCTTGGCGAAGACCTCGTCGTGGTGGATCGGGTTCATGTCGCCCGAGGCGCCCTGGTAGCGGACGAAGTCGGTGCGGGTCACCGGGCCGTACGTGCGCGCCGGAGGCGTCGCCGGGACGGGCAGGGCGACCTCGGTCGTACGGGGACCGGCGGTGGCCGTCGTGTCGCTCATGCGGACGCTCCGTCCTGTGCCGCGTCCCCGGTGGCCGGCGGGCGGGCCGTCTCGACACCGGTGAGCTTGGCGCGGGCGACGAGACGCCCGGTCTCGTCGTGGAAGTCGGTGTACATCACGGCGAACGTCATCTCCCCGCCGCGACGCCCCACCTTGGTGTAGATCTCGCCGATGCGCGACTGGCAGGTGAGCCGGGTGCCGGCGCGGGGCGGCTCGCCGAAGAAGGTGTACTGCTGCTCGGCGTGCAGGCCGCGCTGCTGGTCGAGCTCGACCGCGGACCACGGGTTGGAGTCCTCGCCCTGCCAGAAGAACGTCGTGGTGAGGAACGTCGGCTGTACGACCGGGTTCTCCTCCCGCAGGTAGTCCGCGTCAGCCGCTCCGGTGGCCAGCGCGAACTCGCGGATCTTGCCGCGTTCGACGTCGAGCCGGAAGGGGGCGCCGGTGACGCCCTGCGCGTCGGGGTTGGCCACGACGTGCTCCTTTCGTTGGTCCGCTGCGAGCCGGCACGGTCGCCGGCGCGCAGCGGGTGGTCACGGGTGCTGGCTCGAGACGGACACGACCTCGCCGGTCATGTACGACGAGTAGTCACTGGCGAGGAAGACGATCACGTTGGCGATCTCCCACGGCGTCGCGGCCCGGCCGAACGCCTCCTGGGCCGAGAGCTGGGCGAGCAGCTCGTCGCTGGTCACCTTGGCCAGATGGGCGTGCATCGCGATGCTCGGGGACACCGCGTTGACCCGGATGCCGTGCTCGGCGACGTCGAGGGCCGCGCAGCGGGTCAGCGCCATGACTCCGGCCTTGGCCGCGGCGTAGTGCGCCTGCCCCTTCTGGGCGCGCCAGCCGATGACGGAGGCGTTGTTGACGATGACCCCCTTGCCGGCCGGGATCATGTGCCGCAGCACCGACCGGGTCGCCTTGAACGTCGAGGTCAGGGTCACCGACAGGACGGAGTCCCACTGTTCGTCGGTCATGTCCTGCACCGCCGCGGTGCCGCCGAGGCCGGCGTTGTTGACGAGCACGTCGATGCCGCCGAACTCGGCGGCGACGGTGTCCATGAGGTGGTCGAGCTGGGCCTGGTCGGTGACGTCGCAGGGCACCGCGAGCGGCCGGGTCCCGGTGAGGCGCTCGATCTCGTCGGCCGACGCGGCGAGGCGGCGCTCGTGACGGTCGCTGACGGCGACACGCGCGCCTTCCTCCGCGGCGCGGCGCGCCGTGGCGAAGCCGATGCCGGTGCCGGCCGCGGCGGTGACGAGCACCGAACGCCCGGAGAGCAGCCCGTGGGCCGGGCCGGCCCAGTCGGCGACGTCGGTGTGACCGGTGTCAGACACGGGCGGCCATCTCCTTCGCGATCTCCTCGACGGTCCAGCGGGCACCCTTGTCGATCGTCCAGTCGTAGCTCCACGGCGCGCAGCGGCGGATCTCGCCGCCCTTGGCGTAGTACACCTCGCCGGTCACCGGCACGTCGGCGGTGAGCAGCCAGGCGACGAGCGGGGAGACGTTGCCCGGGTGGTAGACGTCGAACACTGCGGGGTCGGCCGGGGCGGCGACCATCTCGCCGATGCCGGGCAGGTCCTGGGTCATCCGGGTACGCGCGACCGGGACGATCGCGTTGACGCGTACGCCGTAGCGGCTGATCTCCTGGGCGAGGATGACGGTGAGGGCGGCGATGCCGGCCTTGCCCGCGCCGTAGTTCGTCTGCCCGACGGCGCCGATGATGCCCGAGGTCGACGAGACGTTGACGATCGAGGCGACCGGCTGGTTGCCGGCCTTGGACTCGGTGCGCCAGTGGTCGGCGAACACCCGGCACGGCGCGAACGTCGCGCGGAGCTGGCCACGGATGACCGCGTCCCAGTCGTCCTCGCTCATGTTGACGAACATCCGGTCCCGCAGGATGCCGGCGTTGTTGACGAGGCCGTCGACGCGTCCGTAGGTGTCGCGGGCGAGCGCGAGCAGCTCGCGGGCGCCCTCGGTGGTGGCGACGTCCGCGGTGCTGGCCACGGCCCGCCCGCCGGCGTTCGTGATCTCGGCGGCGACGGCCTCGACGACAGAGGGGTCGCTGCCGGTGCCGTCGGCGGCGGCGCCGGTGTCGGCGACGACGACCGAGGCGCCTTCGGCGGCGGCGAGCAGGGCGTGCTCACGGCCGAGGCCGCGGCCGGCACCGGTGACGACGACGACGCGTCCCTGCAGTGCTCCCATGACTACTCCTCCTTGTGCCCGGCCGGGGTCGACGCGACCGGCGCGGGCACGCCGAGCCGGTCGAGGGTCCGGGTGGCCTCGTCGATGATGCGGTCGATGAGCTCGGCGACGCTCGGGACGTCGTCGATCAGTCCGACGACCTGGCCGGTGGCCATGACGCCGAGGTCGGTCCTGCCCTCCAGCAGGGCCGACCGGTAGAGCATCGGAGCGTTTGCCGCCATGACGACCTGGCTCCACGTCAGGTCGTGGGCCTTGCGCATGGCCAGGCCCTCGCGGACCATGTCGCCCCACGGCGTGCCGGACAGCTTCTGGAAGGCGAAGGCGTTGCGTACGGCCCGAAGCAGCCGGCCGGCGGCGGAGGTGCGCTCCAGCTCGTCGATCGTGCCGGCGCGCAGCACGCGCTGCGGCACGCCGTCGACCTGCAGGGTCAGCACGGTGTCGTTGACCGTCTTGGACAGGTAGACGTCCTTCACCGACGGCTGGACCGGCGAGTCGCTGGTGAGCAGGAAGCGGGTGCCCATGGCGACGCCCTCGGCGCCGTAGGCGAGCGCGGCGACGAGGCCACGGCCGTCGAAGAAGCCGCCGGCCCCGATGACCGGGATGTCGACGGCGTCGACGACCTGGGGCAGCAGCAGGCTGGTGGGCACCCCGCCGGTGTGGCCGCCGCCCTCACCACCCTGCACGATGACGGCGTCGGCGCCCCACGCGGCGACCTTCTCGGCGTGGCGGCGCGCGCCGATCGACGGTACGACGACGAGGCCGGCGTCCTTGCACCTGGCGATGAGTTCCTGCTTGGGGGCCAGCGCGAAGGACGCGACCTTGACGCCGGCCGAGATGAGCAGGTCGATGCGCTTGACGACGTCCGGCTGGTCGGCACGGATGTTGACGCCGAACGGCGCGTCCGTGCCGGCCTGGATCTGCTCGACGGCCTCCACGAGCTCGTCGTAGGAGAGCAGGCCGGCCGCGAGGATGCCCAGTCCACCGGCGTTGGCCGTCGCGGTGGTCAGGCGCACGTCGGAGACGTAGCCCATGCCGGTCTGGACGATCGGGTACCGCACCCCGAACAGGTCGGTCGCCCGGGTACGCAGCGTCGGGTGCATCCCGCGGCCCTGACTCATGCCGGGATCTCGCGGTCGCGCAGCGAGCGGGGGTCGATGACCTCGCGGATGAGGCGCAGCTCCTCGGCGCTCGGCTCGCGGGTGGCCGGGACCTCGCCCTCGACGTGCACGGCACAGCCGGTGGCGGCGTGGAACTCGTCGAGCGTGACGCCGGGGTGCAGGCTGAGCAGCCGCATCGTGCCGTCGGGGCCACCGAAGTCGAGGACCGCGAGGTTGGTGACGACGCGCCGCAGCTCGTGGTGCGCGATCGCGGCCGGGCCGGCGGCCCGGGCGCTGTCGGTGCCGACGCCGGAGATCATGTCGACGGTCCGGACGAAGCTGCGCGTGGAGTGGTTGGGCACCCAGTAGCTGGTCGGGTGGTAGATGCTGTTGCCGGGGGCGCCGCGTACGCCGAGCAGTTGGACCTTGGGCCGGGTGTAGTCGCCGATGGCCGAGATGTTGGTGTTGCCGTGTCCGTCGATCTGGACCGGGATCATCATGACGTGCCGCTTGCCGTGCCAGACGAGGTCGAAGATGGTGCGGAACGGGCTCCAGCCCTCGATGACGACGCCCTCGGTGGCGTGCGGGTCCGCGCCGATCTCCCAGGAGCCGGAGACGAAGTGGGCCTCGCCGTCGGTGAGCAGCAGGTCGGGGGCGACGGTGAGCCGGGCGAGGCGGACGCCGATGGCCGGGATCGTGCCGAAGGCGCTGGCGATGGACTCACCGTCGCCGGCGAACGTGTCCGCCACGGCGACCGCGCAGTACTCGGCGCGGGTCACCGGCGCGTCGGCGGTGGTGGCGCTGCCCGTGGGCTGGTCCACGGACTCGGTGGCGGCGCTGCTCATGCGACCTCCTCGGCTCGGGCGGCGACGGCCGCCTGGTAGTCATCTTCGGTACCGGACAGGTACCGCTGCTCGAACTTGGCCCAGGCCTGCGGGTCGCCGGCGGCCTTGACGTACTCGCGCTGGAAGGCCTCGTCGCGCTCGTAGTCGGGGGCGCAGGAGGTGAAGTGCGCGCCGTTCGGGGTCTCGACGACACCGGCGACGAGCTGGCGATTGATCTTGATGGTCGCCGAGTGCCCGGCGGCGCTCAGCTCAGCCGTGGGCACGATCCGCTCGCAGGACATGAAGGCCTGGTCGGCGGCGAGGCAGTAGAGGTCGTCGAAGTACGGGTCGGGCCCGAGGAACTGGCCGTTGCCCTGGGCGTCGGCGCGGTTCATGTGCACGAGGGCCGCGTCGAGGCGCAGCGGCGGCATCGCCACGAGCTGCTCGGTGCCGTACGGGTCCTGGACGAGCTTGAGGTCGGGGTTGTGCTTCAGGACGTCCGACCCGAGCCCGGCGCGGGTCGGCAGGAAGGGCAGGCGGATGCCGGCGGCGTACAGCCCCCACTGAAGCATGCCCTCGTCGTACTCGGCGACCTCGACGGCGCCGTTCTGCCGCGCGGCGCGGAAGTGCGGGTCGAGGGCGATGCTGTCGAGGGAGACGAAACCGAAGACGACCTTCCTGACCTTGCCGGCGGCGCAGAGCAGCCCGACGTCCGGCCCGCCGTAGCTGACCACGGTCAGGTCCTTGAGGTCGGAACGCAGGATCTCGCGCACGAGGGCCATGGGCTTGCGCCGTGAGCCCCAGCCCCCGATGCCGATGGTCATCCCGGATTCGAGCCGCGACACGACGTCGCGGGCGGTCAGAGTCTTGTCGGCCATGTGTCCCTCATCGTTGCGTCTGTCGGAGCACTGCCCGAGCGGTGGTGAGCAGCGCGAAGGGCGAGTCGCGTGCCGGGCATCCACGGCCGGGCCGCCATGTAGCAAGCGCTTGGTTGGTACACTAACAGCCCCAGGGGAAGGGTCAAGACCCTGTGGCCAAGGAGGGCGGAAGATGGACACCGTGGTGCGCGAGCGCGTCGACGCGGTGGGAGTCGTCAGGATCAATCGGCCGCAGGTGCGCAACGCCCTCGATCCCGACACCCTCCTGGCGATGACCGACGCCCTGCTCCGGTACGACGCGGACCCGGGCGTACGCGCGATCGTGCTGACCGGCACCGGCGAGTTGTCCTTCAGCGCGGGGATGGACCTGCGCGCCGCGGCCGAGGGACGCCTGGTCGACGTGGCCCGCAGCCCGCTGACGCTGCTGCGCGGCGGCTACCGCAAGCCGGTCATCGCCGCGGTCAACGGGCCCGCCGTCGGCGGCGGCTTCGAACTCGCCCTCGCCTGCGACCTCGTCGTCGCGGCCGAGCACGCCTACTTCGCGCTGCCCGAGGTGGGGCGCGGCATCGCCGCCACCGAGGGCGGCACCGACCTGCCGCGTCGCCTGCCGGTCGCCGTGGCGCTGGAACTCGGACTGACCGCCGAACCGCTTGCCGCGGCCCGGGCCCACGAGCTGGGGCTGGTCAACGCCGTGGTCCCGGCCGACGAGGTCCTGCCGCGCGCGTTGCAGCTGGGCGCCCGGATCGCGACCCACTCCCCCGCCGCAGTGCGGGCGACCAAGCGGCTCATGCACCTGAGCCTGGACCCCCGCGTGGGCGATCTCGCCGCGGTCAACCGGCTCGCGACCCTCGAACTGCTCGCCGGCCCGGACGCGGCCGAGGGCGCGGCCGCGTTCGTCGCCAAACGCGCGCCGCGATGGGCGGACGCGCCCTGAGCGCTCAGGGACGCGCCGCCGCGATCTGCGCACGCGTCCACGCGACCGAACGGGTCAGAGCCGGCTCGGCGCCCTCGGCCTCGACGGCCGGGCCGAGCAACTCGACGTCGACGACGCCGGTGTAGCCGGCCCGCAGCACGCTCGCCAGCAGACCGGCCATCGGCAGGTCGCCGTCCCCGGGCACCCACCGGTTCGGGAAGGTCGAGGTGCCGACCCGGAAGTCGGACACCTGCAGAATCTCGACCTGACCGACCCGGTCGCGGATCAGCTCCGTCAGGCCCCGCTCCTGCCAGCAGCAGTAGAGGTCGAGGCAGATGCCGATGCCGCAGAGGTCGGCCAGGGCGACGGTGTCGCGCGCGGTGTGGGTGAAGCTGAGGTCGCACTTGACCGGCAGCGTGTTCTCCACAGCGAGGCGTACCCCGTGTTCGCGGGCGGTGGCCACGACCGGAGCGATCCGCTCGGCGAACCGGCCGGCCGCCTCCTCCCACGTCAGGTGAGCCGACGGGCCCGAGGTGAGGTAGACGAGGTCGGCCCCGAGCCGGCCGGCGTCCACGACGCCCTGCTGCAACGCCGCGACCTGCTGCGCCCAGCCCGGCTCGTCGTCCGGGTGGGCGGTGAAGCTGTGCACGAGGTAGCCGAGCCGTACGTCGTGCCGGGCGAGCAGGTCACCGAGAGCGGCCACGCCGAAGGAGGCGACCTTGCTGCGCTGCAGGCCGACGAGGTCGGCACCGGTACGCCGGTACATCGCGATCTCCTCGGGCAGGGCCCAGGACATCGCGGCCATGCCGCTGACGCAGACCGGGTTGGTCGTGGCGGACATCGGGCTCCTGTCGGCTCGGCGGTCGTCCGGAGGGTCGGACGTCGGGTCGCTCTCGGACGTCGGGTCGGCCTCGGACGTCGGGTCAGTCGAGGTAGACGATGCGCGCCCGGCGTACCCCGAGGGGCGCCAGGTGCGGTCGCAGCCGCGCTGTGACGGCCTCGGCGATGCGCTCCGGGGTCCACGCCGTGTCCCGCAGCACGGGCTCGGCGAGCGCCGGGTGGGTCGTCAGCATGAGTTCGGGACCGTAGGAGCGCAGCACCTGGCCGGTCAGTTCGGCGCTGAGGTCGGAGAGCAGGTAGAGCAGCAGCGGCACGTTGGCCTCGGGCGCGATGCCCGCGTTCTGCCCGCTCGGTACGCCGCGGAACCGTTCGAGCACCTCGGCCATCCGGGTCTGGGCGTTCGGGGAGATCGCGTTGACGCGGATCCCGACGTCGGCGAGTTCGGCCGCCCAGGCGTAGGTGAGCGTGGCGATCGCGGCCTTTGTCGCCCCGTACACGGCCGTCTCGGCACGGCCCATCTGCTCGCCCGAGGTGACGTTGACCAGGACCCCGCGCCCCTGGGCGCGCATCGCCGCGATGGCGGCGTCGCCCCAGGCGACGGCGCCGAGCACGTTGACCTCGAGCATCCGGCGCACAGTGGCCTCGGACTCGGCGCCGGCGCGGGCCATGGCGAAGACGCCGGCGTTGTTGACGAGGCCGTCGAGCCTGCCGTGCTCGGCGAGGCAGTCACGCACGACGTCGTGCGCGCTCGCCCAGTCCGCGACGTCGGCGACCCGGATCGAGCCCCGGCCGTCCGCCGCAGCGATCTGCCCGCTGAGCCGTTCGAGTCCGTCCGCGTCGACGTCGACCGCGACCACGTGGCCTCCGGCCGCGGCGATGCCGCGCGCGTACGCCGCCCCCAGCCCGCCGGCGGCGCCGGTGACGAGGACGACACGGCCGGCGAGCAGGCCGGCTGCCCGGTCGGGCCGGGCGGCGGGCGGACGCCCGGACGGGACGGCGGGAATCGGGTCGGGCATCGGGCAGCCCCTCTCGGCTGATCGGGATCCGCAGCGAGCTCCGGGCACCGAACGAGCGCTTGGTTGGCCGCCACCCTAGGCATTGCGAGCACCCCGGTCAAGGGAGGCTGGCTTTATCATGCTGAAGGCATCGAAGTGATATAAAGCAAGCGCTTGACCAACACATTGCTCGAGGAACCGGGAGCACCCATATGTCGACGACCCAGGACCGACGCTCGGTCATCCTCGACAACGCCGCCCACCTTTTCGCAGCCAAAGGAATCGATGCCACGACCGTCCGCGAGATCGCCGATTCGGTCGGGATCCTCTCCGGCAGCCTGTACCACCACTTCAAGTCCAAGGACGAGATGGTCAACGCGATCATCTCGGACTACCTGACCGACCTGACCTACCGCTACGGCGAAGTCCTGGCGTCCGAGGAGAAGCCGGCGACCCAGTTGCGCAAGCTCGTCACCAGTTCGCTGGCCAACATCGAGGCCCACCCGCACGCGACCGAGATCTACCAGAACTCGAGCGGCTACCTGCCCAAGATCGAGGGCTACGAGCACATCCGCGAGGCGGCCGCCACGATCCAGCGGGCCTGGATCCAGGTGCTCGAGGCCGGTATCGCCACTGGCGACTTCCGCAACGACATCCCGGTACGCGTGCTGCACGGCATGCTGCGCGACGCGCTGTGGCTCTCGGTCCGCTGGTTCAAGCCGACCCCGTCGTACTCCATGGCGAACTTCGCCGACGACTTCGTCTCGGTGTTCCTCGACGGCATTCTCGCCCGCGACTGAGCGCGGACAAACCAAGCGCTTGCTAGGGTGGTGCCCGGAAGAGGAGGCGCCCCCATGACGGCAGCAGGTCACGCCCGGACAGGTCCGGCCCCGATCGAGCCCACCCGGCACGCCGGGCTCCCGGCGGGCGTCGACGCCTGGCTCGGCCGCGCGGTGCCCGAGCTGCAGGGCAACCTCCGGCACGAGGTCATCGCCGGAGGGCGCTCCAACCTGACCTACCGGACCACCGACGCGGCCGGCCACGTCGTCGTGCTGCGCCGTCCACCGCTCGGAAACCACCCGGCCACCGCGCACGACGTCCTGCGCGAGGCGCGAATCCTGCGCGGGCTGCACGGCCACCTCCCGGTGCCCCGGGTGCTCGCGGTCGAGGAGACGGGCGAGGTGGCCGGCGCGCCCCTCGTCGTACTCGAGCACCTCGACGGCGTGATCCTGCGCAGCCCCGCCGACGTCGAGCGGCTCACCACCGAGGCCGACCGCGCGCTCATCGGCCCCACGCTCGTCGACGCTCTCGTGGCCCTGCACCGACTCGCCCCGGAGGTCATCGGACTGGGCGGCCTGGCCCGCCGCCGTGACTACCTCCCCCGGCAACTCGGACGCTGGCACGAGAACTGGCAGCGGAGCAGGATCCGCGACCTGCCCGACCTGCAGACCGCGCACGAGCACCTGGTGGCCGCGGCGCCCGGGCAGTCCCGCTCGGGGATCGTGCACGGCGACTTCCGCCTGGACAACTGCATGCTCGACTCCCGGTGGCGGGTCCAGGGCGTACTCGACTGGGAACTCACCACCGTCGGCGACCCGCTGGCCGACGTCGGCCAGTTGCTCGTCTACTGGGCGCAGGCCGGCGACACGGCCCGCGCGCTGCACGACCCGGCCACGGTCCGGCCCGGCTTCTCGGCCCGGGACGAACTGCTCTCCCGGTACTGCCTCGCCACCGGCACCGACCCGGGGCGGATCGACTACTTCGTCGCCTACAACTGGTGGAAGACCGCGTGCATCCTCGAGGGCGTGTACACCAGGGTCACGCAGGGCGCGATGAGCGGCGGCGACCGCACCGCGGCCTCGTTCGCCGAGCAGGCGGCCGCCGTCGCCGGCCGGGCGGCGGCCCTCGCGGCGGCGCTGCCCCGGCACTGATCCGCGCCCGGCCGTACCCACTCGGCGTGGTGGCATGAGCCGGCTGTCGACGTCCCCGGTTCGACCGGGGACGTCGACACACCCGCCTAGGAGAGCCGCTCGATGACCATCGCCATGCCCTGGCCACCGGCCGTGCACATGGTCTCGAGGCCGAACTGGCCGTCCCGCGCCCGCAGCCCGTTGATGAGCGTCGTCGTCATCCGCGCTCCGGTCTGACCGAACGGGTGGCCCAGGGCGATCGCGCCGCCGTGCACGTTGACCTGCTCGGGGTTGGCCTTGAGGTCCGAGATGGAGGGGACGACCTGAGCGGCGAACGCCTCGTTGAGCTCGACGAGATCGATGTCGGCCATCGAGAGCCCGGCCAGCGCGAGGGCCCGCCTCGACGCCTCGACCGGGCCGAGACCCATGATCTCCGGCGAGATCGCCGAGACACCGGTGGACAGGATCCGGGCCAGCGGCGTGACGCCGAGTTCGGCGGCCTTGCGGCTGGACATGATGATGAGGGCGGCCGCGCCGTCGTTGAGCGGGCAGCAGTTGCCCGCGGTCACCGTACCGTCGGGCCGGAAGGCCGGTTTGAGGCCGGACAGCGACTCGGCCGTCACTCCGGCGCGAGGGCTGTCGTCGGTGGCCACGACGGTGCCGTCGGCGAGGGTCACCGGCGTGATGTCGGTGGCGAAGAAGCCCGACTCGATCGCGGCCTGGGCCCGCTGCTGGCTCGTGGCGGCCCACTCGTCCTGCTCGGCGCGGCTCACACCGCGGTGGCTCGCGACGTTCTCCGCGGTCTCGCCCATCGCGATGTAGACGTCGGGCAGTTCATTCGCGTCGCGTGGGTCGGTCCACGGGCCGGCGCCACCCCGTCCGCGGGTGGCGGTGCGCTCCCCCGCCGCGGCGAAGATCGGGTTCTTCGTGTCCGGCATGCCGTCGGACTTGCCGGCGGCGAAGCGCGAGACGGCCTCGACCCCGGCGGAGACGAGCACGTCGGCCTCACCGGAGCGGATGGCGTGCAGCGCCATCCGGGTCGTCTGCAGGCTCGACGCGCAGTACCGCTGCACCGTCGTCCCGGGAACCCGGTCGAGCCCGAGTTCGACAGCGACGACGCGCGCGAGGCCCCAGCCCTGCTCGCCGGCCGGCTGCGCGCAGCCGAGCATGAGGTCGTCGATCTGGGTCGGGTCGAGCGCCGGCACCTGGGCCAGGGCCGCCTGGACCATCTGGGTGGCCAGGTCGTCGGCCCGCATCGAGGCCAACGACCCCTTGAAGGCCCGGCCGATCGGCGAGCGCGCCGCGGCGACGATGACTGCGTCCTGCATTGGTGTCCTCCGGTTCTCGGGCTGGCGCCCGTGACGGCGGTGCCGTCGGTGTCAGGTCTGGTCGGGGCGTCGGGCCTGCCGGCGAGCAGGGCACCGGGGCCGGTGCGCCCGCACGAAGCGCAACGCCGGGCTCACCCGGTGAGCTTGAACTTCTGGATCTTTCCGCTCGCGGTTCGTGGCAGCGCCGCAACGACGGTGAAGCTGCGCGGGCGCTTGAAGTTGGCCAGCCGCTCCCGGCACCACGCCTCGAGCTCGTCGGCGAGCGCCGACTCGTCACCGGTCCAGGCGGGAACGGTCTGCACGAAGGCGCTGCCGACCTCGCCCATCCGCGCGTCGGGGACCCCGACGACCGCGACGTCGAAGACGGCGGGATGTTCGGACAGCACCCGCTCGACCTCGGCGGGGTAGACGTTGAAGCCCCCGACCATGTAGACGTCCTTGATCCGGTCGGTGATGCGCAGGTAGCCGTCCTCGTCGACCCAGCCGACGTCACCGGTGTGCAGCCAGCCGTCCTCGTCGATGGCCTGCGCCGTGGCGTCCGGGTCCTCGAAGTAGCCCGCCATCACGTTGTAGCCGCGCACGAGGATCTCGCCCGACTCGCCGGCCGGCAGCGGCTGTCCGTCGAGACCGGCGATCCGCAACTCGGTGCCCGGGATCGCCCGCCCGCAGCTGGTCGAGATCCGTTCGAGGCCGGCGTCGGGCGGGCACACGGTAGCGGTGCCGCACGTCTCGGTCAGGCCGTAGGCGGTGATGACGTCGCGGAAGCCGAGTTCCTCGCGCATCCGGCGCAGCAGCGGCACCGGCACGATCGTGGCGCCGGTGACGGCCAGGCGTACCGAGCTGAGGTCGTACCTGCCGAGGTCGGGGTGTTCGAGCAGGGACGTGTAGACGGTGGGCGCGCCGGGGAAGACCGTGACCCGTTCCTGCTCGATGAGACGCAGCACGGTCTCGACGGCGAACACGGCGACCGGGATGATCGTGGCGCGTGTGAGGAGGCAGGCCAGGATGCCGGCCCGCCAGCCGAAGCTGTGGAAGAACGGGTTGACCATGAGATAGCGGTCGCCTCGCCGCAGCCCGACGAGTCGGGCCCACTCCCGGTCGACGCGAAGGTTCGAGGCGTGCGAGACCATCGCGCCCTTGGGGTAGCCGGTGGTGCCGGAGGTGAACAGGATGTCGGACACGTCCTCCGGGGCGAGGGCGGCGATCCGTTCGTCGACGACTCCGGGGTCGACCTGGTCGGCCAGCGCGGTGAAGCCCGCCAGGGACCACACGCCGTGATCGGTCTGCTCGCGGCCGGTGGCGGACAGGTCGACGACGGTACGCACCGAGGGCAGCAGTGGCACGGGGCGGCCGACGGCCGGTGACGACCCGTCACCGCGCAGCGCGGCCAGGTAGTGGGAGTCCAGGAAGGCGTCGTCCAGGACGACCATCGTGGCCCGGACCTTGGCGATGACGGACCGTGCCTCCGCACCACGGAAGCGGGTGTTGACGGGGCACAGCACGCCGCCCGCGGCCAGCACGCCGAGGGCGCTGACGACCCAGTCGGCGCTGTTCGGGGCCCAGACGACGACGCGGTCCCCCGGCTCGAGACCGTGCGCGACAGCGGCCCGCGCGAACCGGTTGACGGCCGCGTCGAGCTCGGCGAAGGTCATCCGCACGTCCCCGTCGACGAGGGCCTCCAGCTCGGCGGCGTCCTGCGCGGCCTGCCGCAGCAGGGCGGGGATCGTGGTCAACACGTCACTCACGCACATCTCCTCACGCGGAGCCGGTCACTTGTCGGAAACGAAGCACAGACTACCAACCAAGCGCTTGCTAGACTAGCGGCAGCGACGCCGGCGGCACCGACCGGTGAGGCATCTGAAGGAAGGGAACCCGGTGGCAGAGGCATACATCGTGGACGCCGTCCGCACCCCCGTCACGCGACGCGGCGGCGCGCTCGCCAAGATCCACTCCGCCGATCTGGGAGCCGCCGCGCTCACCAGCCTCATGAGTTCCTCGGGGATCGACCCCGGCGCCGTCGAGGACGTCGTGTTCGGCTGTGTCGACACCATCGGCCCACAGGCCGGTGACATCGCCCGCACCGCCTGGCTCGCCGCCGGCCTCCCGCAGCACGTACCCGGCGTCACAGTGGACCGGCAGTGCGGCTCGAGCCAGCAGGCGGTGCACTTCGCGGCCCAGGCCGTCATGGCCGGAGTCAACGACGTCGTGGTCGCCGGGGGCGTGCAGAACATGAGTGCCATCCCCATCTCGGCCGCGATGCTCACCGGTCAGCAGTACGGCTTCGACGACCCCTTCTCCGGGTCGATCGGCTGGCGCGAGCGCTACGGCGACGAGCAGATCTCGCAGTTCCGCTCGGCCGAGATGATCGCCGAGAAGTGGGGCGTCAGCCGGGAGGACATGGAGCGCTTCGCCCTGCGTAGCCACGAGCGGGCCCTGCGGGCCATCGCCGAGGGCCGCTTCGGCCGCGAGATCCGCGCCGTCGGCGACGTCGACACCGACACCTGTCCGCGCGCCGACACGAGCCTGGAGAAGATGGCCGCCCTCGACCCGCTGACCCCCGGCGGCCGGGTCACCGCCGCCGTGGCGAGCCAGATCTGCGACGGCGCGGCGGCCCTGCTCGTCATGAGCGAGCAGGCCGTGGCCGAGCACGGCGTGACCCCGCGCGCCCGGATCCACCACCTGTCGGTACGCGCCGACGACCCGGTGCTGATGCTCACCGCCCCGATCCCCGCCACCGCCCACGCGCTCGAACGCACCGGAATGTCGATCGACGACATCGACCTGTTCGAGATCAACGAGGCGTTCGCCTCGGTCGTGCTCGCCTGGCTCCAGGAGACGGGGGCCGACCCGGAGCGGGTCAACGTCAACGGCGGCGCGATCGCCCTGGGCCACCCGCTCGGCGCCACCGGCGCCCGGCTGATGACCACCCTCCTGCACGAGCTCGAACGCACCGGCGGCCGCTACGGCCTGCAGGTGATGTGCGAGGGCGGCGGCCAGGCCAACGTCACGATCATCGAGAGGCTCTGATGACCCACTCCCCCGAGACGCCCGGCGGCGTCGACCTGACCGGCCAGGTCGCCGTCGTCACCGGAGGCACCCGTGGCATCGGCGCCGAGATCACCCGCGCCTTCCTCAGGGCCGGGGCGCGGGTGATCGTGTGCGGCCGCAGCGAGCCCGAGGAACTGCCCGGGATCGACGGACGCACGCCCGTCTTCGTCCAGTCGGACGTACGCGACCCGGAGCAGGCCAAGGCCCTCGTCGCCGCGGCGGTGGACCGGTTCGGCCGGCTCGACATCCTGGTCAACAACGCCGGTGGCGCACCGAGCGCCGACACCGCGACGGTGTCCCCCCGCTTCGTCTCGGCGGTCGTCACGCTCAACCTGCTCGCCCCGTTCTACGTCGCCCAGCAGGCCAACGAGGTCATGCAGCGTCAGGGCAGCGGGACGATCATCAACATCGGCTCGGTCGCCGGAGCCAACCCGGCCCCGGACACCGCCGCGTACGCCGCGGCCAAGGCGGGCCTGACGATGCTGACCCGGTGCCTCGGACTCGACTTCGCGCCCGCCGTACGGGTCAACCAGGTGACTGTGGGTCTCGTGCAGACCGAGCTGTCGCATCTCTACTACGGCGACGAGGCGGGGCAGGACCGCGTGGCGCGGACCATCCCCATGCGGCGGATGGCCACCCCGGCCGACATCGCCGCGGCCTGCCTGTTGCTCGTCTCGCCGCTGTCCGCCTACGTCACCGGCACGGAGATCGTCGTCGACGGTGGTGGGGAGATCCCGTCGCGGCACCTGGCCGCCCAGCCGCCCGGCGCCGGTCCGCTCGGCTGAGCGCGCGGGGCATGTACGGCGGAGGGGCCGCACCGGTTCGGTGCGGCCCCTCCGCTCCTGCCTGCCGTGGAGTTCGGCGCCTCGCTCAGAGGCCGGCGAGCGCCGCTACCTCGGCGCGGACCGCCGCCGCAGAGCCGGCCAGCAGCTGGGCCGACTTGCCGCGCTTGAAGAACAGGTGTGCGTGGTGCTCGAAGGTGAACCCGATGCCGCCGTGCAACTGGATCGCCTCGGCCGCGACGGTCATCAGCGTGTCGGCGCACACGAGCTTGGCCAGCGCCGCGTCGTGCGAGCGGGTGGCGGCCCCGGTGCGCAACGTCGTGACGAGGTGGTCGGCGGTGGCCCGCGCCCCGGCGACCGCGACGGCGAGGTCGGCGCAGCGGTGCTTGAGGGCCTGGAACGACCCGATCGGGCGGCCGAACTGCTCCCGCACCTTGAGGTAGTCGACGGTGAGGTCGAGGCAGGCGCGGGCGGCGGCCGCCGACTCCAGCGCGAGCATCGCGCGTACGTGGTCCAGCAGCACCCGGGCGCCGTCGCCGCCGGGGGCGTCGACCCGGGTGGCGGCGGCCTCGCGCAGGCGCACGGTGCTCAACCGACGGGTCTGGTCGAGCGTCATGTGCGTCCGCACGTCCACCCCGTCGGCGGCCCGGTCCACCGCGTAGACGCCGAGCTCACCGCCCTCGTTGCGGGCGGTGACGAGAACGACCCGGGCGGCTTCGGCCCCGGGGACGACGGTCTTCGTCCCGGTCAGCGCCCACTCGTCCCCGGCGCCGGTGGCCCGGGTGGCGGTCTGCCCGAGATCCCAGCCCGCGCCGTCCTCGGCGAGCGCGACGGCCAGGGTCAGCTGCTCGTCCACGACGCGTGCCAGCAGGGGCTCGGCGCTCGGGCCGAGGGCGCGGGCGGCGAGGATCGCGGTGAGGCTCGTCGCGAGCGCGCCCGGCACGAGCCGGGCCCCGAGCTCCTCGATGACGGCGGTCGCGGCGGGCACGTCCAGGCCGAGGCCGCCGAGGTGCTCCGGTACGACGAGGCCGAGCAGGCCCAGCTCGGCCGTGAGCAACTCGTGCAGCAGCGGGTCGTAGCCCCGCTCCCCGACCATGACCTCGTGGGTTCGGCGCAGGTCGGCCTGCCCGTCGAGCACCTCGGCCACGGAGGCACGGATCTCGGCGAGGTCCTCGGGCGTTCCGGTCATCGTCCTCACCTCATCGGGGCAGGCCGAGCAGGCGCTCGGCGATGATGTTGCGCTGGATCTCGTTGGAGCCGCCGTAGATCGTGTTGGCGCGGCTGAAGAGGAAGTGGGTCTGGGCGTCGTCCAGCTCGTACCCGGGCCCGGTGAGCAGCGCCCCGGCCCCCTCGACGTCGACCGCGAGCTCACCCAGCGAGCGGTTCCACGTGGCCCACTGGAGCTTGGAGATCGACGCCTCCAGACCGGACAGCCCTTCACCGGCGGACGCGAGCAGCCGCACCGCCGAGTGCCGCATCACCTCGAGCCCGATGTATGCGTCGACGAGGCGGTCACGCAGCGCCGGCTCCTGCCAGGCGCCGTTGGAGCGGGCCCGGGCGATGACGGCGTCGAGGCGCCGGCGGAAGCCGATCTGCTGGCCGAGGGTGGACACGCCCCGCTCGAAGCCCAGCGTGCCCATGGCGACCTTCCAGCCCTCGCCCTCGGCGCCGACACGGTGCTCGACGGCGGCGACGGCCTCGTCGAAGAAGACCTCGTTGAACTCGCTCGTGCCGGTCAGCTGGGTGATCGGGCGCACCGTCACGCCGGGCTGATTCATCGGCACCAGCAGGTAGGACAGGCCCGCGTGGCGGGTCGAGCCGGGATCGGTGCGGCACAGCACGAAGCACCAGTCGGCCAGGTGCGCCAGCGAGGTCCACACCTTTTGCCCGGTGATGACGTAGTGGTCGCCCCGGCGTTCGGCGCGGGTGCGCACCCCGGCGAGGTCCGAGCCCGCGCCGGGCTCGGAGTAGCCCTGGCACCAGATGTCCTCACCGCTGGTGATGCGGGGCAGGAAGCGGGCCTTCTGCTCCGGCGTGCCGAACGCGAGCAGGGTCGGGCCGAGCAGCTGCTCGGACATGTGCCCGAGCCGGCCGGGCGCGCCGGCGCGGGCGTACTCCTCGTGGAAGATGACCTGCTGGGCGAGGGTCGCGGGGCGACCGCCGTACTCGGTGGGCCAGGAGAGGCCGATCCAGCCGGCCCGGCCCAGGTGGCGCTCCCACTCGCGGCGCAGCTCGTGCGCCTCGTGCTCGCGTCCCTCGCCGCCGGTGCCGACGGCCTCGGCGAACGGTCCGGTGAGGGCCTCCTGGAGCCAGCCGCGGATCTCGGCCCGGAACTGCTCGTCGCTCACCGGCGCACCCATGTCAGGCACCGTAGACGGGGGTCGGCGGCTCGGAGCGGGCGATGAGGTCGGCGACCACGTCGGTGAGCTCCTCCGGTTCCCATCGGCCGCCCTTGTCGGCGGCCGGCCCGTGGCGCCAGCCGTCGGCGAGCGAGACCTCGCCGCCGGCGACCTCGAAGACGGCGCCGGTGACGGCCCGCGCGGCGTCGGAGCCGAGCCAGACCACGAGCGGGGAGACGTTTGCCGGGTCCATCGCGTCGAAGCCCGTCGCGGGGGCGGCCATCGCCTCGGCGAAGACGGCCTCGGTCATCGGGGTACGGGCCGAGGGGGCGATCGCGTTGACGACGATGCCGTACCGGGCCCACTCGGCGGCCGCGATCTGGGTCAGCGCGGCGATCCCGGCCTTGGCGGCACCGTAGTTGCCCTGTCCGACGCTGCCCATGAGCCCCGCGCCGGAGGATGTGTTGACCACGCGCGCGGCGACCGGGCGGCCGGCCTTGGCCTCGTCCCGCCAGTAGGCGGCGGCGTGGCGCATCGGGACGAAGTGTCCCTTGAGGTCGACCCGCAGGACCAGGTCCCACTCCTGCTCGCTCATGTTGACAAGCATCCGGTCGCGGTTGATGCCGGCGTTGTTGACGAGGGTGTGCAGCCCGCCGAAGGTCTCGACCGTCTCGCGCACGAGGCGCTCACCGTAGGCCCAGTCGCTGACGTCGCCGGTGCTGACGACCGCGCGGCCGCCCAGGGCGCGGATCTCGTCGACGACGGCCTGGGCCGCCTCCCGGCTGCTGTCGATGTCGTTGACGACGACGTTTGCGCCCTGCCGGGCGAATTCGAGGGCGTGGACCCGGCCCAGCCCCTGTCCGGCACCGGTCACGATCACCGTTCGTCCTGCGCAGAAGCCGCTCACGGCACGCCCTTTCACTCGAGGTACGGGAAGAAAACCACACCCGGCACTAGCTATGCAAGCAAGCGCTTGGTAGGGTCCCGGAAACGACAGAAGGATGGCGAAAGACGTGAAAATGTTCTCGGCCCTGCAATTCCGAGACTTCCGCTTCGTACTCCTGACCCTGGTGTTGTCCCAGGCCGGCTACTGGGGCTGCAACATCGCCTTCCAGTCGGTGCTGATCGAGAGCGACGCCACCCCGGCGACGATGGGGGCGCTCTTCTTCTGTCTGCTCGTGCCGTTCACGCTCTTCTCCATCCCGGCCGGGGTGCTGGCCGACGCGGTCGACCGGCGGCGGCTGCAGATCGGCGTGCTCCTGGCGACCACCGTCCTGGCCGGGGTCTGCGCGGCGACGATCGCGGCCAGCATCGTCGCCCTGCCCGTGATGCTCGGGCTCGCCTTCCTCGCCGGCACCGGAATCAGCTTTCTGTCCCCCGTGACCCAGGCGCTCGTGGCAAACACCGTCCCGGCCGAGGCGCTCGGCCATGCCGTCCCGATCCAGGCGGCCGGGCTCAACCTCGCCCGCTCGATCGGCCCCGCGGTCGCCGGGCTGATCCTCGTGGCCTGGGGACCGCTGGGCACGTTCGTGATGTACGCGACGCTCACTCTCGCCGCGGCCGCCGCCGCGGTAGCGGTCCGCACCCGGCGCATCCCGCCGGCCGTCCGGGTGGCCCGGGAGAGCCTGGCCACCCAGGTACGCGCGGGGATCCGGCACGCCCGCGAGCGTCCTCCGGCCGCGCTCTGCCTCGTCATCGTCGCGGTGAACGCGTTCTTCGGGTGCGCCTTCACCACCCAGCTCCCCGTCCGGGCGGCCGCGACCACTGACAACCCGGACCCGGTCTTCCCCGTGCTCGTGGCGCTGACCGGGCTGGGCTCGCTCCTCGGCATCCTCGTCGTGGCCCGCCTCTCCGAGCGCATCGCCACCGTGTGGCACGCCGCTGTCACCCTCGTTCTGCTCGGCCTGAGCAACGCCCTGCTCGGCGCCGCCACGACGGTGCCCGTGCTCGCGGCGGCCGCGCTGCTGTGCGGCACGTTCAGCATCGGCGCCATGGTGACCCTGCAGACGGTGGTCCAGAAGGTCGTCGACGACGCGCAGCGCGGCCGGGTGATGAGCCTCTACTTCCTCGGCTGGGGTGGCATGCCGTTCGGCGCCCTCCTGCTCGGCGGGCTGAGCACGTGGCTCGGCTCCACGACCGCGTTCCTGCTGTACGCCGCCGCATGCCTGGCCACGGCCGCCACCGTGCTCCTGTGGTTGCGCCGCGGACGCGCCGACCCCCTCCCCGCGACCTGACCTCCCCCGGCCCTCCCACCTCCTCAGGAGTTGTCGTGACCGACCAGTCCTCCCCGACCGCGCCCACGGCGGCACTGCCCGTGCCCGCCGACTTCGTCCACCGCGCCGGCGTCGCGCTCGTCACCGGCGGCACCGGCGGCCTCGGCCGGGTCATCGCCCGCGAGCTGGCGCGCCGAGGGTCGGCGGTGGCGATCACCTACCGCAGCGACGCCGACGCCGCCCGGCAGGTGCTCGACGAACTGCCGCCCGTCGCGTCCGGCACGCACTCGGCGCACCACCTCGATCTCACCGACGCCGAGGCCACCGCCGCGCTCGTGGCGCAGCTCACCGGAAGCCGCGGGCCGCTGCACACGGTCGTGCACGCGGCCGGGCCGCACGTGCCCATGCGGCACCTGTCCACAGTGCGTCCCGAGCAGTTCGCCACTCAGGTCGCAAACGACACGACCGCCTTCTTCACGCTGGTCTCGGCCTGCCTCCCGGCCCTGCGGCAGAGCCGTGGCAACGTCGTGGCGATCACGACCGCGGCGACGACGCGCTACCCCGCCCGGGACGGCCTGTCCGCCGCGCCGAAGGCGGCGGTCGAGGCGCTCGTACGGGCCTTCGCCAACGAGGAGGGCCGCTTCGGCATCCGGTTCAACTGCGTCGGGCCGGGCATGCTCACCGACGGGATGGCCGAGCGGCTGATCTCCTCGGGGGACCTCGACGAGCGCGCCCTGGCCGTCGCCCGGTCCTCGACTCCACTGCGGCGGTTCGGCAGTGCCCTCGACATCGCCGAGGCCGCCTGCTTCCTGGCCAGCGACCGGGCCGGCTTCATCTCCGGGCAGAAGCTCGACGTCGACGGAGGCTTCGGTGTCTGAGCCGTCGCGGTCCCTCCCGGTCGAGCTGGACGCGCTGCTCGCCGAGCGGGCCGTCGAACGGGCCCTGCTGCGCTATGCACGCGGGATCGACCGGATGGACCGGGCCCTGGCCGCGAGCGCCTTCCACCCGGACGCCCGGATCACCCTCGGCGGGACCACCGCCGACCGGGACACGATGCTGGACACGGTCTTCGCGCTCGTGGCGCGGCGCACCATGACGATGCACTACCTGACGAACATCCTGGTCGAACTCGACCCGGCCGACCCGGACCGCGCCCGGGCCGAGACGTACGGCATCGCGTTGCAGCGCAGCACGTCCGAGCCGCCACGCGGCAACATCATCAGCGGGTTCCGCTACGTCGACCTGGTCACCCGGCGCGCGGGCGAGTGGCGCGTGCGGGAACGCCGCACCGTCTCGGAGTGGCAGCGGGTCGACGACCTCGCCGGCCAGTGGCCGATCCCCGAGGCGGCACTGCGGGGAGCCCGCGACGCCTCCGACCCGATCAGCAGCCCGTGGCCGCCCGGCGGCCCGGCGGCCCGGCTGCGGAGGCCGGGCCGGACCCGGCCGGCGAGCCCGGGCGCCCCTGTGGGTGACCCGCGGCCGGGGGTCGGCGCCGACGCGCCGCGGCTCGGCTTCCGCACGGGCGACGTCGTCGTCGTGACCGGTGCCGGCAGCGGGATCGGCGCGGCGACCGCGGTAGCAGCCGGCGCCCAGGGACTCGTGGTGTCCGCGTGGGACCTCGACGCCGCCGCACTCGCGGCGGTGAGCGCCGCCGTCCGCGCGGCGGGCGGGGTGGTCGACCCGCACGTGGTCGACGTCGCCGACGAGGCGGCCGTGCGCGCGGCCCTGGCCGGGACCCGCTCGGCGTACGGGCCGGTGCGCCACCTCGTCAACAACGCCGGCCCGTCCTCGGCGACCGAACTCGACTTCGACCACGCCGTACGGCTGTGTGTCGGCAGCGTACGGTCGGTGACCCGGGCCTGGCTCGAACAGGCCCCGCCCGAGGCGACCCTCGTGAACACCGCCTCGGTCGCCGGCACCGCCGTGGGCACCGCCTCCGACTGGTACAGCGCGGCGAAGGCAGCGATCGTCGGCTACACCCGGCACCTGGCCGCGCACCGGGCCGACGTCGTACGGGCCAACGCGGTCGCACCCGGCATGGTGGACACCCCGAGGTTGCGGGGCTTCGCCGAGTCCCCGACGGGGCAGTCCGTGCTGGCCCGGGTGCCGAGCCACCGGATGGCCACACCGGACGAGATCGCCTGGCCGATCCTCTTCCTGCTCTCGCCGCTGGCCTCGTACGTCAACGGGGCGGTGCTCGTCGTCGACGGCGGGTGGACCGTCACGCAGTGAACGCGGCCGGTCAGCTCGGGTCGGTGCCCGGGCCGCCGAGCATCGCCCGCATCCCGCCGTGGTTGCCGGCGACGAGGGCGGCCCGGTCCGGTCCGGAGCGCCGCGCGGCGACCTCGGCCTGCTGGCGCACCACGTGCACCGGGCCGGCGCCCAGGGCCGCCAGCCCCTCGGCGGCGACGTCGGCCGGGTCGGCCGCGCCGGTCAGGTCGAGGCCGGCGCGCGCCATGGCGGGGGTGGCAGTGAGCCCGAGCACCAGGTGCAGCACGTCGACACCGACCTGCCGCAGCTCGAGCCAGAGGCCCTCGGTGAAGATCCGGGTGAAGGCCTTGGCGGCGGCGTAGACGCCGATGTCGGCGTGGCCGAGGTAGCCGGCCGAGGAGCCGACGACGAGGATGCCGCCGCGGCCGCGTGCGGCGAGCCGGGCGCCGAGCTCCCGGCAGAGTTCGAGCGGGCGGGTCACGTTGAGATCGATGACGGCCCGGACCCGGGCGAGGTCCGCCTCGACGAAGCGGCTGCGGTAGGTGTTCGCGCCCGCGTTGAGGACGAGCAGGCCGAGGTCGAGGTCGGCGACGGCCTCGACGATCCGGGCGGTCGCGTCCGCGTCGAGCAGGTCCAGGGCGAGCACGCGGCACGGGACCCCGTGCGCCCGGACCCGGTCGGCGGTCTCCCCGAGCGGCGCGGGCTTGCGGGCGACGAGCACGATGCCCAGGCCGGCCCGGGCCAGCTGCTCGGCGAACGCGGCGCCGACCCCCTCGGAACCGCCGACGACCAGGGCCCAGGGCCCGTAGCGCTCGAACAGTCCGGCGGTGGCCTCGCTCATGCCACGCGGTCCGTCGCCGTGACGGGCTCGTCGAACCAGTCCCACTCCCAGGGTGTGATGGTGGCCAGGGGCCCGGTGAACAGCGGGGTGGCCGTGCCGGCGAGCGCCGTGGGCGGGGCCGCCGGCGGGTCCGCGGCCAGGGCCCGCGCGAACTCGACCGGGTCGGCTTCGAGGTAGGTGAGCCGGATCCGCACGACGGGTCCGTCGGGGCGGCTGCGGCTCGGGGCGCTGCGGAAGGTCCACACGCCCGCGACGCCGTCGCGCGCGAGCAGGTCGGGCACCTGCGTCTCGTGCTCGAACCGGGACAGGTCGGCCACGTCCGGGCGCTGGGACGTCTCGACCCGGCTCACCTCGACGTACACCCCGCGGTGGGGCCGGAACGGCAGCGCGGCGAGGGTGACCAGTGCCCGGGGGGCGACGTGGCCCTGGACGGGCCGGAACATCCGGGTCATCGGCCGTTCGGTCCAGGCCAGCTCCGGACGCCGACCCTGGTGGATCGCCCGGTCGCCGAGGTCCGTCCACTCGGCGACCGAGTCCGCGGCCGGCTCGGCGAACCAGTACATCGCCATGTACTGGCTGCCGGCGAGGGCGGGGTCGGGGTAGCTGCCGAGCCGCTCGCACGCGGGCGTACGCACCCAGCGGTCGCCGTGCACGACCCCGGGCAGGGCGAGGTTCTCGGGGCGGTGGTCGAGCTGATGCCAGGCGTTGTAGTCGCGATGGCGGGCGGGGTCGGTCACCTTCGGAAACGAGAAGAAGGCTCGGGTGGCTGTCGCTGGGGTGCTGGGGAGCATCTCGGCCCTCTTCGCGGGTCGGGGCGCTGGTGACGCACGATCGGTCCGGTGTCGCCGCCGGGGCGCGGCCGGTGTTTCGAGCCTTGACCCTAGGGCAGCGCCGGTCATATGGTCAAGCAAGCGCTTGGTTGACACCGTTGTCCGCAAGAGGAGCCCCATGACCGGCAGTGACGCGGATTTCCGCGCCCGACTCGACGCTCTGATCGGCCTCACCGACCCGCCACGCCGGGCCAAGGACGCGATCACCGAAGCGGCCATCCGCGTCTGGTGCGACGCCGTCGGCGACGAGAACCCCGCGTACCAGGACCCCCGGTGGGCCGCCCGCTCCGTCTGGGGCGGCATCGTGGCCCCGGCGACCTCGCTGAACATGTGGACCCTGCCGGGCAACAGGCGCGCTCACCGCCACGCCGAGAGCCTCGACCGGGTCAACGAGGTCCTCGCCACGCGCGGGTTCACCTCGGTGGCCGCGGTGCAGACGGAGCACACCTACGTACGCCCGCTGCGCCCCGGCGACCACCTGGAGCAGTTCCCCTCCATCGGCGCGGTCTCCCCCGAGAAGTCCACCCGGCTCGGCCGGGGCCACTTCGTCGACCTCGTCAGCGACTACCGCACCGTCGAGGGCGAGCCGGTCGGGCGCGTCGTCCTGCGGATGCTCCGCTGGAACCCGGCGACCCGGACCGAGGGCCCGGCGAGGTCAGGGGACCGCCTCGCCCGCCCGGTACGCCCGGCCGCCGCCCCGGTCGACCTGCCGCCGGCCGGCACCACCGGCACCCTGACCGCGCACCTGCAACCCGGCTACGCCGCCGCCCCCCTCGACGAGCGCCCCTACCTCGTCGGTAGCGCCGACCTCGCCGACGGGACCCGCTTCACCGGAGACGTCGCGTACCTGCGCCCCGACCTCGTGCACGACGGCATGCCGGTCGTCGTGGCGCACCGGCGCACCCGCGACGGGGCGATCCTGCCGGTGCTCACCGCCCCCCGGCCGCAACGCCGCACGAGCACCCGCACCGGGGCCGAGGTGAGCATCGGGCAACGCCTCGCGCCCTGGCCGATCCCCGTCACCCAGCTGTCCATCGCGGCGCTGGCGACCGCGACGTTCGACTTCAACGACGTGCACCTCGACCGCGACGCGGCCCTGGAGCGAGGCGCCCGCGACGTCTACATGAACATCCTCGGCTCGAGCGCGCTGGTCAACTGCTACCTCACCGACTGGGCCGGGCCGGAGGCTCGCCTGGTCGACTTCCGTACCCGCCTGGCCGCGCAGAACCACCCCGGCGACACCTGCACGCTCGACGGCGTCGTCACCGGCCTGCAGCCGGCCGACAGGGGAACGCACGTCACCGTCGACGTCCGCGGCACCAACAGCCTCGGCGACCACGTCATCGCCTCCGCCACCATCGCCCTGCCCTGAGAGGAATCGCGTGCTCGCCAGCTACGTCGTCGACTCCGGCTCCCCCGACAGCCTGCGCCTCGGCCGACTCGACGCCCCGGCGCCCGGCCCCGGTCACGTGCTCGTGCGGGTCCAGGCGGCAAGCCTGGACCGGGTCGACACCTACATCCGTCGCGGCACCCACGGGATGGCGGTCACCGGCCCGACCATCCTCGGCCGGGACGTCGCCGGCACCGTCGTGCGGACCGGTCCGGGCGTCACCGGCTTCACCGCCGGCGACGCGGTCGTCGGGCTGACCACCGGCGCCCACGCCGAGTACGCCGTCGTCCCGGCCACGCACTGCTTCCCGCGACCGGCCGCGCTCGACGCCGTCCACGCCGCGGCGGTGCCCACCGCCGGACGCACCGCCTACGACGCGGTCGTCAACCTCGCCGGCGTACGCCCCGGCGACCGGGTCCTCGTCGTCGCCGCCGCGGGCGCGGTCGGCACCTTCGCCGTCCAGTACGCCCACCACCTGGGCGCGCGCGTCTTCGGCACCAGCGCCCCGGCGAAGGCCGACGCGGTACGCGCTCTCGGCGCGCTCGACGTCGTGGACCACTACCGCCCCGACGTCGTCGAGTCCCTGCGTGCCGCGCTGCCCGGCGGCGAGGTGGACGTCATCGTCGAGTCGGTCGGCGGCGCCCTCTGGTCCGACGTGCTCAAGGTCCTCGCCCCCGGCGGCCGGCTGGTCACCTGCGGCGTCACCGCCGACAGCCACGCCCACCTGCACCTGGGTCGCCTCATGGTCAAGGGCTGGACGCTGCGCGGCATCGGCCGGCCCGGGCCCGAGGCGGTGGCCGGCCAGCTACGCGAGGCGCTCACCCTCTCGGCCGTGACCGCCGCCCCCGCGATCGCCGCGACGTACCCGCTCGAGCAGGCCACTGTCGCGCACGACCGGCTGGAGGCGTCCGAGTTCGTCGGGCGGATCGTCCTCACCACCGGCTGAGCCGCTCAGGCGAGCGGCTCCCCCGAGACGGCGGTCAGGACGACGAGCGGGATCTGCCGCCCGAAGCCGGCGGCCCGTTCGGCGTAGCGTCCCACGTTCGGCTTGCGCGCCACGACGTGCGCGAACAGCTCCGGGTCGCGCTCGCCGTCGGTCACCCGCGCCCGCACCGGGACCGTCCTGCGCCGCAGGACGATCCAGCACAGTTCGTGGTGACGCGCGTTGACCACCCAGGCGGGGTCCTTGGGGCCGCCGCCCTTGGAGCCGACGACCACCAGATCCTTCCCGTACGGCACGTAGGGCAGCGCCGCGTCGCGCAGTTCCCCGGAGCGACGGCCCACAGTCGTCAGCAGCAGCGTGGGGTGGTACGGGAACCTGCCCGCCAGCGCGTACTGCAACGACACGAGCGAGAACCCGGTCCGTCGCACGAGGAACCGGTCGAACGCCATCCCGCGCGGCCCGCGGATGACGATCAGCCACGACCGGCCGTACGAGGCGAACGACCTCGTCTCCGCGCCGATCCGTCGGCTCACCGCGCACGCGCCAGCAGCGGCGACAGCGTCTCGGCGACGTCGGCGACGTCGTCGATGCCCCGGACCACCTCGACGAGCCGCTCCTGCGTGTCCGCGTCGAGGATCCCGTCGCAGAACGAGGCCAGCTTGCCGGTCACGAAGTCCCAGTCCGCCCGCGTCGTGTCGTCCCACGGGTCGCCCTGGGCGAAGTCCGACTCGACCACGTACTCCCGGCCGCCGGCCCGGATCGTCAGCGCGCCCCGCGTCCGGCGGATCTGGCCGCCCGGGTGTTCCCTGAGGTCGGCCTCCCACTCCGCGTCGAGCACCGGGTCGGGCGCCGTCGTGATCCGGCGCGCCAGGTCCCACACCGCTGGGTCGGCCAGCCGCTCGGGGTCGTACCACTGCGGTCCCGGTGCGTGCCCGAGCAACGCCAGCGCCGCGGCGTACGGCATGTTGAAGGCGCCGTCCAGCGGCGCGACGGCGGTGTCCGGGATCCGCGGGGCCGGCTCCCGGAACTGCAACGTCCGGTAAGCCGCCGGGCTCAGCCGGATCTCCATGGACTCGATCTGCGACACCGGCACCCCGTGGGTGCCCGGGAACGCGCGGATCGCGTCGAGCGCCGCGTGGGTGAAACGGCACGTCGGGTACGGCTTGAGCGACGTCTCGGTGATCCACCACTTCGACCCCAGGCCGGCGACCATCTCGTGCCGCTCGCCGCCGAGGAAGCCCATCGCCTCGATGAAGCCCGGGGTGCGGTCCAGCACGTCCAGGTCGCCGGTGTAGCCCTCCTCGGCCAGCGCCGCGCCGAGCATCCCGGCGTGCGCGATCGCGCCGTACGGGCCGTACTTGAACGCGTTGAACGAGCGCCGCTCGGCCATGTAGGAGTTCTTCGCCGGCGGGGCCAGCCAGGCGACCAGGCCGAGCGCGTGGGCCAGCCGCTCCGGCTCCCAGCCGCCGACGACAGCGCACGCCGCGGCCGCGCCCATCGAGGCGTACCCGTGCGACGACAGCGGCGACCAGCGGAACTGTCCGTCCTCGAAGGCCATGAGCGAGGTCGACAGGTTCAGCCGCGCGTTGATCTCGAACGCGATGATGCTCGCGCGCAGCAGGCTCGCCCCGTCGGCGTGCAGCCGCTCGGCCTCCGCCAGACCGGCCGCGACGCCGAACACCGCGAAGTGCGCCGAGTTGAAGAACGTGTCGTCGGCGTCCAGCGCGTTCATCATGTCCGCGTTGGCGTGCGCGGCGTTGATCGCCGCGACCCGCTGCTCCAGCCCGAACACCGTCGCCTCGGCGGGGCCGCCGAACCGGGCGGCGACCCGCTGGACCATGCGGCTGCGCCGCAACCGCACCGCCGCCAGCCCGCAGACGAGCGAGTCGAGCAGGACGAGCCGGCCGTAGTCGCGTACCGACTCGGGGATCTCCTCGTCGCGGGTCGTCGCGAACCGCGCCAGCAGTTGCGTCCGGGTCGGTTCCGTCGTACCGGTCACCGTTCAGCCCACCCTTCCCGGCGCGACGAGCCGGTTGCCCTGCGCGTCGCGCGGCAGCGGCACGGGGATCGCCGCGAGCAGCTTCTTCGTGTACTCCTGCCGCGGGTTGGCGAAGATCTGGTCCGTCGTGTCCGTCTCCACCACCTCACCTGCGGCCATCACCATGACCCGGTCGGCGATGACCTCGACGAGGGCCAGGTCGTGACAGACGAACAGGTACGCCAGACCCAGCTCCTCCTGCAGGTCCCGGAGCAGGTTGAGCACCTGCGCCCGCACCGACACGTCGAGCGCCGCGACCGGTTCGTCGCACACGATGAGGCTCGGCTTCATCGTCAGCGCCCGGGCGATCGCGACCCGCTGCAACTGCCCGCCGGACAGCTCGGCCGGGTAGCGCTCCAGGTAACGCGAGCCGATGCCGACCTTGTCGAGCAGCTCGACGGCCTCCTTCTCGCGGGTGGCCCGGTCCTTGTCGGTGTGCACGAGGAGAGGCTCGGCGACCGCGTCCCTGATCGTCATCCGCGGGTCGAGCGAGCTGTACGGATCCTGGAAGATCATCTGCATCCGCTGGCGCAGCGCGCGCAGTTGCTTCGGCTTCGTGGCCAGTACGTCGATCCCGTCGAAGGTCACCGAGCCGGAGTCCGGCTCGATGAGGCGCAGCACCATGCGCCCGACCGTCGACTTGCCCGCGCCGGACTCGCCGACGACGGCGAGGCACTCGCCGCGCTCCAGGGTGAAGCTCACCCCCTTGACCGCGTTCAACCATTTCGTACGCCGGCCGAGCCAGTCCCGGCCGGCGCTGAACGACTTCGTGAGGTTCTCGACTTCGAGCAGGCTCATCAGACCGTCACTCCATCCAGAGAGAGCTCCGCGGCCCGCACGCACCGCGCATGGTGCTCGGCGGCGCCGTCGAGACGGACCAGGCCGGGGTGGGCCACGTCGCACCGGCCCGGCACGGCGAACTCGCACCGGCTGCTGAACCGGCACCCGTGCGGCCAGGCGCCCGGCGCCGGGATGCCACCGGGGATCGCGCGCAACCGCCGGTCGGTGCTCAGGCCCGGCTTCGGGATCGAGCCGATCAGGCCGGACGTGTAGGGGTGCCGCGGGTGGAAGAACAACTGCTCCGAGGGCGCGTTCTCGGCCACCTCGCCGGCGTACATGACCACGACGTCCCGGCACAGCTCGGCCACCACCGCGAGGTCGTGGCTGACGAACAGCAGCGCCACCCCGGTCTGCTCCTGCAGGTCGCGCAGCAGTTCGAGGATCCGTTCCTGCACCGTCACGTCGAGCGCCGTCGTCGGCTCGTCGGCGATGAGCAGGCGCGGGTTGCACGCCATGACCATCGCGATCATGACGCGCTGGCACATGCCGCCGGAGAACGCGTGCGGGTAGTCGTCGATCCGCTGCGCCGCCCGCGGGATCTGCACCATGTCGAGCATCTCGACGGCACGGGCCCGGGCTTGCTTGCGGTTCATGCCCAGGTGCTTGCGCACCGACTCGGCGATCTGGTCCCCGACGGTGTACGCCGGGTTGAGGCTGCGGATCGGCTGCTGGAAGATCATGCCCATGCCCGGGCCGCGCAGGTCCCGCCACTGCTTCTGGGTGCCCGCGGTGAGATCCACGCCGTCGAAGACGATCCGGCCCGAGGCGATCCGTCCTCCGGTCGCCCCGGTCAGGCCCATCACCGCGATGGAGGTCACCGTCTTGCCCGACCCGGACTCGCCGACCAGGGCCATCGAACCGCCCGGCTTGAGCGAGAACGAGACGTCCTGGACGGTCGTCTGCCAGCCGCCCGAGGGCGAGGGGAACTCGACGCTCAGGTTCTCCACGCGCAGCAGGTCCGCCGTCCCGCCGGTGGCGTCGGTCCTGGTGCCGGCGGGCGCCGTTTCACGTGCCATGTCAGCTCCTGGTGGTTGCCGGACGGTCAGTTGCCCGAGCGGGTGCGCACGAGGGCGCGACGGACGCCGTCACCGACGTAGGTGAAGGCGAGGACGGCGAGGAAGATCATCACGCCGGGCGGCCACACGAGGTACGGCGCGAGGCGCATGTTCGACGAGGCGGTCGAGAGCATCGAGCCCCAGCTGGCCGCGGGGGCCTGGACGCCCAGCCCGAGGAAGCTCAGGCTCGCCTCGGCCGCGACGGCGGTACCAAGCGACACCGAGATGACGAGGATGATCGGCGGCAGCACGTTGGGCAGCACGTGCCGCACCGCGATCCGCAGGGTGCTGCAGCCCAGGGCGATCGAGGCCTCGATGTAGGTCTCGTGCCGCACGTCCATCGTGCCGGCGCGGGCCACCCGGAAGAAGCGCGGGGCCATGACCAGGCCGATGGCGAGCATCGCGTTGGTGATGCCGGCGCCGAGGACCGCGACGATGGTGATGGCCAGCACGAGCGACGGGGCGCTCATCAGCGCGTCCATGATGCGGGTCAGGATCGCGTCGACCCAGCCGCCGCGGTAGCCCGCGATCATGCCGAGCGGCAGACCGAGGACGAGCGCGACGGCCGCGGCCTGCAGCGCCGCCCACAGCGAGACCCGCGCGCCGAAGATGAGCCGGCTCAGCACGTCCCGGCCGTAGTCGTCGGTCCCCAGCCAGTGCTCGGCGTTCGGCGGCCGGAGCCGCAGCAACAGGTTCTGCACGTCGGGGTCGTACGGTGCCAGGGCCGGGGCGAAGATCGCGATGAAGGTCAGCACGAGCAGGAAGACGCCGGCCGCGATCGTCGCGGGGCGGCGCACGATGCTCTTGAGGATGCCGGGGGCGGCGACCGGCTCCGGTTCGCCCGTGCCGATGGCCGCCGCCGGCACCTCGGCGAGGCCCGAGTCGTTCCCCGGCGCCGGAGCCGAGGGGGTCTGGTTGGCGCTCATGACCGCACCTTCGGGTTGAAGTAGCCGTAGGAGATGTCGACGATGAGGTTGACGAGCACGACGACAGTCGTGCTGAACAGGACGAAGCCGAGCAGCACCGGGATGTCACGGCCCTGCACCGCCTCGATCGCGGTACGACCGAGGCCCGGCATGTTGTAGATCATCTCGATGGTCACCGACCCGGCGAGGACCTCCGCGACGCGGAAGCCGAGGACGGTGACGACGGGGATGCATGCGTTCTTCAGGGAGTGCTTGAACACCACGCTGGATCGCGACAGTCCCTTGGCCTCGGCGTTGAGGACGTAGTCGGACTTCATGACCTGCCCGAGCGCCGAGCGGAGTTGCAGGGTCACCTCGGCCGCGGGTAGCAGGCCGAGGGCGATGCCCGGCAGGACGAGGTGCGACAGCCACGGCCAGAAGCCGTCGGCCAGCGGCTGGTAGCCGAACGCCGGAAACATCTGCAGGCCCACCGCGAAGACCGAGGCGAGCACGAGGCCGAACCAGAAGCCCGGGATGGCGATCGCGATCGAGGCGAGCCCGTTGACGAACCGGTCGACGATGCCACCGGAGCGCAGCGTGGCCACGAGGGCGAGGGTGGCCCCGAGCACGACGGCGAAGATCATCGCGACGAGCACCAGCGACATCGTCGTGGCCATTCGCCGCGTCAGCAGCTCGATGACTGTCTGATCGGACAGGAAGGACGTGCCGAGGTCGCCGCGCAGGACGTCGCCGACCCACATGGCGTAGCGCACCAGGACCGGAGCGTTGAGGTTGAGTTCCTCGCGGATCGCCTCGACACGTTCCGGGGTCGGCTCGTCGCCGGCCAGGACGACGGCCGGGTCGCCCGGAGCGAGTTCGATCAGGGCGAAGACGAGCAGCGGGACGACGAACAGCAGGGGTATTGCCGCGAGCAAGCGCCTGCTGGCGTAGCGGATCATGTCCTACCTCGACTCTGAGCGTGTGCCTGGGACTGCGCCTCGCACGGCCTGGTGCCGGCAAGGCCGGTGGTGTCGCCGCCGGCCCCCGCCGCAGCGGGTGGTCCGGCGGCGACGCCACCGGTGGTCAGGAGCGACCGGTTACTTCTTGACGGCGATGTGGCGCAGGTCCCAGATGCCGATGTTCGACATCGGGATGTTGTCGGTGCCGACGATGTTCGCCTTCGAGACGTTCGCGTTGGTCTGGTTGCACAGCGGCACGAACCAGGCCTGCTCGAGCGTCGTCTTCCAGATGTCCTGGTACAGCGGGGCCCGCTTGTCCATCGGCAGCGTGGGGTTGGCGGCCTCGGCCGCCTTGCCCGCGATGAGCGAGGGGTCCGCGGCGAGCTTGTACGTGTTCAGCATGTAGGTGTTCACCGTCGCCGCCGGGTCGGCCTTCGGGCTCCACGACGTGCCGACCATCAGCTCGAAGTCGCCGGCGATGAAGCGCGGCTCGTTCTCGGTGTTGGGCACGGGGTTGAGCGTCGCGTCGACGCCGGCGGCCCGCAGGGACGCCTGCACGACGTTTGCCGGCTGCTCGGCGTTCGTGCCCGCGGCGAAGGTGACCGACACCTTGGCGCCGCCGGCCTGCTGCACGAGGGCCTTGGCCTTGTCCACGCTGAACTCGTACGGGTAGGTGTAGCTCGGGATGCGGCTCGGGTCCGTCTCCGGCACGACCTGGCGGGTCGGCGTGCAGTAGCCGCTGAAGAGCGCGCTGATCGCCTCCGGGTCGACCGCGTGGGCGATCGCCTGGCGGACCTCCGGCTTGACGAGGTCGCCCTTGTTGGCGCGCAGGTAGATGCCGACGACGTTCTTGAACTTCACCTGGTGCTGCTGGAGACCGCTGCCCGGGGTGACGATCTTCTCCACCGTGGCGATCTCGCCGGCCGAGCTGAGCGGGGCCAGGTCGACCTGGCCGCTCTGCAGGCCGTTGAGGCGGGCGGCGGCGTCGGGCACCCGCTGCAGCTCGATGCCGCCGAGACGGCCGACGTTCGGGTCCCAGTAGTTGTCGGCCCGCTTGAGGACGAGCTTCTCCTGGGGGACGAGCTGGGTGGCGATGTACGGGCCGGACCCGGCGGTGCCGGGATTGTTCTTGATGTCGGCGCCGTCCTTGATCGCCTTCGGGCTGACCATCATGCCGGCCGTGCCGGTGAAGGACGCGGGCAGCTGGACGCCCTTGCCCTTGACCAGCTTGAGGCGCGCGGTCGTCGCGTCGACGACCTCGACCGACTCGATGTCGGCGAGGTCGCTCTTGAGGGTCGAGCCCTCGAGCGTCTTGCCGCGCTCAATGTTGACCTTGACGGCCTCGGCGTCGAACGGCGTGCCGTCGTGGAACTTCACGTCGTCCCGGAGCTTGAGTTCCAGGACGCTGCCGTCCTCGACGAAGTTCCACTCCTTGGCCAGGCCCGGGACGATCTTGTCGTCCTTGTCCAGCATGGTCAGCCGGTCCCAGACGAGGAACAGGTAGCCCCACGCGCCGTAGCTCGTCTGCAGGGCCGGGTCGAGGTCGCGCAACGGACCCGCCGACGCGAACTTGAGCACTGCCGACGTGTCGATCTCGCCCTGCGCGGCGCTGCTGCCGCTGCCGGAGTTGTCCGGCGAGCTGCAGCCGGCCAGGGCGAGAGCCCCGATGCTGATCAACGCGACCACACGTTTGCGGGCCGTTATGGTGACGCCCATTCTCATCCTTCCTAAACACGAGCCGAGTCGTTCCGGCTGATCAGAGGTGGTGTTGTCCCTTCCGGCCGCTGCCGGGTGGGATCCGTGGGTCGCTGACGGCCTTCGGAGCTGTGGTGGTGGCCGGCGTCTCAGCCCTCCGCGGAGAGGATCAGTGCACTGGTGGGAACGCCGACGCCCGCCGTCACCAGGACGTTGCGGACGCCGTCGGGCTGGTTGGTCGAGGTGCCCCGGACGAGGCGGACGCCCTCCGCGACACCGTTCGTGCCGTGCAGGTAGGCCTCGCCGATCTGGCCGCCGTGGGTGTTCGTCGGCAGCGAGCCGGTGACCTCCAGGTTGCCGTCGGCGATGAAGTCCTTGGCCTCACCGCGACCGCAGAAGCCGTACTCCTCGAGCTGGTTGAGCACGTACGGCGTGAAGTGGTCGTAGAGGATCGCCGCGTCCATGTCGGCGGGACCGAGCCCCGACTGGGCCCACAACTGCCGGGCGCAGAGCTCGACCTCGGGGATCCGGGTCAGGTCCTCGCGGTAGTAGCTGACCATCTGGTACTGGTCCGGTCCCAGGCCCTGGGCCGCGCCCCGGATGTAGACCGGGGTGACGGGCAGGTCCTTGGCGCGTTCGGCGCTGACGACGACCATCGCCTGGCCGCCGTCGGTCTCCTGGCAGCAGTCGAACAGGTGCAGCGGCTCGGCGATCCAGCGCGAGGCCTGGTGCTCCTCGAGCGTGAGCGGCTTGCCGTAGAACCACGCCCTGGGGTTGTTCGCGGCGTGCTTGCGGGCGAGCACCGCCACCCGGCCGTAGTCCTCGCTGGTCGCGCCGTACGTGTGCATGTAGCGGCGGGCGAACATCGCGGTGTGCTGGGCCGGGGTGAGCAGGCCGTACGGGTTGACCCAGGAGCGGTACTCGTTGTCCGAGGTGGCCTGGGTCTTCGCCGGCGGAGGTCCCTGCCCGAAGCGGACGCCGGAGCGCTCGTTGAAGGCGCGGTACGCCACGACGACGTCGGCGATCCCGCTCGCGACGGCCATGGCGGCCTGCTGGACGGGGGCGCAGGCGCCGCCGCCGCCGTAGGGGATCCGGGAGAAGAACTTCAGCTCGGGGATGCCCAGGCTGCGGGCGACCATGTTCTCCGGGTTGGTCTCCATGGTGAAGGTCGTCATGCCGTCGACGTCGGCTGGGCTCAGGCCCGCGTCGGCCAGGGCGGCCGAGACGGCCTCGACGGCCAGCTGCAGCTCGCTGCGGCCGGAGTTCTTCGAGAACTCCGTCGCGCCGATGCCGACGACAGCGGTGCGACCCGACAGGAAGGTGGACGTCACGTCACTGCTCCGATCCGCGGGGCAGGCGCACTGTCACCTCGGAGACGACGTGCCCGCCCTTGCTGTTCATGCCACGCACCGCGACGCGCACGGTGTCCTCCTCGACGCCGACGACCTCACCGGTCAGCCGCATCACGTCACCCGGGAAGTTCGGCACCCCGAGGCGGGTGCTCAGGCGCACCATGCGCGCGGCGGGGCCGGCCCAGTCGGTGACGTAGCGGCCGACGAGCCCGTTGGTGTGGTTGATGCTCATGTACGTGTCGGGGGTGCCGCGACGCTGGGCCTGGGCCGGGTCGTGGTGCACGTCCTCGTAGTCGCGGGTCGCGAGCGCGCCGGCGACGATGACGGTCCGGGTCAGCGGGATCTCCAGCTCCGGCAGCATGTCGCCGGGGCTCACCTGCTCGATGGTGATCTGCGTGCCGCTCACAGCTGCTCCCCCTCGCCCACGAGGTCCGCGAGCTGCTGCAGGTGCCAGGCTCCCGAGCCGCCGGTGTTGGCAAGCTGCGTGGTCCAGAGCATGTAACGGTGGATCGGATAGGTGACGTCGGCGCCCATGCCGCCGTGCACGTGCTGCACGGTGCGCGCGACGCGGTCGCCCGCCTCGGCGGCCCAGTACTTCGCGACGTGCACCGCCGCCCGGGACGGCCGCCCGGTCGTCTCGCGCCACAGCGCGTTGAGGTAGGTGACCTCCATCGCCTCGGTGTCGATGTGGCAGTCGGCGAGCTGGTGGGCGACGGCCTGGAAGGTCGCGATCGGCACACCGAACTGCTCACGGCCCGAGGTGTAGTCGGCGGCCTGGCGTACGGCGGCCTGGCTGACGCCGCTCTGCAGAGCCGCCACCGCGGTCCAGACCTGGCGCAGCAACCAGTCGAACCGGTCCTCCTCGGGGCCCTCGGCGAGCAGCGCCGCGGCGGCGTCCTCGAAGTGAACGTCGGAGGCGAGTCCACGGTCGGTGCGCTCGAACGTGTCCCGGCGTACCCCGGGTCCGGCGGTCGGCACGAGGTACAGCCCGACCGCACCCGCCTCGTCGGTGGCCGGGACGACGATCGCGTCGGCGAGGTGCGCCGAGCGGACGCCGACGGCGGTGCCGCTCAGGGTGACCCCGTCACCGCCGGGCTCGGCGCCGGACCGCGCGCGGACGCGGGCGCCGTACGGCCGGGCGTCGGTCAGGTCGTCGACGGCCACGGTGAGGACCGCGTCCCCGGCGGCCACGCGGGGCAGCCACTCGGCCTGCTGCTTGGCGTTGCCGTAGCGCAGCAGCGGCAGGACGCCGCCGACGAGGGTCTCCCACAGCGGGACGGTGCCGAGCGTGCGGCCCTGTTCGACGAAGACCCCGGCGACCTCCCACAGGCCCAGCCCGGCGCCGCCGTGCTCCTCGGGCACGGGCAGCCCGAGGATGCCGGACTCGGCCAGGTCGCGGTACAGGACGCGGTCGAAGCGGTCCGGCCCGGCCTCGATGTCGAAGAGCCGCTGCGGGTCGCCGTTGCGCGAGAACACGTCGCGCGCCAGGTCGTTGACCGTGACCTGCTCCTCGGCGAGCTGGAAGTCCATCAGTTCCCTTCCTCTTCTGTGGGCTCCGATGCGGAGGTCGCGGCCCGGAAACGCGGCAGCGTGAGGTTCTCGTCGTAGTCGAGCCAGTCGACCTGCACGGGCATGCCGATCTCGACCTCGCCGGCGTCCCCGACGAAGTCGGCGACCAGACGGGTGCCCTCTTCGAGGTCGACGAGCACGACGGTGAGCGGGTAGTCGTACCCGGGCGCCTTCGGGTGGTGGCTGACGACGTAGCTGTGCACGGTGCCCCGGCCGCTCGCCTCCACCTCGTGCCATGCGTACGAGTGGCAGGAGGGGCAGATCGGGCCGGGCGGGTGGCGCAGCGTGCCGCAGTCGGTGCAGGCCTGGATGACGAGGCGACGCTGCGCGGCGGCGGCGAACCAGAACGCGTTGTCGCGCAGGATGAACGGCTTGTGCCGCAGCGCCGGGTCGGCGGCGGCCGGCGCCGCGGGCTTGGCGCCGGACGGGTCGAAGCGCAGGATGCGGAAGCGCTGGCGGGCCACGACCTCGTCGTTCTGGTCGGTGTAGGTGCGCAGCGTCGTGATGAAGTGGCCGGTGCCCAGGCCGGTGGTCTTGCGCGGGGAGACGTCCTCGATGACAGTGGTCATCTTGATCTCGTCGCCCAGGCGCAGCTCGCGCACGTACTCGTGCTCGTCGTTCGTCGCGACGACCCCGACGAAGCCGGCGTCGGCGAGCAGCGCGAGCAGCCGGGCCATCGGGGTGTCCGGCGCGGCGCCCGCGGCGGCGGCCGTGTGGGCCTTGTAGCCGACCATGAGCCAGGTGGACAGCATCGGCGGCGGGGCGACGACGCCCTCGCGGCCGGTGTCGCGGGCGGCCCGGTCGTCGACGTAGACGGGGTTCTCGTCGCCCATCGCCTCGACGAAGTGCCGGATCATCGCCTGGTTGACGGCGTCCTGGGCGTAGCGGGTGGGCGTGGCCTCGAGGCCGACGAACTCGCGCAGACGGGCGAGGAAGGCGTCCTGGTCGGTGGCTTCGGAGGCGGGGGCCTGCGTCGTGGTGCTCATGCGGAACGCCCCTTCCTCGGCATGCCGAGACCGGCGACCGCGATCATGTCGCGCAGCACCTCGTTGGTGCCGCCGCCGAAGGTGTTGATGTAGGAGCCGCGGGTGTACGCCTCAAGCTGCCCGCCGAGGACGGCGTCCGGCGCGCCGGATCGCCGGGTCGCGCGGGGCCCGACGACGGAGACGAGGTTGCGGCAGACCCGGTCGTGGGTCTCCGTGCCGTAGACCTTGGCGACCGACGCGGCGGCGGGCGCCGGGTTCTGGCCCTCCCCCACGACGGCGATCTTCCAGTTGAGCAGGCGCATCGCGGTCAGCTCGGCGTAGTCGCGGGCCAGTTCCGTGCGCACCCACGGCTTGTCGAGGACGCGGTTGCCGTCGGCGTCGGGCTCGGCGGCCCACGCGGCGACGTCGGTCCACAGCTGCTCGGTGCGCCCGCCCATCGCGGCCAGGCCCACCCGCTCGTGACCGAGCTGGCCGGTGATGAGGCGCCAGCCGCCGTTGACCTCGCCGACGAGGGCTTCGGGGCCGACGCGTACGTCCTCGTAGTAGGAGGCGTTGGTGTGGGTGATGCCGCTGGTGGCGATCGGCGTGCAGCTGAAGCCCGGGTCCGACGTCGGCACGATGAGGATGGTGATGCCCTTGTGCTTCGGGGCGGCGGGGTCGGTGCGCACGGCCATCCAGACGAAGTCGGCCTGGCTGACACCGCTGGTGAACACCTTCTGGCCGTTGATGACCCAGCCACCGTCGGGCGTCGCCTCGGCCCGGGCGCTCAGCGAGGCGAGGTCGGTGCCGGAGCCCGGCTCGCTGTAGCCGATGGCGAAGATGACGTCGCCGGTCAGCATGCCCGGCAGGTAGGTGCGCTTCTGCTCCTCGGTGCCGTAGCGCATCAGCATCGGGCCGATGTTGTTGATGGTGACGAAGGGGAACGGCGCCTGGGCGCGGTTGATCTCGTCGAAGAGGATGTACTGGTCGATCGCCGGGCGGCCCTGGCCGCCGTACTCCGTGGGCCAGCCGAGTCCGAGCAGGCCGTCCTTGCCGATCTGACGGATGATCTCGCGGTAGGCCGGGCGGTCCTCGTTGGTGCCGCCGAGCGCCTCGCGGACCTCGGGCGTGAGCAGGCGCGCGAAGTAGGCTCGCAGCTCCCTGCTCAGCTCTCGCTGCTCGGGCGTGTACTCCAGGTACATGGATGTTCCTCATTCTCGGGGCGTGGGCGCCAGTCGGTGTGCCGGGCGGGCCGGCAGGTCAGGGGGCCGGCAGGAGCGCGGCACGTCCGTTGTCGGCGAACTGCTTCTCGAGGTCCCGGACGTCCGCCTCGGTCAGCGGGCGGTACGCGGTGGACGCGCCGTCGCGGACCCAGACGGGGTCGGTCGTGACCCAGGCGGTACGGCGCAGGATCTGCTTGGCGACCTTGCCGTTGCCGGTGCTGGGGATCTGGTCGACGATCCGCACGAAGCGGGGCCGCCACTTGGTGCCGAGGTCGGCCTGCTCGTCGAGGAAGGCGGTGAACGCCTCGGGGTCGAAGGTGGCGCCGCTGCGCAGCTGGATCACGCACATGACCTGGTCGCCGGTACGCGGGTCGGGCACGGCGAAGACGGGGGCGACCGCCACCCGGTCCCAGCGCTCGATGATCCGCTCGGCGGGGCCGGCCGCGAAGTTCTCGCTGTCGACGCGGATCCAGTCCGAGGAGCGGCCGGCGAAGTAGAAGTAGCCGTCGGCGTCGCGGTAGGCCAGGTCCCCGGACCAGAAGTCCTCGCCGCGGACCCGCTCGGCGGCGGCCTCGGGGTTCTTGTAGTAGCCCTCGAACTTCGCCGCCATGCCGACGCCGACGAGCTGGCCGATGGCCTCGTCGGCGTTGAGCAGCCGCCCGGTCCCGTCGAGCCGGGCCGGCGGGCACTCCAGCCCGGTCTCCTCGTTCATGACCTTGATCTCGGCGCCTGCGACGGCCACACCGAGCGCCTCGGCGGGCGTCTCGGGGGTGCGGTTGATCCGCATGACGCCCTCGCTGGAGCCGTAGCCCTCGGAGATGACGACACCGAAGCGCTCGGCGAAGCGGGCGATGTCGGCGGCCGAGGCCTCGGTTCCGACGGCGCGCCGCAGCGTGCTCGTCGCGTCGCGGGGGTCGACCGGCCGGGCCAGGATGTAGGCCAGTGCCCGGCCGACGTAGTTGAAGTAGGTGACGCCGTGCTCGTGCACGTCGCGTACGAAGCCGGACGCGGAGAACCTGCGGACCATGCAGATCGTCGCGCCGCAGACCATGGCGGGGCCGAGATTGAGCATGACGGCGTTGCCGTGGAACAGCGGCATCGCCAGGTAGCTGACCGAGTCGCGGGTCAGCTCGGTTCGGGCCAGCAGCGCCTCGGAGACCGCGGCGAGGCGCCCGTGGGAGCAGATGACCGCCTTGGGGGCGCCGGTCGAGCCGGAGGAGAACATGAGCAGCAGGTTGGCGCGCGGGTCGACCTCGTCGGTGGGTACCGGCGCGCCGGCGTGCCGGGCCAGCCAGGCGGCGTACTCCGGGGAGTCGATGTTGCGCACCTGCCCGGCGGGGATGCCCAGGTCGAGCCCGTCGACGAGGCCGGCGAGGCGGTCCTCGGTGAGGAGCAGGTCGGTGTCGGTGTGCCGCACGTCGTGGGCCAGCTCGGCGCCACGCCGGGTCGGGTTGATCCCGACCACTGTGGCGCCGGCCAGCGCGGCGGCACAGATCCAGTACACGTAGTCGGGGGTGTTCTCCAGGAGCAGCCCGATGTGCAGTGGCCTGCCGTCGGGCCGGGGCACGTCGTCCAGTGCCGCGGCACGGTCGGCGGCCTCCTGCACGATCCGGCCCCAGGTGATGGTGCGGCCTTCGAAGAGCAGGCCGGGGTGGTCGTCGCCCGTGCGTGCCCGCACGATGTCGGCGAAGACGGCGGGTCCCGAGTTTCGGGCCACCGGGGCCTGAGTCGTCATTGACGTTTGCTCCGTCTCGTCCGTCGTCAAATGCGAATCACCAAACAAGCAAGCGCTTGGTCGAAGCGTAGAGTGAGGCTTGCCGCAGGTCAAGGCCTTGACAACGCTTCCCATGGGCTGCTCGCGGCGAGCGCCGAGCGCACCCGGTCGGTGTCCTCACCACGCCGGCGCGGGGCCCGTGGGACCCCCGCGGGTGTACGCGAGAAACGGGGCGTCGGGGCCGGCTGGGCGACCCCCTCGACCTCGACGACGGCGCCCCGGTCCCGCATCTGCGGGTGCTCGGCCGACTCGGCGATGTCCAGCACCGGATGCACGCACGCGTCGACGCCCTCGAAGACGCCGGTCCACTCCCGCCGGGTGCGGCCGGCGAAGACCGACGCGATCCGCTCGGCCCAGCCGGCCCACCCCGACTCGTCGAACTGCGCCGGCCCGTCCTCCGGATCGAGGCCGAGGGTACGCAGGAACGTGCGGTAGAACTTCGCCTCGATGGCCGCCACGGACATGAACCTGTCGTCGGCGGTGCGGTACACCCGGTAGAAGTGCGCCCCGCCGTCGAGGTAGTTCGTGCCACGGGTGAGGTTCCAGGCGCCCCGCGCGAGCATCGAGTGGATGACGACGGTGAGCAGCGCGCTGCCCTCGAGCATCGAGGCGTCCACGACCTGCCCACGCCCGGAGGAGACACGCTCCTGCAGTGCGGCCAGCACGCCGAAGGCCAGCATCATGCCGCCGCCGGCGAAGTCGGCCAGATACATCGGCGGCACGACGGGGCCGGTGTCGGGCAGGCCGATCGTGTCGAGCACCCCGGAGACGGCGATGTAGTTGAGGTCGTGCCCGGCGGCCGCGGCGAGAGGGCCGTCCTGGCCCCAGCCGGTCATCCGCGCCACGACCAGGCGCGGGTACCGCTCGGTGAGTTCGGCCGGGGCCAGGCCGAGACGTTCGAGCACCCCGGGCCGGAACGGGTCGAGCAGCACGTCCGCGTCGGCGAGCAGCCGGTGCACGAGCGCCCGGTCGGCCTCGGACTTCAGGTCGAGCGTGACTGTCGTACGGCCCCTGTCGATCGCGTTGACCTGCGCGCGCTCCCGCCGGTCGGGCTCGCCGGGCGGGTCCACCCGGACCACCTGGGCACCCATGTCGGCGAGCATCATCGTCGCGAACGGCACCGGCCCCTGCCCACCGAGTTCGAGGAGCCGCAGGCCGGCCAGCGGCCCTTCGAACCGCTGGCCGGGGACGCCGCTCACGCCTGTTCCCGGGTGCCGGCCGGCACCGGGAGGCCGGTCACGGCACGGGGGTCGGTGCTCCACGTCCGCGCGGTCACGCCCTCCTCGCGCAGGACGCGCTTGAGGACCCGACCGACGGCGTTCTTGGGCAGTTCGGTGCGGACCTCGATGTGGGAGGGCACGGCGTACCGCGGGATGCGCGGGTGCAGCCACTCGAAGAGCTCCGCGGGGTCGATCTGGGCGCCGGGCGCGGGCACGACAGTCACCTTGAGGTCGTCCTCGGCCAGCGGGGAGGGGACGGCGTGGACGGCGACCTCCCCGACGGCCGGGTGGGTCGCGACGACGCCCTCGATCTCGAAGCTGGAGATGTTCTCGCCGCCGCGGCGCAGGTAGTCCTTGCCCCGGTCGACGAAGTAGAGGTAGCCGTCCTCGTCGAGGCGGCCGTAGTCACCGCAGTGGAACCACAGTCCCCGGAAGACCTCCAGCGTCTTCTCCGGCTCACGCCAGTAGCCGTTGAACATGATCGCCGGACGGTTGGGACGGGCGACGATCTCGCCGACCTCGCCGACGGGCAGCGGGTTGTCGTGCTCGTCGACGATGCGTACCTCGAAGGAGTCGTTGATCTTGCCGGCGCTCCCGGCCCGGTAGCCCCCGGGTGGGGTGAGGGTGATCAGGCAGGCCTCGGTCAGGCCGTAGGCGCCCGAGCCGACCCGTTCGACGCCGAAGCGCTCCGTCCAGCGAGCGGCGAGCTCGGCGGTGACCGGCGAGCCGGACACGACGCGCAGCCGGCCGAAGGCCTCGCGGGTGGCCTCGGAGTCGGGGGCGCCGGCGATCATCGGCAGCATCGAGCCCATGAGCGCGGCCATCGTCGCGCGGCTGCGCAGGATCTCGTTCCAGAAGCCCCGGACCGAGAAGCGCGACGCGAGGTCGATGGCCGAGCCGAGCTGGAGCGAACCCATCACGTGCCCGACGGCGGCCATGTGGAACAGCGGCATCGCCGTCCAGAGGACGTCGTCGGCGCGGCGTTCGAGGTTCTCGTGCATCTGGCGGGCCATGTTCGCCACGTAGCCGTGGCTGACCATGCACGCCTTGGACGGCCCGGTCGTGCCGGCCGTGTAGATGAGGTGGCTGGTGGCGTACGCGTCGAGGTCCGGGGTGGTCGTCACCGCCGAGCCCTCAGCGACGGCGGCGTCGAAGTCCACGACCTCGGTGGCCCAGGCGGGCGCCGGGCCCGAGGCGGGCCGGATGGGGGCGCCGACGAGGACCGGCACCCGTAGCTCCGTGCCGATGAGGGCGTCGTCCAGGACGGGCACGAACTCGTCCTCGACGATCATCGCGACCGGGTCGGCGTCGAGCACCTGGTGGGCCAGTACGGCGCCGCGGTTGCTCGTGTTGAGCGGGACGACGAAACCGCCGCGAAGCGTCGTCGCCCACCAGGAGAGCAGGGCCAGGCGGCCGTTGCGGGCGAGGACGACGACCCGGTCGCCGGGCGCGACGCGGTCGGCGAGGAAGCCGGCGAGGCGACGCGACGCGGCGTCGAGCTCGGCCACTGTGAACGGGGCGCCGGCGAGGGTGAGGGTCAGGTCCGGCTGCTCGTCGAGCAGGCGGGACAGGGCGGGCAGGAGCGGGGTGGCTGCGGTGGGACGGTTCACTGGCTCTGGCTACCTTTCTTCGGGTCGGCCGCGCGCGGTGGCGGACGGCGGGGACCTGACGCTCAGCCCTTCGTCATCGCGACGGTCCGCAGGTCGAACAGGCCGAGGTTGGTCCACGGCAGCTGCTCGGCCCCGACGACCTTCGGGGAGGCGATGGTGGCGCTGGTGAGGTTGCAGATCGGGATGAACCACGCCTCGCTGAACAGCCGCTCCCACAGCTGGTGGTACTGCTTGGCGCGCTCCTCGACGCTGGAGCGGGGGTCGGCGGCCTTGGCCGCGATCGGGCCGATGACCTCCGGGTCGGTGGCGAGCTTGTAGTTGCCGATCAGGTAGTTGTCCACAGTGCCCGCCGGGTCGAGACGCGGGTTGAACGTGTTGGACACCTCGAGCTCGAAGTCGCCGGCGATGAAGCGGGCCTCGGTCTCGGAGTTCGGCGTCGGGTTGAGCTTCGCGTCGATGCCGGCCTGGGCCATGGCGGCCTGGATGGCGGTGGCGGGCTGCTCGGTGTTGGTGCCGGCGGAGAAGCTGATCGACACCTTCGCCCCGCCGACCTCGGAGATCAGCGCCTTGGCCTTGGCCAGGTCGAACTCGTACGGGTAGGTCGCCGCCGGGTCCTCCCACGGGCTGTCCGGGTAGATGCTGCGGGTGGGCGTGCAGGTGTCGGCGAAGAGCGCGCGGATGGCGGCCGGGTCGACCGAGCGCGCGATTGCCTCACGGACCCGCTTGTCCTTGAGGTCGCCCATGTTGGCGCGCAGCAGGATGCCGAGGACGTTGCGGAACGGGCGGGTGGTCACCTTGAGCTGGCCGTCCTCGCCGAGCTGGCGGGCCTGGGTGATCTCGTTGGCCGAGGAGACGAAGCTGAGGTCGGTCTGACCGCTGATGACGCCGTTGAGCCGGGTGGCGCCCTCGGGGACCCGGGTGATCTCCATGCCGGCGAGGCGCCCGGCGTTGGGGTCCCAGTAGGTGCCCTCGGCGCGCTTGACGACGTACTTCTCGTTCGGGATGAACTCGGTGACGACGTACGGGCCCGAGCCGGCCTTGCCGGGGGCGCGCTTGAGGTCGACGCCGTCGGCGATCGCCTTGGGCGAGACCATCATCCCGGCGGCGGTGGCCAGGGCCGAGGGGAGCACGGCGCCGGTGCCCGGCTTGAGGTTGAGGCGCACGGTGTGCGCGTCGACGACCGTGACGCCGGTGATGCTGGCGAGGTCCTGCTTGATGGTGCTCGTGGGCAGCGTCTGGCCGCGCTCGATGTTGACCTTGACGGCGTTGGCGTCGAACGGCGTCCCGTCGTGGAACTTGACGTCGTCGCGCAGGGCGAGTTCGAGGTAGGAGCCGTCCTGGGCGTAGGTCCACTTCTTGGCCAGGCCGGGGACGACCTGGTCGGTGGAGTCGACCATGGTGAGCCGGTCGTAGATCAGCGTGAGGTAGGGGTAGCCGCCGGGGGCCGGCTGCGCCGGGTCGAGGTTCTGGAACGGCGACGAGGCGCTCACCCGCAGGACGGCGTCGGGGTCGATCTCACCCGTGGTGGCACCGGGGTCGCCGGTTCCGGTGGCGGAGCAGGCTCCGACGACGAGGGTGGCGGCGAGCAGGCTCGCGGCGACGGCGAGGCGTCGGCGACGCGGGAGGCGAGACACAATGGTCCTTTCCTGACCTTCGGCCCGAGAGCGGGAGCGGCTCCGCGGGTCACCCGGCGGGTTCCCGGGGGCGGCCGGGCCGTTCGGCGGCGGCCGTGCGGGCGCGATGGTCATGGAGGTGATGGATGGCGGCGCTGGTGTGGAGCGCCTGTCCGGAGCTGATCGGCATCCGCGCCCGAGACTGGCGGTGTTGCGGCCGTTCGCGATCCAAACAAGCGCTCGATTGGGAACCGTAGGTGGCAGCGTGCGGGCACGTCAATAGGCGATCGGCAGCATGATCGACAAGGGGGCGGCGCGTAGCGGGCAACCGTTGCCAGCACGCGATCAGGTCGCTAAGGTGCGCATCAAGCAAGCGCTTGGTTGCTTGATGTCCGGCCGGCCAAAGGAGTCCGCACGGTGGAAGCCCCCCTCGCCACGGCACAGCCCCGCGACACCGGCATCGACGCGGTCGCCTCGGCCACCCGCCGGCTCATCGACGCGATCACCCGCGCGGGCGGCGCCGTCGACCCCGACGCCGACGCGATAGTGGCCGACCTCGACGCGCTCACCGCCCGGATCGACGCCCACGCCCCGGACCTCGCCGAGCGGATCGCGACGATGTGGCGCCAGCCCGGCCCGGGCCGCTTCGACCCCGCCGGCGGCACCGAGAATCCGCTGTCGCCGCCGGTGTCCCTCTGGGTCGAGCCGGACGGTTCCTTACGCGGGGAGGTCACCCTGAGGCTTGCCTTCCAAGGACCACCCGGGCACGTGCACGGCGGCACCTCGGCCATGCTGATGGACCACGCCCTCGGCATCGCCAACGCCCGCGCCGGATACGCCGCGGTGACCGTCGGGCTCGACATCTCGTTCCGCGCGGCCATCCCGATCGGCTCGACGATCACGATCCTGGCCCGGCACGACGGGCGCGACGGACGCAAGGTGCGCAGCTCCGGCGAACTGCGCGTCGGGGACCTGACGTGCGTCACGGCCACCGGCACCTTCGTCCTCATGGACGACCCGTCCACGCGGGAGAAGTTCCGCCGAGCGTCGAGGGAGCAGGCATGAGCACCGATCCCCATCCGAGCAGCGCCGCACCCGGCCCGCTCGTCGGCCGCGGCGCGCTCGTCATCGGCGGGGGCGGCGGCTTCGGCCGCGCCATCGCCGCCGCGCTGGCCGCCGACGGCGCCGCCGTGACGATCATGGGACGGACCGAGGCGACGCTGCGGGCGGCGGCCGGGACGATCGCCGCGGCCACCCCCGGAGGTTTACCGGTACGGATCAGCGCCGGCGACTCCACCCGCGAAAAGGACGTGGCAGCAGCGGTACGCGCCGCCGACGAGACCCCGCTGGCCGCGGTCGTCACCACAGTCGGCGGCGGCACCTTCCGTCCCCTGCTCGCCCTCGACGCCGAGACCCTCGAACACGACTTCCGGCGCAACGTCACCACGGCGCTGCACGCCATCCGGTACGGCGGGCAGGCCCTGGCCGCGCGCGGCGGGGGTGCGATCGTGTGCACCTCGTCGAGCGCGGGCGGGCACTCCTTCCCGTTCATGCCGTCGTACTCGGTGAGCAAGGCCGCGCTCGAAGCGCTCGTCCGGGTCGCCGCCGACGAACTCGGCCACCTCGCGGTACGGGTCAACGTGGTACGCCCCGGCATCGTCGCCACCGACGGCGAGAACCCGGGCCGGCTGCTGGCCGACCCCGAACTGGCCGCCGCGACGGTCGCCGAGAAGCCCCTGTCGCGGATCGGGCGCGCCGAGGACGTCGCCGCCGCGGTCCGCTTCCTCTGCGGTCCCGGCTCCTCCTGGATCACCGGCGCGTGCCTGCCCGTCGAAGGCGGGGCACACCTGCGGCGCGCGCCCCGGCTGGAGAAGCTCGCCCGGATCGTCAACGGCGACGAGGTCGTCGACGCCACCCTGGCGGGCCGCATCCCGTGACGGCGCCACAGACACCCGCCACCCGGATGGAGCTGACCACGACGCTGCCGCCGACGACGGCGCTGCGCGAGGTGCCCGCGGTCGTGGCGCGCATCGAACGGCTCGGCTTCGACACCGTGCACATCCCCGAGACGACGCACGACTCCCTGGCGGTCGCGCTGCTCGCGGCCGAGCACACCAGCCGGATCACCGTACGCACCAGCATGACGCTGGCCTTCCCTCGCAGCCCGATGGTGACCGCGTACGCCGCGTGGGACCTCGCGCGGTTCTCCGAGGGCCGCTTCCAGCTCGGTCTGGCCACCCAGGTACGCGGCAACATCGTCGGGCGCTTCTCGGTGCCGTGGGAGCGGCCGGTGGAGAACCTGCGCGACTACCTCGCCTCGATCCGGGCGATCTTCGCCGCGTTCAGCACCGGCGAACCCCTGGAGCACGAGGGCAGCCACTACCGCTTCACCCGGCTGCAGCCGTACTTCAATCCCGGCCCGCTGCCGACCGCGGCCCCGGCGCTGTACACCGGCGGGGTCAACCGGCGCGTCTGCGAGGTGGCCGGCGAGCTCGCCGACGGCTTCGTCACCCACGCGACGAACTCGCACCCGAGTCACCTGCGCACGGTCGTACTCCCCGCGCTGCGCGCCGGGGCCGAACGGGCCGGACGCGCCGGGATCCCGCGGGTCGTCGTGGTGTCCAAGTCGATCACCGGGCCGACGCCGGCCGCGCTCGCCGCGAGCCGCGACTCCGCCCGCCAGGAGCTGGCGTTCCTCTTCTCCACTCCCGCCTACCGCACCACCCTGGACCGGCTCGGCCTGGGCCGGGTCGGCGAACGGCTCGCCGCGATGGCCGCCTCCGGGCGCTGGACCGGACTCGCCACCGTCCTCGACGACGAGACCCTGGCCGCCCTCATCCCGCACGGCACCTACGCCGAGCTGCCGGACGTGCTCGGGCAGGCGTACGGCGGCATCGCCGACGGGCTCGGGCTCGGGCTGCCGCTCGACCCGGACGACGACGAGGACTTCGGCGCGTTGCTCGAACGCCTCCGGCTCATCCCGACCAGTGCCGCGGCCACCATCCCGCCCGCGAACGCCGGCCCCACCAGCGCGACGCGCGGCGTCGCCGGATCGGAGACCCTGTCATGACCGCACGCATCGGGCTGCTCACCCCGGTCGTCGTCCAGCATCCGCGCACCGCGGCCGCCTGGGAACGGGACGTCCTGTCCGGCCCCGACGTCGGCGGCGCGCTGCTGGCCGTCGCCCGCGCCGCCGACGACCTGGGCTACCACCACCTGACCTGCAGCGAGCACGTCGCCGTGCCCGCACCGATCGCCGCCGAGCGGGGCGCGACGTACTTCGACCCCGTGGCCACGCTGTCGTTCCTCGCCTCGGCGACGCGCCGCGTCCGGCTCGCGACGAACGTCGTCGTCATCGGCTACCACCATCCGCTCGCCCTCGCCAAGACCTACGGCACCCTCGACCTGCTCAGCGGCGGCCGCGTCGTCCTCGGGATCGGGGTCGGCAGCCTCGAAGAGGAGTTCGACCTGCTCAGCGCCGAGTTCGCCGGGCGCGGCGAGATCGCCGACGAGGCGATCACCGCCCTGCGCGCGGCGTGGGGCAGGGCCGTGCCGCACCACGAGGGGCCCCGGTTCACGTTCACCGACTTCGTCGTCGAACCGCACGCGCCGCGCACCACGGTGCCGATGTGGATCGGCGGGCGCACCCGCCGCTCGCTGCGCCGCGCCGTGACGTACGGCACCGGGTGGGCGCCGTTCGGCCTCGGACCGCGGGAGCTGACCCGCATCTGGGAATCCGTGGAACGCCCGGACGGCTTCGACCTCGTGCTGCAGATTCCGCCGCTGGACCCGCTCGGCGACCCGGACGGCTCCCGCGCGCACCTGCGCATGGCCGACACCGTCGGGGCGACCGCTGTCAACGCGAGCCTCGTGGCCACCTCGGCCGCCCACCACCTCGAGCAGATGGCCGCGCTGCGCGAGCTCGCCCCGGAACGCTTCGAGACGAACCCGGCCTGACCGGCCGCCGACCGGTTCATCCGACGAGACCCGATCGAAAGGAACCCACCATGAGCGACTCGCAGCCCGACCGGCTCGCCCTGCTCGAGGCTCGCCTCGAACAGGCCGAACGGCGCCTCGCCGCAGCCGAGGACCAGCTCGCCCTCTGGCGGATCGTGGCCAGCTACGGCCCCGCCGTGGACAGCGGCTCGGCCGAGATCACCGCCCAGCTGTGGACCGAGGAGGGCGTGTACGACACCTTCCCGGTCGTGCTCAACGGCCGGGACGCGCTGCGCGGCATGGTCAACGGTGAGCGGCACCAGGCACTGATCAACAACGGCGCCGCCCACCTCATGGGGCTGCCGCACATCGTCGTCGACGGCGACCAGGCCGTCGTGACGAACTACTCGCAGCTCGTGCTCAGCGCCCCCGACCAGAACGGTTACCGGATCTGGCGTACCGGCTCCAACCGGTGGGAGTTCATCCGCACCGACGAGGGCTGGAAGGTGACCCACCGCTGGAACCGCCAGCTCGACGGCACCGACGAGGGCCGCGATCTCCTCGCCCGCGCCGTCGAATCCGAGGCCTGAGGCCGTGCGCATCGGCCTCAGTTCCCCGGTCCTGGCCGACTCCGGGCCCCGGCCCCCGTGGGAGGCCGAGGCCGGGGTCGCCGAGTTGCGCACCGTCTTCACCACCGCCGACCGGCTCGGGTACGAGTTCTTCACCTGCCCGGAGCACGTCAGCGTGTCACCGGGGCTGGCCCGGGGTGAACGCTTCTACGACCCGGTCGCGACGTTCTCGTACCTCGCGGCGATCACCGAGCGGATCCGCTTCCTGCCGTACGTGCTCGTGCTCGGGCTGCACCATCCGCTCGAGTTGGCCAAGCGGTACGGCACGCTCGACCACCTCAGCGGCGGGCGGGTCGTCCTCGGCGTCGGCGTCGGCAACCTCGAAGAGGAGTTCGCGCTGCTCGGGCGTCCGTTCGCCGACCGTGGGCCACGGGCCGACGACGCCCTGCGGGCGCTGCGGGCGTCCCTGTCGGTACGGCTCGCGACCTACCACGGGGAGTACTACCACTTCACCGAGCAGGTGATCAGCCCGCACGCGGTTCAGCAGAAGGTCCCGATCTGGGTCGGTGGCCACAGCAGGCGTGCCCTGCGGCGCGCGGTCACCCTGGGCGACGGATGGGCGCCGGCCCCCGTCACGTATCGCGGGCCGGACCTGGAGACGCTGCCGCGGATGCTCGCCGAGCACGACCTGCCGGAGGGGTTCGACGTCGTCATCACGCCTCCGGCCCGCCTCGACCCGACCGGCGCCCCCGAGGCCGCGCTGGACCTCGTCGGCCGGATCGGCGAGGCGGGCGCCACCGTGGTCAACCTCGTCGTCCGGACCGTGACCTGGCCGAGTACCTCGACCAGCTCGCGGCGGCAGCGGAGCTCTTCGGTCTCGACCGCCGCGACTGAGCACTGCAGTGGACGCCGGGACCCGGCGACGAGCCCCGGCGTCCACGGTCACGCCGCGTTCGGCATGTTCGACCAGCCCTTGCGGTCGGCACGCGCGTACCAGCCCGATGCGGCCAGGGTTCCTCCATCGACGGGGATCGTGTGCCCGGTGACGAAGCGGGCGTCGTCGCTGGCGAGGAACTCGACCACGGCGGCATAGTCGTCGGGCTCGCCGAAGCGTCCGACGGGGATCCACGTACGGATCAGCTCCGGGTCGCGTCCGCGCAGCATCGCCGCGGCCGGTGTCTGGGGCGTGTCGGCGAGGTCGGGCGCGATGGCGTTGACCCGCACCCCGTGACCGGCGACCTCGACGGCGAGGCTCCTGGTGAAGGCGCTGACCCCGGCGTTGTAGGCGGAGTACGGGGCGCACGCCGGGATGCCCCGGAAGGCCTCGACTGTCGAGTTGTTGACGATGGCGCCACGGCCCCGATCGACCATGCCGGGCAGCAGCGCATGCGTCATCGCGAGCACGTGCCACAGGTTGATCTCGTAGAGCGCCTGCCACTGCTGCGGGGTCGAGTGCAGGAAGGTCTTGGCGGCCGGGCGGAAGTCGCCGACGTTGTTGACGAGCACGTCGACCCGCCCCGAGTCGACGGCCGCCGCGGCGGCGACCGCGTCGGCGACACCGTCGGCGGTGCGTACGTCGGCGAGGACCACCTCGACCTCGCCGCCGGCACCCCGGATGTCGGCGGCGGTGCCGGCGGCGGCCTCCCCGTCGATGTCGACGAGGACGACGTGGGCACCCGCGGCGGCGAGACGGCGGGAGATGCCGCCGCCGATCCCGAGGGCGCCGCCGGTGACGACAGCGATCCGGCCCTCGAGCCTGCGGGTGGCGCTCATCTGCCGGTTCCTTCCTCGTCGGCCCGGGTCACGGAGACGCGGTGGCGTTCGATCCAGTTGACGGTCACCGCGCGACGGGTGAAGGCCCAACCTTCGCCGGTACGCGCGTACTCGTCGTCGTAGTGCAGGAACCAGACCACGTCCGAGGGCCCGTCGCGACCGGGAAGCAGGTGGTGGGCCGTGCCGCGAACCCGGCCACGGGCCCCGGTCGACGTCGGCAGGTAGCGCGCCCCGGCCACCACGTGAGTCGTCGCCAGGGTGCCGGCGAGCGCCCCTAACGCGGCCACGACAGCGGCGCGGCCGACGTGGGGCACGTGCGGGTCGAGGTGCGCCGGCGGCTCGGGAACCACCAGGACGCCGTCCGGGACGAACAGCGCGCCGATCGCTGCCGCGTCGCGGTCGTCGGCCGCTGCGGCGTACGTCTCGGAGAGCGCGCGCAGCGCGGTGAGGTCGGCCGCGCCGAGGCCGGTCACGCCGCGCGAGCGGTCGCCGCGCGCACGACCTGGACGAGCTCGGCGACGGCGCGCTCGCAGTCGCCGCGGGTGTAGCCGAGCAGCGCGGTCTCGGCCGGATCCGGCTCGTAGGCGAGGACGTTCCCGCGACCCTGGACGATCATCGAGTCGGGCATGAAGGGGTGCGGCTCGTCGCGCTCGGCGATGGTGCGGTTGCCCCCGGCCGCGTCGACCAGCAGCTGGAAGAACTGCGTGAACGTCAGGTTGGCGTCACCGACGAGGTAGGCCGCGCCCGCCGCGCCACGGTCGAGCGCGCCGCCGATCGCCTCGGCCAGGGACCGGGCCGACATGTAGTTCGTGCCGCCAGCCGGCGCGTGGTCGGGGATCTGCGGCTCGTTGCCGGCCGCCCAGGACACCATGCGGCGGTAGCGCTTTGCCGTGACGCCGGGGATGGCACCGATGATCGAGGGCGGGTTGAGAGTGCAGACAGTGAAGGAGTCGTCAGCCAGCGCCCGGGCGCCCTCGTCGGCGTCGCGGCGGGCGGCGACGTAGGCGCTGGAGTCGGCCAGGTCGGGTCGCAGGTGGTGGTAGTAGCTGCCGACCTGGACGAAGCGGGAGACGCCCGCGCTCTTGGCGAGGGCGGCGAAGGCCGGCACCCCCTCGCTCTGGGTCTCCTTCCAGAACGTGGCCTCGTCCGCGTCCCGGGGCAGGTGGCGTACGTCCTGCCCGGCCGCGAAGACGACCGCGTCGAAGGGGGCCAGGTCCTGGCGGGTGAAGGTCTGGCGGGTGTAGTCCCCGCGGAGGACGGGCAGGCCGGCGACGGGTGAGTCCGCGTCGACCGTCCCTCGGGCGGCGACGGTGACGTTGTCTCCCCGGTCCCGCAGGTGAAGGGCGGTGTGGACCCCGATCATGCCGGTTCCACCGACCACGAGTACCTCCATCGCGAGGTCTCCTTGCGTAGTGAGGCGGCTCCCCCGGCGTGCGTTTGGGAGCCGGCATGACTTCCGTATCAACCAACCAAGCGATTGGTAGGTTAGCACGAGCAGGCGCTCGCCGCGCCAGGCGTCGCCGCGCCGACATCGACCTGCGACTCAGCCGCCCGCGACATGGCGGACCGCCCTGCTCCGAGAAGTCGAATAGGCTCGATCAACCTGCTCTGCTGCCCCCGCCTCTTCGGACTGCTCGACTCACGGCACGTCCGGGTCAGGGTGCTCGGTCCGACAGCGGCTCGCGGCAGCGTCATCGATCAGGCATCTGTCGAGCAGCCAGTCAATGGCCCGGCGGGTTGCCCGAGCTTGGTGGAAGGCATGCCAGACCGTCAGCAGGTGCGGATACTCGTCGTGCAGTTCGTCCCTGAACCGCCGGAAGGCACCCCTGCCTTGGACGGCCCGTAAGAGCCTGCGGCCCGCCTGCTCGTCGCTGACCCGCTGGGCAAAGTCGACCATGTCGCGGTGCCAGACGGAGGGCGGCAACGCCTCGATCGGAACCAGATCGAGTTCATCGAGGTCGACCGACGTCTTCCCGTCGATGCCGCCGTCAGCCGTCCACATCCTGATCTCCCCGCTGGCCGGATCGATGAGCCAGCGGTACTCGTACGCACTCTGGTCCTGCAGCGCTGTGGCGATCTCTTCGAGATCGAGGTGGCGTACGTCGAGCATGATGTCCACTCCCGTTGCCGTGGTCGTCGGCGACCACGGCAGGTGCTCTTCCCTCTCGGCCGCGAACTAGAGCGCGGCGGTGTCCCGGTAGCTGCGGCGACAGATGGACACCCCTGCGGAGATGAGGCCGATGAGGATCGGGTAGACGGCGCAGCGCTCGACGAGGCCGACCAAGACGTTGGTCCCTGACCCGGCGACGGCGAGGAAAGCCGCCGTGGAGACGAGTCCGAAGGCGCCGAGCATGACCATGGCCTTCCCGGGCTTCCTGCCGATGCGGAGGTCTCGGTACATGCGCCCGAGCACGATGATCAGAATGTTGCCGCCGACGATGGCGGCCATGGCGCCCAGACCGTGGAAGTCGACAGTGCCCTGCCGGTCGGCTTCGCCGTCGCCGGGGAAGAGCGCCAGCACGACGCCGCCGGCACCGACCAGGGCGGCCATGCCGAGCAGGACCCCCCGGCGCCAGCCTCGCAGGCCGTCGAGCAGGGCGACACCGATGAACACCAGGACTCCGAAGAGGAAGAAGCCGGTGTTCATGACCCACCAGAGGGGCGAATACATGTACTGGCCGAACGCGGTCAACGGGCCGTGGACTCCGAGGTCGCTGATGTAGTGGTAGGTGTAGCTGTAGGGCGGGCTCCGCCAGGCCGCGGCGGCGACGAACTCGAGCAGCAGGAAGATCGCTGCTGCGGCGGCGAGCGCTGCCCCGGCGGGCTGGCGCTGGCCGCTCCGGTACGCCGCAGAGACGGTTGCCTTCGGCGTTGCCTTCACCAGTTGTGTCATGGCCGGGAGCCCTTCGGCGAGGTCGGCAGGGGCAGAGGAGCCTGGTATCACTACGGAAGTGTAGTGATACCAGTTTTGGTGTCAATACCATCATGGTCAGAGTTGTACGATGACGGCATGGCAAGGGAGCCGAATCGAACTGGGCGGCGCGAGCGCAAGAAGGCCGTGACCAGGGCCTCGATCCTGCGAGCTGCGCAGGAGCTGTTCCTCGAGCGCGGCTTCGACGCGGTGAGCGTGCGGGAGATCGCCGACCAGGCGGACGTCTCCCCCACCACTGTCTTCGCCCACTTCCCCCAGAAGGAGGCACTCCTCTTCCACGAGGAAGACGCGCAACGCGAGCGACTCGTCGCCGCCGTGCGCGAGCGGCCGGCCGGCCTCTCGATCTCGGAAGCGCTGAAGGCCCACTACCGCTCCGAATTCGTCGCCATGTGGTCCGGCGAGGAAGCGCCGCTCCGCCGCCGGGTCATGTCGCTGATGGAAGCCACACCGGCCCTCCAGGAGTACGCCTCCCGGATGTGGCTCCGCCATGAGGACGCACTCGTCGCAGCCATCACCGAGGATCTCGGCCTGTCCCAGCCGAGCGACGACATCCGGATCTACGCCCGGTTCGCCCTCCAGATCCAGCTACTCGTGACGAGTGACACCGATCCGATGCTCGACGCGGGATTCCGGATCCTCGATCAGGGCTGGAGTGAGCACGACCCGGCGCGAGGCACGTAGCGTCCACGCCAATGGGCGTATGGAAACCTCACGGCCCCGTCACGGTGACGGGCTTCCCGTTGAGTCCTGGCCCACGTCACCAAAGAGCGCATTGAACCGCCGGTTGAGGTCATCGCCGACCCCGACGACTCCGGGCGGTTCAGTGGGTGGGGTACGCGAACGGCCCGGGCCGTTCGCGGTGCTACGACGCGCTGAGCCGCTCCTGCGCCTCGAACAGTTCGTCGCCATGCTCGGTGACCCAGACGCCCAGCGCCCGCATCGGGCCGTCGGCGAAGCTGCGGCCGAGATCGGTGAGCGCGTAATCGACCCGGGGCGGCGCCTGGGGGAAGAACCGCCGCTCGACCAGGCCGTTGCCGACCAGCCTGTGTACGGCCTCGGTGAGCGCCTTGTCGCTGATTCCTCCGATTCGTGCCCGCAGTGAGCGGCGGCGGAGGGCGCCCTCGGCCAGCGCGGCCAGCACGACCGCATCCCACGTGTGCGCGAACAGGTCCGTCGCCATCCGCATCCGGCAGTCGGCTACGAGTTCCTCGCAGAGGTCGCCGTCACCCATGCGCCCATCCTGGCACGCCCGACATGCACCATCCGGTGCGCGTCGGCCTGCCTAGCGTGACGGTATGCGGATCGGAATCCTCGGCACCGGCAACCTCGCCACGGCACTGGCCACCGGCTGGGCCCGGGCCGGACACGACATCATCATCGGGGGTCGCTCGACGGCCGCCGCCGAAGCGATCGCGAACCGGATCGGCGGCACCGCGCGGCCCGTGCCGACGGTCGCCGCCGGCGCCGACGCGGTTCTGCTCGCGGTCCACTGGGACGGCGTCACCGAGATGCTGACAGCGGCCGGCGGGCCCGCCGGCGCACTGGCCGGCCTCGCCCTGATCGACCCGACGAACGCCGTCGAGCACGGTGTCGGCACCCTCCGGACGGAACCCGCCCGGTCGGCCGCCGGCCACATCGCCGCCCTCGCACCCGGCGCGCACGTGGTCAAGGCTTTCCATCTCTTCCCGGCCGAGCGGTGGGTGACGCCCGATGCCGGACCGGTCACGGTCGCCATGTGCGGTGACGACGAGCGCGCACTCGATGTCGTCGGGTCGCTCGTGCGAGACGTCGGTGGAGTTCCCGCGGTCCTCGGAACGCTCGACCGGGTACGACAGTTGGAGGAGGTCGCCGGCTTTGTCATCGGGCTGGCGTTCGCCGGGGTCGACCCGCAGTCGGCGATTCCGTCGGTTCCCCGCTGACATGTGTCCGACAGGCCGCTCGTGGAGGCGGACGGTCCCCGCCGGGAGCGCCGTCTGCTCTCCCACCCGTCGATCTCCCACTTGCCCAATCCGAATGTGTCCGGCGGGTCGACCTAGACCCGCTCCGGGCCGGGACCGATCCGCCGGGCACTCACCGCTGCACGTCACAGTCAGTCCAGATCGAGCACGACCTTGCCCGGCACCCGTCGTTCCCGCAGCGCCTCGATCGCGCCCCCGAGGTGACGCCACGATCCGCGCCAGCCGATCGGCGCCCGCAGCGCCCCCTGAGCCACGAGGTCCACCAGCAGCGCCAGATCGGCGGCCGGGGCGGTGGTGTCGCCGAAGGACCGCAGCGTCCGGGACGCGCCCGGGGCGAAGGTCGAGTTCACCGGAAAGACGGCCGGCTCACCGGAGGCCCAGCCAATGCTGTGCAGCACCCCGCCCGGCGCGAGCAGACCCCACGCGGCCACCAGCTGGGCGCCTCCCACGGTGTCCAGCACCACGTCGACCGGGTCGCCGACAGCCTTCAGGCCGACCACCACCTCGTCGGCCCCCAGCGCCGCCAGCCCGTCGCCCCGGGACGCCGACCCGACCGCGGCGATCACGTACGCGCCCCCGTGCCGAGCCAACTGGACGGCAACTCGGCCCACTCCCCCGGACGCCCCGGTGATCAGTACGCGACGCCCGGGCAGCGGACCGGACTCACGCAGCGTCCGCAGCGCGGTGAGGCCGACCATCGGCAGCGCGGCAACCTCGGACAGGTCGACATCGGGGGGCACCACCGCGACGCTGTCCAGGTCGAACACCGCGAGTTGGGCCCACGCGCCCGGTCCGAAGGCGAGCACCCGGTCGCCCACCCGGGGACCGGGGCCACTCTCGGCGGCGCGCAGCACCTCGCCGGCGGCGTCGTGCCCGAGCACCTGTCCGGCCGGCCAGAGGTCGAGGTGACGGATCTCGCCGTTGTTGACGGCGGCATGCCGCACCTCGACCAGCACCTGCCCCGGCCCGCATTCGGGCTCGGGGACATCGGTCACCCGGAACCCGTCGACGGTGCCCGGAGCGGCGACGATCGCACGCATACGACCTCCTTCGGTCCTCGCCAGGTTCCCGACAGGTGGCCCACAGTGGCGACCCTGTCGACGACGACCGGCGCAAGACGCCGGCCCGATGGTCAGGCGGCGGCGCGACGGGCCGTGCCGTCCGGAGCGTCCGCGAGACCGGCGTAGCGACCCCGGTGGTAGAGCAGCGGGGAGCCGACATCGGCGTGCCGGAGCAACTCCGGCTCGGCCAGCACGACCGCGTGATCGCCGACGACCACCCGGTCGACGACCCGGCACGCCAGCCAGGCCAGGGCGCCGTCGAGGATCGGCAGTCCGTTCGGCCCGGGCCGCCAGCGGGTCGGAGCGGCGAAGCGGTCGATGCCGCTCGTGGCGAAGATCTGGGCCAGCTTGTGCTGGCCGTGTGCGAGCAGGTGCACCGCCACGTGCCGGGCCTGCGCCAGCGTCGGCCACGTGGACGAGCCGAGGTTCAGGCAGAACGAGACGATCGGCGGCGTCAGCGACACCGACGTGAACGATGTCGCGGTGAAGCCCACCGGCGGCGCACCGGGGGCGGTGACCACAGTGACGGTGCTGGCCTGGTGGCGCAGCAACCTGCGTAGCGCGTCGGCGTCGGCGTCAATCGGGTCGTCGGCGGACGAGGTCATGGGCGTTCCTCCCGAGTGGTGTGGGCGCGGAGCGCTAGGAACGGGCGGCGGCGTCGGCCGCCAGCCGCTCGTACGGGATCTTCTCCCCGGCCTCGACGGCGACCGGCAGCCGGTTCTCCCTCGGTGGCAGCGGGCACGTCGCGAAGTCGGTGTACGCGCACGGCAGGTTGACGGCCCGGTTGAAGTCCAGCGTCACCCGGCCCTGCTCGTCCGGCGCGCCGACGGCCAGCGACACCGATAGGCTGCCGGGCGTCACACCGTTGAACGCGGTCAGGCTCAGCGGCAGCCCGTCGACGCAGAACTCGATCCGGCCGGGCGCGTCGTAGACGTGCTGGAGCCCCTCCACGGCAGCGCCGACCGTGGTGGGCCGGGGACGCTCGAACGGCACGAACCGCCCCTGGAGCACCCACCGCTCGGCGGGCGGGAAGGTGGCGGTACCCCGGTAGCGCGTCCGCAGCGGGTGGTCGGGGCGTCGGGGTCGGAGGATGTCGCGCCCACCCCGCCGGGCCACCTCGAGGACACCACCGTCGATCTCCACGGTGATCCCGGCGCGCTCGGCGATCACCCCGAACTGATGCCTCTTCCGGATGCGCCGGCCGTCGACGACGATCTCCTCGTCGTCGGCGAGGGTCACCACCGGCCCGTCCGTCCCGGTGCGCCACTCCCCGGGCACACCGGGGAACCGCTGCGGCTCCGCGGTGAGCCAGTGCAGTCCGGCCACGGCGAGGAAGCCGTGGCGGTCCGCCCTCGCCTCCTCGTGCCGGCGGTGCCACTCCTGCCAGTCGTCGGCGAACGCGCGGGTGGGTCGTGCGGCGTCGGGGGTGCGGGTTCACTGTTCATGACGGATCCCTCTCGTTGACGTGCGGCCGCTCGGAAACGGGCGCGGAGGTGCCGGACGCGAGCCGGCGGGACGAGGACCGAGAGGCAGCGAGCGCCCGCTCAGGCCGGAAGGGTCGCCACGCGACAGAGCTGCGCGGCGACCCGCATCAGGTCGACGACCCGGCGGGAGGTGAACAGCCGAACAAGCAGCATGGATCAATTTTCCTACTGAGCAAGTAGGATTTCAAGCCCCGGAGCCACTCAGCATCGCGTGGCCATCGCAACGTCTACCGGAATGGGCCGAACCAGGCAGCTGTCGCGCGGCCTGCCTCATCGAAAATGGATGTGCGGGAGCCGGGCAGCCATCGGTAAAGTGGCGTCCATGTCGAGCCCCGAGTCGGACACTTCGGGGGCTTTCGGCCACGCCGTCAGCCCCTGAACCACTGAGGTTCCAGCCTCCCGCCCACTACCGCATACGCGTGGGCGGTTGTTCGACCCCCGGGTTGGCCGTGGTGACGAGACGCCTTCTGTCCGTTTCATGCCTCGGAGCAACTCGATGCCTTTCGCTCTCCATCTTCTTGCCCTCGCCGTCTTCGCCATGGGCACCTCTGAATTCATGCTCGCGGGCCTTGTGCCCGACATCGCCACGAGCCTCGATGTCTCCGTCGGGTCCGCCGGGCTGCTCACCTCCGCCTTCGCGGTCGGGATGATCGTCGGCTCACCCCTCATGGCTGCCTTCGCACGTCGGTGGCCGGCACGGACCACGCTCCTTGGATTCGTGGTGATCTTCACTCTCTGCCACGTCGTCGCCGCGACAACCCCGTCCTTCTCCGTGCTGTTCGCAACCCGTGTCCTGGCTGCGGTTGCCAACGCCGGCTTCCTGGCCGTCGCCCTCACCACCGCGACCGGTCTCGTGGCCCCGAACCAGAAGGGGCGTGCCTTGGCGGCCCTCCTTTCCGGTACGACGATCGCTGTCGTCGCAGGCGTGCCGGCGGGCGCGCTGCTCGGCACCGCGATGGGGTGGCGAGCGACCTTCTGGGCAGTCGCGCTGCTGTGTGTCCCCGCCGCTGTCGGCATCCTCGCGGGGATCCGGCCCCGCTCCGAGCCGACAGCGGAAGGGCCCGCCGCCGGCGCGTCTCTGGCCTTCGAACTCGCGCAACTCCGAAAGCCCCGACTGCTCGTGGCAATGCTGCTCGGAGCGTTTGTCAACGGCGGGACCTTCGCGGCGTTCACCTTTCTTGCACCCGTCGTCACCGAGACCGCAGGACTGGACGAGGTGTGGGTACCGCTGGCCCTGGTCGTGTTCGGCATCGGATCGTTCATCGGCGTCACTGCCGCCGGGCGGCTCTCCGACCGGCGCCCTCGTCCGATTCTCGGAGTGGCCGCTCCCCTCCTGTTCCTGGGGTGGCTGGCACTCGCACTCGTCGCCACACACCCCGTACTGCTGCTGATCCTCGTCTTCGTCCAGGGCATCCTGGCTTTCGCGGTGGGTAGCACGCTCATCGCGCGGGTGCTCTACGCAGCATCCGAAGCGCCCACCATGGGAGGTTCCTACGCAACCGCCGCGCTCAACATAGGAGCCGCCGCCGGCCCGGCACTTGCGGCCCTGACGCTGTCGGATTCCAGTGACCTCGGCCCCGTGTGGGTGGCTTCTCTCCTGACTGGGCTTGCCCTGCTCATGCTGCTTCCATCGGTGGGGCTGATCGCGCCACGGAACCGGAGTGGGGAGGTCGTCCGGTGACTCATGCGAATGCTCCGCGCAACGTCGACATCGTCGGCGGCTCGTCGACGATGTCGAACTCGACCGATCGCTCACGTCGCGGCCGACAAACTCGCCGACTTGGACCGGACGGCGTGTCCATGGGCGTGACGATGACCAAGCCTTGGCGTCAGCCCTGACGGAGGGGGCGCAGGTGGCGGTCGGCCCACTCAGCGAACGGGGTCAGGGGGATGCCGAGGGCGCGCGCGAACTCCGGCCGGGCCGGCTGCCCGGCGACGTTCAAGAACTCGTGGGAGGTGGTGGCCCACGGCGGCATACCGGCGGCAAGCGCTTCCGCCTCGGTCATGTCGGGAGCGGTGCCGTCGATGCCGAGCGACTCACCGATGATCTTCGCGATTTCCGTCATCGGCAGGTGGTCGCCGGCCAGTTCGAGTTCGACGCGGTGGAAGCGGTCGGGGTCGGCGACGGCAGCTGCGACCGCGCGACCGATGTCGTCGACGGCGACCAGCGACAGGTGGGTCTGCGGCCGGAGGACCGTCGCGAGCCCGCCCGCGACGCCCCGCGGCAGCAGGTAGGCCAGGTCGGGCAGGAAGTTCTCCATGAAGAAGCCCGGCTTGATCAGCGTCCACCGGTCGAAGCCGGCGGCCCGGACGCGTTCCTGCATGCCGGCCTTGGGCAGGAAGACGCGCTCCATCGCGGCCCAGCGCCCGTCGGTCCAGCCGGGGGCGTCCTCGTGCCGCCCGGCGCCGGACACCGAGGTGTGCACGAACTGCGGGACCTCCGCGGCCAGCGCGGCCTCGATCAGGTTGACGCCCTGGGCGAGTTCGCTCTCGAAGTCCCAGGTGTCGCCGCGCAGCTCCGGCATCTGTACGGAGAAGACGGCGCGGGCTCCCCGGGCGGCCGGGACCAGCGATGCGGGGTCGCGGAGATCGCCGGTGACCAGCTCGGCGCCGAGGGCGGCGACTTCGGCGGCCTTGGCGGCAGCAGGGTTACGGACCAGGGCGCGCACCGGGACGCCGGCGGCGAGCAGGGCGCGGGCGGTCGCCCCGCCCTGCTGGCCGGTAGCGCCGGTGACCAGTACTGGTGCTCGATCAGACATGGACACTCCTCGACCCAAGAAACGGCGGGGCCCGCCGTTTATGCTTGCTAAGATACGGCGGACCCCGCCGCTTAGCAACGCCGAGGTGAGACATGCGAGCAGACGCACGCCGCAACTACGAACTTCTGCTCGCGGTGGCAGCGGAGGCGGTTGCCGAGCACGGGGCCGACGCGTCGCTGGAACAGATCGCCCGGACCGCCGGGGTGGGCTCCGGCACGGTCCGCCGCCACTTCCCGACCCGCCACGCCCTGCTCGAAGCCGTCTTCCGGGAGCGCATCGACGCCCTCTGCGCCCGCGCGGGCGAACTAGTGGGCAACCCGGACCCCGGGGCCGCGCTCGTCGAATTCCTGATCGAGATGACGCGGGCCGCCGCGACGATCCGGGGCCTGGCCGAGGCGCTGAACCGCGGCCGCGTCGAAAGCGTCTACTGCGCGTCCGACCAACTGTCCGAGGCGGGTGAGCCGCTGGTACGCCGGGCCGCCGAGGCCGGAGTGCTGGCGCCCGACGTCACCTTCGGCGACCTGTCGACACTGGTCACCGGGATCGCCCTGGCGACCGAGAACGACCGCGACCCCGGTACCACAGCGACCCGCCTGCTCTCGCTGGCCATGACCGGGTTCACGGTGACACCGCAGGAACCCGCACAGCACAGCCCGCTTCCGAATTCAGGTGCCTGACCACGCCCCCCGGGCCACGGCCTGATCGCAAGCCGTAGCTCGGGCCGGCTTCGCCGGACCAGATAGCGGTCCGAGCCACGGCTCGCGGGCCTACCCTGCGCCGTCGTGGCCGGCGAACCCCACCGCGCCTTCTACGGCAACCAGTTCAGTCTCACTGTGCCGACCCAGCCGACAAGGCCGAGGTCTACCGACAACTCGGTTTCCAGCCTGAAACGCAAACGGTGCGCGGTGCGCTCCCCGGCGTGCACAGCGTCGAAACCGAGATCGTCGCGCAGAGGATCAAGCGGGCGGGACCACTCGTCGCCTCCGGAGCCTGAGCGCGGCTTGCTTTCAAGCGCGCTCGAAGCTCTAGTGTCGGGGCCGTGACCACGACAGCCGAGACGAGAACATGGATCATCACGGGCGCGAGTTCCGGCCTCGGTCTGGGGCTCGCCGAGGCGGCACTCCAGGCTGGCGAGCATGTGATCGGGACCGCGCGACGGGCCGACCGCTTCGACGGGCTCAAGGCGCGGTACGGGGATGGGCTCCTCGCCGTCGCGCACGATGTGCGCGACACGGCCGGAGCGGCCGGTGTCGTGCAGCGGGCGCTGGAGGTGTTCGGGCGCGTCGACGTGCTCGTCAACAATGCAGGCGCCGGACAGGTCGGCGCCGCCGAAGAGATCACGGACGCTGCGCTGCGGGCCATGCTCGAGCAGCACCTGTTCGGCCCGGCCGCCTACGTGCGTGCCGTACTGCCCCACATGAGGGAACGTCGCTCTGGTGCGGTCGTGCAGATGAGCAGCCAGGGCGGGCGGATGTCGTTTCCCGCCGTCGGCAGCTACTCAGCCGGCAAGTTCGCGCTCGAGGGCTGGTCGGAGGCGCTGGCGGGCGAGGTCGCACCGTTCGGGATCCGCGTCCTCATCGTCGAGCCCAGTCGATTCCGCACCGCGTTCAACGCCGCGGACGTGCTCAACACAGCGCGGCAGAGCTCGATCTACGAGGGGGTCACCGGTGCCGTGCGCGCGAACATGGAGGGAGCCGACGGCATCCAGGAGGGCGACCCGGCACGAGCCGCCCGGGTGATCCGGAACATGCTCGACACACCCGACGCGCCGCTCCGGCTCCCGCTCGGCGCCGAGGCGGTTCGCAACCTCACCCGCGCCTACCGTGCAGCGCTCGACGACGTCGAGAAGTGGGCGTCGGTGAGCGAGTCGGCGGACTTCCCGGGTATGCCGCCCGCGGTTCGCCCGTTCTGATCGCCGTACGCTGATGGCCGAGACGGCATCCAGTTCGGCGTCGAGCGCTGACTCCGGAACGGCACATCCCGACTGCGGGAGTGCCCGCGACCTATTCGCCCAGCTCTGAACGCCCGGCTCCGCCGACGTTGGGCCGCTTCCAGCATCCGGTCGAACCGGATGCCGAGTCGGTAGGTCACGATGGCGACGACGACACCAATACCGCGCCAAAACGGCCCACTACCAGCGAAGACTCCGACCCCACCAGGTGCGGCTGGAGTACCAAGCGCGGTTCAGCACCAGAACGCCTGACCCCGCAGTCGAGTGGCGATGATGTGCGTCAACCGCGCGGCGCTCGGTCCGCAGGGTCGTCGCGACGCTGAGCTGCACGGCTCGGCTGGGCGGGGATGGTGCCGTCAGTACGAGTCGTGGCCGCCGCGGTCGCAGCCGCAGGCTTGGATTTGCGGCGGTGGAGCGTGAGAGTCATGACCAGCACGACCAGCGCTCCGACGATCAGCCCGAGGATCGCGCTGGCCACCGTGTTGACGATCCAGCCGACGAGCCCGCCGAGCGCACCCGTGGAGTCGTGGGCGGCGACCTCCACGTGGTGCACGGCCTCGTACAGGAAGTGCAGGTTCAGCTCGTTCGTGCCTAGCAGCAGGATGTGCCCGCCCACCCACAGCATCGCCGCGGTGCCGACCACCGTCAGCACGGTGAGGACTACCGGCATCGCCCTCACCAGACCGCGGCCGAACGTGGCGACTGCGCCGGAACGTTGCGACAGGCGCAGCCCGGCGTCGTCCATCTTTACGATCAGGGCCACCACGCCGTACACCATGACGGTTATGACGACGGCGACGACAGCCAGGATCGCCAGGCGGGACCAGAACGCCTCATTGATCACCTCGTTGAGGCTGATGACCATGATCTCCGCCGAGAGGATCAGGTCGGTTCGTACCGCCCCGGACACCAGTGTCGTCTCGTCCTGCACCTTTTCCTCGCCCGCGCCGTGGGCATCGTGATGGGCGATCTTGGCCCACACCTTCTCCGCGCCTTCGTAACAGAGGTAGGCGCCGCCGAGCATGAGGATCGGAGTGAGCAGCCAGGGCACGAACTGACTGAGCAGCAGCATGGCCGGCAGGATGATGAAGAACTTGTTGCGCAGCGACCCCAGGGCAATGCGCTTGATAATCGGCAACTCGCGCTCGGCCGCCAGGCTCCGCACGTACTGCGGCGTGACGGCAGCATCGTCGACGACGACGCCCGCAGCCTTGGCGCCGGCCTTCGCGGCGCCCGCCCCGATGTCATCGATCGACGCGGCAGCGGCTCGGGCCAGCACCGCCACGTCATCCAGCAGGGCTACGAGTCCACCGGCCAAGGGAGGGTCCTTCCAGGGTTGCGCAGAGTTCGAACTGGCCCATTCTCGCTCAGGTCCTGTGCGCGGCAAGCCACCGCCCGGCCGTATATCGGGCGAGAGCTCGAGGTGAGCGTCTATCGCGCTCAGCCGGCGACCCGCCACCACCGCGCCCGGGTCATCAACCTGGCGCCAGCTCAGGCCGAGCCCGTCCGCCGCGGTCGCCGTTAGCCAGGGTCGGCGTAGATGCGTTTCGGTCGCTGTCCGGGTCGGCCGCGGATGCCTTTGATCGGCGGGATCTCGTCGACCAGGGGCAGTAGACGGGCCGCCCTCGGCAGACAGCGACTGGAGCGACAATCCAGTTGCTGAGCAGCCTCGCGGCCTGGCGACACGAGGGGCGACGACAGGGCGTCACCAGATCCACGGCGCCACGGTCCCCCATCAACAGCGCACCCGTCAAAGTCCGGGGCGTCCACCCGGCCGCCGCAGTCGCGACGGTCGAGAACGGCCCACCCCCGTTCATCGTGACACGCTGCTCGCCGGCATGGGGGTTCGTGTCGGTGCGGCGACGGCATCTGGGCATACATGGTCGTCATCAGAGACGATCTGCAACTGGCGCCCAGGTAGCGAACGGCAGCCGGGCTGACGGATGCCGTTGGATTCGGTTCGTGTGTCAGGGGCTACGGCGCAGTGAGCGGAGCGCGGGAACCGCGTTGGTGGCGGCGAGCGCCCAGAGTACGAGCAGCGGCTGGAAGAGCAGGCGGACCGCCCGTGCCGCGTCGGTGTCCAGGCCGAATCCGTCACGCCCTTCGGTGAACTGAGCGATGTTGCCCGGGAAGACCGCGACGAAGAAGGCGGCTACGACCGCTCCGGTGAGGCCGCGTACGGGCTGTCTCCAAGCCGCGAGCAGGGCCAGCCCGAGACAGATCTCGACCACTCCGGAGGCGACGACGACGAGATCGGCGTCGAGCGGGAGCCAGGAGGGCACCTGCGCCAAGAACTCCTGGCGCGCGACTGTCAGGTGGGCGATGCCGGCACCGAGCAGCATCGCGCCCAACGCGACCTGGCCGACCGCGCCCGTCAACCGTCGGGCAAACGTGGAGGTCATGGCACCTCTCCAGTGGCGTGAACGAGGGACCGACGGCCGGCCCGCTGCGGGGGGTGTCCCTATGGGTTTCGTCAAGCGGGGACCTCGACCTGGCGAGCCGTCGGGCTGGGGACATCCGACCATTGGCCGGCTTGATCGAGAAGCGGTCCGAGCTATGGCCGGCTGAGAGTTCGAGCTGCGGGGCGACGATCTCGGCCAGCAGGTCGGCGCGTGTCGCGGAGGGGTCGCGGCGCCCGGCGTTGGCCTTGCCGCCGGGCGGGCGACGCTGGCCGACCGGGCCAACCAGTACTGGTTCGTCGAGGAGCGGATGCGGACG
>NZ_LYXF01000088.1:0-1074 GCF_001709195.1 Micromonospora sp. II | reverse complement strand
TCAGGGCCCGTGACACGTCCGGCTAGACGCTCTTGCACCGTTGACGGTGGGACTACCGTCGGAGGCGTGATCGTGCGTACGCGCTGGACGATCCCCCACCCGCCTGAGGTGCTGTGGCCGGCACTCTGCGACTCACGCCTCGAACTGCAGCCCCGGTGCCCGGTGTTCTACCTGGGTACGCCTCGACCGACGATGTGCCGGTTGCCCGAGGGCCCAGGCGAGGTAGACGCGGCCCGGCAGTGTGTCTCGGAGCAAGGGGTGGTGCGGCAGCGGATCACCGTATGGGAGCCACCAGCCCGGCTGGCGTTCCACATGGAGTCGACGGATCTCGGTTTCCACCGCTACGTTGACTATCTCGGGGATCTATTCGAGATGGCCCCTGCTGGCCGTGGCACGCACGTCACCCGGACCACGACGCTGACAGTCCGCGGGTTCGGCCGCGCCGTGCTCTATCCGGCGTTATGGGTCGGGTTGAAGTCGGTGCACCGCTTCGTGTTCCGCAACTGGCAGACGATGGTGTTATTGCCCCCCTCGGCCGGGTGATGCTCCCTCGCCTACTAGGTGACGGCCGTCTGCCGCATATGGAGTCTCCTGACCTCCCACCACATGCTTGACGAATCCGTCCCAGCACATGCTTTACGTTTGGCCTAGATTCCGTGGTCGGCCTTGCGGGCCCGCCTGTGCTTCCAGGCGTAGATGAATGCTGCCAGGCCGATTACGGCGAGTGCGCCGGCGATGGCTGCGTGGACGGCGAGTCTGTGTTCGGCTGCGGTGATGTCGGCGGCTTGCTTCTCCAGCATCTCGGGAGTGGGGTCCTGGTAGGGCATCGAGATCCCGGACAGATCCAGGAACGGCAGGCACGGCAGCAGGCACGAGGCGATGAGCAGGAGAACCCCGGCGGTCAGCGCTAGGCGGGCACGCGACATCGCGACAGGCTTTCACAGGGGTCGTCTTCTGCGTTGACCGCCTCACGCCGTGGTCACCTTGCGGGGCCGGCTGGTTGAAGAAATATGACGCAAGGTGTCAGGTTTCGGGTGAAGCATGGGTTCATTGGTAGGCGCCGGCGAGAGGCGC
>NZ_LYXF01000087.1:0-1285 GCF_001709195.1 Micromonospora sp. II | reverse complement strand
GACGCACCATCCTGATTCACCGCCGAACCCCGCACCACCGCCAGCACCCGACGCCCGTCACGCCGCGCATCCGACAACCGCTGCACCACCAGCACCCCGACACCCTCGGACCAACCCGTGCCGTCCGCGGCGTCCGAGAACGACTTGCAGCGGCCGTCGGCGGACAGGCCGCCCTGGATCGAGAACTCGGCGAACGTGCCCGGTGAGGCCATCACGGTGACGCCGCCGGCCAGGGCGAGGTCACACTCGCCGGACCGCAGCGCCTGCGCCGCCAGATGCAACGCCACAAGCGACGACGAACACGCCGTGTCCACAGTCACCGCCGGCCCCTCGAAGCCGAACGAGTACGCCACCCGGCCCGACAACACGCTTGTCGCGTTGCCGGTGAGCAGGTGGCCGCCGACCTCCTGGGCCCGACCGACCGACCCGCTGGCGTACCCCTGGAAGCTGGCCCCGGCGAAGACGCCGACCGCGCCGCCCCGCAGGGTGGTCGGGTCGATGCCCGCCGACTCGACTGCCTCCCACGAGGTCTCCAGCAGCAGCCGCTGCTGCGGGTCCATGGCGAGCGCCTCCCGCGGCGAGATGCCGAAGAACTCGGCGTCGAACTCGCCGGCGTCGTAGACGAAGCCGCCCCTGCGGGCGAAGGACGTGTCGGACAGGCCGCTGCTGAGGAAGCTGTCCCAGCCCCGGTCGAGGGGGAACTCGGAGATGCCGTCGCGTCCGGTGGCGAGCAGTTGCCACAGTTCTTCCGGGGACGCGACGCCACCCGGGAGGCGGCAGCCCATGCCGACGATCACGATCGGGTCGTCGTCGACGGTGGCGACCCTGCGGTCGGCCGGCGCGTCGCCCGATGCTCCGAGCACGGTCTCCCGGATGAAGGCGACCAGGGCGGCCGGCGTCGGGTGGTCGAAGACGAGGGTGGAGGGCAATGCGAGGCCGGTTTCGGCGGTCAGCCGGTTGCGCAGCTCGACTGCGGTGAGCGAGTCGAAGCCGAGACGCTGGAACGCCCGGTCCGGCCGCACCGCCTCCACGGTGGCGTGGCCGAGCACCGTGGCGACCTGGGAGCGTACGAGGTCCAGCAGGGACGCCTCGACCTCCGGCGACGTCAGGGCCGCGAGCCGCTCGCGCAGTGCGGAGGCCCGGTCGGTGGGGCCGGTCTCGGCTCGGGACGCCGCCTCGATCGCCGCCTGTGCTTCGGGGATGTCGGTGAACAACCGGGACGGACGCAACGCCGTGAACGACGGCACAAACCGATCCCACCGCACATCCGCCACCACCACCTGCC
>NZ_LYXF01000086.1:0-1338 GCF_001709195.1 Micromonospora sp. II | reverse complement strand
TGTCGAAGTGCACCTTGGCGGTGGTCTCCACCGCCGTTTCCTGGGCGCCGGCGTCGGCGAGCTGCTTGGACAGCGCCATCGAGAAGCAGCCGGCGTGCGCGGCGCCGATCAGCTCCTCGGGGTTGGTGCCCTCGCCCTCCTCGAAGCGCGACTTGAAGGAGTAGTTGCCGGACAGGCCGCCCTTGCCGGTGCGGACGGTGCCGGACCCCTCGGTGAGGTTGCCCTGCCAGCGAGCGGATGCGGTACGGATAGGCATGGCACGACGCTACGCGAAAGCGGGCCGCGTCGCACCGCACCTGTGGACCACGATCCGGGCCGTCGGGTGTGTGCTGTGCCATGATTCGACGCAGGCCCGCGTACGGGAAGGGTGGCCATGTCACAGGATCTCCCCGTCCCCCGCCAGGAGAAGCGAATCCCCGTGCGGGACGACGACACCACTGTCGTCGAGTGGGGTGACGCCGAGCCGGAGTCCCCCGGCCGGGCCGGACGCTCGCTCGCCGCCCTGGGCCGGGACCGCCGCCTGCCGACAGTGCTCGCCGGGCTCGCCACGGTGGCCGCTGTCGCCTCGCTGATCGGCGAGTGGCTGATCATCACGGTGCCGGCCGAGGCCCGGGACGACGACGCGCCCACCCGGCTGACCAGTGGCATCTCCGAGATCGGCGGGTTCGGGGTGGCGTACCTGGTGGGCCTGCTCGGGCTGTCCGTGGCGCTGGCTCTGGCGCTGCGCGGCGCCCCGGCGGTCCGTCGGCACGCCGCGCTCGCCGGGCTGGGCCTGTCGGCGGGCGTGCTCGGCGTGCTGGTCGCGACCGCCGCCTCCCTCGAGCAGCTGGCCCGGCGCATCCTGTTCTTCGTCGGGGACCAGCGCCTCGACGTGGAGCACGGGCGCGGCCTGGTCACCGCGTTCCTCGCCGTGGCGCTGCTGGCCGCCGCGCTGCACCTGGCCGGCCGGAGCGCCGGGGACACGCCCGCCGACGAGGAACCGGACCACGACCACCCGGACGACCGGCCCGCCTGGCGGGGACGCGCCGCCACGGACGACCTGCCGCCGGCCCCCGCGGACCTGACGGTGCAGCCCACGGTGCCGTTCGCGGACCCCGACCGGTCCCGCTAACGCCGCATACGTCGGCCACCGCGGCTTCGCCTCCGATTCGCCGGAAAGCCGTGGTTGCCGCCCGTTCCGCGAGATACGGTTGCTGCCCGCCGTCCCGTGGTCGCGGCACCGAAGACCTGGTCGGCCGGCGTGACGGCGCGGGCGAAGGAGGAACCATGACCCGCCCGGGACTGCCCAAGCTGATCGCCACCGACCTCGACGGCACGCTCGTCCGCAGCGACGAGACC
>NZ_LYXF01000085.1:0-1425 GCF_001709195.1 Micromonospora sp. II | reverse complement strand
CACCGGATGCGGCATGGTCGACATGGTGCTCAACATGGCCGGGCGCACCGCGTGGACGTTCTACAACGCGATGACCGGCACCGTGCTCAACGTGGTCGGCAACCTGCTGCTCATCCCGCGGTTCGGCATCCTCGGCGCGGCTCTGGCCTGGACGATCTCGATCCTGGTCACCAACCTGGTGCCGCTGACCCAGCTCTGGTGGTCGATGCGGCTGCACCCGTTCGGCGCCGGCACCCGTACCGCGATGGCGCTCGCCGTCGTGGCGCTGGGCCTGCCGCTGGGCGCGGCGAGCCTGCTCGACGCCACGCCGCCGGTGCTCGCGCTGGTGAGCGCCGTCGGCCTGGCCGCGTACGCGGCGGGTGTCTGGCGCTGGCGGCGCACGCTGAACCTCGACGCGCTGCGGTCCCTTCGCCGCGGCCGCAACCGCGCCGGGTCGGACCCGGCCGCCCAGTCCTGACCGATCCTGCGCACCGATGGGACCTTCGATGACCAGCGACTCCCCCCTCGCCCCGCACTCCGGGCTGTCCACCGTGAAGGCCGCGAAGCTCGCCGCGGTCGGCCTGCTGGCGGACCGCAAGGAACGCCGCGAGCTGGAACGGCCGGTGGAGGCGGGCAACCGCCGCCTCACGCTGAAGGTGGAGCGCCCGATCTTCATCCTGGGGGCCCCGCGTTCCGGCACCACGTTCCTGGGCAGTTGCGTCGGCGCGCTGCCGGACGTGTCGTACCACTTCGAACCGCGCCTGACCAAGGCGGTCGCCCGCTGTGTCTACGAGGGAAGCTGGACGCCGCAGCGGGCGGCCCGCTACTTCCGGGGCTACTACGGCGCGCTGCTCGCCGCGTCCGGGCACGGTGGACTGCGCTTCGCCGAGAAGGACCCGGAGAACTGCTTCATCGTGCCGTTCCTGACCGAGGTCTTCCCGGACGCGGTCTTCCTGCACGTCTACCGGGACGGCCGGGACGTGGCGGTGTCGCACGCCGAGCAGCCCTGGCTGAACGCCGCGTCCACCGGCACCGGTCGCAGCGGCCGGGGCGGTACGCCCTGGGGCGCCGCGCCGCGGTTCTGGGTGGAGCCGGAGCGGCGCGACGAGTTCACGCAGGTCTCCGACCTGGGCCGGTCGGCCTGGATGTGGCGGCGCTTCACCAGCAGCGCGCTCACCCAGCTCGCCGAGCTGCCCGCGGACCGGGTGCGGCACCTGCGCTACGAGGACGTCGTCACCCGGCCGGCGGAGGCCGCCGAGGTGGTCGCCGACTTCCTGGAGGTACGCGACCCGGCCGGCCGGGCGGCGTTGCACGCCCGCTTCGCCAAGGCCCGGCCGGGCTCGGTGGGGCGCTGGCGGCAGCGACTGACCGAAAAGGATCTGGCCGATGTGCTGGCGCAGGCCGGACCGCTGCTGACCGAGCTCGGCTACCCCGCCTGAGCGCTCC
>NZ_LYXF01000084.1:0-1657 GCF_001709195.1 Micromonospora sp. II | reverse complement strand
ATCATGGGCCTTCGACAAGCCAGATCATCCCAGATCGGGAGGCACTTCCTCATTTCTGATCATGAACCACAGGCGGCCTTACTGAACGGCCGAGGTTAGCTTCAGATACTTTCACGAACTATGAGCAGAAAGAGTCTGGCTAAGAAAGGCTATACGTAATCAAGTAGGCGGCCCGGCCGAAGCCGGGCCGCGCGCACGCGCTCAAGGCCTACGGCCCCGCGCGCACGCCCGTCAACGCCCAGTCGCCACGACCAGACAACCACGGAGAAAGCTCCATCAACCATAGTCGATTGGCGTGCCCGGCTGACAGCAGCGGTGACAGCAACCGGCACCGACTTCCACAGCCCTCGACGACCCGAGATGAACACGAGTCTCCAGGTCGTGAGTCTCCATTGGGCCGAAGCGCTCCCCCTTTAGGCGGCAATTGAATTAACGAAGACCTGAACCTTCGAAGGATCCTCAGGCTCGTCGCCGAACAAAGAGATTCTTACCCGACTAGAATCGGTTAGCACGGTCAAAAGAACCGTCTCGTTCGGATCAAAGGCGAGGAACTTTAAATCTTTCAAGTGCATCTCCCCTGAATATATTAGCGCCAAGTCCTGCGGATATTCTTCTCCATCGAAAAACTCCACACTCACAAGCCCGCTCGGCGCGGACAGAACTCCGACGTAAACGGAGTCCAGGCCAGCATGAAAAGGCTCGCTCACCGGGTCCCAGTCGTCATGCGGATCACTGCTTTCCGGGGCGGCGATAATCAATAGGCCGTGCGCGAACCTGGCAGTTATCGCTCCGAGTAGCACTTTACCTCGCTTCCGAATTCACCGGGACTTACCTCCAGGCGAGGGCGCACCCAGGCAGGCACCCTTGGCGCCGCTCAACTCGCAGCGTAGCCCAAGACCAGCCGAACGCAGCCATCCGCTACTACCCACCGAGCTGAATAAGGTTCAGGTGCCTTGCGTCAACAAGGGTTCTCTGTGGCGGGAAGTCGTACGCACCAAATTCCTGTTTTAATCCACTCACTACGCCACCTTGCGTCTTCGTGCATTTCTTGCAATGCGGGCAGAGGGTCCACGGACCATCTGGCGCTAGTTTATTCGCTGGAGAATGATCGCCCGTCCAGTGACCATCTGCGTAACCAGAAACGGTCGCACCGCATCCGGGAGTTGAACAGCCGTTCCTGTCACCGAATCCATTGATCATCGTCTGCTCATGCGGGAGCACCCGGTCCCCACGCTCAGCGGAAACGCCTTCTTGCTTGGTGATTCCGTCTGGCCCAAGCGTCAGATCACAGACCTTCCGCTCCGTCCCGTTGTTGTTGTGAACCAGGACGGGTTGCTTGCCAGCGAGTACATAGTACGTGTGGGTGACGGCGACGGTGAGGTCCCGCATCACCTTTGCGCCGGTGAAGTTACGGACGTCGGTGACGTACTGGATCTGTCCGTCGGGCCCCACCAGTGTCGACTCGCCTGGGATCAGGTCGGCGGCGTCGACCCAGTCGCCGGTGGTGGCGTCCCAGAAGGGGTGGTGCGCGGTGGTGTGCAGAACCGCCGCGGTCGGGTCCGCGACCTGGCGAGCCGTCGGGCTGGGGACATCCGACCATTGGCCGGCTTGATCGAGAAGCGGTCCGAGCTATGGCCGGCTGAGAGTTCGAGCTGCG
>NZ_LYXF01000083.1:0-1777 GCF_001709195.1 Micromonospora sp. II | reverse complement strand
CCCCCACCCAACACACCCGGCAAATCCACCAAACCACCCCACCGCAACGGCACCTCCAAACCCACCACCCGACCCAAACCCCACACCGCAGAACCCGCGACATCCGCCAGCTCGTCCGAGTCGCCGACCGACACCGCCCCGCGCGTCAGCCACCACAACCGGCCCGACCCACCGACGTCGGTCAGCGCCTGCACCACAGCCAGCGCCGTCGACACCTCGGCGGCGGCCGGAACCGGGGACGCCTCCCGCGGCTCGGCCAGCGACAGCAGGGACACCACGTGGGCGTCCCGGGCGTCGGAGCTCATCGCCTCCAGCAGCAGCCGCGCCACCCGGTCGCGGTCGGCGCCGGCCGGGATCAGCACCGGGACCGCCCGGTCGGCCCGGGCAGCCAGCGCCGCGGCCACCGGGTGGTCCTCCTGCCCGGGCGCCATCAGCAGCAGCCAGGTTCCCGCCAACGTCGCGGAGTCCGGCACGGCGGCCGTACGCCACGTCGCCCGGTACCGCCAGGAGTCGACGACCGCCCGCTGCTGCGTCGCCCGCCGCCACCGGGCGAGCTTGGGCAGCAGCGCCGTGGACGGCTCGTCCGCGCCCACGGCGAGATCCTCGCCCAGCACGCCGAGGTCCCCGGACTCGACCGCCGCCCAGAACTGCTCGTCGGACGGGGCGTCGGCCCGCTCCGGAGCCGAGCCGGGCTGGGGGTCCTCCAGCCAGTAGCGCTGCCTGTCGAAGGCGTAGGTGGGCAGTTCCACCGCGCGCGGCCGGGTTCCGGTCTGGCCGAGGTACGCCGCCCAGTCGACGGCCACGCCGGCGGCCCAGAGCTGCCCGGCTGCAGTGGTGAGGGTGGTGACGTCGGGCTGGCTGCGGCGCAGCGTGGCGACGTACCGCACGTCGTCGGCGGTGTCCGCCTCGGCGGCCATGGCGGTGAGGACCGCGTCCGGGCCGATCTCCAGGAAGGTGTCCACCCCCTGTGCCCGCAACGTCGCCACCCCGTCGGCGAAGCGCACCGGCTGCCGCACGTGCCGCACCCAGTAGCCCGGGTCGGTCAGCTCCGCCGCGTCCGCGACCGCGCCGGTCACGTTCGACACCACCGGCACCCGCGGCGGCTGCCAGTCCAGCCCCGCCACCACCGACGCGAACTCGTCCAGCATCGGATCCATCAACCGCGAATGGAACGCGTGACTGACCGCCAGTTCCTTGACCCGCCAACCCCGCTCACGGCAGGCCGCCACCACCGAAGCCACCTCGCCGACGGCACCCGACACCACCACCGACGCCGGACCGTTCACCGCCGCCACGTCCACCGCCACGCCGGTCACACCGATCAACTCGGCGACAGCCTCCTCCGACGCACCGACCGCCGCCATCACGCCACCGGCCGGCAACGCCTGCATCAACCGACCCCGCGCCGCCACCAGGGAACAGGCGTCCGACAGCGACAACATCCCCGACACGTACGCGGCCGTCACCTCACCGATCGAATGACCCGCCAGGAAATCCGCCCGCACACCCCACGACGCGAGCAACTCCCACAACGCCACCTCCACCGCGAACAACCCCGCCTGCGCGAACACCGTCTGATCCACCAGAGCCGCAGTCTCCGAACCCGGCTCCGCGAACACCACCTCGCGCAACGCACGCGGCAGACGCGGATCAATCTCCGCGCACACTTCGTCGAACGACGCCGCGAACACCGGGAACGCCTCGTACAACTCCCGGCCCATACCCACACGCTGCGAACCCTGACCCGTGAACAACACCGCCCGACGACCCGCCGACA
>NZ_LYXF01000082.1:0-2138 GCF_001709195.1 Micromonospora sp. II | reverse complement strand
GGGTACTTGAACTCGTTGGCGTTGCCGCCCTTGATTGTGAGGTCCTTGAGGGTGAGGTCGCCGCCGTCGCGGACGCGGAAGATGCGGAAGGTGTCTTCGGCGTCGCGCTTGATGGTGGAGCCGTTGCCCTTGATGGTGACGTCCTGCTTGATCTCGGGCAGGGCGGAGCCGAACTTGCGGTCCTTGACGCCGAGTTCGTAGGTGCAGTTCTCGGCGAGCTTGAGGGTGCCGCCGTGGTCGCGGTTGGCGAGTTCGAGGGCGTCGATCAGGGCGTCGTCGTCGCAGGCGACCTCGCGGGTCTTGCCGTGGTCGTCCTTGCCGTCCTTGCCCCAGTCGCCCTTGTCCGGGCCCCACTCGCCGCGGTCGCGGCCTTCCTGGCCACGGTCCTTGCCGTCCTTGCCGTCCTTGTCGTACCCGTCCCGGCCGTACTCGCCCTTGTCGCCGTGGTCGTCGTCGCTGAGCTGCTGCGTGGTCGACCACTTGACGTCGGCGAGCCGGTGCGGGCCGGTGGCCCCGGTGGTCGCGTAGGCCACGCCTGCGAGGCTGACCGCTCCGGTCAGGCCCACGACGCCCGTGGCGAGCCACATCCGGCGACGCCGGAGCGGGGAGATGGTCTTGCTGGTGGCGTCATTGTTATTGCGAAGGTAGTTGGACATCGGAGCTCTCTGCCCTCTCCTTGTACCTGACAAGGTCGCTTCGCCCTGGCGAGGCGGCCTTCGCTACAAATCGGTTGTAGCTGCTGAGAACGACCGTATGAGAACCTTCTTCGCCTCGTGGCCATATACGAAAAAAACCCGCATAAGGGTGCGGGTGGGATGGGCGGGCGCAGTGCGGTCCGGACGCCCCGGTGGGGGACACCACGGCCAGCCGGGCCGCTCCGAGGTCGGGAGCCCTCCTCCCGCCGTCGCGGCGGAAGGAGGGCACCCCGGGTTATGTGGTGGAGCGAATCAGTTGAAGCAGTCCTCGACGGTGTTGGCGCAGTTGGTGGGGTCGTTGTTGCTGATGAGGGACTTGTCGTCGAGCTTGACGCGTCCTTCGTTGTTGAGGACGCCGCCGGCGACCCGGTGGAGCTTGCTGGAGTCGGTGGCGGTGTTCTTGGTGACGTGGGTCTTGGTGAGGGTGATCTTGGCCTTGTTGTTGAAGATGCCGCCGCCGTTGAGGGCGGTGTTGGCCTTGATCTCGGTGTCGCGGATGGTGAGGGTGGCGTTGTCGTCCTTGTCGTGCTCGCGGGTGAGGAAGCCGTCCTCGATCTTGATGAGCCACTCACCGTTGTAGATGCCGCCGCCGAAGCGGCCGGCCGTGTTGTCCACGACCGCGCTGTCGGCGATCGTGGCGCTGCCCGCGAGGCCGTCCTTCTCGGCGCCGTTGCCGGCCCAGTCGCGCCCGCCGGTCGTCACCACGCCGCCGCCGTTGCCGTCGGCGTGGTTACCCGCCACGTGGACCTTCTCCAGGAGCAGGTCGGTGTTCTCGGCGTAGACGCCGCCACCGTTGTCGCAGGCGACGTTGCCGCCGATCGCGGTGAACGAGACGGTGACCCAGCCGCCGCTGCTGAACAGGCCACCACCGTTGTGGCCCGCCCGGTTGCGGCTCAGGGTGCTCAACGAGGCGTCCTTGCCCTCGTACGCCCCGGTGATCTCGACCGTGCCGGCGCGGTGCTTGCCGTGCTCACCCTTGTCGGCCTTCGCCGCCGAGGCCAGGTCGACCGGCCCGTCGTGGTGCTCACCGCTGCCGTTGGCGATGGCGCCGCCGTTGCCGCCGGCGGTGTTGTCGTCGACGTGGGTTTCCTCGACCTTGAGGATGCCCTCGTTGAAGATGCCGCCGCCGTCGCCCTGGGCGTGGTTGTTGACGACCTTGCTCTCCTTGAGCCAGGTGCGGCCGTAGTTGGCGACGGCGCCGCCGTCGCCCTCGGCGTTGTTGTCGGTCAGCTTCACGTTGTCCAGGTGCGCGCTGCCGCCGCGCTCGACCAGCAGCGCGCCGCCGTCACCCTCGACCCGCTTGGCATCCAGCTCGGCCGGGTCGGCCGCCTTCGGCACGGACGGCCCGGGGTACTTGAACTCGTTGGCGTTGCCGCCCTTGATTGTGAGGTCCTTGAGGGTGAGGTCGCCGCCGTCGCGGACGCGGAAGATGCGGAAGGTGTC
>NZ_LYXF01000081.1:0-2199 GCF_001709195.1 Micromonospora sp. II | reverse complement strand
CGGGTGTTCTGAATGCCGTCGTGCATCAGGATCACCTGGCCGTCCTGAAGACGGCTGGCGTTGGAGACGATCTGGCTGACGCTGGCGCCGTTCCAGTCCTGGGAGTCGACGTCCCAGATCACCTGGCGCAGGCCGAGCGACGAGGCGACCGACTGGAGGGTCGAGTTCGTCTCCCCGTAGGGCGGGCGGAACAACTGCGGTCGGACGCCGGTCGCAGACTGGATCGCCGAGTTGGTCTGGGAGAGGTCCGACTGCATCTGGCTCTGGTTCATCGAGGTCATGTGCGCGTGGTTCCAACTGTGGTTGGCCACCCACATGCCCGCGTCGACCTGGGCCCGCGCGGCGGACTGGTTGTTCTGCACGTTCTGGCCGACGTTGAACATGGTCGCCCGTACGCCGTTCGCGCGCAGCACGGACAACAGGGCGCTGGTGCTGCCGGTCGGCCCGTCGTCGAAGGTGAGGCCGACGTAGCCGTTGCAGGTGGCGGCGCTGGACGGAGTGGCGGCGACCGCAAGGCCGGCGGCGCCCAGCGCCACAGTGGAGGCGAGCACTGCCAACCGGAAGGTGAGACGCGATTTTCGGGGAGTGGACGGGCGGCGGGAGCCGCGGATGCTGGCGTACATGCGCAGGTCCTCCTTGGGACGAGTGACACCTGACGACGCATGGCTCCAATCGACGCATGCTGATGTCGCAGTGTTCGGAGTATTGCAGCGGCGTTTCGAACAGGTCAATGATTTTCCGGAAGTTTTCCGGAAGGATCGGCTCCCAGTCAGTCGCTGCGCATCCGGACCCATCAGTCGCCATCGCTCGGTGGCTGGGCGACGCGAGGCGGCATGACCGCCGGCGGAGCGCACGAAAAAGGGCCGCCCCGGTTTCCCGAAGCGGCCCCTCAACTGCTGTGCGTCCGAAGGGACTCGAACCCCTAACCTTCTGATCCGTAGTCGGGAGGACGGGGTGACCGTGACCCGTGACCTGCAGTTATGCAGCTTTGTCGGGGTTCGGTATGTAGCAGCGTCGACGGAACGTGACGTTAGAACGCGTTTGCTCCCCCCGGTCGCGCATTCATGGATGCACGACCGGCGCACGAAACGAGGCAGGACAGCTGAATACCGCCGCTGCGGCTGACCTCGAAGGAAGCTGGGTTCGGGGCGGAGTCCCGACGCCCCGTGGCGCGAGTCCTGGTCGCCTGTCAGCGAGCGTCCGGCCTCAGCCTGCTGCCAGGCGCGGGCGCTATCCTGATTATGGCGTTTGGGTGTGGCGCCCTTCGCCCGCGCGAGCCCGGAGCCCCAAAGGCCCGGGCTCGTTGCCGTTGACCGGACTTGAACGGGACGACATTGCTCATCGCCGGTACGTCTGCGACCGAGCCTGCTCCGCATACGAGGGACTCTGAACAGCACACCGCCCGGCAGGAAAGGTTTCCCAGCGGGCGGTGGCTACGACGCGATTCAGTTCTGCAGCTGCCCAGCTGATGAAGCGTCGATGTCGCTGAGCGCGTGCTGACCGTCGGGCACCGTCTGCTTCGGCGGAGCGACTGCAGCGTCGCCGCCACTCACGCCAATAGCCTGCTTGACGTTGCGAACGGCAGCCGACACCGGGCCGCGGTTGGTGGCGATCTTGCCTTGCTTGCCGTCTGGGACGACGATGTTGTTGGCCCAGATGCCCGCGCTACGCCGCCAGTCGATCTCGACCGCCAGCTTGCGGTAGTAGGCGGCACGCTGCTCGGGGTCGACGGTGTGCCGGTTGATTTCGTACACCACCGTGCCGATGACGTTGATGCCGGTCGCGGTCAGATTCACCCACTTCTCTCGCAGAGCGACGATCTTGTCCGCGCCGCTGCCGGAGGTTGGCAGCTGTGCGATCTCGGACCAGGGCTCCATCAACTCGGTCAGCACACCAAGCATGTTCAGCGTCTCGGCGACAAACTCGTCGCGCTGCTCCTGGGTGGCCAGCCGGGTGGCGGCCATACGGCTGAGCGTGTCCTCAGCGAGCGCATAGTCGCCGAACAGCAGGCTCTTGACCATGCCGCGGATCTGGTTGAGCAAGAACAGCTTCTGGCTGGCCTTCGGCAAGGTCTTACCCAGCTCGTCGATGCGCCCGTGCAGCAGCTTCGACTCGTCGGTGATACGCGCGAGGACCTGGTTGACCGGCTCGCGGGTGTTGTACACCGCGAGGAGGCTGGCCGGGATCTGCTTGGTCTGC
>NZ_LYXF01000080.1:0-3296 GCF_001709195.1 Micromonospora sp. II | reverse complement strand
CTCGTCGTCGGTCTCGCGCATCTCCAGGGCCACACCGTCGCTGGAGAGCACCTCGACGTTGAGGCACAGCGACTGCAGCTCCTTGAGCAGCACCTTGAACGACTCCGGGATGCCCGGCTCGGGGATGTTCTCGCCCTTGACGATCGCCTCGTAGACCTTGACCCGGCCCAGGACGTCGTCGGACTTGATGGTCAGCAGCTCCTGCAGGGCGTAGGCGGCGCCGTACGCCTGCATGGCCCAGCACTCCATCTCACCGAAGCGCTGGCCACCGAACTGCGCCTTACCACCCAGCGGCTGCTGCGTGATCATCGAGTACGGACCGGTCGACCGGGCGTGGATCTTGTCGTCGACCAGGTGGTTGAGCTTCAGGATGTAGACGTAGCCGACCGCGATCGGGTCGGGCAGCGGCTCGCCGGAACGACCGTCGAACAGCTGCGCCTTGCCGCTGCCCCCGATGAGCTGGTTGCCGTCCCGGTTGGGCAGGGTCGACGCCAGCAGACCGGAGATCTCCTCCTCGCGGGCACCGTCGAAGACCGGCGTGGCCACGTTGGTGTCCGGCTCGGACTCGTGCGCGTTGATCGAGCGGAGCTGGCGCTTCCACTCCTCGTCGTCGCCGTCCACGCTCCAGCCGGTCTTGGCCACCCACCCGAGGTGGGTCTCCAGGACCTGGCCGATGTTCATCCGGGACGGCACACCGAGCGGGTTCAGCACGATGTCGACCGGGGTCCCGTCCTCCAGGAACGGCATGTCCTCGATCGGCAGGATCTTGGAGATGACGCCCTTGTTGCCGTGGCGGCCCGCGAGCTTGTCACCGTCCTGGATCTTGCGCTTCTGGGCCACGTAGACCCGGACCAGCTCGTTCACGCCCGGGGGCAGCTCGTCGCCGTCCTCGCGGGAGAAGGTACGCACACCGATGACCGTGCCGGTCTCGCCGTGCGGCACCTTCAGCGAGGTGTCCCGGACCTCGCGCGCCTTCTCGCCGAAGATCGCGCGGAGCAGCCGCTCCTCGGGGGTCAGCTCGGTCTCACCCTTCGGGGTGACCTTGCCGACCAGGATGTCGCCGGGGACGACCTCGGCGCCGATCCGGATGATGCCGCGCTCGTCGAGGTCGGCGAGCATCTCCTCGCTGACGTTCGGGATGTCGCGGGTGATCTCCTCCGGGCCGAGCTTGGTGTCCCGGGCGTCGACCTCGTGCTCCTCGATGTGGATCGAGGTGAGCACGTCCTGCTGCACGAGGCGCTGCGACAGGATGATCGCGTCCTCGTAGTTGTGGCCCTCCCAGCACATGAACGCCACCAGCAGGTTGCGTCCGAGCGCCATCTCGCCCTCGTCGGTGCACGGACCGTCGGCGATGACCTGACCGGCCTCGACGCGGTCGCCCTCGAAGACGACCGGCTTCTGGTTGACGCAGGAGCCGGCGTTGGAGCGGCGGAACTTGTGCAGCAGGTACGTCCGGCGGTGGCCGTCGTCCTGGTGGACCGTGATGTAGTCCGCGCAGAGGTCCTCGACCACACCGCCGACCTCGGCGACGACCACGTCACCGGCGTCGACCGCGGCACGGTACTCCATGCCCGTACCGACGAGCGGGGCCTCGGCCTTGACCAGCGGCACCGCCTGACGCTGCATGTTCGCGCCCATGAGCGCGCGGTTGGCGTCGTCGTGCTCCAGGAACGGGATCATCGCGGTGGCGACCGAGGTCATCTGCCGCGGCGACACGTCCATGTAGTCCACGGCGCCCGGCGCGACGTCCTCGGTCTCGCCGCCCTTACGGCGGACCAGGACGCGGTCCTCGGCGAAGGTGCCGTCCGACTTCAGCGGGGCGTTGGCCTGCGCCTTGACGAACCGGTCCTCCTCGTCCGCGGTCAGGTAGTCGATCTGGTCGGTGACCCGGCCGTCGATGACCTTCCGGTACGGCGTCTCGATGAAGCCGAACGGGTTGACCCGGGCGAACGTGGAGAGCGCGCCGATCAGGCCGATGTTCGGGCCTTCCGGCGTCTCGATCGGGCACATCCGGCCGTAGTGGGACGGGTGCACGTCCCGGACCTCGAAGCCGGCCCGCTCACGGGACAGACCACCAGGKCCGAGCGCGCTCAGCCGGCGCCGGTGGGTCAGGCCCGCCAGCGGGTTGGTCTGGTCCATGAACTGGGACAGCTGCGACGTGCCGAAGAACTCCTTGATCGCCGCCACCACCGGGCGGATGTTGATCAGGGTCTGCGGCGTGATCGCCTCGACGTCCTGGGTGGTCATCCGCTCGCGGACGACCCGCTCCATCCGGGAGAGACCCACCCGGACCTGGTTCTGGATCAGCTCGCCCACGGTACGCAGGCGACGGTTGCCGAAGTGGTCGATGTCGTCGGCCTCGTAGCCCTCCTCACCGGCGTGCAGCCGGCAGAGGTATTCCACGGTGGCGACGATGTCGTCCTCGGTGAGCGTGCCGGTGGTGATCGGCACGTCCAGCTCGAGCTTCTTGTTGAACTTGTAGCGCCCGACCTTGGCGACGTCGTACCGCTTCGGGTTGAAGAAGAGGTTGTCGAGCAGGGTCTGGGCGTTCTCACGGGTCGGCGGCTCGCCGGGGCGGAGCTTCCGGTAGATGTCGAGCAGGGCCTCGTCCTGGCCGGCGATGTGGTCCTTCTCGAGCGTGGTCATCATGAGCTCGGACCAGCCGAACTTCTCACGGATGCGCTCGGCGGACCACCCGATGGCCTTGAGCAGGACGGTGACGGCCTGGCGGCGCTTGCGGTCGATGCGAACGCCGACCGTGTCGCGCTTGTCGATGTCGAACTCCAGCCAGGCACCCCGGCTCGGGATGACCTTGACGCTGGAGAGGTCGCGGTCGGAGGTCTTGTCCGGCTGCTTGTCGAAGTACACGCCCGGCGAGCGGACGAGCTGGCTGACCACGACGCGCTCGGTGCCGTTGATGATGAAGGTGCCCTTCGGCGTCATCATCGGGAAGTCACCCATGAACACGGTCTGGCTCTTGATCTCGCCAGTGGTGTTGTTGGTGAACTCCGCGGTCACGAACAGCGGCGCGCAGTAGGTGAGGTCCTTCTCCTTGCACTCCTCGATCGAGGCCTTGACCTCGTCGAAGCGCGGAGCCGAGAAGGAGAGCGACATGGTGCCGGAGAAGTCCTCAATGGGACTGATCTCGTCGAGGATCTCCGCGAGACCCGAGCGTGCGTGCGGGTCGTCCGCCGACCGGCCCTGCCAAGCCTCGTTGCCGACGAGCCAGTCGAAGGACTCGTTCTGGATGGCGAGGAGGTTGGGGACCTCGAGGTGTTCGGTGATCCGACCGAAAG
>NZ_LYXF01000079.1:0-3382 GCF_001709195.1 Micromonospora sp. II | reverse complement strand
GAGGTCGGTGGAGTAGCCCCGGATCAGCGTGGAGAGCCCGCTGTACGCGCCGGGACCGAAGAACTGGACCCAGAGCGGGTACGCGAGCAGCGCCCCGGCGACCACCGCGGCCACGGCGAGTCCGGCGGCGAACGGGCGGGCCGCCGAGCGCAGCGCGGGACGGCCGAGTACGAGCGCGAGCACCACCACGCCGAGGCCGATGGCGGTCATCAGCAGGATCTCCAGGTTGAGGAACGCCTGCCAGACGATCACCAGGGCAAGGAGTACGCCGTTGCGCAGCCACCGGCCGGGCTCGGCCAGGCGCAGCGTCCGCCAGATGATCAACGGCACCACGAACTGGCTGACGATGTTGGGGTGCGAGTTGGCGTGCGAGATCATCGCCGGCGCGAACGCGCAGAAGGCGGCACCCAGCCAGGCCGGACCGCGAGACCGCACGACAACTCGGGAGAGAAGGAAATACCAGGACACGCCGGTGGCGGCGAGCCCGAGGGTGAGGAAAATCAGGAATGACCAGCGCGGACCCGCCCAGAGCGTGATCGGGGTCAGCGGTAATGAAACAGATAATACGGACGTATTGGCCATGAGATTGACGACATCCGGCACATTCATCCGGTCCGAGGTGAACGGATAGGCGAAATCGGTGACGACGCGCGCACCATGCGCCATCATCCATTCGAATTGCGCCTGATCTGTCCGATTGTCCCGAATCCCGTTGCGGGGGTCCATCCACAACCGGGCGGTGACCCAGAGCGCGAGCAGCACGAAGCTGAGCACGGCGAGCACATCGATCCGCCTGCCGTGCCCCGTTTTCGCCGGGTCCGCCGCTGATTCCGGAGTAGTCATGACATTTCAGAGCGTAGTCAGGGTATGACCGGCAGGTGCAATGTTCCGCAGACTCACGTACTATGTGCCGAGTTCGCCGACCGCCGATCAGGCACCCCTCCGCATCACAATTCGGCCCCCCTCCGTCCCCCGATTTCCCCCTCAGCCATCCAGATGGTTGACTCTGACGGTCCAGGCGCGGGTCAGTCATATCGTGAGGAATCGACGCATGGCAGAAATCACTGGGGACCAGCGCGTCCAGTCCGAGGTGCTCGAAGGCCTCGCGACCGCTGTCAACCACCGGCAGTGGTTCGTCGAGCTGGCGGTGCCCTACCTCGGTGACAACCCGATCGAAATCGGCAGCGGCCTGGGCGACTACGCCTCCGCGTGGGCCGAGCAGGTGCCCCGGATCACCGCCACCGAGGCGGACCCGGACCGGCTGGTCCAGCTCAAGGAGCGGCTGGCCGACCACCCGGGCGTCGAGGTCCGGCAGATGCTGCTCCCGCACCACGAGCGTGGCGACTACAGCGCGGCCGTCTCGTACAACGTGCTGGAGCACATCGACGACCACGTGGGCGCGCTGCGCAGCATGCGCGACCTGGTCCGCCCCGGCGGCGCGGTGGTCATCATCGTGCCGGCGTTCCAGTTCGCCATGAGCCCCGCCGACATCGCCACCGGCCACGTCCGCCGCTACACCAAGAAGACGCTCGCCGCGGCCATGACCGAGGCCGGCCTCACCGTGGAGCGGATCCACTACGCCAACGCGCTCGGCCTGATCGGCTACTTCATGGCCACCAAGGTCTTCCGGCTGATGCCGAAGGAGGGCCCGATGGTGAAGGTGTACGACACGCTCGTGCTCCCCGTCACCAAGGCCGCCGAGCAGCGCGTCCGCCCGCCGTTCGGCCAGTCCGTCTTCGCGGTCGCCCGCGTGTAAGGAAGGGCCCCTTGTTAACAGACGTCTGTTAACAAGGGGCCCTTCCTTACCTCTCACTCCTTGATCTGGTACGTCGGGCGGATGACCGCCCGGGCCAGGGTGTGGAACGCCAGGTTGAAGCCGACGAAGGCCGGGCTCGCCCCGGCGGGAATGTCGAGGCGGTCCACGTCCACGGCGTGCACCGCGAACACGTACCGGTGCGGGCGGTCCCCGGCGGGCGGCGCGGCGCCGCCGTAGCCGGTCTCGCCGTAGTCGTTGCGGACGCTGAACGCGCCGCCCAGGTCGCCCTCGTCAACGCCGCTGGGCAGCTCGGTGACGGACGCGGGCACGTTCACCAGCACCCAGTGCCAGAAGCCGCTGCCGGTCGGGGCGTCCGGGTCGAAGCACGTGACCACGAAGCTCTTGGTCTCGGCCGGGAAGCCCGACCAGGACAGCTGCGGGGAGACGTTCTCGCCGCCGGTGCTGCCGTGCGCGTACCGCGCGTCCATCGGCTCGCCGTTGTGCACGTCCTCGCTGGTCAGGTCGAACGACGGCACCGTCGGCAACAGCTCGTACGGGTCCGGGGCGATCGGTCGTTCCAGGGTCATCGAAACGGTCCTTCCGGGTACGCGAATGTCCTGCGCCCCTTCATACCCCGTTGTCCGGGCCGCCGTGCTGTCGGCGCACCATCTCGTTGATCCAGACCGGCGCGTACGGCGACGTGCAGCCCGGCGGCGTGGGGTAGTCCTTGAGCACCCCGAGCCGCTCGCCGATGCCGACCGCGCGTTCCCGGTACGCCGGATGCTCGATCCCGATCTGCGCGAGGCAGTGGTTCATCGCCCACTGGAGGCGCTCCGGCGCGCCGGCCATCTGCGCCTCGATCTCGTCGAGCAGACCGGCCAGGTCCAGCCCGTCCGGGTTCCGCGCCACCCGCTCGGTGGTCAGCGCCCAGCCGGCGCTCGCCACCACCGGATCGGGATCGGCCGACCAGGCCAGGCGCAGCGGCTCCGCGTGCGGGCTCTTCTTCACCACGTAGTTGACGAGCCAGTCGTGCACCTTCGGCGTACGCGCCTCGCGCAGCATCGCGTCCAGCTCGTCCCGCCCGTACGCCTTCGGCCGGCAGATCAGCAGCGCCAGCAGCCGCGCCGCGCTGTCGCCGGTCGCCCACAGCTCCCGCGCGAGGTCCTGCTGCGTCTTCAGCCGCTTCGCGACCGCCCGCAGCTTGCCCAGGTTGACCCCGTGGTCGTCGCCGTGCCGCTCGTTGACCGCGCGGATCTTCGGATCGTCGAGCGCGGCCAGCTCGGCCGTCACCTCGGCCACCGTCGTCGTCTCCGCCACCAGGCCCTCCCGCCTATCCGTGTCCCGCAGCCTACGGCCGCGCCCGGCGCTCCCGCTGTTCCGCCGCCCCGCCGGTCAGCGTCGTCCCGTCTCATCGCGTTCCCCCGATTCCGGCAACTCGCGCGGTATCAGGCACATCCGGTGCGGCCGAGACTCGCCGTGGGGGTCGCCGAAGAAGAGAGCACTCAAGACGCTTATGACTCTCAGTCATAAATATGGGTCTTGTGACGTGTCTGTGGGTGGTTGGGCGCGTCGTTGATGGCGCACGCCGTTGTCCTGCCTAGGTTCTGGCTTGTCGAAGGTCAGAAC
>NZ_LYXF01000078.1:0-348499 GCF_001709195.1 Micromonospora sp. II | reverse complement strand
ACCGGGTCGAGCTTGCCCTCCCGGGCGGCCTGGGTCAGGTTGCGGCCGAACTGGTCCAGCACGAGGCTGGTCGACGGCGCGGCCTCACCCGGCGCCGCACCCGCAGCGGCCGGCTCCTTACCCTGATACCCCGACAGCAGCTGGATCACCTGCTGACGGACCCGGTTCAGGTCCGCGCCCAGCTTCACCAGGACCTGCGCGGCGACGCCCTCACCCTCACGGATCAGGCCCAACAGGATGTGCTCGGTGCCGATGTAGTTGTGGCCCAGCTGCAACGCCTCACGCAGCGACAGCTCCAGCACCTTCTTCGCCCGCGGCGTGAACGGAATATGCCCGCTCGGCGCCTGCTGACCCTGGCCGATGATCTCCTCGACCTGCTGACGCACACCCTCCAGGGAGATGCCCAGACTCTCCAGAGCCTTCGCCGCGACACCCTCACCCTCATGGATCAGGCCCAACAGGATGTGCTCCGTACCGATGTAGTTGTGGTTGAGCATCCGGGCCTCTTCCTGGGYCAGGACGACAACCCGTCGCGCTCGGTCGGTGAACCGCTCGAACATGCCCTCGTGCTCCTCACCTGAGTCATCCGGCCACCAGAATACTAAGATTTCATATAGCATTCTGTCTATCCTGGATGCGCGACACGGGCCTCCAGGTGGGCGGCATCCCTTTCAGGGTGGGCCTTCGTCGGGACCGGGTCACGCAACCCGGCACGGCCCGCAACTTCTATCAATAGCTTCGCCATATGAAAAAGAATTCCCCGCCGTCGTCGTTCCGCCCGGCGGCCTTTACGCACGTCCCGGGCGGTGATCACGCTGCTCGGGCGGGTTGGCGGCCTGGCCTGCCGAGTTTCCTGAGCAATAGCTGAGTGTGGCGACGTGGTAACCGGATGTGCCAGTCTCGGGCTCACGCTGAGCCTGGGGGGATAGATGATGGAGAGTCGCGCCTGTTACCGGGTCGACCTGTTGGGTCCGCTGCGCGTGCGGCGGAAGGGGCATCCGGTGGAGCCCGGACCGGCCAAGCAGCGGGCGGTGCTCTCGCTTCTGGCGTTACGCCTGGGCGACAGCGTCCCGGTGAGCGAGGTGGAGGAGGCGGTCTGGGGCGGCGTAGTCCCGCCGAGCGCCCGGTCGCTCGTGCACACGTACGTGGCCCGGCTGCGCCAGGTCCTCGAACCGGAGCATCCGCCGCGGCGCCGGGTACGGGTCATCGCCTCGACCGTCACCGGGTACTCGCTGCGCGCCGAGACCGTCGAGACGGACGTCGCGCGGTTCCGCCGCTGTGTCGCCGAGGCCGAGAAGCGGATCGGCGAGGGCTGCCGTGAGGAGGCGTTCCACCTGCTCGGGCAGGCGCTGGACCTGTGGCGCAGCCCGACCCTCGGTGAGCTGCGCTCGCTGCTGCACGACAACATCGAGGTGGAGGCCCTGGGTGCGGCCTGGGTGGCGACCTCGCACAGCTACGTCGGTCTGGGGCTGCGGCTGGGACGCGCCGCAGCGGTGCTCGACACCGCCACCCGGCTGGCCCGGCTGGAACCCCTGCACGAGGCGATCCAGGCCGACTATCTGGCCGTGCTCGGCAGCAGCGGGCACCGGACCGTGGCCCTGCACCGGTACGCCGACATCACCGAGCGGCTCCGTACCGAACTGGGCGTCGACCCGGGGGAGGAACTGCGGGCGGTGCACCGGGCGCTGGTGCGCCCGGCCGGCCGTCCACCGGTGCCCCGGCCGGCGCCGGCGGTGCCGGCCGCAAGGCGCAGGCCCGGCTGCGGGCCGATCTCCGGGCCGCTGCACTGGCGGGCCGGGGACATCGCCGACCTGGCGGCCCTGCTGGCGAAGTACCGCGCGGTGACCGTCACCGGCGCGCCCGGCTGTGGCAAGTCGGCGGTGACCCTGCGCGCCGCCCACCAGGCCGCCCGCGTCTTCACCGGCGGGGTCCTGACGGTGGACACGCTCGATCTCAGTGACCGGCGGCAGCTGGAACGCCGGCTGGCCCGGATGCTCGGGGGCAACGGCGCCGAGGATCCGGTCGAACTGCTGCGCGACCAGCCGACACTCGTGGTGCTGGACAACGCCGAGCACCTGGTCGACGCGTGTGCGGTGGTCGCCGACCGGCTGTTGCTGGCGTGCCCGGACGTGGCGGTGCTGACCGGCTCGCGTCAGCCGCTCGGGCTGCCGTACGAGCGGGTCCAGCGCCTGCATCCGCTCCCGGTGCCGCAGCCGGGCGGATGGCCGTCGGTCCTGTCCAATCCGGCGGTCGCGCTGCTCGCCGAACGGGCGGCCCAGGCCCGCCCCGGGTTCCGCCTCGACCGGCGGGACGCGGAGGTCGCGGTGGAGATCTGCCGCCGGCTCGACGGCCTGCCGCTGGCCCTGGAGATGGCGGCGGCGTGCCTGGCCACCGAGAGTCTGGACGGGGTGCTGCGCAAGCTGGAGGGACCGCTGGACGGACTGCGCCCGCCCGTCGCCGGACCGGAGTCACGCCACACGTCGCTGCGGGCGATGCTCGACCGTAGCGTCCAGCGCCTCGACGTGGCCGAGCGTTGTCTGTTCCAGCGCGTCGCGTTGCTGCCGGGGGTGTTCGACCTGGCGGCCGCCCAGCGGTTCTGGCGGCCCCATCCGTCCGGGCCCACGGACGTGCGGGTGGTGCTCGCCGCCCTGGTGGACAAGTCCCTGGTGATGCCGGTCGGGACGACCGGCGGCCGGTACCGGATGCTCGGCCTGCTGCGCCGGCTGGCGCTGGAGACGGGCACCCCGGGGGCCGTGACGAGTCCCGCCGCCGAACTGCCCCTGCCGCTGTCCCGGCCGTTGCTGCCGGCCGGCGCGGCGGCCGTGCCGGACTGACCGGCGGCCGCCGCGACGGCCCGCTCCCCGCCGGGGGAGCGGGCCGTCGCGTTCTGGAGGCCGATGACACCTGACGATGCTTCAGGCATTGACAGCACGCTTTAAAAACACATAGCTTGAAGTTCGGCGGGACCGGTCGGGTCCGGTCCACCAGCGGCCCTCAGACCGCCGCTGACCCCTGCCGACAGACATTGGAGGTGTCTGGCTTGAGCACCAGAGAGACCTACGAGTCCCTGAACCTCGAACCCAAGCCGATCCGCCCGCACATCCTCGCCGCGGCAACCGTGGTCTTCGGCGAGGACTACTACTCGGGCCGCCGCGAGACGATCAACCTGTCCGGCTTCGTGCAGCTCAACAAGTGGCCCATGCCGGGCTTCGAGCACAAGGTCGACGAGAACGGCTACGCGCAGTTCGCCACCGAGCTGATCAGCGCGCCCGAGGTGGGCATCAAGGGGTTCAGCTACGAGTTGGACGACCGCATCCAGGTCCTGTCCAACCCGTTCCTGCCCAACAGCGGGCACGTGCGGCAGATCGTGCCGGGCAAGAACTTCCCGGCCGAGTTCTACATCCGCCGCTTCGGCATCCTGGAGTCGAGCACGCTGCGGCTCGCCCACCGCAACGTCATCGACATCTACGGCGTGGTCGACAGCGTCCCGCCGTTCAAGAAGCCGCTGACCGGGCCCTACCTGGGCAAGCCGCGCGGTGACGGTCCCTTCGACGTGATGGCCGCGCCGAACGTCGTCAAGGGCACCACGCTGCCGGAGGCGTGGTACCCGGCCAACGACGAGAACCAGCCGGTCGGGATCACGCCGAACCTGTTCTTCGCGCCCAGCGCCGGCCCGTGCATGTCCATGCTGGTCGACCCGTCCATGATCATGCAGACCTCGCTGGAGGGGCAGATCGAGGTCGAGGTCAACGGCAAGACGGTGCGGGTCGACCTGGCCGGGGACTACCGCAAGGCGGCCGGTGCCGAGGTGCTGCTCTTCGGCCCGGACAAGCACGACGAGGGCCCGGGCGTGCTCGCCCAGCTGGCCCGCGTCGCGGTCGTCGGACACAGCCCGGAGCTGGGTGGCCGGGTCATGCTGCGGGCGAGCTGGCCGCGGGTCTCCGGCGGCACGCTGGGCGAGGGCAACGAGGACAGCCTCAGCCGGCTCAAGTTCCCCGGCGACCTGCACATCGACGCCGAGTTCGAGCTGGTCACGCCGCACGAGACGCTCTACGCCGCCAACTCCGTGCACGTCAACGGCAAGATGCGCGGCATGGAGGCCACCGGCACCGAGCTCAAGCTGGACGGCTCGGACACCGCCCTGGTCACCGTGGACGAGCAGCCGAAGGCTCGCCTCACCGGCGTCAACCTGGTGATGCGGGACGCGCTGGTCGGCGAGCACGCCGCGGTGAACGCCTGACCGACGGGTCCGCTTGACGGGCCTGCCGGCCAGAGGTTCTACTAGTAAAACCAATAGCAACGTACCGTCACGATGTCCCTCCCGGCTGCTACGGCGGTCGGGAGGGACGCGCGCTCAGGGGGTACCGCGTGGACCAGCGGCTGCTGCTCATGCACCAGATGATGCTCGGCGACGCGCCCCGGCTGCGGGCGTACGACAGGGCGCTGGAGGAGGCCGTCACCCCCGGCGACGTGGTGGTCGACGTGGGCGCGGGGTTGCTCGCGCTCTCCCTGCTGGCGCTGCGGCACGGCGCCGAGCACGTGTACGCGGTCGAGGCCGACCCGGCCACCGCCGCGGCGGCGGCCCGCATCATCGAGGCCAACGACCTCAAGGGACGGCTCACCCTGGTCACCGGCGACGCCCGTACGGTCCGGCTGCCCCGCAAGGCGGACGTGCTGGTCTCCGAGATGATGGGAAACCTCGGCCCGGAGGAGGAGATGGCCGAGGTGCTGCACGTGATCGCCCGTCGCCACCTGCGCCCCGGCGGCCGGGTGGTGCCCCGGCGGCTGCGGACCTGGCTGGCCGCGGCCGAGTTCGCCGACGAGGGCTGGGGGCTGTGGGGCGGCGACTTCTACGGCTACCGGCTCGACCCGGTGCAGGAGCTCGTGGCCCCGGCGGCCCAGCTGCACTTCTTCCAGCGTCCGCCGAAGCTGCTGACCGAGCCCACAGTGGTGCTCGACCAGGCGCTCGACGGCCGGTCGCCGTCCCGGCAGACGCTGCGGCAGCGGCTGCCGGTCATCGCGCCGGGGAGGCTGCACGCCGTGCTCGGCTTCTTCACCGCCGACTTCACCGACGACGTGACGCTGTCGAACTTCCCGTCGTACCCCGGATGCAACTGGGCGGTCTGGGTGTGGCCGCTGCGGCACACCGACGTGGCCGAGGGCGACGAGCTGTCCGTCGCCCTGCGCCGGCCGGCCCGGCGCGACGTCCGCGCCGTGACCGGCTGGCGGCTGGAGTGCGGCCTGTCCCGGCAGAGGAGGTCCTGATGCCCTTCGCGGTGGGTACCGTCCGCGACATTCCCGTCCGTGGTGCTCTCAAGCTCTGCGGCCTGACCTGGTCCGCGGAGTGCCTCTGGTTCTCCGAGGCGGTCTCCAGCCAGATCGCCTCCCTGGACCCGATCAGCGGCAAGGTGGTCCGCCGGCTCGACTGCCCCGGCGTGCGCACCGACCTGACCACGATCGGCGGGCGGCTGCTGCAGGTGGCGGGCGACGACCGCGTGCTGCGGCTGGTCGATCCCGAGGACGGCGAGCTGCTCGGCGAGTTCGGCAACCCGCGTCCCGGCAACGTGCTGTGCGGGCTGGAGGCGACCCGGCACGGGCTCTGGCTGGGCTACGAGGACCTGCGCCAGGTCGACCTGCGTGACCCGGACGGTTTCGGGCTGATCGACACGTTCCCGGTCCGGCAGCCGATCGCCGGCCTGACCGTCTCCGACAGCTACCTCGTCTACTCCGACCGCGACGCGGCCACCATCAACCTGTACGACGTGGCGGCCCGCCGGGAGGTGGCCGCCTACTCGGTCGCGGGCAACCCGACCGGCATCACCTGGGACGGCCGCCGCATCTGGTACTGCGACTTCACCACCCTGCAGCTCCGGGCGATCGAGGTGCCGGGCATCACGAAGGGTTGACGTCCATGGCGACCACGCGCGCTCTGCTGGCCCGCTCGACCCGGATCGGCGCGGTCGGCGCCGCCCACCTGCTGCCGGTGCTGCCGGCGGCGCTGGTCAAGGCGGTCCGAGGTGACCGGGCGGCGGCCCGCCGGCTGCTGTACCGCCGTCTCACCACGTTGCTGATGCGGCTCGGCCCGACGTTCGTCAAGGCCGGGCAGGTGCTCGGCACCCGGCGCGACGTGCTGCCGGCCGCGCTCTGCGACGAGCTGTCGGTGCTCCAGGACCGGGTCGACCCGATGACCCCCGAGCAGACCAGCCGGGCGCTGGCCGAGGCGTACGGCAGCGAGGCGCCCGCGGAGTTCGCGGAGATCGACCCGACGCCGGTGGCCAGCGGCAGCGTGGCCTGCGTCTACCGCGGCCGGATGCCCGACGGCGCCGAGGTGGCGCTCAAGCTGCGCCGTCCCGGCATCGAGTCGACGATGGCCCTCGACCTCGCGCTGATGCGGCACGGCGCCCGGGTGATGGCCCGGCTGCCGATGCTGCGCGGCGTCCCGGTGCGGGAGGTGGTCGAGAACATGTGCGGAGCGGTGTTCGGCCAGCTCGACTTCGCCCGGGAGGCGGAGAACCTGCGCCGGCTCAAGGAGAACCTCGCCGTGGTGCCCCGGGTCCGGGTGCCCGGCGTACGCGACGACGCCTGCCGGCCGCGCTGCCTGGTCATGGAGTTCATGCCGGACCTCGACGTGGACGTGGCGCGGTCGATGTCGGCGGCCGTGCGAAAGCGGTTCGCCGCCTCCGCGATGACAGCGATCTACCACATGCTCTTCGTGGACGGATTCGTCCACTGCGACATGCACCCGGGCAACCTCTACTTCACCCGGGGCGCCCAGGTGGTGGTGCTCGACGCCGGGTTCAGCGTGCAGCTCACCGAGGAGCTGCGCCGGTTGTTCGCGGAGTTCTTCATGAACATGTCGATCGGGCGCGGCCGGTACTGCGCCGAGATCGTGGTGCGCAGCGGCACCGGCCTGCGGCCGGACGCCGACGTGGAGACGTTCCTGGTCCGGATGGCCGACCTGGTGGAGCGCAGCCACGGGCTGCCGGCCCGGGAGTTCAGCCTGATCGCGTTCGCCGCGGAGATGTTCGACCTGCAACGCCGCTACGGCGTGCACGCCGCGCCGGAACTCATCTTCCCGCTGCTGTCGCTGCTGGTGATCGAGGGGACGGTACGCGAGCTCGACCCCGACCTCGACTTCCAGGAGCTGGCCAAGCCGGTGCTGATGCGCGGGCTCTTCGGCCGCCGGGCCGCCGCCTGACCGCTGGCCGAACGGTCCGCCGGGCCTGGCCGGTCGCTTCGACAGCGCGGCCCCACCTGCGCAAACAGCCGACTAAAATATACGATAGCGGAATGGCACAGACTGGCCTCGCCGGCAAGCGCTCCTACCACCAGTACTGCGGGCTCGCGTCCGCGCTCGACGTGCTGGGCGAACGCTGGACGCTGCTGATCATCAGGGAGCTGCTGATGGGTCCCCGGCGCTACAGCGAACTGCTCGCGGACCTGCCCGGCATCGGCACGAACCTGCTCGCCGACCGGCTCAAGTTCCTCGTCGACTCGGGCGTGCTGCGGCAGGTCGACGTGCACGGCACCGGCGGCCGGCTCTCCTACGAGCTGACCCCGACCGGGCAGGCGCTGCGGCCGATGGTGCTCGGGCTCGCGCACTGGGGCCTGGAGTTCGTCGGTGACCTGAACGCCGAGGACACGGTCCGCCCGCACTGGGGCTTCCTCGCCGTGGAGGCGATGTTCCAGTGGGACAAGATCTCCCCGATCGACGAGAGCTACCAGTTCCAGGTCGACGACGAGGTCTTCCGCATCGACGTCGCCGGCGGGGTGCCGCGCGTGGCGAAGGGGCCGTCCGACGACCCGGCGATGGTGGCGACCACCGACGCGGCCACGTTCGTGCGCATCGGCGCCGGGCGGGTCACGCCGCTGATGGCGATGGTCGGCGGGCAGCTCAAGCTGGAGGGCGACATCGACGCGGTGCTGCGCTGCTGCGAGCTGCTCGGCCTGGACGCCGGCGCCGCGCCCGCCGCTCAGACGACCTCCGGTCACTGACCCGCGCCAGGGGGTGACGGGACCGGATCACTATATTATTCTGAACTAGCCTCGGCGTTCGTCGGGGCCCGTCGTCGTCCGGCACGCCGCGCCCGTGCGGCACCTCCCGAGCACTGTGGTCCCACGGGGACGACCGGTCCGCCCTCCGTCGCCCGAGCGCCTGACGGCGTCCGTGCGCGTCGCGGGGGCGACCCCGCGCGGCGCGTACGCCGGCACCGACGACCGGCCGTCAAGCGACAGGAGCCGGCATGACGGACACGGTGCGACACGATCCGGAGGCGCTGCCCAGGGCGGTACGGGACGACTTCCCCCTGCTGGCCCGCCGGGCCGGCGACCTCGTCGCCTACCTGGACAACGCCGCCACCACGCAGAAGCCCCGCGTCGTCCTGGACGCGATCACCGACTACTACACCGGGGCGAACAGCAACGTCGGGCGCGGCTACCACCGGCTCGGCCTGGAGTCCACCGAGCGGTACGAGCAGGCCCGCGAGAGCGTCGCGCGGGCGATCGGCGCGGCGCAGCCGGAGGAGGTGCTCTTCACCGCCGGCACCACCGCCGCGGTCAACCTGGTCGCGGACACCGCCGGGCAACGGGTGGCCGGGCCGGGCCGGCGGGTCGTGGTGACCGGCATGGAGCACAACAGCAACCTGCTGCCGTGGCGCCGGCTCTGCGACCGTACGGGCGCCACGCTCACAGTGGTGCCGGCCGGACCGGACGGGCGGGTCGGGGCCGACCGGTTCGCCAGCGCGCTCGGCCCGGACACCGCGCTGGTGGCGGTCACCCACGTCTCGAACGTGCTCGGCACCGTCAACCCGGTACGGGAGATGACCGCCGCCGCCCGCCGGGCCGGCGCGCTGGTGGTGGTCGACGGCGCCCAGGCCGTACCGCACCGGCCGGTCGACGTGCGCGACCTCGACGCCGACTTCTACTGCTTCTCCGGGCACAAGGCGTACGGGCCGATGGGCGTCGGCGTGCTGCACGGCCGCCGGGACCTGCTCGCCGGGCTGCCCCCGTACCAGGTGGGCGGCGGCACCGTGAAGGGCGTCGCGGCCGACCAGCCGGTCCGCTACCTCGACGGGCCGGCCCGGTGGGAGGCCGGCACGCCGCACGTGGCCGGCGCGGTCGGGCTGGCCGCCGCCCTGGACTACCTGCGCGACCTCGGCTGGGACGCGATCCGCCGGCACGACCGGGCGCTGGTCCGGCACGCCGTCGACGTGCTCGCCGCGATCGACCGGGTGCGGGTGGTCGGTGACCCGGCCGCCGACCCCAGCGGCATCGTCTCGTTCGTGGTCGAGGGCATCCACCCGTACGACGTCGGGGCGCACCTGGACCGGCACGGCGTGGCGGTGCGCTGCGGCGTGCACTGCGCCAGCACCTTCCTCGACGAGATGGGCCTGCTCGGCACGGTCCGGCTCTCCTTCGGCGTCTACAACACCACCGCCGAGATCGACCTCGTCGGCGAGCTGCTCGCCGGCGTACGACCGGGTCCCTGGACCACCGACCACCCCGACGTCCGGTTCCTCTGAGCAGCGCCCGGAAGGGAGCGTCATGAGGTTCGACACCCGGCTGGTGCACGTCGGCCAGCGACCAGTGCCCGGCACCGGCGACGTGGTGCCGCCGATCCACCTCGCCACCACCTACGACCGCACCGCCCAGGACCCGCCCCGCTACTTCTACGCCCGGGGCGAGCAGCCCAACCGGGAGGCGCTGGAGGAGTGCCTCGCCGCGCTGGAGGACGCCCGGCACGCGACCGTCTACACCAGCGGGCAGGCCGCCGCCACGACGGCGCTGTCGCTGGTGCCGCCGGGCCGGCTGGTGCTCGCCTCCGACGACGTGTACGGCGGCACCCACCAGTTGCTCGCCGCCGCCGCCGAGCGCGGCGTGACGGTCCGGCCGGTGGATTTCGCCGACCCGGCCGAGCGGGACCGCGCGCTGTCCGAATGCGGCCCGGAGCTGGCCATGGTGTGGCTGGAGACGCCCACCAACCCGCTGCTCAAGGTCGCCGACATCGCCGCGGTGTCCGACCTCGCGCACCGGCACGGCGCCCTGGTGGTGGTGGACAACACGCTGGCCGGGCCGGTGCTGCAACGACCGCTCGCGCACGGCGCGGACATCACGCTCTACAGCACCACCAAGTCCGTCGCCGGTCATCTCGACGTGCTCGGCGGCGCGCTCGTCTACCAGGACGAGGAGCTGCACCGGCGGTTCCTGGCCTACCGCACGGTGGCCGGCAACGCCCCCGGCGGCTTCGACTGCTACCTCACCCACCGCGGCCTGAAGACGCTGTCCCTGCGCACCGCCCGGCAGGTGGAGAACACCCGCGCGGTGGTGGCGGCGCTGCTGGCCGAGCCGAGCGTCGCGACGGTCAGCTATCCGGGCCTGCCCACGCATCCGCAGCACGCGGTGGCGGCCCGGCAGATGACCGCGCCCGGCGCGCTCGCCGCCTTCGAGTACCGCGGCGACCCGGCCAAGCTGCTCGACCGGGTACGCCTGTTCACCGCCGCGGTCAGCCTCGGCGGCGTCCGCTCCCTGATCGAGTGCCCGGCGCTGATGACCCACCGCCCGGTGCCGCCCGAGGTACGCCGGCGTCTCGGGTTGACCGACCGGCTGATCCGGATCTCACCCGGCATCGAGGACGCGGCCGACCTGGTCGAGGACCTGGTCACCGCGCTGCGTGACGGCGCCTGACCCGCTGACCGGCATTACCGCCCCGCGAAGGAGGAGACATGTCCGCATTCACGACCGGCGGCGCCCCGGTGGTGCTCGACGGAGGACTCGCCACCGAGTTGCAGCGCGCCGGGCTGCCGTACCAGCCCCCGTGGTGGGGCACCGCGGCGCTGCTGGCGGACAGCCGGCGGCGCGTGCTGCGCGACGTCCACGAGCGGTTCCTGACCGCCGGGGCGCAGGTGCTCACCGCGAACACGCTGCGCTGCAACCTGCGGGCGCTGCGCCGCGCCGGGCTGGAGGACGCCGGCCTCGGCTGGATGGTGCACGCGGCCGTCGGCGTCGCGCTCGCCGCCCGCAACACGGCCGGCGCGCCCGGCACCCGGATCGCCGCGTCGATGGCTCCGGTGGAGGACTGCTACCGGCCGGACCTGGTGCCGGCCGACGGCGAGCTGCGTGAGGAGCACCGCTGGCTGGCCGTGGAGCTGGTCCGGGCCGGGGTGGAGCTGGTGCTGGTGGAGACCATGAACACCGCCCGCGAGGCACGCATCGCGGTGGAGCAGGTACGCGAGGTGGGCGCCCGGGCCTGGGCCGCCTTCGTCTGCGACGACCAGGGCCGGCTGCTGTCCGGCGACTCCCTGGTGGACGCCGCCCGCGCGGTGCGCGCCGCCGGGGCCGAGGTGGTGCTTGTCAACTGCACCGCCCCGGAGGCGACCGAGCGGTGCCTGCGGGCGCTGCGCGACGCCGACGACGGCCCGATCGGCGCGTACCCGAACCTGGAGGACCGCCGCGACGGCGCGCCCGGGCCGCGCCCGCTGCTCGACCCCGCCGAGTTCGGCGACCTGGTCGCCGGCTGGGCGGTGGAGTACCGGCTCGCCGTGGCCGGCGGGTGCTGCGGCGCGTCGCCGGCGCACATCGCCGCGCTGACGGCCCGGCTGAACGCCCCGGTGGCGGCCGTCGACTGACGCCGCCCGCAGGTCCGCCGGCCCGGCGCGGGCCGGGTCAGCCAACGAAGGGAGAACGAGACGGTGAGCGGCTCGACGATCGCATCGCCCGTCGAGGTGGTGCGCAGCCTGCCCGGCCCGGCCGGCTACATGTGCGGCCTGACCTGGGACGGCACCTGGCTCTGGCACTCCGACCAGGACGCCGCGCGGATCTTCGCGATCGACCCGGCGGACGGCGCGGTACGCCGGTCGTTCGCGTACCCGGATGTGCGGGCCGACCTGGGATACGCGGACGGAAAACTGTGCCAGATCGGCGGCCGGCCGAAGCGGATCCTGCTGATCGACCCGGCCACCGGCCAGACCGTCGGGTCGAAGCCGGTACGGCCCTCCAACGGCCGGGTCACCGGCATGGAGACCGGGCCCGAGGGCGTGTGGCTCTGCCTGCGCGCTCCCGCGGTGATCCAGCTACGGGACTTCGAGACCATGACGGTGCAGCGGGAGCACCCGGTCGTGGGGTCGCCCTCGGGCCTCACGTACGCCGAGGGTCACGTGCTCTACGCCGAGTTCGAGGACGGCCTGCTGCACGCGGTCGACGCGGAGTCGGGCCGGTTGGTCGCCACGGTGCGGCTGCCGGGGCATCCGACCGGGCTGGCCTGGGACGGCGAGCTGGTCTGGTACTGCGACTTCGCCGACCGGCGGTTCAAGGCGGTCCGGCTGCCGGACGTGCTCGGCGGCTGACCGGCCCGGTGGGGGCGGCGGCCCGGCCGCCCCCACCCGCCCGGCGTCAGGGCACCCGGTCGCGCGCGTCGAACTGCTCCTGCCGGCGGTCGCGCTCACCGCCGGCGCCGGCGGACGGCGGCCGGCAGCGGCCGGCGCAGCCGCACGAGCAGCCGGAGGCAGCCGGCTCCGCCCGCTGAGGATCTTCGGTGTCCGGCCAACCGCCGGTGTGGCACGCGATCATCGCTTCTCCCTGCTCTGCGGTGGGACGCGCCGGAGAGCCCGGCGCGGTCGGACGGGGCGGGCAGCGGGTCGACTATTTACTTGAGAATCATATGGTAAATTCGCTGGCGGGTGCCAGCTCCTGACAGGAGGGACGCCATGCGCGTCAGCGTGACCGACGACCCCGCGACCACGACGGCCGCCCGCACCGGCGGGCCGCCCGCACCGGCCGACCCGCTGCGCGCCGCCTCCTTCGCGGAGCTGCGGTCGCTGTTCGCGATGGAGCCCGACGCGGTCCACCTCAACACCGGCACCATCGGCGTGATGCCGTACGAGGTGCTGGACGTCAACGACCGGGTGACCCGGGAGTGGAACGGCGGACTGCGCAACGTCTACCCGCCCGGCATGTACCCCGAGCACCGCGCCGCCATCGGCCGGGCGTTCGGCGTCGACCAGGACGAGATGGTGATCTGCCACAACGCCACCGAGGGGGTGGCCCGCGTCATCAACGGGCTCGACCTGCACGAGGGCGACGAGGTCATCACCACCAGCCACGAGTGCTACTCGGTGCTGTCCAACTTCAACCTGCTGCGCAACCGGCACCGGATCACGCTCACCGTGCTGACCCCGCCGGTCGGGCCGGACGTCACCGCCGAGGAGATCGTCGACATGTTCGCCCGGGCGATCACGCCGCGGACGAAGGTGCTGGCGTTCGCCGCCGTCACGCTGTTCACCGGCACCCGGATGCCGGTGCGCCAGCTCTGCGACCTGGCCCAGCAACACGGCCTGACCACAGTGGTCGACGGCGCGCTGCTGCCCGGCCTGTTCGACACCGACCTGCGCGCGCTCGGACCCGACTTCGTCACCTGCTCCGGCTCGAAGTTCCAGTGCGGGCCGCTCGGCACCGGGCTGCTCTACGTCCGTAACAAGGTCCACCCCGAGCACAACCCGCTGCCGCTGCCGACGTTCTGGCCGGTCATCTCCACCTGGTACCCGATGATGGGCGCCCCGCCACCGCGTACCACCACCCGGGTGGAGAGCTACAACATGGGCGACTACCTGCAGAGCGCCGGCAGTGCCAGCATCGCCCGGGGCGCCGCCCTGGCGAAGGCGTGCGAGCTGTGGGACCGCATCGGCCGGGACCGGATCGAGCGGCACGCGGTGGCGCTCGGCGCGCACACCCGCGCCCGGATCGTCGAGCGGTTCGGCGTCGAGTCGCTGTACTCACCGCTCACCGACGACCGGCTGACCGCGCCGCTGGTGGCGTTCAACCCGTTCCCCGACCGGGCCGACGGCTGGAACATCACCAAATTCGCCCGCCTCGTCGACGAGCTGGAGAGCCGGCACCGGATCTGGACCCGGTGGACCGAGTTCGACGTCGCCGGCTCACCGCACCAGCACTACGCCGCCCGGATCTGCACCCACCTCTACAACACCGCCGAGGAGGTCGACCTCGCCGTCGACGCCATCGCCGACCTCGTCCGGGAGCTGTCATGACCGTCGCCCCGTACCGGCCGGAGCCGGCCACCGCGCGGCGGCGCGGCGGCGTGCTGCGGGTGGTCGCGCCCACCGACGCCGCACCGCTGGACCCCAGCTGCGCCCCCGCGTCGGCGGCCCCGTTCGTCCGGCTGCACACCCGGCAGCTCGTCACCTGGCAGACCGCCCGGGACGTCCGCGACTGGCAGGCCGTCACGCCGGTGCCCGACCTCGCCCTGGAGGTCCCCTCCACCTGGAACGCCGGGCTCGGCGCCAGCCATCGCAGCTACGTGTTCCACATGCGCCCCGGCGTCCGCTGGGACACCCCCGACCGGCGTCCGGTCACCGCGCACGACGTGGTCCGCGGCTTCAAACGGATGTGCAACCCGGTCCGGCCCTCACCGTCGCTCGCGTACTTCGCGAGCACCGTGCGCGGCCTCGCCGACTTTGCCACCGCCTGGGCGGCGGAGGCCACCCACCGGGCCGGGGACGCGGCGACGCTGGCCGCGTACCAGAACGCGCACGAGATCCCCGGCGTCTTCGCGCTCGACGACGAGACGCTCGTCATCGAGCTGGCCCGGCCGGCGCTGGACTTCGTGCACATGCTCGCGCTGCCCGCGGCGTCGGCGGTGCCCGTCGAGCACGACGCGTTCGTCCCCGGCAGCCCCGAGGCCGCCGCCCACCTGCGCGCCAACGGGCCGTACCGGGTGCGGCGGCACCGGCCCGGCGAATGGGTCGAACTGGTCCGCAACCCGGCCTGGGAGCCCGCCGCCGACCCGTACCGGCGGGCCGAGGCCGACCGGGTGGAGCTGCGCCTGAGCGACGGCGCCGGCCGCGCCGACGCGGAGCCCACCGACGCGCCGGCCGAGGTGCCGGTCGCGCCCGCAGTCGGCGGGCTGCCAGCCGCCGAGCCGGTCGACGGCGACGGCGCGCTCGGCTGGGCGCTCGACCCGTACCTCCTGCTCAACCTGCGCGACCCGGTCTGGGCCGACCCCCGGGTACGGCAGGCCGTGGCGCTCGCCGTGGACAAGGCCGCGGTGGCCGACCTGTACCGGCGGCACCGCCCCGGCGTGCCGGTACGGATCGCGGGCTCGCTGATCCCGCCGGGCAACGCCGGGCACGACACGGCCGATCCGTACCCCACCGGTGATCCGGCGCGGGCCCGTGAACTGCTCGCCTCGGCGGGCCACGCCGACGGCACGCCGCTGGTCCTGATCCACCCGCACTCCGGCCTCGGACCCGAGGTGGCGCACGCCTGCGCGAGCGACCTCACCCGGGCCGGCCTGCCGACCCGGGCGGTCGGGCTCGCCGACGCCGCGTACACCGAGGCGCTGCGCGCCCCCGCCACCGCCGGCGGCTGGCAGCTCGCGGTGGCGGCGCGCGTACCCGACTGGCTGGAGCACAACGGGCGGGTCTTCGCGCAGGCGATGCTCCAGGCGACCCCGGTGCCCGGCGGCGCCAACCACGGCGGCTACGCCGCACCCGAGGTGGACGCGCTGATCGAGCGGGCGCTCGACGCGCCGGAGCCGTGGCGGGCCGACGCCGCCTGGCGGGCCGCCGCGGAGCGCGCGGTCGCCGACGTGGCGGTGGTGCCGATCCTGCACCGGGCGCCGGTGGCCGCGCCGAGGCGACCGGACCGGGTCGACGGGATCACGCCGCTGCCCCCGCAGGGGTACGCGGTGGACCTGACCGCCGCACGCCCGGGGGTGGACGAGTGAACCCGCTGGTCCGCGACTACCTGCTGCTCGGCCTGCGCCTCGGCCGGCTGGTCGACGGGCTCGTCGACTGCTACTACGGTGACCCGGCGCTGCGCGACCAGGTCGCCGCCGAACCGCCGCCCGACCCCCGCGAGCTGTCCCGCCAGGCCGGCCGGACGCTCGCCGCCCTCGACGACAGCGACCTCGAACCGGCCCGCCGCCGGTACCTCACCGCCCAGCTCGCCGCGCTGCGCGCGGTCGCCGACCGGCTCGCCGGCACGCCGATGTCGTTCCGGGAGGAGGTGCGCGCCTGTTACGACGTCGACGTGACCCGCACCCCGCCGGAGCGGTACGCGGCGGTGCACGACGAGATCGACGCGCTGCTGCCCGGGCCGGGACCGCTCGTGGACCGGGTGGAGGAGTTCTACCGGCGCAACACCGTCCCGCCGGAACGGCTGCACCGCTGCGTGCAGGCGGTCTCCGACGCGCTGCGCGAGCGGACCCGGGACCGGTTCGGCCTGCCCGGGACCGAGCGTGTCGAGTACACGGTGGTCCGGGACGCGCCGTGGAACGCGTACAACAGCTACCTGGGCGGCTTCCGCTCCGCCGTGGCGCTGAACGCGGCGAGCGGCCGGTCGGTGGCCGCGCTGCCGATCATCGTGGCGCACGAGTCGTACCCCGGCCACCACACCGAGCACTGCCTGAAGGAGGCCGGCCTGGTCCGCGACGGCGGCCAGGACGAGCACACCATCGCCCTGGTCGACACACCCCGGTGCCTGGTCACCGAGGGCCTGGCCGAGGCGGCGGTCGACGCGGTGCTCGGCCCCGGCTGGGGCGAGTGGACCGCCGGCATCCTGGCCGGGGAGGGCGTCCACGTCGAGGGCGAGCGGGTCGAGCGGATGCGCGGCCTGATCGTGCGCCTGCTGCCGGCCCGCATCGACGCCGCCCTGCTCCTGCACGACGAGGGCGGCGACCGGGCGGAGGCACTTGCCTACCTGCGGCGGTGGATGCTGCTGCCACCCGACCGGGCCGAGCAGATGGTCACGTTCGCCGCCGACCCGCTGTGGCGCGCGTACTCAGTCACCTACTCCGAGGGCGGCCGGCTGGTCGACGCCTGGCTGGCCGCCCGCGAGCCGGACACCAGCCTCGCCGACCGCTTCGACACGCTGCTGCGGGAGCCGCTGCTGCCGTCGCAGCTGCGCGCCGACGTGGCGGGGACCGCAGAGACGACGAAAGGTGTGTGTCGATGAACGGCGGCCAGCCCCGGTACGGGGGAATCCTGCGGCTCTACGGGCCCGGCAGCATGGACCATCTCGATCCGGCCTGCGCCTACTACATGCTCGGCGGGCAGATCATCCGGCTCTTCGCCCGCCAGCTGTTCACCTACCGGCCGGTCGCCGACCTGCGCGACCCGTCGGCCGTCACGCCCGTGCCCGACGTGGCCGAGGCGGTGCCGACAGTGGACAACGGCGGCATCAGCGCCGACCACACCCGCTACACGATCCGGCTGCGCCCCGGCGTGTACTGGGACACCGACCCGCCCCGCGAGGTGACCGCCGGGGACTTCGTGCGCGGCTTCAAGCGGATGGCCAACCCGGTGTTGCAGGCCGGCGGGATCGGCTACTTCACCAGCACCATCCGGGGTATGGCCGAGTACTGCGACGCGTACGCCGCCGCGATCACCTCGGCCGAGCCGGCCGCCGCCGAGCTGGCCGCGTTCCAGAACAACCACGAGATCGCCGGCGTCCGCGCGGTCGACGACCGGACGATCGTCTTCGACCTGATCCGCCCGGCGGTGGACTTCCTGCACATCCTGGCGCTGCAGTGCGCCTCCGCCGCCCCGGTCGAGTACGACGAGGTGCTGCCCGACAGCGCGGAGTTCCGGCGGCGGGTGCGCTCCAACGGGCCGTACCGGATCACCCACTACGCCCACGGCGAGTCGGTGCGGCTGGACCGCAACCCGGTGTGGCGCAAGGCGTCCGACCCGGTGCGCCAGCAGTACCTGGACGGGGTCGAGGTGACCATGGAGATCGCCAGCCCGCAGCAGGTGGGGGAGGTGATCGACAGTGGCCGCGCCGACCTGTCCTGGGCGTCACCGATCACCGAGCCGTACGACGTGGCGCCCACCGACCCGGGCAACGACCTCGGCTACGCGCTCAACCCGTACCTGGTGTTCAACCTGCTCAGCCCGAACGCCGACCGGGCGATGAGCAAGCTCAAGGTGCGCCAGGCCATCGCGTACGCGATAGACAAGGCGGCGATCGCCGAGATCTACCACGGCCTGGAGGCCGGGACGGTGATGTTGTCCGGGCACACGGCGATCCCGCCCGGCAACGACGGGCACGTCGACTTCAACCTGTACCCGACACCGGGGGACCGGGGCGACCCGGAGCGCTGCCGGGCGCTGCTGGCCGAGGCGGGCTACCCGGACGGGCTCACCCTCACCGCCGTGCACCGGGACGTGGACGCCAACCCGGAGGTGGCCCGCTCCTACGCCGCCGACCTGGAGAAGGGCGGCATCAGCGTCCGTCTGGTCTCGCTCGGCCACGCCGAGTACTACCAGTTCCTGCGCGACCCGGCCAACGCCCGCGCCGGCGCCTGGGACATCTCCGCCCCGTCCTGGACGCCCGACTGGTTCGGCCCGAACGGGCGCACCTACGTCCAGCCGATGTTCCAGACCAACACGTCCCGCGGCACCAGCAACTACGGCGGTTACAGCAATCCGGAGGTCGACCGGCTGATCGAGGAGGCGCTCGGCGCCACCGACCGGGCCCGCGCCACCGAACTGTGGCACCAGGTCGACCTGTGCGTCATGCGGGACGCCGCGATCGTGCCGATCCTCGTGCACGCCCCGACCATCCCGCACCGCAAGGGCCGGCGGGTCCGCAACGCGATCGCCATGCCCACGGTGGACCGCTGGTTCGACCTGTCCAACCTCTGGCTGGAGGAGTCCGCATGACCACGGCAGACGCATCGACGGACCTCGGACTGATCCCCGGCGCGGACGGCCCGCGCCGCGGCGGCACGCTCACCCTGGTCGGCGCGGGCGACGTCGACCACCTCGACCCGGCGCTGGCGTACCACACGGTGACCCGGGGGATAGTCCGCGCGTACACCCGGCAGCTGGTCACCTACCCGTCGACCCGCGACCACCGGCGGGCCGGGGACCTGGTGCCGGACCTGGCGGTGGCGGCGGACGGGCCGTACGACGCCGAGGGCCGCCGCTACCGGTTCACGCTGCGCGACGGGCTGCGCTGGGACCTGCCCAACGGACCCCGGCCGTTGACCGCCGCCGACGTGGTACGCGGCATCAAGCGGCTGGCCCACCCGATGGCGCCCAGCCCCGGCCTGCCCTACTACCTGAGCACCGTCGAAGGGCTTGCCGAGTTCCGCGACGACCTGCTCACCCTGCCCCGCGACCTCAACGTGGTGGCGCCCTACCTGGAGGCCGCCGAGGTGCCCGGGCTGCGGGTGCTCGACGACCGGACGGTGGAGCTGATCACCCGCCGCCCCACCTCCGACTTCCTCAACCTCCTGGCGTTGCCGTTCGCCTCCCCGGCGCCGGAGGAGTACCTCTGGTTCGTGCCCGGCAGCCCCGAGCTGGACCAGCGACTCGGCTCGATCGGGCCGTACCGGATCACCGCCTACGAGCCGGACCGGCTGATCACGCTGGAGCGCAGCCGCACCTGGGACCCGGCCACCGACCCGGTCCGTGCCGCCCACGTGGACCGCATCGAGGTGCGGCAGGGGCTGGACGAGAAGACCTGCCACGACATGGTGATCCTCGGTGACGCCGACATGTTGTGGGACATCCAGCCGCTGACCGAGCGGCTGCCGGAGATGTTCGCCGCCGGGGACCCCCGGCTGGAGGTCTGCCCGGCCGGTCTGTTCAGCCCGTACCTGGTGATCAACGTGCTCAGCCCGAACGAGGGCGGTGCGCTGGGCCGCCGGGAGGTACGGGAGGCGTTGCAGTACGCGATCGACAAGACCGCCGTGGCCGAGGTCTGGGGCGGGCGTCGCCTCAACGACATCGCCGAGCAGATCCTGCCGCCGCTGTGCCGCGCGCACCGGCCGTTCGCGCCGTACGCGGCGAACGACGGCGCCGGCGACCCGGAGCTGGCCCGCCGGCTGCTCGCCGACGCCGGCTACCCCGACGGGCTCACGTTGAAGCTGGTCTACCGGGACCGGGACATCCACCCGGAGACCGCGCGGGTGGTCCGGTCCGCCGCCGCCCGGGCCGGCATCACCCTCGACCTCGTCCCGGCCGGCATCACCGAGCTGTTCGGCACATACCTGGGCCGGGCCGACGGCGCCCGCGAGGGCCGCTGGGACGTGGCGCTGTCCGGCTGGGAGCCGGACTGGCACGGCAACAACGCCCGCGTCTACCTCCAGGCCCTCTTCGACAGCTCCGGCGTCTCCGGCAACGACGACTGGGGGTCGAACTTCGGCCACTACCACAACGAGGTCGTCAACGAGCACATCGACGCGGCGCTGAGCTGCGCCGACGAGAGGGCCGCGAACGAGCACTGGCGGGCCGCCGAGCGGGAGGTGCTGCGCGACTGCGCGGTGGTGCCGATCCTCTTCGCCCACCAGTACTGGCTGCGCGGGCACCGGGTGCGCAACTGGCTGCCGTACCCGGTGCTCAACGGCGACCTGACCAACCTGTGGCTGGGGGAGGACTGACGCCCGGGCCGATGAGCGGCGACGACCACCGTCTCACCGTACGTCTCGGCGAGCTGGCCCAGGCCCACGCCGACCGGGCGGCGGCGCGCGCAGGCGTGCCCGCCGTCCGGCTGGACCGGCTGGCCGCCGAGCCGCTGCGCCTGGACGAGGACTTCTGCCGGGAGGTGGCCGACCGCTACGACGCCGCGCCGATGGTCACCGCCGGCACGGCCCGCGGGTACGCCCGGCTGGCCGCGGAGAACCTGCGGCAGTTCCGGCTGATCGGCGAGGCGGGCATCCGGGTGCTGCCGTGGACCGGGCCGGGGCAGCCGTACCGGGACTCGCGGGACCTGATCGCGCGGGTCCGCGCCACCGGCCTGCTGCACGTCTTCCTCACCCGCCACGGGCACGGGCCGGCCGGCGCGGACGGCGACCATCCGCTGCGCGCCCCCGCCGGAGTCCGGGCCGGCGGGGAGGAACTGCTGCACAACGACATCTTCCGGGCGGTGCACGACGTCTTCGGACACGTCCTGTTCGGCAACACGTTCGGGCCGCGCGGCGAGTTCCGGGCCACCCGCTGCCACCTCGCGATGTACCCGCCCGACCTGCACCCGCTGGTCTTCGCCGAGCTGGTCGGCCAGCTCTGCTGGTTCTTCCACGGGCCGCACCTGCGCCGCCCGGACGGGACGCTGCCCCGGCGCGGCGAGCCCGGGTACGTGCCGCCGCCACGGCGTCCGTACCCGCCGCAGAAACAGCTCGTGTACGACAGGCGCACCCTGAACCGGTTCGCCGCGCTGTTCACGTCGCCGGGCTGACCGCCGACATCAGGAAGTCGGGCACCCGCAGCGGCGGCATCACCATCCGGGTGAAGTAGTCGCCCCACTCCCGGGGCAGCGCCGGCACCGGCCGCCCGGCCTCGGTGGCCCGGGCCAGCAGCGACAGCGGGCTCTCGTTGAACCGGAAGTTGTGCACAGTGCCGACGATCTCGCCGTCCTCGACCAGCCGCACGCCGTCGCGGGTGAGGCCGGTCAGCAGCAGCGACGCCGGGTCGACGTCGCGCAGGTACCACAGCGAGGTGAGCAGCAGGCCGCGCCGGGTGGAGCGCACCATCTCGGGCAGCGTCGGCGCGTCCGGCCCGCCCTCCAGCACCAGGTTGTCCACCATCGGGGTGAGCGGCGCGCCGGTCTGCTCGGCGGTGTGCCGGGTCTGCACGAGCGCGGTCAGCACACCCTCGTCGATCCAGCGGGTCGGCCGCAGCGGCAGCCCGTTGTCGACCACTGCGGTCAGGTCGTCGGTGCCCCGGCTGACCGTGAACGGGGCGCAGGGCAGCAGCGGATGGTCCGGGTCACTGCGCAGCGTCAGCGGCAACGCGGTGAGGCGCTCGCCGAGCGGCAGCCGGCCGTCCGGGCGGCTGAACGCGGTACGCCCGTCCAGCGCGCCGCGCGCCCCGGCGGCCAGGTAGAGGTGGAGCATCAGGTCGGCCACGCAGTTCGGGGTGAGCAGCACCTCGTACCGTCCCGGCGGCAGCTCGACCCGGCGGCCGGGCCGCGCCAGCGTGGCGGACAGCTCGGCGGCGAGCGCCGGCACGTCCAGTCCGGTCAGGTCGGGCGCCGTCACACCGGCCCACGCCGAGTCGTCGCCGTCGCGCACGCTCAGGTCGAACAGGCCGGTGGACTGCGCGTGCCGCAGGCGGGCGCCGGTCGACGCGGCGAGGTAGGTGGTGACCACCCGGTGCTCGGTGTAGCCGTAGAGCCGCCGCTGCCCGGCCGCCGCGAACGCGTCGGCCAGGCCGGGCAGCACGTCTCCGAACGCCTCGACCGAGGTGCCGCCGGGCGGTTCCGCCCAGGACGGCGTCCGCCACGGCTCGGGCAGCCGCGTCGCGTCGGCGGCGGGCGGCGCGTCGCGGGCGGCCCGCTCGGCCGCGCGGACCAGGCCGGGCAGCGCGTCGCCGAGCGCGCCGCCGTGCCCGACCAGCCCGACGTGTACGCCGGCCGCGCCGTCGCGTACCGCCACCGCTGTCACCCGGCGGGACCGGACGCTGCCGTTCGTGGTCAGCGCGTCGCCCGCCCAGCGCAGGTGCGCGGCGGCCGTCTCGTCCGCGATCAGCAGCAGCTCGTCGGCGTCACGCCGGTGCCGCAGCGCCGCTTCCAGGGCGTCCTGGATCCCGCTCACCCGTCCCGCCCTCCGGTGTCGACGACGTCGATGCCACGGAACACCGCGGACGGGCAGCCGTGGCTGGCCGCTGCCGCCTGCACCGGCTGACCCTTGCCGCACATGTCGGCGCCGGAGAGCAGCCACGTGCCCTCCCCGCCCAGCCCGCACAGCGCGGACCAGAACGCGGTGGTCTCCGCCTGGTACGCGGCGCCGGACACCTGCCCGGCCAGCCGCCCGTTGCGGATGCGGTGCCAGCGCTGGGCGGTGAACTGGAACTGCCGCCGCCGCATGTCGATCGACCAGCTGTCCGAGCCGGCCAGGTAGAAGCCGTCCGTCACGCCCGCGATCAGGGCCGCGGTGTCCGGCCCGTCCACCGCCGGGCGCAGCGACACGTTCGGCATCCGGGCCATCGGCGTGTGCCGGTACGACTCGGCGTACGCGCAGCCGGCGGAGCGCGGCAGGCCGGCCCGCGCGGCCGAGGCCCGGTCGTGCTGGAACCCGACGAGCACACCCGCCTCGATCAGCGGCCAGGACTGCGCGGCCACCCCCTCGTCGTCGAACCCGACCGTGGCCAGCCCGTGCGGGGCCGACCGGTCGGCGTCCACGCTCATCAGCGCCGAGCCGTACCGGAGCCGCCCGGCGGCGTCGGGCGTGGCGAAGGTGCCGCCCGCGTACGACATCTCGTGGCCCAGGGCCCGGTCGTACTCGGTGGCGTGCCCGACCGACTCGTGGATGGTGAGCCAGAGCTGCGACGGGTCGATCACCAGGTCGTACCGGCCCGGCCGCACCGCCGGCGCCTGCGTCTTCTCGGCCAGCAGCGCCGGCAGTTCGGCCAGCTCGCCGGCCCAGTCCCAGCCCTCGCCGTGCAGGTACTCCCAGCCGCGGGCCACCGGCGGGCCGACGGTGCGCAGCGTCTGGACGCCGCCGTCGCGCGGGCGCCGGCCCACCGCCAGCACCTGCGGGTGCACCCGGACGCGCTGCTGGGTGACGCGGGTGCCGTCCAGGTCGGCGTAGTACGTGTTCTCCTGGGCGGCGGTGGCGCGGGCCAGCACGTGCGCCACCGACTCGTGTGCCTGCAGCCCGGCGCACCAGTGGCTCAGCAGCTCCACCCGTTCGCTCTCCGGCACCTCGAACGGGTTGATCCGGTACGGCGAGCGCCAGGTCGCCTCCGGGTACGCGGGCTCGGGCGCGAGCGCGACGGGCGCGCCGCCGACGTCGGCGCAGGCCCGGGCCAGCGCCAGCGCGTCGTCGCAGGCGCGTACCGCCGCCTCCGGCGTCAGCTCGGGCGTGGCGGCGAAGCCCCACGCGCCCCGGTGCAGCACCCGTACCGCCAGGCCGGTCTCGGTCTCCTCCTCGCTTGCCCGCAGCGCCCCGTCGTGCACGACGGTGCGCCCGGAGCGGACCCGCTGCACCCGCAGCGCGGCGTATCGCGCGCCCCGCTGCCGGGCCCGGGACAGGGCGGCGTCGGCGAGGCGGGCCAGCGGAAGAGCGAGGAAGGAGTCGTCGATCTCGTCGGGCACACGCGCCTCCGGTCGCCGGGGTGCCGCCGTCCGCGCCGGTGGCGCGGCGGCCCGGGGGTTGCGGTGAGGAGACTAGTGCCGCGTGCCGCCCCGGCACAGGGCCCGCGTGGCGGCCGGGCGGCCGACCAGCGCCGTCGCCGCGCAACAGAGCAATCGGGAAGAAGACCGCTGCCGCGCCGGGGCGCGCTTGAATTGATTGGCATCGCTCAATAGATTGAGGGCGGGCGCCGCCGAGGTCCGCACGACCGGGCCGCCGGCGGCTGACAGGTTTGTCCCGAGCCGGGCACGTCGGTCGTACGCACCGACTTCTCACAGTGGCGCATCGACGCGCCGCCACCCGAGCGCGTCGCCGCGCCGCCGTCCGTCCGGACGCGCGTCGTCGCGTCGCGCCGCCCGACGCAGAAGGACTTCCCATGACGATTCTCCGTACCCGTTCCGGCCCGGCCCTGGCGGCGGTGACCGCGCTGGCCGCCGTTGTGGCGGCCACCGCGACGGCCCTGCTCGCCGGCCCGGCCACGGCGGCGCAGGGCTGCCGGGTCGACTACACACCCAACCAGTGGCCCGGCGGGTTCACCGCGAGCGTCAAGGTCTCGCCCGGCGACACCGCCGTCTCCGGGTGGACGGTCACCTGGACGTACGCCGGCGACGAGCGCGTCACGAACGGCTGGAACGCCACCGTCAGCCAGTCCGGCGCGACGGTCACCGCCCGCAACATGTCGTACAACGGCAGCATCCCGGCGGGCGGCTCCACCGAGTTCGGCGTGCAGGGCACGTTCAGCGCCGCCGGCGGCGCGCCGGGCGGGTTCACGCTCAACGGCGTGCCGTGCAACGGCGCCGCGCCGTCGCCGACAGTCGTGCCCACCACGGCGGTGCCGACCACCGCCCCGCCGACGACCGCCCCACCCACCACCGCCCCGCCGACCACCGCGCCCCCGACCACCGCGCCGCCCACGACGGCGCCGCCCACCAGCGCGCCGCCGACCACCCCGCCGCCGAGCGGATGCGCCGGGGCGGTGCTCTGCGACGGCTTCGAGAACCAGACCGGCTCGACGCCGTCCGGCGACTGGAGCGTGGTGAGCCCGGACTGCTCCGGCGCCGGCACGGCCACGGTGGACACCACCACCACGCACAGCGGCAGCCGCGCGATCCGGATCAACGGCGCCGCCGGCTACTGCAACCACGTGTTCGTGCGGACCACGAAGAACCTCAGCGCCCTGGGCAGCGTCAGGTACGCCCGGATCTGGGTGCGGCACACCACCGCCCAGCCCACCGACCACACCACGATGATCACCATGTCCGACGCCGCCGACGGCAACCGGGACCTGCGGCTGGGCGGCCAGAACGGCGCCCTGCAGTGGAACCGCGCCTCCGACGACGCCACGCTGCCCGAGCAGAGCCCGGCCGGGGTGGCGCAGAGCGTGCCGCTGCCCACCAACCGCTGGGCCTGCCTGGAGTTCATGGTGGACGGCTCGGCCGGTCAGCTCCGCACCTGGCTGGACGGCGTCGCAGTCACCGGGCTGACCGCCGACGGCGTACCGACGCACGACATCGACGGCCAGTGGTACAACCGCACCTGGCGACCGCAGCTCACCGACCTGAAGCTGGGCTGGGAGAGCTACGGCGGCGGGGCCGACACCCTCTGGTACGACGACGTGGCGATGGGCGCCACCCGCATCGGCTGCTGACGGTCCGCCGGGGCGGCCGGCTCAGCGCTCGGCGGTCATGCGCTGGGTGCCGATCACGGAGAGCAGCCGCAGCGCCTCCTCCGAGGGCGAGCCGGGCGTGGCGGTGTAGATGACCACCTGCTGGTCGCGGTCGGTGATGTCGAGGACGTCGCAGTTCACAGTCACCGGCCCGACCAGCGGGTGCCGGAACGTCTTGCACAGCGTCCGCGCGCCGCCGACGTCGTGGGAGGCCCACAGGCGGGCGAACTCCGCGCTGCCGGCGAGCAGGTCCGCGATCAGCGCGGCCATCTCCGGGTCGTCCGGATAGCGGGCCGCGGCGGCGCGCAGCCGCCCGACCGAGTGGCGGGCGAACTCGCTCGCGTCCGACACGCCGTACATCAGGTGCGGGCCGAGGAACGCCCGGCGGACGAGGTTGCGGTCCCGCCGGGACACCGCGGAGAAGTCCTCCATGAGCGCCGCCGCGAGGTCGTTCCAGGCGATCACCTCGAACGTCGCGGAGGTCACGAACGCCGCCGCCTGCGGCAGCCGGTGCAGCAGGTCCAGCACGCTCTGCCGTACCTCCCGGGGTGGCCCGGGCGGCGGCGCGGGCGGCTCCCCGGCCAGGTGGTGGAGGTGGTCGCGTTCGGCGTCGGACAGCCGCAGCGCGCGGGCCAGCCCGGCCAGCACCTCCCGCGACGGACGCGGAGCCCGGCCCTGCTCCAGCCGGGTGTAGTACTCGGTCGAGATGAACGCCAGCCGCGCCGCCTCCTCGCGGCGCAGCCCCGGGGTGCGGCGACGCCGCCCGGCGGGCAGGCCCACGTCGGCCGGGGCGATCCGCTCCCGCCTGCTGCGCAGGAACACTGCCAGCTCACGTCGGTCCACGACCCCAGTGTGCCCGTGCGCGGCGGCTGGTAGCCAGGTACCGCCGGTGCCTGGATGGGCTCCGCGCCCGGCCGCAGGCTTGCCGCATGGACACCACACGAACCACTGAGGGCCTGCTCGCAGACAAGGTCGCGTTCATCACCGGCGCCGGGCGGGGCATCGGCGCCGCGGCGGCCCGGCTGTTCGCCGCCGAGGGCGCACGGGTGCTGCTCGCCGCCCGGACCGAGGAACAGTTGAAGGCGGTCACCGAACAGGTCCGGGCCGCCGGCGGCACCGCCGAGTACGTCGTCTGCGACCTGGCCGACGCGGCGAGCGTGCGCGCCGCCGTGGACCGCGTCGTCGAGGTGTACGGCCGCCTCGACGTCGCCTTCAACAACGGCGCGACGATCGTGCCGCCCGGACCGATGGACCAGGTGCGCGAAGAGGACTTCGACCACCTCTACACCGTCAACCTCAAGGGACCGTGGCTCGCCATGGTCGCCGAGGTCGCCGCGATCCGGGCCACCGCCGGCACCGGCGCGATCGTGAACAACTCCAGCGTCGGCAGCCTGATGGGCAACCCCGCGCTGCCCGCGTACGGCGCGATGAAGCGCGCGGTGAACAGCCTCACCGAATCCGCGGCGATCACCTACGGCCCGGAGGGCATCCGGGTCAACGCGATCGCCCCGGGCAGCACGCTCACCGAGATGATGCGCGCCTGGGACGCGGAGTCACCCGGGATCATCGAGCGGCTCGCCGCCGCCAGCCCGTTGCGCCGGGCCGCCGAACCCGACGAGATCGCCCAGGCCGCCGCGTGGCTGCTCAGCGACCGCGCCTCCTTCGTCACCGGTACGGTGCTGCGGGTCGACGGCGGCGCGCGGGCCTGACCGGCTCAGACGGTGGCGTCCTGGACCGGCCGGGGCGCGACCGTGCCGTCCGTGACCGGCTTGAAGCCCTTGACGACCAGGTAGACGCCGAGCGAGAACTCCCACACCGCGATGGGCAGCGCGGCGACCGCCGCCACCGGGGACAGCCGGTCCCAGGCGCCGAACAGCGTGCCCAGATCGGAGGCGACGAGCAGCGGCGCCCCGGCGAGCCCGAGCACCGGCAGGATGCGCGGCACCAGGCGGGACTGGTAGAGCAGGGAGCCCAGCAGCAGGGCGTTCACGGCCGGGAGGAGCGCCTGGCTGAGCAGGAACACCGAGTCGTAGAAGGCGACGAGTGTCCGGCCGGTGACCAGCGCGTCCGGTTCGGCGCCGGCCCGCCGCAGGGCGACCAGGGTCAGGATGCTCGCGACGCCGATGAAGATGCCGGCGGCCTCCAGCACGCGGGCGGCGACGAAGCCCAGCGCACGCGCCTCACCCTGCCGCTTGAGCACCGGGTGCAGCGCGATCGCGGTGCCGATGCAGGCGAGGGCGACGATCACCTCCAGGACGCCGCCGACGACGACAGGGGTGTCCGGCGTGCCGCCGAGTATGTAGTCCGCCTCGCGTATCGGGGCGTACAGCGTGAGGGTCGGGATCGAGACGAAGGTGAGCAGGTAGAACCCGCCCGCGACCAGCGACGTCTTGCGCAGTGAGTCCATCGGGGCTGCCCTCCGCCGCTCGGCCGGTGGTCGTTCCCTCACTCTGCGGCGGATCGGCGCGGCGGCGAATCGGCCGCTCGGTCAGACTCCTCGCGCGATGCGCACGGGCCACCGGTAACGGATACCGGTGGCCCGTGGGCGTACGACAGCGCGGCGACGCTAACGGTTCATCATGAGCGCCACCACTACGGCGACGAGCACCAGCGCGGCGAACACCGCCGCCGCGATCTTCGCGGCGCTGTACGGCCGCTCACCGATCACCTCGCCGGTGCGCGCGTTCACCAGCACCTGGTACGAGCGGCCGGCGTGCAGGTACGCGGCGATCCACACCGGCAGCAGGATCAGCTTGTACGACACGTCGGAGTACGTGGTGTCCACTGCGGACACCCGTTGCTCGTCACCGCCGATGTCCGACCGGCAGTCCCCCTCGATGACCGGCGCCATCCGCGCCTTCGCCTCGGTCAGGCCCGCCTCGGGCTCGGTGTCGTACCGCAGCGCCTGGTATCCGGCCAGGTAGTCGCCGTGGTACGCGGCCGCCTCGGTCAGCGGCCACGGCGCCAGCTTGTCCAGCTGCTCGGTGGGCAGGTGGGTGGTGGCGGGCACCAGCACGTCGTCGAAGTCCCGGCTGACGGTGCCGGCGGCCGGATGCCACCGGGTGTGCCGCACCTGCCGGGTCCGCGTCTCCTGCTTGCCGTCGACGGTCACCGTGTACGTCTCGGTGACGTAGTAGTACTCGCCCCGCTGACCCCGGTAGTCCGACACGGTCCGCGCGTCGAACGTCCAGTGCGGCAGGTACGTGCCCTTCAGCGTCTCCGCCTCGCTGACCTTCTTCAGGCTCCCCGGCGCGAACCAGCGGCTGCGGCACCACTGGCCCAGCGCCGTCCGTACGCCGTTGCGGTCCACCGCGAACGGCAGCACCGCCTCCGGCGCGATCAGCTCGCCCGCCGCGGCGTCGGCCACCAGCGGCGTGGCGCAGAACTGGCAGCGCTGCGCCAGCACGTCGCTCTCCGTCCGGGCCCCGCAGCCCGGGCAGACGAACGTGTGCGCCCCGACGCTCGCCACCGGCTTGCGGGGCAACGACGCGAGATCCGCGTACGCGTGCTCGCGCACCTCGCGGCCCGCGCCGGCGATCTCCTGCCGGTGCCCGCAGTACGGGCAGCTGAGCGTCGTCGTGCCCGGCGCGAACTCCACCCGGGCCCCGCAACCCCCGCACCGGTACGAGGGCGGGGAGACAGTCGTGTCGCTCATGCCGGCACCTGCCCGGTGCGGGGACGGCTCACCCGCTGACGCGCGTTCATTGCGGCGGCAGCGGCGGCGGGACGCTGGCCAGCACCGACGCCAGCTCCGGCACCTGTCCGGCGGGCTGCCACTGCGCCATCCCGGCACGCCAGACCAGCGTGTCCGGGCCGAGCGCGCCGGCGCCCGCCTGCTCGGCCAGCCCGCCGAGGTCGTACGGGCCCTGCCGCTGGCCACCGACGCCGACGTACCACTGGGCCTGGCCCGGCAGCGGCGGCGGCTCGGCGGCGCCCGGCTGCGCGGCCGACGGCTGCGCGGGGGCCGGCGCCGGCTGCGTGGCCCCGCCGCCGCCCATCGTCCGGGCCATCTGCTGGCCCATCGCCATGCCCAGGCCCAGGCCGATGCCCGCGCCCGCCTCGCCGCCCGGGTTGTTCGCCGCGGCCTCCATCGCGTTCGCGGCCTGGAAGCGGGTGTAGCGGTCCAGGTCGCCGACCGCGCCCATGCTGGTCCGCTTGTCCAGCGCCTGCTCGACCTCCGGCGGCACCGACACGTTCTCGATGACGAACTTGGGGATCGCGATACCGACCTCGGCCAGTTCCTCGGTCAGCACGGCGGCCAGCCGCCGGCCGATCGCGTCCTGGTGCGCGGCGAGGTCCAGCAGCGGCACGCCGGCCGTGGCGAGCGCGCCGCCGAGCCGGCCCACGATCAGCTGCCGCAGGTACTCCTGCACCTCCTCGGTGCGGAACTGCGGGTCGGTGCCGACCAGCTCACGCAGCAGCTGCGCCGGGTCGACCACCCGCGCCGCGAAGGCGCCGAACGCCCGCACCCGGACCACGCCGAACTCGGCGTCGCGCAGGATCACCGGGTTCTGGGTGCCCCACTTCATGTCCGTGAACTGCCGGGTGTTGACGAAGTACACCTCGGCCTTGAACGGCGAGTTGAAGCCGTACTTCCAGCCCTTCAGGGTGGACAGGATCGGCAGGTTGCGGGTCTCCAGCGTGTACGTTCCCGGCGGGAAGACGTCGGCGATCTTCCCCTCGTTGACGAACACCGCCGTCTGGGACTCCCGGACGACCAGCTTGGCGCCCATCTTGATCTCGTTGTGATACCGGGGGAACCGCCAGACGATCGTGTCTCGGCTGTCGTCCAGCCACTCGACGATGTCGATGAGCTCGCCCCGGAGCTTGTCCATCAGCCCCATCGCAACCCTTTCCTCGGCGCCGTTCTCCGGCGTCGCGGGCGACGATAGCAACCCCCCGCCACCTGCGAAAAGAGAACAATGGTGCGCTGATCGGCACCTACCGATCGCCGTCGTTCAGCCGGTGTCGCCGCTCATCGATTCCCCGCCCCCGTGACGCCGGGAGGCATCTCGGGACGGATCCTCCCAAGCCGGCGCCGCACGTGGACCCCGGTCGGTGGACCACGCGGCGCGCTGGTTCGGCAGCCGGGGCGGGCCGCCGGTCTCCGGGACCGGACGTTCGGTCTCCTGCACCAGATAGTGCGGCCGGCGTTTGGTCTCGTAGTAGATCCGGCCGATGTACTCGCCGATCACGCCCAGGATCATCATCTGAATCCCGCCGAGGCCGATCACGCTGACGATGATGGTGGTGTAACCGGGCACGTCGATGCCCTTCTCCACGGCGTCGGCGACCACCCACGCCATGTAGCCCACCGCGATGAGCGTGAGGAAGAGCCCGCCGTAGATCGCCAGGCGCAGCGGCCGGTTGTTGAACGACAGCAGACCGTCGAACGCGTAGTTGAACAGCTTGCCGAACGTCCACCGGCTCCGCCCCGCCTGCCTGCTCTCGTTGCGGTGCGCCACCACCACGGTGCGGAAGCCGATCCACGAGAACAGGCCCTTGGAGAAGCGGTTGTACTCGGGCATCGCCAGGATCGCGTTCACCGCGAGCCGGGACAGCAGGCGGAAGTCACCCGCGCCGTCCAGCAGGCGGACGTCTATCCACCAGTTGACCAGGCGGTAGAACGAGCGTGAGGCGACCATCCGGATGAACCGGTCGCCGCGCCGGTCGCGGCGGGCGATCACCTGGTCGAAGCCCTGGCGGTAGAGCGCGACCATCTCGGGCAGCAGGCGCGGCGGATGCTGCAGGTCGGCGTCCATGATGACGACCGCGTCGCCGGTGGCCCGGTGCAGCCCGGCGAGCATGGCCGCCTCCTTGCCGAAGTTGCGGCTCAGCGACGTGTAGCAGACCGTCGGGTCGGCGGCGGCGAGCCGGCGCAGCGCCGCGAGCGTGCCGTCCTCGCTGCCGTCGTCGACGTACACCACCTCGACGTCCACGTCGGGCAGCTCGGCGAGCGCGGTGCTGAGCATCTCGTGCAGCCGCTCCACCGACTCTTCCTCGTTGAAACAGGGCACCACCACCGACAGCCGCATCGGCGTCGTCCCGCCCGGCCCGGCGCCCGGGCGCGGGCCTCCGGCGCCGGCGGCGTCAGAGCCGGTAGACGAGCGTGCCATCGAGATCCTCCCGGGTGATGCCCAATCCGTCGACGGGCCGGTTCTCGATGCCCTCCCACGGCGTGCCCGCCGCGCGGCTCGGCACCGCGACGACCGACCGGACGCCGATGCCGCGCAGGTACGCCACGCTGCCCGCGTCGGGGAACGTCGCCACGGCGACCCGGGTCTGCGCCTGGGTGACCGGCTCGAAACCGCCGAGCCCGTTGGTGATCCGGGGGAACCCGTCGGTGGACCAGAGCATGTAGTTCAGGTCGCCGATCCCGCCGGCGGGCAGCACCAGCATCGGCTCCGGCGCGGTACGCATCGCGGCCGGCGGCGTCGGCACGACCGGGTGCGGCGTGCGGTTGACGCCCTCCAGCGTCACCAGCGCGAGCGGCACCAGCAGGACCAGCGGCGCCACGGCCCGCGACCAGCGGTGGGCCGAGGGCCGGTGCCAGGACTCGGCGAGCGCCGTGACCAGCCCGGCGGCCAGCACCGCCAGCAGCAGGCTGGTCCAGTGCATCATCCGGCCCGGCGTGCGCAGCGCGTCCCAGCCGGGCAGGAGCGTGGACAGCGTCAGATAGCCGGGGTCGCCGTCCCCGCCGAGGGTGGCGCCCAGACCGAGCAGCACGGTGCCGACCACGCCGAGCCCCAGCGCGACCCGGTGCCGCACCGGGAACGACGAGACGAACAGCCCCGCCGCGGCCAGCCCGACCAGCGTCATCCCGGGCAGCAGCGCCATCTCCGGCGGCCAGGTCAGCTGCTCCCGGGCGGCGGCGTGCCGTTCCCCCCACAGCCACGAGTCGCCGGGCGCGGTGATGAACCCGATCAGCGGAGGGGAGAACATCTTGGTCCAGTCCAGCGAGCGGACGGCCTGCGGGTTGAGGTCGACGACGCGCAGGTAGACCAGGCCGAGCAGCAGCGTCACGGCGCCGAACACGGCGCCGCCGGCCAGGTCCGCGATCAGCAGCCGGCGGCCGAACGGCGGACGCTCCCGCTTGCGCCACCAGGACCAGCCGTAGCAGCCGGCCGCCACCAGCACGGCGGCCAGCAGGAAGTAGACGAGCGGCAGCCCGATGCCGAAGCCGAGCGTGACCTGCCAGGCGGCGACGAGCCACCCGGCCACCGCCCAGCCGGGACGGCGGCGCTCCGGCCGGTAGCCGTGGCGCAGCGACCAGCCGTGACCCCGGGCCAGCATCGCCAGGGCCAGCGCGATCCCGCCGCTGGACAGGATGTTCAGGTGGCCGGAGTGCGCCAGCCGCCAGGGCGCGTACGCCCACGCGATCCCGGCGACCGCGCCGCCCCAGCGGTTCGCGCCGAGCTGCCGGGCCAGCGCGTACGCCCCGAGGAACGCCAGCGCGTGCAGCAGCACGTAGAGCACGTTGTAGCGGATCACGGCGGCCTCGAAGCCGGAGCCGACCATCCCGAACGGCGCGTAGCCGAGCAGCGTGTCGCTGTAGGCGTAGGTGTAGCGCTCCGGGAAGAACGTGTTCGAGTGCCAGAGGTTGGCCGGGTCGTTGAGCAGGGCGTGCCCCGACCAGGCGACCTGCCACGCCTGCAACGTGGGGTCGCCCAGGTCGCCGGGGATGGTGGTCGCCGGGTGCCGCATCGTCGGCCAGGTCAGCACCACCGCCAGCAGCAGGCTGCCCAGGATCGCCAGCGTCCACTCCGGGTTCGGCCGCCATCGGCGTCTGCCGTCCACAGGCCGTTCGTCGGAGGGGCGGTCGTCCGAGGGCCGGTCGGCGGGAGGCTGCTCGGGACCGGTGTCCTCAGCGGTCGGCGGGGCGACGGCGGGCCGGATCTTCATGGGATAGATGCTTCACGATGCTGCTGGTCCTGTCGATCCACTGTCCGAAATGTGGTTGAAACTTCCGGCCGCATTACCGGAAAACCGCCTACGCGAACCGGTCGGCGAGCGCCGACAGCCGGTCGACGTACGCCGGCCAGTCGTAGCCCTCGGGGACGTTCCGGTTCTCCTGCCCCAGCCCGATCGCGGCGTCGTGCTGCTCGCGCAGGATGTCGGCGTGCCCCGCGTGCCGGGCCAGGTCGACGCAGACGTGCACGAGGACCTGGTGCAGCGTCACGTCCTGCCGGCCGGGCAGCCACCACGGCACCCGCCCCGGCGCGTCCAGCGGCAGCGTGTCGATCGTCTGGTCCGCGAACGCCGCGACGCGGCGGTACAGGTCGATCAGCCCGTCCTTGGTCTCGTCCTCGCGGGCGTACCAGTCGGCCTGCGGGTCGGCGTCGAACGTCTCGGTGGCGACCAGCTCCGCCGGTGTGGGGAACTCGCGGCCGAACGTCGGCCCGAAGTAGCCGGCCTCGACGTTCAGGCAGTGCTTGAGCACCCCCAGCAGGTTGTTGCCGGTCGCGGTGCGGGGAAGCCGGGCCTCGCGTTCGCTCAGCCCGTCGAGCTTCCAGATCAGATTCTCCCGGATCGCGCGCAGGTAGTGGTGCAGCGCTGCCTTCGGGTCGTACGGCTCACTCATGCCCGACACTCTTCCGCATGGGTCGGACATCGTGGGGGCGCCGTCAGCCGGTCTGGCTGTTGTCCTTGTGCGCGCCCCACCCGTGCCAGCGCTCGATCTCGATCCACGCGCTGACCCGCTTGCGGTCCCGCCGGGGGTACGGCCGCCCGGTGTAGTGCTGCGAGATCCGGTCGATGTCCGCCAGGCCCTCGTCGTCGCGCAGCTCGACCACCCGCCCGATCAGGCTGACGTGGGTGTACCAGTTCCCCTCGTCCAGCACGGTCAGGGAGACCCGGGGATCGCTGCGCAGGTGTGCCAGCCGGCGGCGGCCCTCGTCCATGTTCACCAGGACGCGGCCGTCCTCCCAGAGGTACCAGGTGGCCGCGGACACCGGCTGGCCGTCGCGAAGCGTGGCGATGACGGCGGGATTCGGCTTGCCCAGCATGGCGACGGCGGGCTCGGGCAGCGGCGGCTTCGACATGGCTCTCACTCTACGTACCCGCCGGGCCCGCCGCTGGTCATGCGGCGGGCGCCGCCCGGACGGGCTCCCCGGCGGACGCCGCCGGGGAGCCCGTCGCACGCCGGTCAGGCGCGTGCGCTCCACTGCTGGTTGGTGCCGCCGTGGCAGTCCCAGAGGTTGATCCTCGTCCCGTTGGCGGTGCCGTAGCCCGCCGCGTCCAGGCAGCGCCCGGACTGGACGCCGCTGATCGTGCCGTTGGCGTTGAGGTTCCACTGCTGGTTGGGCTGGCCGTTGCAGTCCCAGATGATCACGCTGGTGCCGTTCGCGGTGCCCCGTCCGCTGGCGTCGAGACACTTGTTGCCGAGCACCTGCAACTGCTTGTCCGAGGTGTAGGTCCAGCGCTGCATGGTGCCGCCCCAGCAGTCGTACAGCTGCACCGCGGTGCCGTTCGTGGTGCTGCCGTTCGGCACGTCCAGGCACCGGCCGGAGCCAGCGCCGACGAGCTGCACGTTCTGGTACGTGCCGCCGCCGCTGCCCGGGGTGCCGATGCTGCCGGACACCGACTGCAACGCCCGGTACCAGACCGCCGCCATCTTGTCGTAGCCGGTGGCGGTCGGGTGGATGCCGTCGATCAGGTCGGCGGTGGTCAGCGCCGAGTACTGGTCGACCAGGTGGACGCGCTTGCCGGCGTTCACCTTCGACTGCACGATGCCGGGCAGCGCGGCGTTGAACGTGCGTACCGCCGCCGCCTGGCCGGAGTTGGCGAGCGGGATGATCTGCGCGACGAACACGTCCGCGTTCGGCGCGGTGTTGGTGATGCGGTCGATGAGCGAGGAGAGCCGGTTCGGCGCGGTGGAGACGTTGTAGTTCTGCAGGATGTCGTTGGTGCCGATGTGCAGCAGCACGGTGCGCGGCTGGTAGGCGTTCAGCCAGCCGGTGATGTTGGCGTCGATCTGGTCGATGCGCCAGCCGGGGTGGCCCTCGTGGTCGTGGTCGCCGAGGTTGCCCGGCCCGTTGAACTGGGAGCCGACCAGGTCGACCCGGTAGCCGCCGCCGGCCAGCCGCTGCCACAGGCCGATCCGGTAGCCGCCCGGCACCTGGGTGCCCTCGGTGATGGAGTCACCGAGCGGCATCACGCGGGTGCCGCCGTTGGACTCGGCGGCCGCCGGTCCGGTCGCCGTCAGCACACCGGCGGCCAGCACGGCGAGCGCGGCGCCCGCGGTGAGCCATCTCCGCACAGTGGTACGCATGTGTGCTCCTTTCACGGGGTGGTGCAGGTCAGGGACGGGGTGGTCGGCGAGCCGTTGGCGATGAAGCCGAACGTGGTGGAGCCGGACGCGGGCACGGAGCCGTTGTACGCGGCGTTGCTGACGGTCGCGGTGGAGCCGCTGGTGCTCAGCGTGCCGCTCCAGACCTGGCTGATGCTCTGGCCACCGGCCAGGTTCCACCGCACCGACCACCCGTTGAGCGCCGCGGCGCCGGCCGTGACTGTCACCTCGGCCTGGAAGCCGCCCGACCAGGAGTTCGTGGTGCGGTAGGTGGCGGTGCAGGCGCCACCGCCCGGCGGCGGCGTGGTGGGCGGCGCAGTGGTCGGCGGGGGATCGATCGGCGGCGGCGTGGTGGTCGGCGGGTCGGTGGGCGGCGGCGTGCTCCCGGCGGGGGTGAACCGCCAGTGGTCGATGTTGAACAGCGAGCCGCTGCCGCCGGTGAACCGCAGGTAGAGGTCGTGGGTGCCGGTGGCGCCGCTGACCGCGCAGGTCGTGTCGGCCCAGGTCTGCCAGCCGCCGGTGCCGGACACCCGGCAGGTGCCCACCACCGGGCCGCTGGTGCCGTCCAGCCGCAGCTCGATGGTGCCGCCGCTGCCCGCGGAGGCCACCCGGGCGGTGTACGAGGTCGCGCCGGACCCGAAGGCGACGCCCTTGATCTTGAGGTAGTCGCCGTTGTCGATGAAGCCGACGTTCATCCCGCCGCCGCTGGCCGGCTCGGTCTCCACGCCGGACGCCCAGGCGCTCGTCTCGGCCTCCTGCCGGATGTACGGGTTGAGCGTGCCGATCTGCGGCGCGCCGGTGGTGGTCATGTTGATCGTCGGGATCGAGCCGTCAGCGCCGTAGGAGAACTTCTCCACCGCCACCGACCTGGTGAAACCGCCGCCGCCGGGCAGCGCGCCGTTGTGGTAGAAGAAGTACGAGCCGCCCTTGTAGTCGGTGATGCCGGGGTGGTTGGTGAAGCTGCTGCCCTGGGTGGGCATGACGGTGCCGCGGTACGTCCACGGCCCCAGCGGCCCGGGCGCGGTGGAGTAGGCGATGAACTCCGAGCAGCACTTGGCCGCGAAGACCATGTAGTAGAGGCCGTTGCGCTTGTACACCCACGGACCCTCCTCGTAGAGGGTCGGCCGGTTCGCGTCACCGGTCCGTGCGCCGAATCCCGCCGCGGTCAGCGGGATCTGGGTCGGGCTGCCCGAGTACGAGATCATGTCCGCGTTCAGCTTGACGTACCACAGGCGGGGGTTGCCCCAGTACAGGTACGCCTGGCCGTCGTCGTCGATGAACACGGTCGGGTCGATCTCACCGTTGCTCACCAGCGGGCGCCCGATGGCGTCCCGGAACGGCCCGGTGGGGCTGTCCGCCACCGCCACCCCGATGCCCATCTGGCCGGTGGCCCGCACGACCATCGGCACGTACCAGTAGAACTTGCCGTTGCGGTGGACCGCCTGGCCGGCCCACGCGTCCTGCTTGGCCCAGCTGAACGTGGCGAGGCTGAGCGGCGATCCGTGGTCGGTCCAGTTCACCATGTCGTCGGACGAGTAGACCCGCCACTCCTTCATGGTGAACCAGGTCGAGTTGTCCTCGTCGTGGCCGGTGTAGAGGTAGACCCGGTTGTTGTACACGAGCGGGGCCGGGTCGGCCGTGTAGATGGTCTGCACGATCGGGTTGTCCGCCCGGGCGGCGGTCGGGCTCAGTCCGCCGGCGATGGCCGGGGCCAGCCCGAGCAGGGCGAGCAGGGTCACCGCCAGTGCGAGCCATCGTCTGGTCCGGCGGTCGGTTCTCCATAGCGTTGACGTCACAGGTCATCTCCCGGGGTAGGCCGCGCCGCGGCGGATGGTGTGGTCGGCGAGGGTCGGGCCGTCACGCCCGGCTCCACTTCTGGCTGTTCGCGCCGGTGCAGGCGGACAGGATGATCGAGGTGCCGTTGCCGGTCCCGCCGCCGTTCGGGCTCAGGCACAGTCCGGACTGGACGCCGGTGATCGTGCCGTCGGTGTTGACGTTCCACTGCTGGTTGGCGCCGCCGTTGCAGTCCCAGATGATCACCCGGGTGCCGGACGAGGTGCCCTGCCCCTCGGCGTCCAGGCACTTGCTCCCGTACACCTGGAGTTGCCGGCTCGACGTGGCCGTCCACTGCTGGTTGGTCCCGCCGTTGCACTCCCACAACGTCACCTGGGTGCCGTTGGTCTGGGACTGGTTCGGCACGTCGAGGCAGCGGCTGGAGTTGGGGTTGAGCCACGCGCCGCTCGTACCGCCGGGGTTGCCGCCCGGGCCGGCGACCACCGACAGGTTGTCGAACTGCGCGGTCTCGCCCTGGCTGGTGCCGAAGCCGACCTGGCCGGAGCCGAAGGTGGAGTCGGTGGCCGTGCCGACGGTGGCGCCGTCGATGGTGGCGGTGATGGTGGTGCCGGCGAAGCCCAGCGCGAGGCTGTGCCAGCGGTTGGTGCCGAGCGCCGCGACGTTCCCGCTGCGCAGCGTGGTGAGCTGCCCGGCGGTGTTGTTGCGCAGGATGGACCACGCGCCGGCGTCGGTGACCCGCAGGAAGTAGGCGTTGTAGCGGCCGATCGGGTCCAGGTTGGTGCTGCCGACGCGGCCCTGGATCTGGGCGTAGCCGGACTGTTCGAGCAGGACGTCGGCGGAGACCGTGTAGTTGCCCCAGCTCAGGTTCCCGCCGTAGGTCGCCGGGTCGGCGAGGGTCTTCCAGGTGATGGGCGCCTGCGCGGACATCTGGCGCAGGCACATGCCGGACCGGCCGCCGCCGCAGCCGACGATCTCGAACGCGCCCTGCATGTCCTGGAGGTACTTCGGGAACCGCCCGCTGGCGTAGCTGTCGAAGTCGTCGCGGTACGGCAGGCCCAGCGAGCCCTGCGCCGGGCTGGTGGCGGTGCCCTTGCCCTGCCCGGTCGTGGTGGTGACGGTGTAGAGGTGGCCGGGCTGGGCGGTGAACGTGAACGACCCGCCCGACGGGGTGACGTCCGCGGTGCGGACGAAGAAGTCGTTCGGGTTTGTCGAGTTCAGGTTCGTGGCCCAGATGTGCGCCTGGCCGGTGGACAGCCCGCCGGTGACGGTCATGGTGACCTGCTGGGCCGCGGTGGCGTCCATGGTCTCGATGACGGTGCTGTAGTCGCCGGTGGTGGGCGAGCGCAGCGACACGTAGCTGCCGTTGTTGCGGTTGCCGCCCAGGTAGCCCGAGGCCGAGTCCAGGTAGCGCCAGCCGGGTGCGGTGAACTGGGTGGTGTGGGCCAGCGCCCAGGTGTTCTTGCCGACCGAGTACCAGCCGGACCAGGGCTGGTTGGCCAGGATCAGCCCGACCGTGGACCAGGGCAGGTTCGGCGTGATGGCGGCGATCAGGTCCCAGTTGAGGTAGGCGACCATCCGGCCGTCGATGTAGCCGCGGTTGATGCCGCGGGCCAGCGGCTTGGCGCCGTCGTTGTAGTCCTGCGAGCCGCCCTCGCTGTTCCACAGCGTCTTGCCGGTGGAGGTGGCTGTCGAGGACACGGTGCAGGTGGTCTGCGCGCTGAGGTAGCCGCACGGGTAGTGGCCGCTGAGCACGTCGATGCTGTTGCGCAGCGTGGCGTTGCCGGCGACGGCGTTGGCCGGGCCCCAGCTACCGGGGTAGTCGTCCCCGTAGATGATCTTCACGCCGCTGTAGCCGTTGGCGTTCAGCGCCTGGCGCAGGCTGATGGTCCAGTTCGCGTCCGTCCGCTTCTCGTTCTGGGCGGCGGTGATGTAGTCCATGGTCAGGTTGTGCTGCCGCGCGCAGCCCAGCCAGTCCACGAAGTAGTTGATCATGTCCTGGGACATGAAGTTGCCGTTGCCGATCCACCCGGGAGCGCCCCACGGCAGGGCCGCCAGCTTGATGGCGGGGTTGCGGGCCTTTGCCTGCTCCATGATCCACCACTGGTAGCCGCGGTTGCAGTTGAGATCGCCCCGGACGTGCTCGTGACTCGGCTCGGACCCGCTGGTGGAGTTGGTGTCGCCGCCCATCTCGACCTTGAGGATCTGCAGCGCGGCGCCGTATCCGGGCTTGAACAGGTAGTCCAGGATCTGCCCGCGCTGCGGCTCCGGATAGTCGATCAGCAGCCGGCTGTTGCCGCCGCCGCCGCTGACCGCGCCGACCCCGTCGAACGTCTGGCCGCCGGAGGCGCCGTTGACGGTGATCGAGGTGGCGGCCTGTGCGGGGCCGGCGGTGAGGATCAGGCCGCCGGCGGCGGCCAGGACGGTGACGGCGAACGCCGCCAGCAGTCGGCGTATCCATCTCGGCTCGGACATGACGAGTCCTTTCGGGAGATGCGGAGTGTGGTCGCCGAGTGGCTCGCCGGTCAGCGGTAGCCGGCGGCGACGATGTCGGCCTGGACGGCGTTCTCGGTCGCGTCGGACGGATAGCCCGCGACCATGGCGCCCTCGTAGAAGGTGCCGGCGCTGAGGTTCGCGCCGCCGCCGGGCTTGCAGCAGTCGCCGCCGCTGCCCAGGATGATCGCGCCCTGCTTACGCATCGGGCTGTAACCGGCCGGCAGCGACCCGTCGTAGAGCGTGTAGAGGCCGCCGGACTGGGCGTTGCTGCCCTTGATGGCGAACCGCGAGGTGCCGTTGTTCTTCAGGGTGGCGGTGACGAACCGGTTGGTGAACGCCCGCTGGTTCGGGTTCCAGGACTGGCTGCCGCCCGGGTAGAGACCCCACTCCAGGTCGGCCTGCACCCAGGGGCCGCTGCCGGAGCAGCCGCCGAACCAGCAACTGGTGCTGAAGTTGATCGCGTCCATCGCCCCCGCCGCGTCGGCGCTGCGGGTGGTCTCGCTGTTGCCGTAGTCGAAGCAGCAGCCGCTGTTGACGTGGGTGCCGCTGGTCACCATGTACATGCCCTCGGGGGCGGAGCCGGTGGGGACGCCGGTCAGGTGGCCGTCCCGCCAGTAGCTGTTCCCAGGGTTGATGTAGAGGGAATACGCCCGGGCGCCGCCGACCGTCAGCGACTCGCTCGTCGCGTTCGCGGGCCGGCTGGAGGTGGAGCCGGGGACCTGCGCGGAGCCCTGGTACCACAGGTCGTTACCGCGTCCCGACTGGTCGAACACGGCGGTGATCACGCAGCTCGTACCGGAGCAGAACGCGTCCTGCGCAGCGGCGTCGGCGTAGCCGCCCGCGCTCACCAGTCCGATGTTGCGGGTGGCGTTGTCCGAGGAGCGGCGGACCTGGTAGAGGTTGCCGCCGTACGCCGAGAGCAGCGCCCGGGTGGTGCTGTGCGCCGCGACGCACGGGGTGCCGCCCGCGGCGTAGATGTCGCACGGCCGGCCGCCGGGCGGCGGCGTCGAGGTGGGCGGCGGTGACGACGGTGTGGTCGAGACGTTCCACCGCTGGTTTGCCTGTCCGTTGCAGGTCCACAGGATGATCCTGGTGCCGTTGGCGGTGCCCGCGTTCGTCGCGTCCAGGCACAGCCCGGACTGCTGACCGGTGACGGTGCCGGCCGAGGTGATGTTCCACTGCTGGTTGGCCTGGCCGTTGCAGTCCCAGATGATCACCGTCGTGCCCGGGCTGGTGCCCTGGCCGTTGGCGTCCAGGCATTTGTTGCCGTACACCGTGAGCTGCTTCGCCGACGTGTACGTCCAGCTCTGCGGCGTGCCGCCGGTGCAGTCGTACAGCTGGACCTGGGTGCCGTTCGTGGTGCTGCCGTTGGGGACGTCGACGCAGCGGCCGGACTGCACGCCCACGATGGAGCCGGGCCCGGGGGCGGCCACGGCGCTTCGGGTCTGCGCGGCCACGGCGGCGCCGGCGACGGCCAGGACGAGCACCAGGGCGGAGATGGTCATACGCGGTGGTCCGGATCGGACGGACCGGGGACGGGGGATCACCATGACGGCTCCTCGGATACGCGCGAGCACCCGACCGTCCGGCACGGTGCCTCGCGAGTTGTGGATGGCCGTCGGTGTAAGCGCTAACAGTGGTGTGGCGGCGGCCCCGACATGTCGGTGGTGGTGGCCTGTGGGGTCGTGAATGTTAGCGCGAACATCGACCAGAGTTAATTAGAGCACATCCCGGCGTCCGGCGGGACCTCAGTTGTCCCGGCGGTGCCGGGCCGAGGGCGGCGGCGTGCCACCCACGGCCCGGCTCCCCGTGCGGGGGTTCGGCGGTACGGAGATCAGGGACTGGTGCAGCTGACTCCGCTGGGCGCGGTGGCCCCGTTTCCGGTGGCGGTGAACCCGAACGTGGTCGAGCCGTTCGCGCCGACCGTGCCGTTGTAGTCGGCGTTGCGGACCGACACCGAGCCGGAGGTGCCCGTGTTGACGCCGTTCCAGAGGCTGCTGATCGCCTGGCCGGAGGCCAGGGTCAGGCGTACGGTCCAGCCGTTGAGCGTGGTGGCGCCGTTGTTGGCCACCGTGACCTCGGCCTGGAAGCCGCCCGGCCAGGTGTTCACGGTCCGGTAGGTCGCGGTGCAGGCGCCCGGCTCACCAGGCGGCGGGGTCGTGACCGGCGGCGTCGTGGGCGGTGCGGTGGTCACCGGCGGCGTGGTCGGCGGCACGGAGGTCGGCGGCGCCGTGGTCGGCGGCGTGGTGGACGCGAACTGGCTGAAGAACCGCCAGATCTCCCCCGAGGTCCAGGTCCGGGAGTCGTTCGGGCTGGACGACCCGTCGACCGGGCTGGGGGTGTGGTCGCCGTCGAACGCGGCCCACTGCACCGGGTAGCCGTCGCGGCAGCCGGAGTACGTGGTGGTGATGTGGGTGAGGCTGCCCCGGCTCGGCTCGCGCGGGCTCTGCGCGGTGCAGCCGTTGTTCCGGACGAACGTGTCGCGCAGCGAGCGGCCCATGGAGATGTTCAGCACGCTGTCGTAGATGCCGTGGATGCCGAAGTAGGCGACCGGCTGGGTGCCGCCGTTGCAGCCGCTCAGGTTCGCGCCGGAGATGACGGTGACCGCGCGGACGACGTTGGGCCGGGCGCAGGCCACCGCGTAGCTCATCGCCCCGCCGTAGCTCCAGCCGAGCGCGAACCGCTGGGACGTGTCGACGCAGAGGTCGTTCTCGATCTGCCGGGAGATGTCGTCGAACAGCGTCAGGTCCCGGCCGTTGGTGTTGGCCCAGCCGTTGTCGATGCCCTGCGGCGCGACGAAGATCGTGCTGTTGTTCGACAGCGGCAGCAGGCCGTAGTAGCCGGCCGAGGCGACGTTGTTGGCCGAGCCGTTCAGCCAGTGGAACCCGAAGATCAGCCGGTACGGGTGGTTGCGGTCGTACCCGTCCGGGATGCGCAGGATGTAGCTGCGGTTCTGCCCGCCGCTGGAGATGGTGCGCGTGCCGCTGGACAGCGTCGGCGCCTTGCCGCAGCCGGCGGTCGCCGCGAGCGTGCCGTTTGTCGACGCCTGCGCCGTCTCGCCGAGGTCGGCGCTGAGCGCGCCGCCGGCCGCCGCCGCGAGGAGCACGGCCGCGGCGGCGACGGAGGTGAGAAGGGATGTTCGTTTCGCCATTGCTGGACTCCTTGCCCTGGGTGGTGGTGCAGGCCGGGCCGTCCGTCGATGCCGACGTCGCCTGCGAAGAGGGCGCGGAGCCGTGCGTGCGGCTGGGCCGAAGTCGTCCGGTGGCCGCCTGCGTCGGCGTGCATCGGCGGAGCGGCCCGGACTGGTCACCGATCGGCCGGACGGCGAGGGGACCCTCGTGCGCCGTGCCGATTGCGGGGGTGACGGGGAGCGTGCCCTTCGCTCCCGTGCCGGAACATAGCAGGTTATCGATAACATGTTCAACCGGTCGGTTCCGGAGAAGGAGCGGGCCGGCCGCCGGGTGAACGCTCACAGCAGCGCCCGGCGGGGACGCTGCCGCCTGCTCAGGCGTGGTCGGCCAGGGCCGGCAGGTCGCAGCCGGCGAGGGCGTCCGGCTGGGGAACGCGGGCGAGGTCCGCCTCGGCGAGCCCGAGCCGCCGGTACGCGGTGTGCAGCGCCGCGACCACGGCGCCCAGCGCGCCGGAGAGGTCACCGAGTTCCGCGCCGTGCACTGCCGCCTCGGCGGCCGGCACGATCTCGTGCAGCCGGCCGCGTAGCCGGACCAGGTCGGGTGTGAGCGCGTGGGAGACGCCGCCGCCGAGGACGATCACCTCCGGTTCGTAGGCGACCACCGCCGCGGTGAGGACCACCAGCAGCGCCTGCTCGACGTACTGCCTGACCGGCGCCAGTCGCGGGTCGGCCGAGCGGAACACGTCGGCCGCGTTGTCGAACGACAGGCCGAGTTCGCGGGCGCGGGCGAGGATGCCGGACCCGCTGATGATCCGTTCGAGCGGCGCGCCGAGCGGGCCGGCCGGCAGGTGGCCGAACTCGCCCACCAGGCCGCTGCGGCCCCGGAACAGCCGGCGGTCGATGGCGACGCCGGCGCCGAGTCCGGCCCCGATGGTGAGCATCACCGCTGTCTGCGCGTCCCGGGCGGCGCCGAAGCGCAGTTCCCCGAGCAGCGCGTAGTTGGAGTCGTTGTCGACCTCGACCGCGGCGCCCAGGTGCTTCTCCAGCAGCCGCAGGAACAGCGGGTCCTCCACCTGGGGCAGGTTCGGGGCGTTGGAGACGGCGCGGTCTCCCTGCCGGACGGCGCCGGGCAGGCCCACCGCTACGCAGTCGAGCCGCTCCCGGTCGGCGCCGACGGTCCGCATGATCAGGTCGGCCAGCCACTGGGCCAGCCGGGGCGCGTCGTAGTCGGCGGGTGTGGGCACGGTCCGGCCGGTCAGCGGCCGGGCGGCGAGATCGGCGACCACCAGCCGGACGTTGGAGCCGCCGACGTCGACGCCGCAGACCACGCCGCGTCCGGCGGCGATCGCGACCTGGGTCGCCCGGCGGCCCCGGTTGGTGGTGGGTGCGCCGTCGGTCTCGGTCAGCAGCCCCTCGTCGAGCAGCTGTTCCACGATCCGCGACACGGTGGCGGGGGAGAGGTCGGTCTCGTGGCCGATGGCCGTGCGGCTCACCGGGCCGTGGGTCAGCACGTGGGCCAGCACTGTGGACCGGTTCGCCGCCCGTGGTGCTCGAGATTCCACGCCCACCTCCGCCGATTTTCTTTCCGCCCGAATGTTAAAGCCGCGCCGCTGGATGAGCAACCATCCGGACCATGTCGTCTTCCGGCCCGCACCCGGGCGACGGATCCCACTGAATTCCGAGGTGAGGCCGGTGGTGACGGTTGAACCGAGTGGGTCGAATCTCTGACCAGCGCTCTTGACGGACTGTGATGACCGCGATAATACTTTCACCCTGAACGGAAATAGAGGTTGCCGGCCCCAGGGAGGCGGCGCGTGCCCCCGTACGCGCCGTGCCGGTCGCATCGGACCCCCGTGTCAGTCCGGAATCCCGGTTCCGGACCCCGTTGCTGTGAAGGGAAGAGCAATGATTCTCAGCCGTAGACGTGGCGCCGCCCTCGGCGCGCTCTGCGCCCTGGCGCTCATGGTCGGCGCCTGCTCGAACGAGACCTCCGGGAGCGGCGGCGCGTCGAGCGGCCCGCGTACCGAACCCAGCCTGTCGTTCGTCGGCCCCGGCGGCGAGACGCCGACCGCCGCCGACCAGCTCTCGCTGACCGACGAGGAGCGGCAGAAGGTCAAGGACGGCAACTACTCCGCCGCCTTCGTCTGGCACGAGGGCTCCGCGCTGACCAAGGCCGTCGAGTCCGGCGTTCGCAAGGAGTTCGACCAGCTCGGCATCAAGGTGCTCGCCAGCACCAGCGCCGAGTTCGACGCCGCCCGGCAGGCCAACAACGTGCAGACCGTGCTGGCGCTCAAGCCCGACCTGATCGTCACCATCGCCGTCGACCCGACCGCTGCGGCCGCCGCCTTCAAGCCCGCCGTGGACGCCGGCGTCAAGCTCGTCGTGATGACCACCCCGCCGAAGGACTACAAGTCCGGGCAGCAGATCGTCGGCATCGTCACCGCCGACCTGACCGCGTTCGGCAAGGCCAACGCGGAGATGCTCGGCAAGGCGCTCGGCGGCAAGGGCAAGGTCGGCTACGTCTACCACGACGCCGACTTCTGGTTCACCAACCAGCGGGACAAGGCGTTCAAGGACTGGCTGGGCTACCTCTACCCGGACATCGAGATCGTCGAGGAGGCCGGGTTCTCCGACCCGGCGCGCACCGAGGACATCGCCACCGCGATGCTGACCCGCCACGCCGACCTCAAGGGCGTCTACGTCGCCTGGGCCACCGCCGCCGAGGGCGTGCTCGCCGCGACCCGGCAGCAGGGCCGCACCGACGTCAAGATCGTCACGAACGACCTGGAGGCGAACCTCGCCGCCGACATGGTCAAGGGCGGCAACGTCGCCGGCATCGTCGCCAACGGCTCGACCCGGCTCGGCCAGAACCTGGGCGTCGTCGCCGCGTACGGCCTGCTCGGCAAGAAGGCCCCGGAGCTGGTCGTCGGATCGCCGATGGCCGCGACCAAGGACAACATCGCCGACGCCTGGCGCGACGACTACGGCCAGGAGCCCCCGGCCGAGGTGCTCGGCAACTGACGCCGGGCGGCGAGGTCCGGGGCCCGGCCGAACGGGCCCCGGACCTCGCCGGGCGCGGTCCGGCCCACCGCCGGGTCCGCGAGCACCGCGAGACGAGAGGAAGAAGCACATGGGGTACGTCCAGACAGTCCTCGGACCGGTGCCTCCCGAGTCGCTCGGCCGGGTGCTGAGTCACGAGCACCTCGGCGCGCTGGTGCCCGGGCCGTGGCTGTCCGGCGGCGTCGCCGACGACCGCGCGGACCTCGCCGCCGGGGCGGTACGCGACCTGCCCGAGCTGGGCTTCGGCACGATCGTGGACCTGTCCCCGTACGAGGTGGTCGGTCACGACGTGACGCTGCTGCGCGAGGTGGCACTGCGTACCGGCCTGCACGTGGTCGCCGGATCGGCGATCTACCTGGAGCCGTACTCGCCCGGCTGGGCGCTGCGCGCGAGCGTCGACGAGATGCGGGAACGCTTCGTCGCCGACGCCACCGTCGGTGTCGGGGACACCGGGATCAAGGTCGGCATCTTCGGCGAGCAGGCCACCGGGCTGAACGAGATCACCGCGCACGAGGAGAAGTGCCTGCGTGCCGCCGCCCGCGCCGCCGTCGCCACCGGCCTGGCGCTGAACACGCACACCACGCACGGCACCATGGCGCTGGAGCAGGTCGAGATCCTGCGCGAGGAGAAGATGGACCCCTCCCGCGTCGTCATCGGCCACCTGGACATCAACCCGGACCCGGACTACCTGCGGGCGGTGCTGGCCACCGGCGTCAACATCGCCTTCGACACGCTCGGCAAGCAGTTCTGGGACTTCGTGCTCGCCCCGCTGCCGGAGAATCCGCCGGAGGGCGAGTTCGGCAAGCGGGCGTACCACCGGCCCGACCGTGCCCGGCTCGACATGCTCGCCGGGCTGGTCCGCGACGGCTACGCCGACCGGATCCTGCTCTCGATGGACCTGACCGGCGCGGAGGCGTACCTGAACCCGCGTACGCACGGCCGGCTCGGCTACTCCTACCTCGGCCGGGAGATCGTGCCGGGTCTCACCCGCCTCGGTGTGCCGCCGGAGGCGATCGACCAGATGCTGGCGGCCAACCCGGCCCGACTCCTGACGGTCGGCTGATGGCCGCGCATCCGCGTCCGTCCGGCTACGTCGCCGGCGTCGACCTCGGCGGCACCAAGCTGCGGGCCGCGCTGGCCGACCTCGACGGTCTCGTCGTGAGCGAGCAGGTGCAGCCGACCGACCCCCGGGGCGGCACGGCGGTGGCCGCGCAGATCGACACGCTGCTGCGCGAACTGGCCGCCCGGGCCGGCGTCGACTGGTCCGACGTGCGGGCCAGCGCGATCGGCCTGCCCGGCGTGCCCGACCCGGCGACCGGCGCGATCGAGCTGTCGCCGAACGTCTCCGACCTCGAGGCGCTCGACGTGCGGGCCGAGCTGACCCGCCGCCTGGGGCACCCGGTCGTGCTGGACAACGACGTCAACATGGCCGCCGCCGGGGAGCGGTGGCTGGGCAGCGGGCGTACCCACCGGCACTTCGTGTTCGTGGCGGTCGGCACCGGAGTCGGCATGGGCATCGTGCTGAACGGGGAGCTGGTCCGGGGCGCGCGCGGCGCGGCGGGGGAGATCTCCTACCTGCCGCTGGGAACCGACCCGTTCGACCCGGGCAACCAGGTGAAGGGCGCGCTGGAGGAGGCAGTCGCCGGCGCCGCCCTCGCCGCCCGGTACCGGGCGGTGTCCGGCGAGCAGGCGAGCGTGCCCGACGTCTTCGACCGGGCCGCCGCCGGCGATCCGGTCGCGCTGGCGGCCATCGACGAGGAGGCCCGGCTGATCGCCCTGGCGGTCGTCGCGGTCACCGCCGTCCTGGACCCGGAGGCGGTGATCCTCGGTGGCGGCATCGGCTCCCGGACCGAGCTCGTCGAGCCGGTCCGGCGCTGGGTCGCCGCGCTGAGCACGGGCGTTCCGTTGATCAAGACCAGCCTGCTCGGCGACCGGGCCGGCCTGCTCGGCGCCGTCGCGGTGGCCCGCCGGGAGGCCGGCGTCCACGACGGCACGACCACCTCTTTCCAGACAGCGGAGGGACGATAGATGACCCACACCGATGCGGCGGTGAAGACCAGCGCCGCCCCGGCCTGGCGCCGGATCAACTGGCGCGACTACGTGGTCTACATCGGCTTCGCGGTCGTGTTCCTGTTCTTCGCCGTCACCCAGGGCAGCAACGGCTTCCTGACCACGAGCAACCTCACAAACATCGTCATCCAGACCGCGCCCATCACGATCATGGCGGTCGGGCTGGTCTTCGTGCTGGCCGCCGGCGAGATCGACCTGTCGATCGGCTCGGTCGTCGCGCTCTCCGCGCTGGTCGGCGCGGTGACGCTGCGGGAGACCGACAGCATGCTGCTCGGCGTGGCCGCCGGTCTCGCCGCCGGCGCGGCGGTCGGCCTGGTGAACGGCGTCTTCGTCACCCTGGTCCGGCTGCCCTCCTTCCTGGTCACGCTCGCCACCATGGGCGCGGTGGCGGGCCTGGCCCGCGAGGTCACCGGCCTGCAGTCGGTGCCGGTCAGCAACGACGCGTTCCTCTCCTTCTTCGGCCAGGGCGAGATCCTCGGCATCCCCGGGCTGGTGCTCTGGTCGGTGGCGGCGGCGGTGGTCGGGTACCTGGTGCTGCGCCAGACCCGGTACGGCGCGCACACGCTCGCCATCGGCGACAACGTGGCGGCGGCCCGGGTCAGCGGCATCAAGGTGATCCGCGTCAAGATCATGGTGCTGATGGGCAGCGCGATGTGCGCCGCCCTGGCCGGCCTGCTGTACGCCGGACGCCTCCAGGGCGCCCGGTACACCCTCGGCGAGGCCGACCTGATGTCCGTGATCGCCGCCGTGATCGTGGGCGGCACCAGCCTCTTCGGCGGCAAGGGCTCGATCGTCGGCGCGGTGCTGGGCAGCCTGCTGATGGGCATGCTCAACAACGGCCTGATCCTGGCCGGCCTGTCCGTGTCCCAGCAGATGATGGCGCGCGGCGCGATCATCCTGGTGGCCGTCTCCCTCTCGCTGCGCGAGCGGCGAAGCTGACCCGGAAGGAAGCAACCGCATGTTTCTGGACCTGCTGCGACGCCGCAATCCGGGCCTGCTCGCCGCCGCCGCGCACCTGCACGACAGCGGTGACCTGCCGGCGAACTCCTACGCGTTGGACCTCGACACGGTCGCGGCGAACGCCGCCGCCATCCGCCGCGAGGCCGACCGCTTCGGTCTGTCGGTCTACGCGATGACCAAGCAGGTCGGGCGCAACCCCGACTTCTGCCGGACGGTCCGCGACGCGGGCATCACCGAGGCGGTCGGCGTCGACCTCCAGTGCGCGCTCGCCGACCGGCACGGCGGGCTCGGCATCGGTCACCTCGGTCACCTGGTGCAGATCCCCCGGCACGAGGCGGCGGTCGCCGCCGCGCTCGCGCCCGCGTACTGGACGGTCTTCAACGACGCCAAGGCCGCCGAGGCGGCGGGCGCGAGCGCGGCGGCCGGGCGGGAGCAGGCGCTGCTCGCCCGGATCGCCGCGCCCGGCGACCGCTTCTACCGGGGCCACGAGGGCGGCTGGGCGGCCGACGAGATCGTCGCGGTCGCCGACCGGCTCGACGCCCTTCCCGGCGCCCGGTTCGCGGGTGTCACCAGCTTCCCGACCCAGTTGTTCGACACGGCCGCCGGACGGGTCGTGCCGACGCCCAACCTCGGCACCCTGCGACGCGCTGCCGCCGCGCTGCGCGCCGCCGGGCGGTCGCACGTCGAGATCAACGCCCCGGGTACGACGTCGACGGCGATCCTGGCCACGCTGGCCGAGGCGGGCGTGACGCAGGTCGAGCCCGGCCACGGGCTCACCGGCACGACGCCCTGGCACGCGGTGACCGACCTGGTCGAGGAGCCCGCCGTGCTCTACGTCAGCGAGGTGTCGCACCTGTGGGACGGTCGGGCGTACGTCTTCGGTGGCGGCCTCTACGTCGACCCGGTGCTCGGCCTGGGCGGCACCCGGGCGCTGATCGTGCCCCGGGGCGGTGGTCTCGACGACGCCTACCTGGTCGACGTGGAGATGCCCGCGCCGGAGGCGATCGACTACTACGCGATGGCCGACGTCAGCGCGGCGCCGGGGTGCGCCCCGGGTGACACGGTCCTGTTCGGCTTCCGGCCGCAGGCGTTCGTCACCCGGGCGCTGACCGCCGGCGTGACCGGCATCCGGTCCGGCGCGCCGGCCGTGGCCGGGGTGTACGCCGCCGACGGCTCGGCGCCGATCGGGTTGGAGGACACCGCCGCGGGCGACGGCCCCGGCATCCAGGCGGCTCGCCGCGCAGGGAGGGCATGATGAGCACCGTCACCCACAAGGACGACGCGACCCGGGCGGGCGCCCCGGCGCTGCGGTTGCGCGGCATCCGCAAGCAGTTCGGCGGCGTCGTGGCGATCGAGCGCTTCGACCTGGAACTGGCCGCCGGGGAGATCACCGCCCTGGTCGGCGACAACGGCGCCGGCAAGTCCACCCTCGTGAAGATCATCTCCGGCGTGTACCAGCCGACCGAGGGTGAGCTGGAGATGCACGGGCGGCCGGTGACGTTCCGGGACGCCTCCGACGCCCGCCGGCAGGGGGTCGAGGTGGTCTACCAGGACCTGGCCCTGGCCGACTCGCAGCCGGTCTACATGAACATGTTCCTGGGTCGGGAACTCACCCGTGGCCCGCTGCGCCTGCTCGACCGGCGCCGGATGGCCCGGGAGACCCAGGATCTGGTGGACGCGCTGGACGTGCGCATCCCCAGCGCGAAGGCGACGATCCGGGACCTGTCCGGCGGCCAGCGGCAGGCGGTGGCGATCTGCCGCGCCACCCACTGGGCCAGCGGCCTGGTGCTGATGGACGAGCCGACAGCGGCGCTGGGCGTGGCCGAGACCGCCAAGGTGGAGGAGCTGATCCTGAAGCTGCGGGAGCGGGGCGCCGCCGTGCTCGTCGTCAGCCACAACCTGGACCAGGTGTTCCGGATCGCGGACCGGGTGGCGGTGCTGCGCCGGGGACGCCAGGTCGGCGTCCGCGGCATCACCGGGACCAGCCGCAACGAGATCGTCTCGATGATCACCGGCGCCTCCGAGGAGACCGCCCGCCCCTGAACCGCGCGGCCGGCCGCGCGCACGATGACCCCGGGTGTCCCTCCCGGGGTCATCGGCGTTCCGCGTCCGGTTCGCGGGGCGGCACTCCATGATCAACGCCGATGGCGGACGGCTCGTGCGTAACGGTCGTGTGAACTTGTGTGAACGCGGCTTCGTGCGTTGTCTCGCAGTTCGGGAGCGTTATCAAGCCGAGTCCATGAGGGCTCAGTGAACGCCGTTCACCCTATTGTTCACTGCTGCTAAATCCGGTAGAACTCCTGATAGGTCCGCTGCTCGGGCCATCTGCCTCGTGCTTCTAGGAGGACTTCTCATGGCTCGTTCACCCCGTCCGGGCGCCTCCTCGCCCGCGCTCTCCCGCCGCGGCGTCCTGCAGCTTGGGGGTGGCGTCGCGCTCCTGCTCGCCACCAGCGCCTGCGCCGCGGACAGCGGCAACAAGTCCACCGACGGCAAGTCCGGCGGCGCCGCCGCCAAGACGTTGCGCATCGCCGTCTCCAGCTACCTGTCGAGCTGGGACCAGGACTTCGTCGGCTTCGACCTGACCGCGCTGATGCTCTACAAGAACGTCTTCCCATACCTGATCGACTACGGCGTCACCAACGCCGGCGGCAGCCAGATCCTCGACACCCAGAACATCACCCCCACGTTCGCCGAGTCCTTCGAGCCCGACGCCGAACAGAAGGTGTGGACGCTCAAGCTGCGCCGCGGCGTGAAGTTCGCCAGCGGCAACGAGATGAAGGCCGCGGACGTGAAGTGGTCGAAGGACCGCGCGTTCGCCGCCCAGGCCAACGTCGCCGGCGTCTACCGCACCATCGGCCTGACCAGCGCCGACCAGGTCAAGGTCGTCGACGACTACACGGTGGAGTTCCACCAGGCCTTCCCCAGCGCGCTCACCCGGCAGATCCAGGCGATCTCGCTGTACGTCTTCGACTCGGTCGAGGCGAAGAAGCGCGCCAGCTCCAGCGACCCCTGGGCCAAGGAGTGGTTCGCGAAGAACCCGCCGACCGGCGGCTACTTCAACGTCGCCAAGGCCACCCAGGGCCAGGAGATCGAACTCAGCGCGAACACCGACTACCCGGGCCCGGACCCGGCCAAGACGCCGACCATCCGGATCTCGGTCGTGCCGGCCGCGTCCAACCAGCGGCTGCAGCTGCAGGCCGGTGACATCGACATCGCGCTGGGCATCAGCCAGCGCGACATCCAGGACCTCAAGAAGGCCCCGGGCATCAAGGTCATCTCGGCCGCCAGCAACCGCCAGGTCGCGATCCAGATGTCGGTGACCGCCGCGCCGTTCAACGACGTGAACGTGCGCAAGGCGCTCGCGTACGCGGTGCCCTACGAGCAGATCATCAACAACGTGTACGGCGGCGACGCCCGCGCGGCCAAGAGCCCGGTCCCGCTGGACATGCCCGGCTACGACGAGAGCGGCTACCCGTTCACCTACGACCTGGACAAGGCGAAGGCCGCCATGGCCGCCGCCGGCCGGTCGTCGCTCGACTCCGAGCTGGTCTTCGAGGCCGACAACGAGGAGCAGCAGAAGATCGCCGTCCAGGTGCAGAGCGAGGCGGCGAAGGCGGGCATCCGGCTCAAGCTGACCCCGCTGGACCCGGCCACCCTGGGTGAGCGGCGGACCAAGAAGAACATCCCGCTGCAGATCACCTCCGGGCAGCTCTGGGTGGACGACGTCGAGTACATGCTGGCGACGAGCTTCGTCAAGGGCGCCAACCTCAACTACTCCAACTACAGCAACCCGGAGATTGAGCAGATCTACGAGAAGTCGCACACCACCGTCGACACGGCCGCCCGCAACGCGCTCTGGAAGCGGGTCCAGGAGATCCTCGCCGCCGACGTGCCGTGGGTGGTCATCTGCCAGCCCAACTTCAACCTGCCCGTCCGGGAGTCCGTCGCCGGCTGGGTGCAGCCGATGGACGGCCTCGCCCGCCTGCGCTACCTGAGCGCGTCGGCCTAGGAACGTCAACCGCCCATGCGAATCTTCCGCTTCGTCGTCAGGCGACTGCTCCAGCTGATCCCCGTTCTGCTCGGAGTGGTCGTCCTGGCGTTCCTCCTGGTCCGGGTGCTGCCGGGCGACCCCGTCCGCAGCATCCTCGGGCAGAACGCCACCGAGGAGGACGCCGCCGCCGCCCGGGCCCGCTTCGGGCTGGACCAGTCGCTGTGGCAGCAGTTCCTCGACTACCTCAGGGGACTGGTCACCGGTGACTTCGGGACCTCCATCCAGAGCGGCAACTCCGTGGGATCGGAGATGGCGCTCCGGGTGGGGCCCACCCTGGAACTCGTCGTCATCGCCGTGAGCATCGCGCTCGTCGTGGCGACGGTCCTGGGCATCTGGTCGGCCAAACGGGCCAACCGGGTCGGTGACCACAGCGTGCGGATGTTCGCCCTGGTCGGCAACTCGATCCCCGAGTTCTGGCTCGGCCTGGTGCTGGTGCTGGTCGGCTACAGCATCCTCGGCTGGTTCCCGGCGCCGAACGGGCGGGTCGACCCGGACACGAACCTGACCCCGCTCACCGGGGCCGATCTCGTCGACGCCGTGCTCACCGCCAACGGCCCGGCGATCGCCTCCGCCGCGGCGTACCTGGTGCTGCCCGTGCTGACCCTGGTGGTCGGCGTGGTCGCGCCGCTGCTGCGCAGCGTCCGGGCCTCCGCGCTGGAGGTGCTGCACTCGGAGTCGTACGCCGCGGCGAAGGCGCACGGGCTGCGCGACCGCACGCTGCACTACGGCTACCTGCTGCGGGCGACGCTGGTCCGGCTGCCGTCGCTGGCGGCGCTGGTCTTCGGCACGGCGATCGGCTCCACCGTGCTCGTCGAGTACGTGTACTCGTGGCAGGGCTTCGGCCAGTGGGCCCTGCGCGGCCTGCTCTACCGGGACTACCCGGTGGTTCAGGCGTCGGTGCTGGTCATCGCGTTGTGCTACGTGCTGGTGTTCCTCATCGCCGACGTGGTCCACGCGATCCTCGACCCGAGAGTGAGGCTCTGATGGCCGAGTTGCGCGCCGCCGTCAGCGGCGACTCCGCACAGACGCCGGTGGTCGTCGCCGGCGGCGACCGGGACAGCCGGTTCGCCCGCCGCATGAGCATCGTCGGTGCGACCATCCTGTCGGTGGTGGCGCTGGTGGCGGTGTTCGCGCCGCTGCTGAGCCCGTGGGGCGAGACCGAGATCGACCCGGCGAACACCCTGGTGGCGCCGGGCGGCAACCACCTGCTCGGCACCGACGGCAACGGCATGGACATCTGGAGCCGGGTGCTCTACGCCGCCCGGCTCGACCTGGGCATCGCCCTGGCCGCGGTGGCGCTCGCGGTGGTCGTGGGCACGCTGCTCGGCCTGGTCGCCGGCTACTTCGGCGGCTGGCTCGACGACGTGCTGATGCGGGTGGTCGACATCTTCCAGTCGTTCCCCACGTTCATCCTGGCGCTGGCGGTCGCCGCCCTGCTCGGCAACGGCACGATCAACCTGATCATCACGATCGCGGCGGTGAACGCGCCGGCGTACGCCCGGCTGGTCCGCGCCGAGGTGCGGTCGCTGCGGGAACTGCCGTTCGTGGACGCCGCCATCACCTCCGGGGCGTCGCCGGTGGGCGTGCTCTGGCGGCACCTGCTGCCCAACAGCCTCACCCCGGTCCGGGTGATCGCGCCGCTGAACTGCGGCTGGGCGATGCTCACCCTGGCCGGGCTCTCCTTCCTCGGCCTGGGCGTGAGCATCCCCGAGGCGGAGTGGGGGGCCATGATCAGCCTGGGCGCCGCGGACGTGGTCGGTGGCCGCTGGTGGACCTCCGTCCCACCCGGCCTGGCCCTGTTCGTCTGCGTCCTCGGGTTCAGCCTGCTCGGCGAAGGCCTGCAGGACCGCGCCAACGCGAAGCGGCGGTGACCATGCTGTCGATCGAGAACCTCTCGGTGACCATCCGGCGACCCGGCCGGCAGGTGGCCGCGCTCAGCGGCGTCACCTTCGCCGTACGCCCCGGTGAGGTCGTCGGCCTGGTCGGGGAGAGCGGCGGCGGCAAGAGCATGGTGGCCCGCGCCATCGTCGGGCTGCTGCCCGGCGGCTCGCACGCCACCGGCCGGGTGCTGTGCGGCGACTCGGACGTGCTGCGCATGGACGACGCCGCGCTTGCCGCCCACCGCGGACGCGGGGTGGCGATCTGCTTCCAGAACCCGCGCGGCGCGCTCAGCCCCACCCGCACCATCGGCAAGCAGCTCGTCGACCGGCTCGCCACGCACCAGGACATGTCCGGCGACCGGGCCCGGGAGGCGGCGCGCGAGCTGTTCGAGGCGGTCGGGATCCGCAGCCCGCAGCGGCGGCTCGACGCGTACGCCCACGAGCTGTCCGGCGGCATGGCCCAGCGGGTGATGATCTCGCTGGCCACCGGCTGCGCGCCGGACCTGCTGATCGCCGACGAGCCGACCACCGGCCTGGACGTGACACTGACCCGGGAGATCCTGCGCCAGTTCCGGCACGCCGCCGACACCGACGGCCGGGGCGTGCTGCTGATCTCCCACGACCTCGCCTCGATCGCCGAGGTCTGCGACCGGGTGGTGGTGCTCTACGCCGGCACGGTGGTGGAGAGCGGCCCGGCCGCGCAGGTGCTGCGGGAGCCCGCGCACCCGTACACCCGGGCGCTGCTGCGGTCGGTGCCGGACGTCGGCGGCCGGCCGGTCGTCGCCACCCCCGGCGCCATGCCCCTGCTCACCGAGGCGCCGGAGAACTGCCCGTTCGTCGCCCGCTGCGCGCACGCCGACCGCACCTGCTCGTCCCGGCGGCCGGGCACCCAGCCGATCCCCGGCGGCCGCGAATGGTCGCTCGCCTGCTTCCACCCGCAGACCCGGCCGCTCGACGCCGACCTGCCGTCCACGTCGCACACACCGGACGCGGGCGACGCCCAGCCGGCGGCTGCGGACCCGAAGCCCGCCGTGCTGGAAATCGAGGACGCCCACGTCGTCTACCGCAGCCGGTTCGGCTCCGGCGGTCACCACGCGCTGCGTGGCGTCACGCTGCGGCTCGCGCCGGGTGAGACGCTGGGCGTGGTGGGCGAAAGCGGCTGCGGCAAGAGCACCCTCGCGAAGCTCGTCATGGGCCTGGTCGCGCCCACGTCCGGCACCGTCACAGTCGCCGGTCAGGCCCTGGTCAAGCAGCCGGGCCGGCCGCGCCCGCGTGGCCGGGCGCTGCGCCGGGCCCGGACCCGCGCCCAGCTGGTGTTCCAGGACCCGATCGGCTCGCTGAGCCCGCGCCGCACCGTCGGCGACTCCATCGCCGAGCCGCTGCGCGCCGCGGGCCTGTCCCCGGCCCAGCGGGAGGAGCGCGTCACCGCCGTGCTGGACCGGATGGAGCTGGACCGCTCGATCCTGCAGCGGTACCCGCACGAGCTGTCCGGCGGCCAGGCCCAGCGCATCGGCATCGCCCGCGCGCTGGTCGGCGAGCCGGACCTGATCGTCTTCGACGAGCCCACCTCGGCCCTGGACGTCACCGTCCAGGCGCAGATCCTCGACGTGATCGCCGACGTGGCCGCCGACGCCGACCGCGCCTCGGTGTTCATCTCCCACGACCTGGCCACGGTGCGCGGTTTCGCCGACCGCGTCGTGGTGCTCTACCTCGGCCGGGTGGTCGAGGAGGGTCCGGTGGACGTCGTCTTCGACACGCCCCGGCACCCGTACACCCGCGCGCTGCTGGGCAGCGCCCCCCGCCTCGGCGGGACGGCCGGGTCCGACGGCGAGGCCGTCGAGCTGGTCAAGGACCTGGAGGAAGCCGACGCCGCAACCGGGTGCCCACTGGCCGCCCGGTGCCCGTTCGTCACCGACCGGTGCCGATCGGAGCAGCAGGAGCTTCAGTCGTACGGCGAGAGCCGGGCCGCCTGCTGGCGCGTTCCCGAGCTTCCCGCCCTCATCGGAAGGCAGGCTGTCACGCCATGACCCGTCGCCCCATCCGGCTCGCCGTCGACATCGGCGGGACCTTCGTGGACGCCATGGAACTCGACACGCGCACCAACCGGGTCCGCTTCCGCAAGGCGGCGACGACCCCGGCCCGGCCCGCGGACGGTGTCCTCAACGCGATCAGCGCGCTCGGCACCGACCTGTCCGAGGTGGAGCTGTTCATCCACGGCACCACGCTCGGCCTCAACGCGGTGCTGGAGCGTCGCGGTGGCCGTACCGGAATCATCACCAACGAGGGCTTCCGGGACATCTTCCTGATCGGGCGCGGCAACGTGCCGTCCGACCACATGTACGACTTCCAGTACCAGCGGCCGGAGAGCCTGGTGCAGCGCCGCTTCACCGCCGGGGTGCGGGGCCGGCTCGACTACCGCGGCCGGGTGGTGGAGCCGCTGGACCCGGACAGCGTCCGGGCGGCCGCGCGCACGCTCGTGGTGGACCAGCAGGTCACCTCGATCGCCATCTGCTTCCTGCACTCGTTCCTCGACCCGAGCCACGAGCGGGAGGCCGCGCGCCTCATCCACGAGGAGTTCCCCGACGTCAGCCTGTCGCTGTCGACGGACATCGTGCGCGAGTACCGGGAGTACGAGCGGACCAGCACCACGGTGCTGGAGGCGTACATCCGGCCGATCTTCGAGCGGTACGTGGACGAGCTGGAGTCCGGCCTGGCCGAGCGCGGCTTCGCCGGGCGCTTCCTGATCATGCGCTCCGGCGGCGGCTCGATGACCAGCGCGGTCGCCAAGACCGCCCCCACGCACACCGTGCTGTCCGGACCGGCCGGCGGCATCGTCGGTGCCGCGTACGTCGCTTCCGAGCTGGGCCGGGACAACGTACTCACGTTCGACATCGGCGGCACCTCGCTGGACGCCTGCGTGATCGAGCGCGGCAACCCGGTCGCCGCGTACGAGGCTCAGCTGGAGCACTTCCCGCTGCTCATCCCGACGTACGACATCCGCACCATCGGCGCCGGCGGCGGTTCGATCGCCTGGCTCGACCACGGCCTGCTCAAGGTCGGCCCGCAGAGCGCCGGCGCCGACCCCGGCCCGGTCTGCTACGGCCGGGGCGGCACCAAGCCGACGGTCACCGACGCCGCTGTGGTGCTCGGCTACATGGACCCGGAGCGCTTCCTCGCCGGCACCATGGGCCTGCGCGACGCCGAGGCGCGCGCCGCAATTCAGGAGCAGCTCGCCGAGCCGCTCGGACTCACCGTGGAGAACGCGGCCGCCGGCGTGTTCGACGTGCTGCTGGCCCGCACCGTCGGCGCGGTCCGCCAGATCACCGTCGAGCGGGGTCACGACCCCCGGCAGTTCGCGCTGCTCGCGTTCGGCGGCGCCGGGCCGCTGCTGGCCCCGCTGCTGGCCCGCGAGATGGGCATCGGCGAGGTCATCGTGCCGTTCGCGCCGTCCGGCTTCTCCGCCTGGGGCATGCTCTCCGCCGACATCGTCAACGACTTCAGCCGTACCGTGATGGCCACGCTCGACGACGCCGACCTGGCGGAGCTGGAGCAGCTGTTCAAGGCCGTCGAGGCCGAGGCGGTCGCATCGCTGGTGGCGCAGGGCGTGCCGGCCGGCGAGGCGGTGCTGGAGCGGCAGTTCGAGCTGCGCTACCTGGGCCAGGAACACAGCCTGATGGTCACCGTCGGGCGCGAGCTGGACCGCGACGCGATCCGCGCCGCGTTCGACGAGACGCACCGCGCCCGGTACGGCCACACCATGGGCAACCCGCTGCAGATCCTCAACCTGCGGGTGCGCGGCATCGGGCGCACCGACCGTCCCGAGCTGCAGACCCTGCCGCGCGGCGACGGCGACCCGTCGCAGGCGCTGCTGACGCACCGCGACGCCTACGACTTCGGGCAGCACGCGGTGGTGCCGTTCGCGGTCTACGACCGGGCCCGCCTGGAGCCGGGCGACACCTTCGACGGACCGGCGTTGATCGACGAGGGCACCTCCACCACTGTGGTGCCCAGCGGCCAGCGGGTCACCGTCGACGACCACGGATACCTGCTCGTCACCCTGGAGGAAGCCGCATGACCACGCTGGACGGAGCCCAGGTCGAGGTCGTCCGCAGCTATCTGCTGTCGGCCGCGGAGGAGATGCGGGCCACCCTCATCCGTACCTCGTTCAACCCGGTCATCTACGAGGTGCACGACTTCGGCCTGTCGATGTACGACGCCGACCTGCGGCTGGTCGCCGAGGCCACCGGATTGACGTTCTTCCTCGGCGCGAACGACTTCTCGCTGCGCAAGGGCGTGGAGTACGTGGGCCGGGAGAACCTGCACCGCGGCGACGTGGTGCTGCTGAACTACCCGTACTGGAACGCGGCGCACGCGTACGACGCGACGCTGTTCGCCCCGGTGTTCCGGCCGGACGAGGCGGACCCGGACGCGGACGGCGACCTGGTCGGCTTCCTCTGCGTCCGCGCGCACTGGATGGACCTGGGCGCCAAGGACCCGGGCTACGTGCTCGACTCGACCGACATGCACCAGGAGGGGCTGATCTTCCCGGGCACCAAGGTCGTGTCCCGGGGCGAGCCGGTGCGCGAGATCCACGAGCTGATCCGCTTCAACTCGCGGATGCCCGACGCGGTGCTCGGTGACCTGCACGCGCAGATCGCCGCGCTGCGCACCGGCGAGCGCCGGATGCTGGAGATCATCGAGAAGTTCGGCCGGGACACCGTGGACCAGGCGATCGACCGGATCATCGCCGACGGTGAGGCCCGCGCCCGCGCGGCGCTGGCGACGCTGCCGCAGGGCACCTGGACCGCCGAGGACTGGGTGGACGACGACGGCATCACCGACGACCCGGTGAAGATGCGCGTCACCGTCACCATCGACGACGGGCGCTTCATCGTCGACTTCGCCGGCTCGGCCCCGGCCACCCGCGGCCCGATCAACATGCCGTTCGGCGCGACCGAGGCGATCTGCAAGGTCGTGCTGAAGTCGCTGACGTCGCGGGACGAGCCGTCGAACGCCGGCACCGTGGCGCCGCTTGAGGTGCGGGCCGAGCCGGGCAGCCTGTTCCACGCCGTCTACCCGCAGCCCACGTTCACGCTCTGGACCGGCATCGTCGCGGTGGAGCTGATCCTCAAGGCGCTGGCCCAGGGCATGCCGGACCTGCTGCCCGCCTCCTCCGGCGGCGACGTGCCCGGCTTCATGATGGTCGGCCTGCACCCGGACACCGGGAAGATGTTCGCGGTCAGCAACAACGACCTGGTGGGCTGGGGCGGCACCGCGACGCACGACGGCATGGACGCCGCCACGCACGTCTCCGGCAGCACCGGCCGGGGTACCCCGATCGAGGTCATGGAGGCCAAGACCGGGATGTTCTTCGAGCGCTGGGAGATCCGCGCCGACTCCGGTGGCGCGGGCCGGTTCCGGGGCGGCTGCGGCCTGCGCCGCGACATCCGGTTCGTGACGCCCGGTGAGTTCCTGACCGTGATCAAGAAGACCAAGAGCGCGCCGTGGGCGCTGGCCGGCGGCGAGCAGCCGGAGCCGAACCAGGTGGTCGTCTTCCCGGGCACCGACCGCGAGCACCGGGTGAGCACCAAGCGCACCGTGGTGGCCGCGGGCGACCGGGTCACGCTGCTGACCGCCGGTGGCGGCGGGCACGGCGACCCGCGCAGCCGCGACCCGGAGGCGGTACGGCGGGACGTGGCCGAGGGCTACGTCTCCCGGGAGGCCGCCCGGGACGTCTACGGAGTGGACGTCGATGGGTGAGCCGACGGTCGACGGGGCAACCGTCGAGGTCGTCCGCAGCCACCTCGTCTCGGCCGCCGAGGAGATGCGGGCCGCGCTCGTGCGCACCGCGTTCAACCCGGTGATCTACGAGGTGTACGACTTCGGCATCTCCATCTACGACCGGCAGCTGCGGCTGGTCGCGGAGTCCACGGGGCTGTCCCGCTTCCTCGGCGCCAACGACTACTCGCTGCGCAAGGGCGTGGAGTACGTCGGCCGGGAGAACCTGCGCCGCGGCGACGTGGTGCTGCTCAACTACCCGTACTGGAACGCGGCGCACACGTACGACGCGACGATGTTCGCGCCGGTCGTCCTGCCGGACAGCGAGGAGCTGATCGGTTTCCTGTGCATCCGGGCGCACTGGATGGACCTGGGCGCCAAGGACCCCGGGTACGTGCTCGACTCCACGGACATGCACCAGGAGGGGATCATCTTCCCCGGCACGAAGGTGTACGACCGGGGCGAGCCGGTGCGCGAGATCCACGAGCTGATCCGCTTCAACTCGCGGATGCCGGAACTGGTCATCGGTGACCTCAACGCGCAGATCGCCGCGCTGCGTACCGGCGAGCGGCGGATGACCGAGCTGTACCGCGACTACGGCCCCGCAGTGGTCGACGCGGTGATCGACCGGGTGATCGACGTCGCCGCGCAGCGCGCCGGGGAGGCGGTGGCCGCGCTGCCGCAGGGCAGCTGGACCGCCGAGGACTGGCTCGACGACGACGGCGTCAGCGACGACCCGATCCTCATGCGGGTCACCGTCACCGTCGCCGACGGCGAGTTCACAGTGGACTTCGCCGGCTCGTCGCCGGCGGTGCCCGGACCGGTGAACCTGCCGCTGGGCGCCACCATCGCCACCTGCCGGGTCGCGTTCAAGGGCGTCACCACGCCGCACGAGCAGACCAACGCCGGGCACTTCGCCCCCCTTCGGGTACGCGCCGAGCCCGGCACGCTGTTCCACGCGCAGTACCCGGCCGCCACGTTCACCCAGTGGACCGGCACCGTCGCACTGGAGCTGATCCTCAAGGCGCTGGCCCAGGGCATGCCGGACCGGCTGGCCGCCTCCTCCGGCGGCGACGTGCCCGGGTTCATGATGGTCGGCCGGCACCCGGACACCGGCGACATGTTCGCGGTCAGCAACAACGACCCGGTCGGCTGGGGCGGCACGCCCGGGCACGACGGGATCGGGCCGGCGAACCACCTGTGCCAGACCCAGGCGCGCAACACGCCCGTCGAGGTGCTGGAGTCGAAGACGGGAATGTTCTTCGAGCGGGTGGAGATCCGTACCGACTCCGGTGGCGCGGGCCGGTTCCGGGGCGGCTGCGGCCTGCGGCGGGACATCCGGTTCGTGACGCCCGGCGAGTTCCTGACGGTGATCAAGAAGACGAAGAGCGCGCCGTGGGCGCTGGCCGGCGGCGCACAGCCGGAGCCGAACCAGGTGATCGTCTTCCCGGGCACGGACCGGGAGCACCGGGTGAGCACACGGCGTACCGCGGTGGCGGTGGGGGATCGGGTGACGTTGCTGACCGCCGGTGGCGGCGGGCACGGCGACCCGGGGAGTCGGGATCCGGAGGCGGTGCGACGGGACGTGGCCGAGGGCTACGTCTCCGCGCGGGCCGCCCGAGACGTTTATGGAGTGATCGCGTGAGTGCCGCCTATTCGCCCGAGCAGCCGAGCACGCTGCTCGGCAACTGCACAGTGCTCGACGCCCGCGTGGTGGACGGCATGGCGCCGGTGACCGGCGCCGGGGTGTGGGTCCGGGGTGACCGGATCGCCGCCGTCGGGCCGTACGCCGAGGTGGCCGAGCAGGCGCGGGCCGCCGGCCGGCTGACCGAGGTGGACCTCGACGGTGCCTACGTGACGCCCGGCCTGGTCAACATGCACACCCACTTCTCGTTGTCGCTGCCCGGCTCCGCCGGCGAGGGCGTCAAGGGGATGGGCGCGTACGACCTCGCCCACTACATGGCCGACGGGGCGCGGCGCACGCTGCACTCCGGCGTGACCACCGTGCGCTGCGTCGCGGAGAAGGACCACGCGGACTTCGCGCTGCGGCGGGCGATCAACGCCGGGCGGGTCCCCGGTCCGCGCATCTACACCGCGGGCCGGGCGCTGGTGTGCACCGGCGGGCACGGGCACGAGAGCAACGACACGCTCGAGTGCGACGGCCCGGTGGGCTTCCGCCACGGCGTGCGCAGCCAGATCAAGGCCGGCGCGGACCTGATCAAGGTGATGATCTCGGGCGGCATCGCCGGTGAGCACGAGAGCATCCACACGCCCCAGTTGTTCGCCGACGAGATGACGGCGGTGATCGAGACGGCGCACGCGTGGGGCCGCAAGGTGACCGCGCACGCCGGGCCCGCCGACGTGATCGGCGCGGCGGTCGAGCTGGGACTGGACTGCGTGGAGCACGGCTACCAGCTCACCCCGCAGGTCGCGGCGCGGATGGCCGAGCGCGGCACGGCGCTCGTGCCGACGCTGCTGGTGACCCGCTGCAAGGAGTTCTTCGACGAGCTGGGCGTGCCGGAGTGGATGCAGTGCCGCTCGCTCGGCGCCGGCCCCCGGCACCTGGAGAGCTTCGACATGGCGATCGCCGCCGGGGTGGAGGTCCTGCTCGGCAGCGACATGCCCCCGTTCTGGGAGTTCGAGGGCACCACCGCCTCGATCCGGGAGCTGGAGTACATGTCCGAGCGGATCGGCGCCGCCCGGGCCATCCACGCCGGCACGCTCGGCCCGATCCGGTGGCTCGGCGCGGAGTCCGACCTCGGCACCGTCGAGGTCGGCAAGCTGGCCGACCTGATCGCGACGGACGCCGACCCGCTGGCCGACACCTCGGCCTTCCGGGACGTGCGGTGGGTGATGAAGGGCGGGCAGATCGCCCGCGACGACCGCAACCAGGAGGAGACGCGATGACCTCCGCGCAGGCAGGCGCGGCGGAGATCGCCGCCGGCATCGACGACATGTACGACGCGTTCCTCGCCGGGGACCAGCAGCGGTTCGACACGCACCTGGACCCCGAGGTGACCACCTGGGAGACGCACCTGCCGGGACCGCTGCGGACCCGGGCCGAGCTGGACGAGTACCGCGCCCAGCGGGACGCCGCCGGTCAGCGGCCCCGGCTGGCGGTGCTCGCCGCGCGGGGCAAGCGCATCGACGTGTGGGACGACTTCGGCGTGGCCCGGTACGAGCTGGTCGCGCAGCTCGGCCCGGACGACGAGCCGGAGATCACCCGGGTCACCGACGTGGTGCGCCGGGTCGACGGCCGCTGGGTGATCGTGCACCACCACGCCGAGCTGGTCCGGGAACCGGTGGGCGCGGCATGATCCGGCGGCTGGTCGCCGGGCGGACCGGTGAACCGGCGGACGTGCTGTCGGTCGCCGAGCTGCCCGACGACCCGCCGCCCGGCCCCGGCCAGGTGCGGCTCGCCGTCCGTACGGTCGGGCTGAACTTCCTGGACGTCATGCTCTGCCGGGGCGAGTACCCGGTGCGGCCGGATCCGCCGATGACGCCGGGGGTGGAGGCGGCCGGGCGGGTCGTCGCCGCCGGCGACGGGGCCGGGCACCTGCTGGGTCAGGAGGTGCTGGCCTGCCCGGCGCTGCCGCGCGGCGCGCTCGGCACCACAGTCACAGTGGACGCCGCGGTGGTGGTGCCGCGACCGTCCACAGTCGACCCGGTGATCGCGGCAGCGCTGCCGGTCACCTACCAGACCGCCTGGTTCGCGCTGGAACGGGCGGGCGTCACCGCCGGGCAGACGGTGCTGGTGCACGCCGGAGCGGGCGGTGTCGGCATCTCCGTCATCCAGCTCGCGGTCGCCCGCGGCGCCCGGGTCCTCGCCACCGCCGGCGGCCCGGTCAAGACGGCGATCTGCCGCGACCAGGGCGCCGAGGTGGCGATCGACTACACGGCGGAGGACTTCGTGGCCGCCGTGCGGGAGGCCACCGGCGGGCGGGGCGTGGACGTCGTGGTGGACCCGGTGGGCGGCGACGTGTTCGCCCGCTCCTGGGAGTGCCTCGCCTTCGAGGGCCGCCTGGTCGCGGTAGGCGCTGCCGGTGGCGCGCCGCCGCCCGTCGATCCGCTGCGGCTGATGGCGGCGAACGCGACGCTGGTCGGCCTGTCCTGGGGCTCGCAGTACCCGTGGCAGCGCCCGTCCGCGGTCGAGGCCGCCTACCAGGAACTGTTCGACATGTGCGCCTCCGGCGCGGTCCGGCCGCCGGTCAGCCGCGTCGTGTCGCTGGACGAGACGCCCGCGGCGCTCACCGAGCTGGCCGAACGCCGGACCACCGGCAAGATCATCGTACGGATCGACGAAGGGGAGGGGCCGTGAGCGACACCGCCGACGGCGACATGGAGATCTACGACCTGAAGGTGACAGTCGACCGGATCGAGGGCCGGTCGGTGTGCGGCATGGCCGTGGGTGACTCCTTCGAGCTGACCAACAGCGCCCACCTGCGGCTGCCCGAGGGCAAGCACTTCTGCGTGTACGCGCTCGCGTCCGTGCTGCCCTTCCTCGCCGCCAAGCAGCGTGACCTGGCGCCGGGGGACTGGCTGGCCCAGGACTCCCACTTCATCTGCCCCGACCCGGAGGAGCGGCTCGTCATGAAGGTGGAACGGACCTGCCGGCGCACGATGAACTCGGCGGACCTGACATGACCGTCGAGATCGGACTCGGCCTGCAGAGCGACAAGCCGGCCGGCGCGTACGCCCGGCTGGCCCGCGCCGCCGAGGCGCACGGCTTCGACGTGCTCACCGTCTTCGGCGACCTGATGTACCAGCCGCCGATCTTCCCGCTGCTGGAGATGGCTCAGGCGACCGAGCGGGTACGCCTCGGCGCGGCCTGCCTGAACCCGTACTCGATGGCGCCGTACGAGATCGCCGGTCAGCTCGCCGCCCTGGACCTGGCCTCGCACGGGCGGGCCTACCTCGGCCTGGCCCGGGGGACCTGGCTGGGTTCGGTCGGCCTGCCGCAGCCGCGGCCGCTGACCACCATCGAGGAGGCCGTCCAGGTCGTCTACCGCCTGCTGCGCGGCGACCGCAGCGGCTTCACCGGAAAGGTCTTCTCGCTGGAGGCCGGCACCGCGCTGCGTTACGACGTGCAGCGGCCCGACCCGCCGCTGCTGCTGGGCGCGTGGGGTCCGCAGGGCGCGGCGCTGGCCGGCCGGATCGCCGACGAGATCAAGGTGGGCGGCAGCGCCAACCCGGACATGGTCCCGGTGATCCGCGAGCGGCTGCGGACCGGCGCGGAGAAGGCCGGGCGCGACGTGGCGGACGTCGGCATCGTGCTCGGCGCGGTGACAGTCGTCGACACCGACGGCGCGGCCGCCCGCGCCAAGGCCCGCACCGAGGTGGCCATGTACCTGGCCGTGGTGGCGGAGCTGGATCCGACCGTCGTGCTCCCCGACGACCTGGTGAAGCGCGTCGGCGACCTGGTCGACGCGGGCGAGGACGAGGCGGCGGGCCGGTTGATCCCGGACGACGTGCTGGACCGGTTCGCCTTCTCCGGCACCCCGGAGCAGGTCGCCGCCCAGGCCCAGGCGCTCATCGACGCCGGCGTGCGCCGGGTCGAGTTCGGCACGCCGCACGGCCTCACCGACGAGCGCGGCGTGGACCTGCTCGGCTCCGCCGTCCTGCCCCTGCTGCGCAGGTGAGCGCGGTGCGGCTCACCGTCGTGGTCGGCCCCGGCCTGGTGGCCGACACCGAACTGCTGGCGTCGTTCGTCGCCACCAGCAGCGCCGAGCTGGACAGCACCGGCACGGTCGTCACCGCCGCCTCGGCCGACGAGCTGCGCTCGCTGCTCGCCGCGGCGCAGGGCCCGACTGTGGTGCTGCCCGGCCCCACCACACCGGCCCGCGCCCTGATCGGCGCGCAGCCGCCGCACGCGGTCTGGTACGACCTCACCGTCGAGACGCCGGTCCCCGGCGCGGTCCACCTGGCCGGCCGGGGACTGTGGGGCGTGACCTGGGCGATCCGGCACGCCGTGCACCGCTTCCGCGCGCCGGCCGATCGGATCGCCTACGGTCCCGGCCCGGAGCAGTGGGGTGACCTGCGGCTGCCGTCGGACCCGCACACCGGGCCGGCGCCGGTCGCAGTGCTGCTGCACGGCGGATTCTGGCGGTCGGTCTGGGGCGCGGACCTGATGGACGCGCTCGCCGTCGATCTGGCTGCCCGAGGCTACGCGTCCTGGAACCTGGAGTACCGGCGTCCGGACCGGCACGGCTGGGACGCCACCACGGAGGACGTCGAAGCCGGCCTCACCGCGCTGCGGGACCTCGCCGCCGACCGGCCGATCGACCTGGAGCGGATCGTGGTGCTGGGCCATTCGGCCGGCGGGCAGCTCGCGCTGCGCGCCGCGGCGGACCTCGCCGCGCGAACGGGCGGGCCACGTGTCGCGCTCGCGGTCTCGCTGGCCGGGGTGCTCGACCTCACCGAGGGCGAGCGGCGCTACCTCGGTGACGGCGCGATCGCCGCGGCGCTGGGCGGCTCACCGGCCACGGCCCCGCGCCGGTACGCCGAGAGCGACCCGATGCTGCGGCTGCCGACAGGGGTGCCCACGTTGCTCGTGCAGGGGACCGCGGACAGTCTCGACCTCGTCGACGCCAACCGGCGTTACGCCGCGGCGGCGGCAGCCGCGGGCGACGAGATCCGCCACCTGGAACAGCCGGGGGACCACTTCGCCGTCATCGACCCGGCGTCGGACATCTGGCGGGACACCATGACGGCAGTGGACGCCCGCCTCGGTAGGTGACGTCGCGCCCGCAACCGAATCGCCCTCCGAGTTCACGTAGGTGAACACGGAGGGCGGTTGGTGGCGCCGGTCAGAACAGCCGGGGCGTGACCACCGAGACCACTGTGGTGACCGAGTCGGTGTCGTTGTACATCTGGTGCGGCACCGACGAGCGCAGGTGCACGCTGTCGCCCGGGCACAGCCGGTGCTCCACGCCCTCGACCTCGTAGAGCAGCTCGCCGGAGATGACGTAGGCGAACTCCTCGCCCCGGTGGCCGTACGCGTTCTCCCGCCGCCCGCCCGGCGCGATGTGCACGAGCATCGGCTCCAGCACCAGGTCCGGCCCCCGGTCCGAGAGCATGCGGTAGGTCTGCTGCCCCGACACGTACTGCGTTGCCGACGTCTCCGCCCTGGTCAGCGTGAAGTGCCGGGGAAGCTGGGAGACGTTGCTGTCGGACGTGCCGTTGCCGGCGTCGAAGAAGTCGGCCACCGACTTGTCGAGGGCCTTGGCGACGCTGCCCAGCGCGGTCAGGCCGATCGAGGAGATGCCGCGCTCGACCTGGGACAGGAAGCCGATCGACAGGCCGGAGCGGGAGGCGAGGCCGCGCAGGGTGAGCCCGCGCTCCTTGCGGTAGCGCCGGATCCGGGCGCCGACCACCCCCGCCGGGGTGCTCTCGTCCGCGGGGCCGCCGGGGGCGGCCTGCTCCGACGGCGGCTGACTGTCCATGGACCGCACGGGGACCTCCTGTTGCGGTGGCGGGGGGATCCGCCCGGGATGTTCGATCCTATCGAACATGCCCGCACTTGTGCGAGGGGTGGGCGCCGGCATTTCCGGTCCGCCGCGGCGGCGAAGCCGTGGTGCCGGCACCGTCGCGTCCAGCGCGATCGTCTGTTCGCAGTCGTACGGCCGGCCATCCGCTGCGGTCCACTGTGCGCGCTCCGGCACGAGTGCCCGTCGCGACTGTGCCTACTTGTCGTCCATAAGGGTCTTCTGGCGCTTTGGTGGATTCGCGCCGGACGGGCACCCTCGATCGGTTTGCTAGAGCTATAACGACGAAATTCGTCGCCTCAAAGCTGTCTACCGACGAGTTGCTGAGATTTCATGGACAACAACTGGCGTGGCTCGTAGAGTCTCGGCATCTTCCGATGATCTGGAGATGACGTGAAGACTGCCGCCACCGCCCAACCCGTTCGTTCCGCCGCCGACCTGCACGCCGCCGCAACAGTGGTGGACGGAAGCACGGTCATCGAGCTGAGCGACGCCCACCTCGACCGGATCCGGCGAGGAGGCGTCACCGCGGTCAACCACACGGTCACCCGGCCGTACGCGGACACCGTCACCGCCCTGCGCGAGGTCAACCGCTGCCGCAGGTGGATCGACGCGCACCCGGACGAGGTGCTGCTCGCCCTGACCGTGGACGACATCCACCGGGCCAAGGCCGAGGGCAAGGAGGCCGTCATCCTCGGCCCGCAGGACACCGAGATGATCGGGGGTGACCTCGACCTGCTCGGCACGTTCCACGACCTGGGCGTCCGCATCCTTCAGCTGACCTACCAGCGGCAGAACCTGCTCGGCGCGGGCTGCGGCGAGGACACCGACTCGGGGCTGACGCACCGGGGCCGTGCCTTCGTCAAGGCGATGAACGAGCTGGGCGTGCTGGTCGACGTCTCGCACAGCGGCGAGCGCACCGGCCTGGACGCGATGGACGCCTCGGACAAGCCGGTCGTCGTCACGCACGCCTTCTGCGACGCGCTGTCGCCGCACATCCGCGCCAAGTCGGACGGATACCTGCGGCGCCTCGCCGAGCAGGGCGGCGTCATGGGCATCACCACCCTGTCGGGGTTCCTGTACCACCCGGAGGACCCGTCCCGTCGTCCGGACCTGACCCGCTTCGTGGAGCACGTCTGCCGTGTGGTGGAGGTGGCCGGCGTCGACCACGTCGCCGTCGCCACCGACTACGACGAGACGTGGACCGAGGAGATGCGGATCGCGCAGCTCAAGAGCATCGCGCAGGCGAACTCGAAGGAGCACCAGAACCTGCTCGGTGACTTCGGATGGGAGGAGCGCCGGGCGATCGGCATGGACGACGCCGCGGACTTCCCCAACATCACCGAGGCGCTTCTGGCCGGCGGATTCTCGCCGGAGGACGTGATCAAGATCCTCGGCGGCAACTGGCTTCGGGTCTATGGGGAGGCATGGAAGCCGGCCGCGCGATGAAGCGCTAATCGTGACACTGCCAAGGAGACTGATGCGTACCCGAATTCTGATGAGAGCGCTGGCGGTGGGCGTCGTGACGACGCTCGCGGCCGGCTGCGGAGGCGGCGAGCCGCCGTCGGGCAAGTCCGGTGGCAACGCCAGCGACGGCCTCACCAGCAACGTCAAGCTCGAGGACGAGACGCAGGCCGCCGGCACGCCGAAGTCCGGTGGCCGCCTGCGGATCATGATCCGGCTGGACGCCAACGAACTCGACCCGCACCGGATGTCGGAGACCTCGGCCTTCGTCATCAACGAGCAGATCTACGAGTCGCTCGTGCAGTCGTACCGAGGCGAGATCAAGCCGGCGATCGCCGAGTCGTGGGAGCTGAGCGCGGACGGCCAGACCGTGACGTTCAAGCTGCGCGACAACGCGTACTTCCACAGCGGCCGCAAGGTGACCGCCGCCGACGTGAAGTACTCGATCGAGCGGATCAAGGACCCGGCCACCCGGGCGCCGCGCGCCCGTAGCTACGAGGGCATCACCTCGGTCGAGGCGCCCGACGAGCGCACCGTCGTGATGAAGCTGGCCAAGCCCAACGCCGCCATCCTGACCCTGCTGTCCACCGCCGCGTCGTCGATCGTCGACCGGACCGTGGTCGAGAAGCAGGGCGACCTCAACGGCAGCGTCGACGGCGGCAGCGGGCCGTTCAAGCTCGCCGCCCGGACCACCGGCCAGGCCATCAAGCTGGACAAGCACGACAAGTACTGGGAGTCCGGGGTTCCGTACCTGGACGGGCTGGACTTCACGTTCAACCCGGACGACAACGCCCGCGCCGCCGCCGTGCGCAGCGGCACCGTGGACTTCCTGTGGCGGCCCGCGCCGGAGTTCATCGACGCGCTCAAGCGCGACGAGAAGCTCAAGTGGTACGGCGGCTCCGGCTCGCTGTCGCTGCACCTGCGGCTGAACACCTCGAAGGCGCCGTACGACAACGTCAAGGTCCGGCAGGCCATCTACCTGGCGCTGGACCGGCAGGAGATCCTGAACGTGGCCAACTCCGGCTTCGGCACCGCGCTCAACGCCGGCTACCTGCCGCCGGACCGCTTCGGCGCGCTGAAGGAGCCGGTGTACGGCAAGCCCGACATCGAGAAGGCCAAGGCGCTGCTGGCCGAGGCGGGTTACCCGAACGGCTTCGACGCCAAGCTCATGGTGATCGCCACCTCGGCGTTCCAGGTGCGCTCGGCGGAGGTGGAGCAGCAGCAGCTCGCCAAGATCGGCATCAAGGTGACGCTGGAGTCGGTCGAGTCCACCATCGCCGACACCAAGACGAAGTCCGGGGACTTCGACATGTACCAGTCCGGCTTCGGCCTGACCTACGACCCGGACGAGCGGTTCACCGCCAGCTTCCTCAAGGGCGGCGGCCTGAACTACGGCAACTGGTCCGACCCGGAGTACGAGGACCTGATCGTCAAGGCCCGCTCCGAGCTGGACAAGGACAAGCGCGCCCAGCTCTACCAGCAGGCCGAGAAGATCCTGGCCGAGCGGGGCCCGGTGGCCATGACCTTCCTGAACGCCGACTTCGACGTCGTGCAGAAGGACGTCATGGGGTACCGGGGTGACCCCACGCCAACCTACCGCTTCTACCGGCACCTCTGGCTCGACCGCTGACGAGTCGCGGAGGGGACGCCGGCCCACGGCGTCCCCTCCGCCGCACCGCGACGAAAGGCAATCCATGACGGCCGTACCCCTGACCCATCGCTACGTCATCGCCGCCCGGCTGAAGGGCTACCTCGGCAAGCACGAGGAGTCCGTGGCGCTGCTCACCGAGGCGCTCGAACTGGAACCGGACAGCCCGCGCCTGCTGCGTTTCCGCGGCCACCGGCGGATCTCCATCAGTGACTACGCCGGCGCGATCGCGGACCTGCGCGCCGCCGCCGACCAGCTCGCCGGCGTCGAGGACGAGTACGAGATGTACCAGCCGGAGGTGGAGAAGGACGTCGTCAGCCTGATCCTCGGCCGGCCCGAGGACGTGCGCCCGCAGCACCTCAGCGACACCGACGCCGCCGCGAACCCGGAGATCCTCGGCCGCTACAACACCACGCTGCACGCCTCCGTCTGGTACCACCTGGGCGTCGCCCAGTACCTCGCCGGTGACCTGGAGGGCTGCCTGCCCAGCTTCGCCGAGTCGGAGAAGGCGTCCCGGCACCAGGAGGGCCTGGTCGCGTCGCAGGACTGGCAGTACATGGCGCTGCGGCGCCTCGGCCGGACCGCCGAGGCCGAGGAGGTGCTCGACCGGTTCCGCACTGTCGACCTGGTCGACGAGCCGCACCTGGTCGGCTACGAGGGCCGGATGAAGCTCTACACCGGCGAGATCGGCCCGGACGAGCTGTGGGCGATGTGCGACGGCAACAGCCTCAAGACCGTCACCCAGGGGTACGGCCTCGGTAACTGGCACTACTACAACGGTGACGTCGACAAGGCGCGTGAGGTGTTCGACGGGGTGCTGAAGACGCGCGTCACGCACGCCTTCGCGTACCTCGCAGTCAAGGCCGAGTACGAGCGCAACCCGGACTTCGCGACCACGAGCAAGGAGAACTGAGATGGCAATCATCCGTGCCGAGATCGGCAAGCGGGACCAGGCCACCAAGGAAGCGATGATCGCCGACCTGACCGACGTGCTGGTCAAGTACGGCTCGCCGCGCGAGAACACCCACGTCCTGCTCTACGAGGTGTCGTACGACAACTGGGCCAAGGGCGGCGTGACGTACAACAACCGGAAGCGTGCGCAGGAGTCCTCGTGACCGGCGCCGCGGCGGGACCGCACATCCTGCTCACGCCCAACCTGTCGGACCTGCTCCCGCAACTGCGGGAGCGGTTCCCGCAGTGCCGGTTCAGCCCGGTACCGGACGGTGAGCCGGTACGCGACGAGTGGCTCGACGCCGAGGTGATCCTGCGCAGCGCGATGAACGAGGACACCTTCGACGAGCTGCTGGCCAAGTGCGATCGGCTGCGGTGGGTGCAGATCACCGCGGCCGGGTTCGACTGGGTGGGCGGCGAGCTGATGCAGCGCCGCCTCGCCGAAGGGCTGCTCTACACCCGGTCGCCCAACTCCTACAACGTGCCGATCGCCGAGTACGCCATCGGCGCCGTGCTGATGCGCTTCCGCGCGTTCCCGGAGCACCGGGAGGCGCAGGAGCGCCGGGAGTGGGTGCGGATCACCGGCCGGGACTTCATCGGCAGCACGATGCTCGTCTTCGGCACCGGCGGCATCGGCGGCGAGGTGGCCTGGCGGGCCCGCGCGCTCGGCGTCGACGTGATCGGGGTGAACCGCTCCGGCACTCCGGCCGAGGGCTTCGACCGGGTGATCCCGTACGCCGAGCACATGGCCGTGCTGCCGGAGGCCGACTCGGTGGTCCTGGCCATGCCGCTGACCACCGAGAACCGCTACTTCTTCGACGCCGAGCACTTCGCGGCGATGAAGGAGTCGGCGGTGCTGGTGAACGTCGGGCGGGGCGCTCTCGTGGTGGAGGACGCCCTGGTCGACGCGATGCGGTCCGGCCGGATCGCCGGCGCGGTGCTGGACGTGTTCGAGGAGGAGCCGCTGCCGGCCGACCACCGGCTGTGGGACCTGCCGAACACCACCATCACCCCGCACACGTCGTTCCGCGGCACCGGCAACCTCCAGCGGCTCTACGCCGACTTCTGCGTCAACCTGGAGCGTTACCTGGCCGGCGAGCAGCTGGCCGGCCTGAAGCGGCAGCCCGACCTGGGGTACTGAGGCGGCCGAACGAGAGGCGGCCCACCGGATCGATCCGGTGGGCCGCCTTCGTCGTGCCGTACGTCAGTCGAGCAGCGCGCGGGCCGCAGTCAGCACGTCGTGCTCACCGAGCAGGACGTGGTCGGCCGCCGGGCCCAGCGGGACGTAGCTGTCGACGCTGTTGACGCGGGAGATCCGCCCCGGGTAACCGGCGTCGACCAGGGCGGCCACCACCGCCTCGGAGACGCCGCCGCCGGCCCGGGTCTCGTCCACCACCAGCACCCGGGGTACGCCGTCGAGCGCGGCGAGCATGCTCGCGGCCGGCAGCGGCGCGAGCCACTGCAGGTCCACGACGCGGGTGCCGGCGCCCCGCTCGGCGGCCAGTGTCTCGGCCACCCGCAGGCTCATCGGCACGCCGTTGCCGAACGTGACGAGCGCCAGGTCGTCGCCGTCGCGTACGGTCCGGACCTGTCCGAGCGGCGTCTCGGTGGCCGCCCACTCGTCCGGCGGGGCGTACCGGGCCAGCCAGCCGCCGTCGCCGTCGCTGTGCAGGTCACGGGTGTGGTAGAGCGCGATCGGCTCCAGGAACACGCAGACCCGCTTCTCCTGCTCGGCCAGCGCGAGGCACTGCCGCAGCAGCGCCGGCGCGGTGGCCGGGTGGGAGGCGACAGCCAGCGCCAGGCCGGGGATGTCCCGCAGCACCGCCACCGAGTTGTCGTTGTGGAAGTGCCCGCCGAACCCCTTCTGGTACGCCAGCCCGGCGATCCGGACCACCATGCCGTTGCCGTACTGCCCGTCGGAGAAGAACCGCAGCGAGGCGGCCTCGCCGCGCAGCTGGTCCTCGGCGTTGTGCAGGTAGGCGAGGTACTGGATCTCCGGGATCGGCAGCGTGCCGGCCAGCGCGCCGCCGAGCGCCACCCCGAGGATGGTCTGCTCGTCCAGCAGCGTGTCGAACACGCGGTTCGCGCCGAATGCCTTGCGCAGCCCGCGGGTGGCGCCGTAGACGCCGCCCTTGCGCGCCACGTCCTCGCCGAAGACCTGCGCCTGCGGCCAGGTGAGCAGCGCGTCGTGCAGCGCGGCGTTGACCGACTGGGCGAGCGTGAGCGGTCCGCGCGACTCGGGGAGCCGGCCGCCGAACACCTTCTCCCGTCCGGCGCCGGCCCGTCCGGCGGCCGCGCTGACCCGGTCGGTCCGGCGTTCGGTCAGCGGAGCGGTCACCGCAGCCGCGTCGGGCAGCCGCTCGACCCGCCCGAGCATCGCCTCGGCCTGGTCCATGACCAGCTTGCGGGTCTGCTCGTAGCGGGCCAGACTCTCGGCCGGGGCGAGGATGCCGCGCCGGGCCAGCACCGCCGCCGTGGCCAGCAGCGGGTCGCGGGCGTAGTCGGCGAGGATCTCCGACCGGGACCGGTACGCCAGCTCGGCGTCGGAACCGGCGTGGCCCATGAACCGGACCGTGCGCAGGTGCAGCACGGCAGGGCGGCGTCCGGCGCGTACCCGATCGGCCACCTCGCCCGCGACGGCGAGCAGCCGCGCGGGATCGGCGCCGTCGACGGCGGTGTAGTCCAGGGCTGGTAGCGCGGACAGCATCCGGTCCACCCAGCCGTGCGGGGACCGGGTGCTGATGCCGATGCCGTTGTCCTCGCAGACGAACAGCACCGGCATCCCGAGCCCCTGGTGGGCGGCCCACCCGACGGCGTTCAGCGCGCCCGCCGCGGTGGAGTGGTTGGCCGAGGCGTCGCCGAAGCTGCACACCACCACCGCGTCGGCCGGGTAACCGGTGTCGCCGACGCCCCGCTCCAGCGCGAACGCCATGCCCATCGCGCGGGGCAGGTGCGAGGCGATCGTCGAGGTCTGCGGGATGACGTTCAGCGCCCGGTGCCCGAACACCTTGTGCCGGCCGCCGGAGATCGGGTCCCGCCGGGACGCGGCGGCGGAGTGCAGCACGTCGGTGATCGGGGTGGAGCCGGGGACCTGCCCGGCCCGGGCGGCGTAGAAGCCGCCGGACCGGTAGTGCAGCAGCGCCGGATCGGTCGGGCGCAGCGCCAGCGCGACGGCGGCGTTGCTCTCGTGGCCGCTGGATCCGATCGTGTAGAAGCCCTCCCGTTTCGACTGCAGCCAGCGCAACGCGAGGTCGAGGTGGCGGCTCTGGATCTGGGCGTCGAAGTAGTCGAGCAGCAGGCCGGCGTCGATCTCGACGTCCGGCGACGGGTCGGCGGGCGCCGCGGCGCCCGCCGACCATTCCGACAGTTGACGAACCAGGTGTTCGTCGATGGTTTCCACGTTGCTCCTTGCCGGGGGTGCGAGGGGTCAGCGGCTGGAACGGCCGCGCAGTCGCGGGTCGAGCACGTCGCGGAGGGTGTCGCCCAGCAGGTTGAAGCCCAGCACCGCGATCATGATGCAGACGCCGGGGACGACCGACGGCCAGATCGACATCTCCATGAACGCCTTGCCGCTGGAGAGCATCGACCCCCAGGACGGCTGGGGCGGCTGCACGCCGAGCCCGAGGTAGCCCAGGGACGCCTCGACCAGGATGGCGGTGGCCAGGCTCGTGGTGAACTGCACCGCGATCGGGGCGACCGAGTTGGGCAGGATGTACTTGAAGATCAGCCGGGCGTTGGTGAGCCCGACCGCCTGGCCGGACTCCACGTACGGCTCGCGGCGCACCGACATCGCCGTGCCGCGTACGACCCGGGCGAAGCTCGGGATGAACACGAGGATCAGGGCCAGGATCAGGTTCTCGGTGCCGGGGCCCCGGGCGGCGACGACCGCCAGCGCGAGCAGCAGCGTGGGGAAGGCGAACATGATGTCGGTGGCCGGGGTGATGACCGCGTCGAGGAAGCCCCGGTAGAAGCCGGCGAGCAGTCCGAGCAGGACGCCGATCGCGCCCGCGCAGGTCACCACGATCAGGCTGACCGTCAGCGAGGTGCGTGCGCCGTACAGGGCGCGGCTGAGCAGGTCGCGGCCGGCCTCGTCGGCGCCGAGCAGGAAGTCGCCGCCGGGCGCGGCGAGCCGCTGGTTGGACATGGCGGTCGGGTCGTACGGGGCGATGAGCGGGGCCAGCGCCGCCGCGCCGACCATCAGCACCACGATGACCAGGCCGATGGCGCCCACCCGGTCGCGCCAGATCAGGCGTAGCAACTCCAGGCTGCGGGGGGTCCGGCGAGTGGACGCCGCCTCGGCGGGGCGGCGGTCGGGGGCGGTGTCAGTGACCACTGCGCAACCTCGGATCCAGGTAGGTGTAGATGAGGTCTACGAGGAAGTTGACGACGACGTAGAAGAAGGCCAGGAAGAGCAGGGTGCCCTGGACGACCGGGTAGTCGCGCTGGGAGATGCCGCGGATGACCATCGTCCCCAGGCCCGGCCAGGCGAACACCTGCTCGACGATGACGGTGCCGCCCAGCAGCGCGCCGGCCTGGATGCCCAGCACCGTCACGACCGGGATCAGCGAGTTGCGCAGCGCGTGCCGGGTCATGACCACGCGCTCGCCGAGGCCCTTGGACCGGGCGGTGCGTACGTAGTCCTGGTTGAGCACCTCCAGCATGCTGGAGCGGGTCATCCGCATGCTGATCGCGGCGAGGCTGGAGCCGAGCGTCACGGCGGGGAGGATGAGGTGCTTCAGGGTGCCCCAGAAGCCCTCACCCTCACCCGCGCCCTGGGACGGCAGCCAGCCCAGCGACACCGAGAAGACGTACACCAGCAGGATGCCGAGCCAGAAGTTCGGCAGCGACAGCCCGACCAGCGAGCCGACCCGGGTGGTGGCGTCCAGCAGCCCGTTGCGCTTGGTGGCGCTGAGCACGCCGAGCGGGATGGAGATGAGGATCGAGACCAGCAGCGCCGACACGGCCAGCAGCAGCGTGGACGGAAGGCGCTGCATGATCTCTTCGAGCACCGGCTGACCGGTGCGCATCGAGGTGCCGAAGTCGCCCTGGACCAGGGCGCCGAGCCACCTCAGGAACTGCTCGTACACGGGCATGTCGAGCCCGAAGTAGCGGCGCATCTCCGCCTCGATCGCGGGGTCGCCGAAGTCCTGACCCATGATCGAGCTGATCACGTCGCCGGGGATCATGCGGATGACCAGGAATGAGATCACCGAGATCCCGAAAAGGACTGGAATAACCGATAAGAGACGGGTCAACGTGATGCGCAGCATTGCGGGTTTCTCCGGTCGGTCAGGTGTCAGCGCCGGGTGTGCCGGGGTCGGCTTCCGCGTCCCAGCCGGCTTCCTCGTCCCCCGTGACGGCGATGTCGCGCGCCCATTCGTGCGCGCGCTTGGCGACCCGTAGCACCATCACCGACCGGCTCTCCATCACCCCGTCGAGGTTGCCCAGCCGCTCCGTCCAGAACCGCCGCATGGCGTTGCTGGAGGCGAAGTAGCCGACGGCGATGATGTCGAACTGGCCGGTCACGTGGTAGACGTACGCGATCTCCGGCATCCCGGCGAGCTTGTCGATGAGCCTTTCTGTGGCACCCGGAGCGCTCTGGATCTCGAACAGCGTGTGCACCGGCCGCCCCATGAAGGCGGCGCTGGGAATCGCGGCGAACTGCAGCTGACCCTCGGTGACAAGCCGTTCCACCCGGCGTCGTACGGATCCCTCGGAGAGGCCGACCTTCGCCGCCAGCGCGACGTTCGTCTGCCGTGGATCCTGAACGAGCTCCCGGATGATGCTGCGATCTTTCTCGATCGAGCTCTTGGATGCCATCTCGCTCCAACTCTTAGTGACGGAATTCGTCGCTGCCGGGAGCCTAGACGACGAACATCGTCTGTGCAACACTCCCGGATGACGAATGGTGGCGTTCGGGAGTCTAACTCAGGGGGATCGATGGCCTTGTTGGAGGTCCGGGACCTGCGCACCGAATTCCGCGGCGCGCGGGGCTCGGTGACGGCGGTGGACGGGGTGTCGTTCACTGTCGACGCAGGGGAGATGGTCGCCCTCGTCGGCGAGTCCGGCTGCGGGAAGTCGGCGACCGCTCAGTCCATCATGGGGCTGATCGTGCCGCCGGCCGGCCAGGTGACCGGTGGCCAGGTGCTCTTCGAGGGGCGGGACCTGCTGAAACTGTCCGCACGGGACCTGCGCGCGGTGCGTGGCAAGGGCATCTCGATGATCTTCCAGGATCCGATGACCTCGCTGAACCCGGTGCTGACCGTGGGCCGGCAGATGACCGAGGCGCTGGAACTGCACCTCGGGATGAGCCGCCGGGCCGCGCGCAAGCGGGCGGTCGAGCTGCTGGACATGGTGCGGATCCCGGCGGCGGAGACCCGGCTCAGCTCGTACCCGCACCAGCTCTCCGGCGGCATGCGCCAGCGCGTCATGATCGCCATGGCGCTCTCCTGCCGGCCGCGGCTGATCCTCGCCGACGAGATCACCACCGCGCTCGACGTCACCATCCAGGCGCAGGTGCTGGACCTGCTGCGGGAACTGGCCCTGGAGACGCGCACCGCGGTCCTGTTCATCACGCACGACCTCGGCGTGGTCGCCGGCATGGCCGAGCGCGTCAACGTCATGTACGCCGGCCAGATCGTCGAGCGCGCCGGGACCGTCGACCTGTTCCACCAGCCGCAGATGCCGTACACCTGGGGTCTGCTCGGCTCGGTGCCCCGCCTCGACCAGGCCCGCGGCGGCAAGCTGCGCCCGATCGCCGGCCGCCCGCCGGAGCTGTCGGAGATCCCACCCGGCTGCCGCTTCGCGCCGCGCTGCGTCCACGCCCGCGACGTCTGCCAGGACCAGGCGCCCGGCCTGACCACCGTCCCGGCCCGCGACCAGCTCACCCGCTGCTGGGGCATGCGCCCGGCGGACCAGGGCGGCTGGCTGACCACCGAGGACCGCTTCGCCGACCAGAGCGCGGAGGTGCGCTGATGACGACCCCTGCCCCCGACACCGCCCCCGACCCGCTGCTGCGCGTGCGTGACCTGGCCGTCGACTTCAAGGTGCCGGTACGCGGCTCGATGCTGCCGGCCCGGCTGCGCGCGGTCTCCGGCGTGGACCTCGACGTCCGGCGCGGCGAGATCATCGGCGTGGTCGGTGAATCCGGCTGCGGCAAGTCCACCACCGGCCGCGCCATTCTCCAGCTGCTCAAGCCCAGCCAGGGCACCGTCACGTTCGACGGCACCGAACTGACCACGCTGGACCGGCGGCGGATGCGGGCCATGCGCCGGCAGATGCAGATGATCTTCCAGGACCCGTTCGCCTCGCTGAACCCCCGGATGACCGTCGGCGAGCTGATCGAGGAGCCGCTGCTCGTGCACTCCGACCTGCCGGCGGCCGGGCGGCGGGCCAAGGCGCTGCAGACCATGCAGATGGTCGGGCTCAGCGAGAAGTGGCACGACAGGTACCCGCACGAGTTCTCCGGTGGCCAGCGCCAGCGCGTGGGCATCGCGCGCGCCCTGGTCAGCAACCCGCAGTTCATCGTCGCCGACGAGCCGGTCTCCGCGCTCGACGTCTCGGTGCAGGCGCAGATCGTCAACCTCCTGGAGGAACTCCAGGAGGAACTGGGCCTGACCATGATGTTCATCGCCCACGACCTGGCCGTCGTCCGGCACCTCTGCGACCGCATCGCGGTGATGTACCTCGGCTCGGTCGTCGAGGTGGGGGAGTGCGAGGACATGTACGACCGGCCGCGCCACCCGTACACCCGGGCCCTGCTCTCGGCGGTGCCGATCCCCGACCCCCTGGTCGAGACCGAGCGCCGGCGGGTAATCCTCAGCGGTGACGTGCCCAGCCCGCTGAACCCGCCGTCCGGCTGCCGCTTCCGGACCCGCTGCTGGAAGGCGCAGGACATCTGCGCGACCGAGACGCCGAAGCTCACCGGCGCCGGGCACCAGGTCGCCTGCCACTTCCCGGAGAACACCGACCCGCGGGGCGAGCCGCTCGCCGCCGCCGGCGCGGGGCGGTAGACGTGTCCGTTCCGTACCACCGCAACCTGGTCGACGGCGAGTGGGTCGACGGCGAACGCCGGCCGAACCTCAACCCGGCCCGCCCCGGCGAGGTCGTCAGCGAGTACGCGGTCGCCGACCGGGACACCGCCCGCGCGGCGGTCGAAGCGGCCCGCCGGGCCGGTCCCGGATGGGCGAAGCTGCCCGTCGGCGACCGGATGCGGATGCTGGACCGGATCGGCGCCACCATCCTGGACCGCGCCGACGACCTCGCCACGCTGCTCGCCCGCGAGGAGGGCAAGCTGCTCGCCGAGGCCCGCGGCGAGGTCGTCCGCGCCGGCCAGACGTTCCGCTACTACGCCCACCAGCTGCTCCAGCCCACCGGTGAGGTCTACGCCTCCACCCGGCCCAACGTGCACGCCGAGGTCCGCCGCCGTCCACTGGGCGCGGTCGGGATCATCACGCCGTGGAACTACCCGCTGGCGATTCCGGCGTGGAAGGTCGCGCCGGCACTCGCGTACGGCAACACCGTCGTGCTCAAACCCGCCGAGCTGGTACCCGCCAGCGCCGGGGAGCTCGCCCGGATCATCGCCGACGCCGGTGTCCCGCCCGGCGTGTTCAACCTTGTCGTCGGCGCCGGCTCGGTGGTCGGGGAGGAACTGCTCACCAGCGACGGACTCCAGGGCATCTCGTTCACCGGCGGCACCCGCACCGGCGCGCACGTCGCCCTGCGCTGCATCGCCCACGGCAACAAGCGGTTCCAGCTGGAGATGGGCGGCAAGAACCCGCTCGTAATCTGCGACGACGCCGACCTGGACGTGGCGGTGCGCTGCGCGCTGGACGGCAGCTTCTTCAGCACCGGCCAGCGCTGCACCGCGTCCAGCCGGCTGATCGTGACGGCCGGCATCCACGACCGGTTCGTCGCGGCGCTGGCCGAGGCGACGCAGGCGCTGCGGGTCGGCGACCCGCTCGACCCGGACAGCCAGCTCGGCCCGGTGGTCAGCGCCGGCCAGCTCGACCAGAACCTCGACTACGTCCGGATCGGACGCGACGAGGGCGCGGCGGTGGCGGCCGGCGGTACGCACGACGGGCAGTTCATGCGGCCCACCCTGCTCGTCGGCGCGCACAACGACATGCGGGTGGCCCGGGAGGAGATCTTCGGCCCGGTGTCCTGCGTGATCCGCGCCGAGAACCTCGACGAGGCGATCGAGCTGGCAAACGACACCGACTACGGGCTGTCCGCCGGGATCGTCACTACCTCCCTGTCCACTGCCGAACGGTTCAAGCGCGACGCCCGCGCCGGCATCGTCACCGTCAACCTGCCCACCGCCGGCACCGAATTGCACCTGCCGTTCGGCGGCACCGGGGCCTCCAACCACGGCCCCCGCGAGCAGGGCGGCTACGCCCGCGACTTCTACAGCGTGCCGGTGACCTGCTACACCGGCTGGTAAGGACGGCAATGTCCCCGCAGATCCTGCTCACCGAGCCCATCGCCGAGGCCGGGATGCGGCTGCTGCACGCCGCCGGTGAGGTACGCGTCGCCCACCTCACCGACCCCGCCGCGCTCGCCGCCGGGCCGCTCGCCACCGCCGACGCGCTCGTGGTGCGCTCCTCACCGGTGACCGCCGCGATGCTGGAGGCCGCGCCCCGGCTCAAGGTCGTCGGCCGGCACGGCGCCGGGCTGGACGGCATCGACCTGGCCGCCGCGCAACGGCTCGGCGTCCCCGTCGTCGGCACGCCCGGCGCCAACGCCGAGTCGGTGGCCGAGTTCGTCGTGCTGGCCGCGCTCGCGCTCGCCCGGCAGCTCACCCCCGCCGTGACCACGCTTGCCGCCGGCGGCTTCCCGCCCGGCCGGTCACTGCCCGGCTCGGTCGTCGCCGCCGGACTGACCGGCACCATGCTCACCGGCCGCACGCTGGGACTCGTCGGCCTCGGCGCGATCGGCCGGGGCGTCGCCGCCCGCGCCCGCGGGATGGGCATGACGGTCCTCGGGTACGACGTGGCGGTCACCGAGCCGCCGGACGGCGTACACCTGGTGGACCTGGACCGGCTCCTCGCCGAATCGGACGTGGTCAGCCTGCACGTGCCCCAGACGCCGCAGACCACCGGCCTGATCGGCGCCGCCGCGCTGGCCCGGATGCGGCCGCACGCGCTGCTCGTCAACACCGCGCGGGCCGGCGTGGTCGACGGCGCGGCGGTGCTCGCCGCGCTCGACGCCGGCCGGCTGCGCGGCTACGCGGTCGACGTGTTCGCGCCCGAACCGCCCGCCGCCGACGACCCGATGCTGCACCACCCCCGCGTCCTCGCCACCCCGCACATGGCGGCGATGACCACCGACGCGCTCGACGCGATGGCCGTCGCCGTGGCGCGCGGCGTCCTCGCCCACCTGGAAGGAACCCGTACGTGACACTGACCGTCCCCGCGTCCGCCCTCGACTACTTCGGTGTGGACACGCTCGTCGACGACGACACCCGGGAACTCCAGGCCGCCGTGCGCGGCTTCGTGGACCGGCGGATCCGGCCCGAGATCGCCGCCTGGTACGAGGCGGGCCGGCTGCCGGTACGGGAACTGGCCCGGGAACTCGGTGAGCTCGGCGTGCTCGGGATGCACCTGGAGGGCTACGGCTGCGCCGGCACCTCGGCCGTCGCGTACGGCCTGGCCTGTTTCGAACTGGAGGCGGGCGACTCGGGCCTGCGGTCCCTGGTCTCGGTGCAGGGCTCGCTGGCCATGTACGCGATCTGGCGGTTCGGCTCCGAGGAGCAGAAGCGCGAGTGGCTGCCCCGGATGGCCGCCGGCGAGGCGATCGGCTGCTTCGGGCTGACCGAACCGGACTTCGGCTCGGACCCGGCCGGCATGCTCACCCGGGCCCGCCGCGACGGCGGCGACTGGGTGCTCAACGGCACCAAGATGTGGATCACCAACGGTTCGGTCGCGGACGTCGCCGTGGTCTGGGCGCGTACCGACGAGGGCATCCGCGGCTTCGTCGTACCGGCCGGCACGCCCGGGTTCACCGCGCCGGAGATCACCCGCAAACTCTCCCTGCGCGCGTCGGTGACCTCAGAGCTGGTCCTCGACGACGTCCGGCTGCCCGCCGACGCGATGCTGCCCGGCGCGGCCGGCCTGTCCGGGCCGCTGACCTGCCTCAACGAGGCCCGCTTCGGCATCGTCTTCGGCGCGCTCGGCGCCGCGCACGACTGCCTGCAGACCACAGTGGCGTACGCCCGCAGCCGGCAGATCTTCGACAAGCCGCTCGCCGCGTACCAGGCCACCCAGCTCAAGCTCGCCGACATGGCGCTGGAACTGGGCAAGGGCATGCTGCTGGCGATGCAGATCGGCACGCTGAAGGACGCCGGCACGCTGGACCACCGGCAGATCAGCCTGGGCAAGCTCAACAGCGTGCGGGAGGCCATCGCCATCGCCCGCGAGTGCCGGACGATCCTCGGCGCGGCCGGCATCACGCTCGACTACCCGGTGCTGCGGCACGCGAACAACCTGGAGTCGGTGCTCACCTACGAGGGCACCTCCGAGGTGCACCAGCTCATCATCGGGCAGACGCTCACCGGTCACGCGGCCTTCCGCTGACCGGCGAGCGTGGTCCCGGCCCGGATCGGCGATCCGGGCCGGGTCCGGCACCTGCGCCTGGCCACCTGACCCCCGCGCCCGGCGGACCGGATCGAATCGCAGGGCGTGGCAGGATCGGCGGGTGCAGATCGGGTTGCTCGGGCCGTTCCAGGTCACCACGGACGCCGGTGTCCCGGCCGATGTGCCGGGCGCGCGGCTGCGCGGGCTGCTGGCCGCCCTCGCGCTCCAGCCCGGCCGGGTGGTCCCGAAGGCGACGCTCGTCGACTGGATCTGGGGCGAGCACCCGCCCGCCGACGCCGCCAACGCGCTGCAACGCCTCGTCTCCCGGCTGCGCAAGGCGCTGCCGGCGGGCGTCGTCGACGGGTTGCCCGACGGCTACCGGCTCGCCGTCGAGCCCGATGCCGTCGACGCCGTACGGTTCGAACGCCTGCTGCTGCGGGCCCGCGACGGTGACGGGCCGCAGCGGGTACGGCTGCTGCGCGAGGCGCTCGGGCTGTGGCGCGGCGACGCGCTGCGCGACATCGGCCTGCCCGACAGCCCGGCGCTCGACGCGGCGGCCACCCGGCTGGAACGGCTGCGCCTGACCGCAACCGAGGACCGGTACGACGCGGAGACCGGGCCCGACCTGATCCCGGAGCTGACCGACCTGGTGGCCGCCCATCCGGTGCGCGAGCGGCTCGCCATGGCGCTGATGCGCGCGCTCGTCGCGGCCGGCCGGGACACCGAGGCGCTGCTCGTCTACCGGCGCACCGCCGACGCGCTCGCCGACGCCTTGGGCGCCGACCCGTCACCGGAACTGTCGGCGCTGCACGTCGCGCTGCTGCGCGGCGAGACGGTACGCCGGGAGGACACCCGCCGGACCAACCTGCGCGCCGAGCTGACCAGCTTCGTCGGCCGGGACGCCGACCTCGCCGCGGTCGGTGCGCTGGTGGCCGAGCACCGGCTCACCACGCTCACCGGCCCGGGCGGCTCCGGGAAGACCAGGCTGGCCACCGAGACCGGGCGCCGGTTGACCGGCGACCTGCCGGACGGCGTGTGGCTGGTGGAGTTCGCGGCCGTCAGCGCCGACGGGGACGTGGTGCAGGCGACGATCTCCGGGCTCGGCCTGCGGGACGCGCTGCTCGGCGACGCGGGCAGCGCGGAACCGCTCGACCGGCTGGTGGCGGCGATCCGGGACCGGGAGATGCTGCTGATCCTGGACAACTGCGAACACGTCGTCGAGGCGGCGGCGACGCTGGCGTACCGGCTGCTCGGCGAGTGCCGGCGGCTGCGGATCCTGGCCACCAGCCGGGAGCCGCTGGGCATCACCGGGGAGGCGTTGTGGCCGGTCGCGCCGCTGGGCCTGCCCCGCGGCGACGCCACTGCCACCGAGGTCGAGTCGTCGCCCGCCGTGCGCCTGCTGCGGGACCGGGCCGCCGCCGTCCGCCGCGACCTGGCGTACGACGGCCATACGTCGGTGACCATGGCGCGGATCTGCCGCGCGCTCGACGGCATGCCGCTGGCCATCGAGCTGGCCGCGGCACGGTTGCGCGCCATGGCCGTCGACCAGCTCGCCACCCGGCTCGACGACCGGTTCCGGCTGCTCACCGGCGGTAGCCGGACCGCACTGCCCCGGCACCGGACGCTGCGCGCGATGGTCGACTGGAGCTGGGAACTGCTCAGCGACGCCGAACGCGCGGTGCTGCGCCGGCTGTCGGTGTTCTCCGGCGGGGCGGGCCTGGACGCGGCCGAGCGGGTCTGCGCCGGTGGCGCCGTCGCGCCGGGCGACGTGCTCGACCTGCTCACCGCGCTGACCGAGAAGTCGCTGCTGGTCGCCGCCGGCGACGTCGCGCCGCGCTACCGGATGCTCGGCACGATCAAGGAGTACGCCGCGCAGCGGCTCGCCGAGGCGGGGGAGGCGGACACCGCGCGACGCGCGCACCTGGCGTACTTCACCGCGCTGGCCGAGACCGCCGAGCCGCGGCTGCGCCGCGCCGACCAGCTCACCTGGCTCGCCCGGCTGGACGCCGAACACGACAACATCACCGCCGCGATGCGTGGCGCGCTCGCCGCAGGTGAGGGACCCGAGGCGATGCGGCTCGCCGCCGGCGCCGGCTGGTACTGGTGGCTCGGCGGACACCGCACCGAGGGCATGGAACTGATCATCGCGGCCACCGAGGCGCCCGGCGACGTGCCCGACGACACCCGGGCCGTGGTGTACGGACTGGTGGTGCTGTTCCTCAGCTCCGGGCCGGGCGACGCGCAGCACGCGGCCGAGTGGATCCACAAGGCGTACCGGCTGAGCGGGGAGGGTCGCGGCGGCCACCCGGAGCTGGCCCTGGTCGTGCCGATGGAGCGGATGCTGCGGGAGCCGGACGCGCTGCTGCCCGCCTGGGAGTCGCTGCTCGACCATGACGATCCGTGGGTACGCGCGCTGGCCCGGCTGCACCTGGGCAAGCTGCGGGTCATCCTCGGCATGGAGGCGGCGCAGGCGGAGGCGTGCCTGCGGCAGGCGCTCGCCGAGTTCCGGGCGGTGGGCGAACGCTTCGGGATCTCATTCGCGCTCAGCGAGCTGGCCGAGCTGATCGCCGTGCGCGGTGACGTCGCCGCCGCCTGCGACTACTACGAGCAGGCGGTCACGGCGGTCACCGAGGTCGGCGCCGTCGAGGACGTGATCCGGATGCGGGCACGGCTGTCCTGGCTGTACCGGCTGGGCGGCGACGAGGCGGCGAGCGCCGACGCGCTGGCCGAGGCGTACCGGCTCGCCGCCGGGGTCGCCTGGCCGGGGGCGCTGGCCGAACTGGCGCTGGTCCGGGCGTACCTGGCCCGCCACGACGGTGACGCGGACGAGGCGTACGCGCAGCTGCGGTCCGTGTCGGCGCTGCTCGGCGACGAGGCGGACCTGGCCAGTGTCCGGGCGGGCACCCAGGATCTGCTGGGTTACCTGGCCGAGGACGTCGAGCTGTCGCGTACCCATCGGGCGGCGGCGTGCCGCGCGGCGCGCGAGGGCGGCTACGCGCCGCTGACCGCGCAGGTGCTCGTCGGTGTCGCGGACCTGGCGGTGCGGCTGGACCGGCCGGACCAGGCGGCGCGGCTGCTCGGCGCCGCCACCGCGGTACGCGGCCAGCCCGACCGCACCCACCCCGACGTGCCCCGGATCGAGGCGGCGGCGCGCGACCGCCTCGGCGACGCGGGGTTCGCCGAGGCGGTCGCGCAGGGCCGGGAGACCGGCTGGGAGCGACTGGTCGAGGTCACGCTCGCTTCGTGAACGTGGACCGCGCCCACAGGTAGCCGACCACCGCGATGCCGGCGCACCAGGCGAGCGCGGGGATCACGTCGCCGGCCGACGGCGCGCCCTCGAGCAGGCCGCGCAGCGTCTCGATGATCGGCGTGAACGGCTGGTACTCGGCGAACTGCCGCAGGCCCGGCCCCATCTTGTCGGCGGGCACGATCGCGCTGCTGAAGAACGGCAGCAGGACCAGCGGCACGGAGGCCATGCCCGCCGACTCCGGCGACTTGGCGAACAGGCCCAGCGCGACGGTGAACCAGCTGACCGCGACGCTGAGCAGCACCACCACGCCGGCCGCACCGAGCCAGTGCAGCGGCTCGGCGGCCGGGCGGAAGCCGAGCAGGAACGCCACCCCGACCAGGGCCGCGACCGCGAGGACGTTCGTCAGCACGGTGGCCACGACGTGGCCGGTCAGCACCGCGCCCCGGGACACGTGCATGACCTTGAACCGGTTGATGATGCCCTTCGTCATGTCGGAGTTCACCGACGTCGCGGTGCCGCCGAGGCCGTAGCAGACCGCCAGCAGCATCAGGCCCGGCGTCGCGTAGTCGACGTAGTCGACGCCGACGGAGAACGCGTCGCCGAGCATGTAGACGAACATCAGCATCACGATGATCGGCATCAGCACGGCGTTGAACACCGAGGTCGGGTTGCGGCGCAGGTGCGTCAGGTTGCGGCGCAGCATGACGATCGAGTGGTTCCTGCTCATTTGGCGGCCACCTCCGGGGTACGGCCGGTCAGGGCCAGGAAGACGTCGTCGAGGTCGGGAGACTGCACGGACAGGTCGTCGGCGCTGATCGCGTGCGCGTCGAGCCGGTCGAGCAGGGCGCGTAGCGCCGCGGATCCGCCGTCGGTGGGCACGCGCAGGGCCAGCGCCTCCTCGTCGCGTACCGCCTCGGGCAGCACCAGCGCCGCCGCGTCCAGTTCGGCGCCGGTGCCGAACCGCAACCGCACGTGCGTGCCGGGGATCCGGCGCTTCAGCTCCTCCGGCGTGCCCTGGGCGACCAGCCGGCCCTGGTCGAGCACCGCGATCCGGTCGGCGAGGCGGTCGGCCTCGTCGAGGTACTGGGTGGTGAGGAAGACTGTCACGCCGCCGGCGACCAGCTCCCTGATGATCGACCACATGGTCCGGCGGCTGCGCGGGTCCAGCCCGGTCGTCGGCTCGTCCAGGAAGATGATCCGCGGCTCGCCGACCAGCGTCATCGCGAGGTCCAGTTTGCGGCGCATGCCCCCGGAGTACGTCGACACCAGCTTGTCGGCGGCCTCGACCAGGTCGAACCGTTCCAGCAGTTCGGCGACGACCCGCTTGCCGCTCACCCGGTGGCGCGGCCCGAGGTCGACCATCAGTTGCAGGTTCTCCCGCCCGGTGAGCAGTTCGTCCACCGCCGCGAACTGCCCGGTCACGCCGATCGCCGCGCGTACCGCCGTGGCCTCGGTGACCACGTCGTGCCCGGCGACCCGCACCGATCCGGCGTCGGCGCGGATCAGCGTGGTCAGGATGTTCACGGTCGTGGTCTTGCCGGCCCCGTTCGGGCCGAGGAGGGAGAAGATCGTGCCGGCGGGGACGTCCAGGTCGATGCCGTCGAGCACCACCCGGTCCCTGTACGCCTTGCGCAGCCCGGAGACCGCTATCGCTGAACTCGTCATGCGACCACCATGGGCGGCCGCACCGCCACCGCCCTGACACGGCGCTGACACGGCCGCTGACAGCTTGTCGGTGGGCCGGCGTACGGTCCCGCCGTGGATCGGGAGACGTTCCGGGAGGCGCTCGACGCCGCCGACCGCGCTGCTCCCGTCCCGGCGTCGCCGAATCGGCTGGCCCCGGCACGCCCGGTCGGCGAGCATGTCGGCATGGCCGGTTCGACGGGTGCGAGGCTGCCGCTTCAGGGCGGGCTGCCACCCGGCGAGGCGCTGACCGGCACGGTGCGGGAGATCGCCTGCGACGAGTCCGGATTCTCCGGCACCAACCTGCTCGACCCGGCCACCCCGGTGATCGTCCACGCCAGTGTCGACCTGGGCCGCGACGAGGCCGCCGAGCTGATCCGTACGCTGCGGTCCGGGTTCCGGTTCTCGCCCGACGAGGTCAAGTCCCGGCAGTTCCTGCGCCGCCGCGAAGCCGCCGAGGCGGTGCAGTGGTTCCTGTCCGCGCTGCGCGGCCGGGCGCACGTGCACCTCGTCGACAAGGAGTTCTTCCTCGCCACCCGGGTCGTCGACCTGCTGCTGGCCGAGCCCTCGTACGCGGCGGGCACTCGCCTCGCCGGTGACCGGCGTCCGGCCGCGGCGGCGCTGCACCGGGCCGGGCGGGCGGCCGGGCCCGACTGGGCGGCCTTCCTCGCCGCAGTGGTCGAGATGCTGCGTACCAAGCGGCGGGACCGCGCGGACGACCGGAGCGTCGAGCGGTTCTTCGCCGCGCGCGACGTGCTGCGGCGCCACGTCGACGACACGCGGGCCGGCGCGGTCCTCGACGTGCTCGACCCGGCCCGCGTGGCAGCGGTGCAGGCCCGGTTGTACGCGGGTGACCGGACGATTCCGCCACCGCTGGAACCGCTGCTGCCGGCGCTGGCCGAGACCGTCCTGCACTGGAGCGCCGGCCGGCGGCGGGTGCTGGTGATCCACGACGAGCAGAGCGCGCTCACCGAGGACCGGCTGCGCCGACTCCAGGCGGCGCTGGCCGCCAGCGACCCGGCCGGCCCGTCGCCGCTGGCCGGGCTGGTGATGACCGACTCGCGCGACGACCCGCGCGTCCAGGCCGCCGACCTGCTCGCCGGGGTGGCCCGCCGGATGCCCGGCGCCCCCGGCGACGGGCCGTTGCGCCCGCTGCTGTCCCCACCCGCCCCGAACGCCGCAGCCGAGCCGGCGGAACAGGAGGCTACGTGATCCTGAGTGGCGTGACGCCTCGCCCCGGACTGCACTGCGAGACCACCACGCTCGGCGTGCTGACCCGGCACGCGGGCCTGGACCTCTCCGAGCCCATGCTGTTCGGCCTCGGCGAGGGGCTCGGCTTCGTCTACTGGGACGCCAAGAGCATGGACGTGCCGTTCCTCGGCGGGCGCACCAAGCCGCTGTGCGTGACCCGCGCCGCCGCCCACCGCCTCGGCCTGGACCTTCGGGTACGGGAGACGACGTCGGCGGCCAGGGCGTGGCGCAACGTCACCGAGGCGCTGGACGCGGGGCAGCCGGTCGGCCTGCAACTGGACTCGTACCACTTGGACTACTTCACCACCCGGGTCCACTTCGGCGGGCACACCGTCGCCATCTACGGCTACGACGACACCCACGCCCACCTGGTCGACACCGCCCAGCAGGGCGGCGCGGTGACCACCACGCTGGACAGCCTGGCCCGGGCCCGTGCCGCGCGGGGGCCGATGACCGCGCGCCACCTGTCGTACACGCTCACCGCGCCCGGCGGCCCGCCGGACCTGGGCACGGCGATCCGCGCGGCGGTACGCGCCAACGCCGCAGCGTTCCTCGACCCGCCGATCGCCAACCTCGGCCACCGGGGGATCGCCACCGCCGCCGCCCGGGTGACCCGCTGGCTGGACCGCGCCGCCGACCCGGCCCGTGACCTGCCGCTCGCCGCGACGCTGATAGAACGCGGCGGAACCGGCGGCGCGCTGTTCCGCGCCATGTACCGGGACTTCCTCGCCGAGGCCGCCACCGTCACCGGCGACGCCCACCTGCGCCGGGCGCAGCTGATGTACGCCGACATCGCGCCGCTGTGGACCGCCGTCGCCGACCACATCGCCACCGCCGGGCGGACCGGCGACGCGGTCCACCTGACCCGCGCCTCGGCGGTCCTCGCCGACCTGGCCGTCCGTGAACGCGAGGCGATGACGGTGCTGGCCGCCGTCGACGCGCGGTAGGCGTCAGCTCAGCTGCTCGGCCAGCGCCACGATGACGCCCGCCGGGCCGCGCAGGTAGCAGAGCCGGTAGACGTCCCCGTAGTCCGCCACCTCACCGATCAGCTCGCCGCCGTGGGCCCGCAGCCGGGCCACCGTGTCGTCGACGTCGTCCACGGCGAACATGACCGACCGCAGGCCGAGCGTGTTCGGCGGCGCGTCCGACGGTTCGGCGGCGACGAGCGCCGGCGTCCGGAACCGCGTCAGTTCGAGCTTGCCGTGGCCGTCCGGGGTGCGCATCATCGCGATGTCGACCCGCACGCCGTCCATGCCGTTGACCCGGTCCACCCAGGCCCCCTCGACCGGCATCTCGCCCTCCACCTCCATGCCGAGTTCGGTGAAGAAGGCGATCGCGGCCGGCAGGTCGTCCACCACGACGCTGACGTGGTCCATCCGCTGAAGCGTCACGCCCCGAGCATAGGGCGACAGCCGGCCTGGTCAGCTCATGTCGAGCGTGTACGCCGCCTCCCGCACGTCCGCGTCCGGATGGCGGCGCAACCCGATCAGCAGGTCCCGCCACGGCGTCTTCCAGCCGAACTCCGACCCGTGTGCGACGAGCGCCACCGCGAACAGCCCACCGGCGAGGTCGCCGCGCCCGCCGAGGTGGGCCACCGTGTCGGCGAGTACCGCCGGGTCGGGCCGCTGCCGCAGGTCGCGCAGCCGGTGGCCGACGTGTTCGGCGGTGCGGACCGCTACCACCGGGCGGCCGGCGCAGAGCGCGGCGACCTCGTCCAGGTTGTCCAGCCGGCCGAGGTCGACGAGCAGCCGGGTGGCCGTACCCAGGAAGCCGTCCCGGCCGGCGAGCCACCGCGCGGCCGCGACCAGCCCGGCCCGGTCGGCGCCGGCGGGCCGGCTGGCGGACCACAGAGCCGCACCGACCGCGAGCAGCTCGATCCGCCGCCGGGCGGGCCGGTCGGTCACCGGACCGCCCGGATCGTCGTCGGCCGCGTCTCGCTGGACCAGCCGCTCCAGCGCGGCCCGGAAGACCGTGTCACCACCGGCTCGCAGCAGGTTCGCCACCCCGATGCTCGGCGTCGTCTCGTCCGGGTCGGTGAGCCGGTCCACGACCAGGTCGGTGACGCCGGTCAGCCACGGCCACCATTCCCCGAGCGCGGCGAACGCGGCCCGCCGGACCTCCCGGTCCTCGGCCCGGCACGCCGCCACGAGCAACGCCGCGTAGGCGCGGCGGTGACGCTCCGAGATCCCGGACGGGTACGCGCCGAGCACCGCCCGCCGCTCCTCGCGGCCGGCGTGCACCGCCGCCCGCAGCACGGTCCAGCTCGCCTCGGGCCCGAGCCGCTGCCGGGCGGCGGAGACGATCGCCGCCCGCACGTCGCGGTGCGTCTCCGGGTCGGCGTACGTGTCGGCGAGCGTCGCCAGCACGTCCACCGGCGCGTAGCGGGCCAGGAGCCGGGCGGCCTCCTTGCGGCTGGTGACCTTCGCGGCGCCGGTCAGCACCCCGCCCAGCAGTTCGGCGAGCCGGGCCGGTGGGACGTGCCGTGCGGCCCGCCCCGCGGCGTACAGCGCGACGCGCGCCCGGTCGCTGTCGGCGTACCGGAGCAGCACCGGGAACGCCTCGTCCGGCCGGTCGGTCCGGACCAGCGCGCCGAGCGCCGCCTCGGCCACCGGCACCTCGGGCGCGTCGAGGTGGCGCAGCACCAGCTCCCGTCCGGCCGGGCCGACCACGCCGGCGGCGTGGACCGCCGCCGCCCGCTGCCACACCCGGTGACCGGAGTCGGCGACGACGCGCGCCTGCAGCGACACGAAGCGTTCCTGCTGGCGGGGGAGCCATCGCCGGGCGTGCGGCGCGGTGTCGGGCACCCACCGCTTTCCCTTCTCCACGAACCGGCCGCGCGGGGGCCGGTCCAGCACCCGGTCGAGCAGGTCGGTGCGGGACGTGCAGATCGTCGTCCACACCTCGTGGATCGCCACCGCCGAGGCATCGACGTCGAGGACCTCCTCGACGCGCCGTGCGCGGGTATGCGGGTCGGCGAGCCAGAGCGCGACCGCCGTCCGGGCCACCGGGGGCAGCGTGTCCGGCCCGATCGCCCGGCGCAGCAGGTCCTGGAGCTCGGGCAGGCGCCAGGCGCGGCGGCCGAGCGCGTGGGTGAGCGCGAACAGCAGCCCGTACCGCGCGCGTGTCATGCCGGACTCGAGCCGGTCGCGCAGCCGGCCGAACACCACAGTCTCCTGGCCGCGCCGCAGCACCGTGTCGAGCCGGTGCAGGATCGGCACGTTCGCGTCGCTGCTCACCAGGTCGATGGTGAGCAGCGCCCACTCGGCCAGTTCCGGCACGTCGACGTGGTACGTGAGCGTTTCGGCGGCGAGGCGGCTCAACGCGTTTGTGGTGGCTGCCGAGGTGTCCCGGGCGTCGACCACGTCGGTGGTGAGCCCGGTCAGCCCGCCCGCGGTCGTGGCGGTGAGCAGCGGCGCCACAGTGGCGAGCGCGGTGAGCGCGGCCGCGCGTACCGGGTCCTGCTCGTTGCGCAGCCGGCCGAGCCGGACCACCACCTGGGCCACCGTGCGCGGGTCGCGGGAGCGTCGCGCGGCCGCCACCAGCAGCCGCCAGCCGTCCGCCCGTTCGTCCGCGTCGCCCGAGCGCAGCGCCGCGCTCGCCGACGCGGACGCCGCCGGCCACGGCAGGTACGCGCTCCAGAACCGCACCTGCTCCTCCCGCTCGCGGACGGCCGGCAGGGTCAGCACCCGGGCCGCCTCGCGCGCCCGCACCGCGGCCGGCAGCGCCTCCATCACCTGGGCGCCGGGCAGCAGCGCCGTGGTGTCGGTGTCGGCGAGCGCGGCGTCGTACAGCTCGGCGCGGCGGCTCGGCGCGACCGCGCGCAGCAACGCGGCCAGCGCATGGTCGTGCTCCCGCAGCCGGGCGGCCAGCGGGACCAGGTCGCCGGTGGGCAGCGCGGCGAGGCGGCGTAGCAGCGCCCGGGGCAGCGCGGTCCGGGCCAGCCAGGCCGCCCGGGCCGGCGGCGTGAGCAGGCGTACGACCCGGCTCGCGTCGTGCGCGGCGAGCCGCCCGTACGCGATGAGCGGGCCGGGCAGTGAATCCTCGGGCGCGTACCGGTCGAGCAGGTCCAGCGCCCGCGCCGGATCAGCCCGCAGCACCGCGCCGGCGACCTCGCCCCAGATCCGCCCGCGCGACTCGGGCGGGGCAGTGGCCAGCCGCTCGCCGGCCCGTGCGAGCACGATGTCGGCGTGCCGGCGCATCAGCCGTTCCGGGTTCAGCGCGTGTTCCAGGTCGGGCAGCAGGGCGCGTACCGTCTCGGCGCCGCAGGCCGGCAGCAGCGCGGCGGCCTCGTGGTCGCCGAACCGGTCGCGGACCGTGGTGATCAGCGCGTCGGCGAGGACCGGCGCCGGGCGGCGGCGCAGCGCCCGGTAGACCCGCCGGCGGGTGGCCGCCGGCCGGTCGGTCAGGTCGGCGGGCGTCACGCCGGCCCGCACGGCGGCGGTCAGCGCGGTGGCGGCGGTCGACGGATCCCTGTCGGACGTCGCGGCCAGGACGGCCGCGGTGTCCCGGGTCGCCAGCGCGGCGAGCAGCGCGAGACGCCGCTCGTAGGGTCCGTGCCGGCGCAGGTCGGCACAGACCTGTGCCCGGTTGGGCGCGGTGCGTGCCCACGCCACGAGGCGCCGCGTCCGGTCGCGGTGGGACAGCGGATCGAGGGCGGTCAGCAGGTCGCGGGCGGGGGTGAGCACGGCGCTCATTGTGCCGGTGCGCGAGTCGCCGTGGGGGCCCGTCACGCCCATTCCGCAATTCCTATAGAAATTGTAGATTTTCAGCGTTCTCCCAGGTGACCGGGATTGACATTAATCGGACCGTCGGGGATATTCCTAGCGGCGCGTCGGGGCGCGGGGCGGAGCAGGCGAGGTCTGCGGATTTCACCTGCGTGGCGTGCGGAAAGGTGTTCGTGCTGCCCCTGCTCCGCGGGGTCCGGATGAGGTTGGGAAATGATTAATCGGGCCGTTGAATTCGCCAAGCACAATTCGCCGAATTCTCTGCGCGTCAAGGCCCGGCGGGCGCAGATGGAAGCGCGCAACGCCCGTATGCGACTCACCGTTCCGGTGGCGGCCCGCAGCGAGTTCGACAACATCTTCCACTGCACCGTCCGCAAGACCGGCAGCCAGTGGATCAAGGCGTTGTTCAGTGACCCGGCTGTCTACCGCCACTGCGGGCTGCTGCCCTACGACCCGCGCTTCTACTCCGGCGGCGCGACCGCGCCGGTGCCGGCCGGCCGCGTCGGCCTGGCGATCTTCCTCTCCCACAAGCGGTTCGAGGCGGTGCCCAAGGCCGGCAGATACCGCGCGTTCTTCGTGATCCGCGACCCGCGCGACGTCGTCGTGTCCAGCTACTTCTCGCTGCGCAACTCGCACGCCCCGATGGGCGACATCCCGCAGGCGCGCAAGGCCCTCCAGGAACTGCCGAAGAAGGAGGGCATGCTCTACGTCATCGACCGCCTGCGCGACAAGAAGCAGTTCGGGCAGATGCGCTCCTGGGCGGTCGCACCGAGCGACGAGACGTTCCGGCTGTTCCGCTACGAGGACCTGACCGGCGAGCGGCAGGCCGACGAGGTCGACCAGCTCCTGCGGCACTGCGGCATCACGCTGCCGTCGGCCGAGCTGGAGGCCCTGCTGGCCCGCTACAGCTTCACCAAGATGAAGAAGTCGAAGGAGACCCCCGGGCGGATCTCCCACTACCGCAAGGGCGCGTCCGGCGACTGGCGTAACCACTTCGACGACGACATCTACGCCGCGTACACGAAGGCGGCCGGTGACCTCGCGGAGATCCTCGGCTACCCCGCCCGGGACGAGACCCCGGCCCGCTGACCGTCGCCGTATGCTCCTGCCGTGGAGCTGCGGTTCACCACGCGCGCGTCCGACTCGGCCTGGATCGACACCGTGTGGACCTGCGTCAGTGACCGGGTCGACGAGATGACCTCGGTGGCGACGCCGTGCTGGGGGCTCGTGTTCTGGCAGCGCGACGGGCGCTCCTACGCGGCCGTCTCCGGCCCCGAGACCGCCACCGGCGCCGCGCCGGTGCCCGACGGCGCGAGCTTCGTCGGCATCGAGTTCGCGGTCGGCACCTCGCTGCGGCTCGTACCCACGCCTGAGCTTGTGGACAGCGGCGCCGAGCTGCCCGACGTGAGCCGCCGGACGTTCCGCCTCGACGGCGGTTGGTGGGAGACACCCGGCCCGGACGACGCCGAGGCCCTGGTCGAGCGGCTGGTCCGGGCCGGCGTGGTGGTCCGCGACCCGCTCGTCACCGAGACCCTGCGCGGCGGCCGTCCACCGGCGTCACCGCGTACCCTCGAACGCCGCTTCCGGGCCGCGACCGGGCTGACCCGGGGCGCGGTGCGGCAGATCGACCGAGCGCGCCGCGCCGCCGTGCTGCTGGCCGCCGGCCGCCCGCCCGCCGACGCGGTCACCACCTTCGGGTACGTGGACGAGCCGCACCTGGCCCGCGCGCTGCGCCGGTACGTCGGACGGACGGCCGGTGAGCTGCGCGCGGGCGCCGGTGGCGCGATCGCGCTGGACCCGGCTCAGCGGGTCACGTCGTAGATCAGCTTGACGACACCGTTGGGGTAGGCGGCGCTGTCGCGCAGCCGCAGCGTCTGCCGGTCCCGGTCCGCCCGGGTGAACAGGCCCTTGCCGGCGCCGAGCAGCACCGGGAAGACGAGCAGGTGGTACCGCTCGATCAGGTCCGCCTCGGCGAGACGGCGGGCGAGTTCCGCGCTGCCGTGGATGAAGATGTCGCCGCCGTCGCCCTGCTTGAGCGCGGCCACGTCGGCGGTGGAGCGCAGGATCGTCGTCGGTCCCCAGCCGTCGACCAGCGCGTCGTCGGGCAGGCTGGACGACACCACGTACTTCGGCAGGTCCCGGTAGGCGGCGTGGTCCTCGGAGTCGCGCCAGGTGGGCGCGAACGCCTCGTAGCTGCGCCGGCCGAACATCAGCGCCGTGGTCTGCGCCAGTTCCTCGCCCTTGAGGGAGAACGCCTCGGGCAGGAACTCGACGTCCTTGACGACCCAGCCGCCGCTGCGGTGGTCCTCGCCCGGGCCGCCGCCGGGGGAGTCCACCACGCCGTCGAGCGACATGAATCCGGTGTAGACAAGATCACGCATGCGGCAATGCTAGGAACGCCCGCCACCCGGTGTCTTGTACGGAACCGACACGCCCTCAGCAGCCGCACGACGCCCCGGCCGGCGCGGTGAGGTCGTCGGCGGGCCGGCGGACGAGCCCCGCGTCGGTGCGTACCGGGAAGCCCTCCCGCACCCAGTACTCGTATCCGCCGATCATCTCCTTGACCGGCCGGCCGAGCCGGGCGAACTCCAGCGCCGCACGGGTGGCGCCGTCGCAGCCCGGTCCCCAGCAGTAGGTGACCACCGTGGCGTCCGCCGGGATCAGCTCGGCGGCCCGGTCGGCGATCTGCGCGGTGGGCAGGTGGACGGCGCCGGGGATGTGCCCCTGCCGCCACGCCGCGAGGCTGCGCGAGTCGACCACGACCAGGCCGGTCACGCCCGCTTCCAGATCGGCGTGCACGTCGCTGACGTCGGCCTGGAAGGAGAGCCGGGCCGCGTAGTGGGCGACGGCGTCGGCGGGGCGGGCGGCGGGAATGCGCAGGACGTTCGACATGGCACCCATCGTGCCGACCGCCGTCCGGCCGCCCCAGTGGCGTGAGCGCCGCCCTTCGCTAACATCCCGCCATGAACCGTGCCACTGTGGCGGTGCTGGCGTACGAGGGCATGTCGGTGTTCGAGACCGGGATCGTCACCGAGGTCTTCGGCCTGCCCCGCCCGGAGTTCGACGTGCCCTGGTACGAGCTGACCGTCTGCGCGGAGACACCCGGCGCGGTGCGGCTGGTCGGCGGCGCCACGCTGCACACCGACCACGGCCTCGACGTGTTCGCCGGCGCCGGCACGCTGATCGTGCCCGGCGTCGCCGACGTGCACGCCGACCCGTCGCCCCGGCTGACCGCCGCGTTGCGTGCCGCGCACCGGCGCGGCGCCCGGATCGTGTCGATCTGCTCGGGCGCGTTCGCCCTGGCCGGCGCGGGCCTGCTCGACGGCCGCCGGGCCACCACCCACTGGCGGTACGCCGACCTGCTCGCCCGGCGGCACCCGGCGGTACGCGTCGACCCGGACGTGCTGTACGTGGACCACGGGGACGTCCTCACCGGCGCCGGCAGCGCGGCCGGTCTCGACCTCTGCGTCCACCTGGTACGCCGCGACCACGGGCCGACGATCGCCAACGCGGTCGCCCGCCGGCTGGTCGTACCGCCGCACCGCGACGGCGGCCAGGCGCAGTTCGTCGAGGCGCCGGTCCCGGCCGACCCCGGCGACGACCGGCTCGCCGCGAGCATGTCGTGGGCGCTGGCGAACCTGACCGCCGAGATCACCGTGGCCCGGCTGGCCGGGCAGGCGCACATGTCGCCCCGCACGTACCTGCGGCACTTCGCGCGGGCCACCGGCACCACGCCGATCCGCTGGCTGATCGACCGGCGCGTCCAGGCCAGCCTGCCGCTGCTGGAGACGACGAGCGCGCCGATCGAGGAGGTCGCCGCCACTGTGGGGTTCGAGACGGCGGTGACGTTCCGGCACCACTTCACCGCCGCGATGCGGACCTCGCCGTCGGCGTACCGGCGGGCCTTCACCGGGGCGTCAGGCGGCGCTCACGCCCCGGGCAGCGGTACGACGTAGGAGTCGACGCGGGCGATGAGCCCGTCCCGGAACGTGAACAGGTCGTTGAAGGCGAAGCGGAACGGCCCGTGCGCGACGGTGGCGCCCCGGCCCTCGCCGGTGACCACGACGACCGGCCCGTCCTCGATCACGCGCTCGACGTCGAGCCGTGGACTGCCGGTGAACGCAGGGTTCTCGATCTCGCCGTCGAACTCGGCCCGGCCGCGGGTGGTGCGGTGGCCGTGGATGACCCACTCCACGTCGTCGGTGAGGGTGGCGAGGATGCGCTCGTGGTCGCTCGCCCGGAAGCCGGCGAAGTATTCCGCGACCAGGTCACGCTGGGTTGCTCGGGGCACTGTCGTCTCCATCGTCGTGATGTCGGAGGTGGGCGGCGAGCGCGTCGAGGATCGAGGCGAGCCCGTCCGCGGCCTGGTCGGTACGCAACTCGGGCGGAAGCTTGCGCTGGTGCACCGTCAGGTCGGTGCCGTCGCGCGCGGGCCGGAGCGTGACGGTCGTACGCAGGCCGGAGACCGGCTCGTCGAAGACCAGCTCGCGCGGCGGGTCCACGCTGACGTAGACGAACCGGAGCCGCCCGGTCCGGCCGTCGGGCGCGCGTGTGTCGAGGACGAACTCCCCGCCCGGCCGCAGGTCGACGGTGACCGAGTCCGGCGGCACGTCGGCGTGCGACCCGCCCCAGAACGCGGCGATGCTCGCCGGCGAGGTGAAGGCCGCCCAGACCCGGTCCGGCGCGGCGGGCAGGTGCCGCCGGGCGATCAGCTCGTCGCCGTGCCGTTCGACGCGCGTCCTCACCGGGTCGCCTCCGGGTCGGAGAGGTGCGTCTCCAGCGCGTCGAGACGGTCGTCCCAGGCGCGGCGTTGCTCGTCGATCCACGAGCCGAGCCGGGTGAGCTGGTCGACGCGCAGCCGGCAGGGTCGCCGGGTGCCCTCCCGCCGCTGCTCGACCAGGCCGCACCGGCGCAGCACGCCGACGTGGTGGGAGATCGCCTGCGGCGTCAGGTCGAACGGCTCACCCAGCTCGCCCACGGTGGCCTCCCCGCGCGCGAGGCGGGTCACCAGGGCGCGGCGGACCGGGTCGCCGAGCGCGGCGAAGGCGAGATCGAGGTCCGGATCGGAGCGCATGCCCTCACGCTAGCGCAAACACAGGTTTGCGCAAACAACCCTTTGTTTATGCTGGCGCCGGGTCAGAGCGCGCCGCTGCGGACGGCCTCGTAGATGGTGCTGATCGTCGGTGTGAAGCCGAGGCTGCGGGCGAGGCTGACGTCCATCTGCCCCCGCCACGGCTGACGGAGCGGTTCGGCGGAGGAGCCGTAGGAGTAGCCGACGAGCTGGGACATCTCGTAGATGCTCAGGGGCGACTCGTCGGCGATGTTGACGGTGCGGTTGTCGAATGCGCCCGTGAGGGCCAGTGCGAACGCCGTGGCGATGTCGGCGTGGTGGCAGACGCTCAGCCGCTGTGCCGGGTGCCACCCCATGCCGGCCGCGAGTTCGGGCAACGATTCGAGGTGCCCGTCCCGGTCGCCGTAGATGAAGGGAAGGCGCAGGATGCCCCAGGTGAGCCCGCTGGCGCGAAGCAGCTGCTCGGCTTCGATCTTGCTGGCGGGGTAGGCCAGCGTCGGCGCGACGGGGTCGTCCTCACGCCCGGGGTGCGTGCTGTCGGCGCCGTAGACGTGGGAGGTGCTGGCCAGCAGGAACCGGGCCTGCGGCGCGTGCTTCTCGACGGCGGCGATCAGGTTGCGGGTGCCGTCACGGTTGACGGCCCAGATCTGCTCGTCGTCGCGGGTGCGGAAGACGGCGGCCAGGTGGATGACCGCGGTGACGGCTTCCACGGCTGCCGGCAGGGATTCGGGGCTGAGGACGTCACCCTCGACGCGCCGTACGCCGTCGGGCACTGCTTTTCCGGGACGGACGAGGGCGCGGCACTCGATACCCGCCGCGGTGAGTCGCCCGAGCAGGCGGGGGCCGACCAGGCCCGTTCCGCCGGTCACGAGAACGGTCATGACCCGTGCTCCTTCCGGTAGTCGATCAGTCGTCTGGTCGCGCCGCTGAGGACGCGATTCATGGTCTCGATGTCCGCGGGGTCGACCCCGCCGAAGGCGACCTCCGCGATCAACGCCATCGGATCGGGGAGCGAGTTCCACAGGTTCACGCCGGCCGGCGTGATGTGCAGCTGCTTCTGACGCTGGTCGTCCGGGTCGGGCACCTGTTCGATCAGCCCTTTGCGGACGAGCGCCGCGATCACCGCGCTGAGGGTCGCCCGTTCGACCTCCAGTTCGCGGGTGAGGGTGCGCTGGCCGACCGGCCGGCCCTCACTCAGCCGGTACAACACGTACCACTGGGTGTTTCCGAGATCGTAGGGGCGCAGCACGGACTCCATCAGGGCCCGGCTGGCGAGGAAGTATTTCTTCGCCCAGACGCCCGGAGCGGCCAACTCGTAGGCGTTCATGTCGTTAGGCACCTGACAACATTGTCAGGTGCCTAACGACATGTCAAGAGGTGGCTGCGCGCCGGAACGCCACGGGGCGCCCGGCAGTTGGGGGAGCAGGGGACTGGCGCGCCGTTTCGGGCGGCGTGGCATCGGGAACGTCGTCGGGACGGGCACGGGACGGAGGTCGACATGAGGACACCGAGTCGCCGTAGGCGGATGCTTGGCGTACCCCTGCTCGTCACCGCGCTGCTGGCCGGCGCGTGCGGCGACGGCGGTGGGGACGACGGCGGCGCCGCGGACCCGAGCGCGACCTCGGCCACCGCCCCCGCGATGCCGGAGACGTCGCAGTCGTCCGGCGGGCGCGTGACGATCCCGACGTCCGCCTTCGCCGACCTGCCGCCGGAGCTGCGCAAGACCGAGGCGCAGCCGATGGAGGTCACCGACGCGCTGCCCGAGTTGTGCGACCAGGAGTTCCGCAGCGGCGGACGGTCGGTCACCGCGAGCGCCGCCATGACGAGCGCCTACAAGAAGCCGACGGACCCGCCGGAGAACGTCCCCTTCGGCACGCTGCACCAGACCGTCTTCGCGTTCGAGGGCACCGGCGCCGCCGACTACCTGCGCCGGGTCCGCGGGGCGATGGAGTCCTGCCGGTCGTTCCAGGAGTCGGGCGGCACCGTCACCGTCCGGTCCGAGCCGATGACCCGGACCGGCGACGAAGCCCTGCTGGTGACGGTGACGCGACCGGCTACCGGCCTCGACGGCAGCCCGGCCGAAGGGCAGGCCACCAGCCAGATCATCGTGATCCGGGTCGCCGACGCGGTCACCGTCGTGCACGACCAGGGCTGGGAGGGCACCAGCAACGACCCCGGCCTGTCCGACGACATCGCCGCCGCCGCGGTCCGCGGCCTCGACTCCTGGCAGCGCTGAGCGACTGACGGCGGCCGGACGGGGCAAACGGGAGCGGGATCGCCGGGCAGAATGGGCGGGCGACCGCAGCCGCGACGCGATGGGGGCCCGCCATGACCGCACATCCGGACGTCGTCGTCCTCGGAGCCGGCGTGAGCGGGCTCAGCACCGGCATCCGGCTGGCCGAGAGCGGCGCCCGGGTGCTCGTCCGCACGGCGGCGCCGCCCGCCCGCACCACCTCGGCGCTGGCGTCGGCGCTCGTCGGCCCGAACCTGTCGCCACCCGGCGACCCGCAACGCGCCTGGACCGACGAGACGCTGCGGGTGCTCGGCGCCGAGCCCATGCCGGGCGTGGTGTGGCGCGACGGCACGCTCGCCGCCCGGCCGGCCGGGGCGACGCCCCCGTACGCCGAGCAGACGCCGGGCTTCCGGCAGCTCGGCGACGACGAGCGGCCGGCCGGCTTCGGCACCGCGTTCACCGTCCGCCTGCCGCTGGTCGACATGCCGGTCTACCTCGCGTACCTCCTGGAGCGACTCCGCGACGGCGGCGGCGAGGTGCGCCAGGAGCCGGTCGGCTCGCTGGACGAGGCGGCGACGCTGGCCCCGGTGGTGGTCAACTGCGCCGGGCTGGCGGCGCGGGCCCTGACCGGCGACACCGGCCTGTACCCGGTGCGCGGCCCCCGGATCGTGGTGCGCAACCCCGGCCTGGAACGGTTCTTCATGGAGGCGCCGATGGCGCCGGCCTGGGCGTCGATCTTCCCGCACGGCGACCACGTGGTGCTCGGCGGCGGCCAGCGACGCAGCGACGACACCACCCCCGATCCGGCCGAGGAGGCCGACGTCCTCGCCCGGTGCGTCGCGATCGAACCCGCCCTGGCCGCCGCCGAGGTCCTCGAACACACAGTCGGGCTGCGTCCCGGCCGGGCGGCGCCGCGCGTGGCGGCGCAGCGGCGCGGCGACGCGCTCGTCGTGCACAACTACGGCCACGCGGGCAACGGCGTGATGCTGTCCTGGGGCTGCGCCCGCGACGCCGCCGCGCTCGCCCTCGGCGCCGCGCCGTCCGCCTGACGGCACGGTCAGGACACGGCGGTACGCACCAGCTCGGCGAGCTTCTTCTCCACCTCCGGGCTCCACCGCACCAGCGCGAACGACGCCGGCCACATGTCGCCGTCGTCGAGGTTCGCCGCCTCCTGGAAGCCCACCGTCGAGTAGCGGTACTTGAACTTCCCCGCGTCCTGGAAGAACACGACGATCTTGCCGGCGGCGTTGGCGTACGCGGGCATGCCGTACCAGGTCTTCGGCGCCAGCTCCGGCGCGGCGGACATGATCGTCATGTGCACGCGCTCGGCCAGCTCGCGGTCCTCCGGCGCCATCTGCGCGATCCGGTCGAGCACCGCCTGCAGGTCGTCGGCCTTCTTCGCGCCCTTCCTGCCCTCGGCGCGCAGCTCGGCCGCGCGCTCCTTCATCGCGGCGCGTTCCTCGGCAGTGAACCCGTCGGACATCTCGATCCCCCCTCGTGACTCGCGGTCCGCGTGGTGCCGACCGCCTGGCAGCAACGCTATGGCCCGGCGGTGGGCGCCCGCTTCTCGATTCCTGACCACCTGCCGGGACCACGGCGACCCGGCGCGGCACCTACCATCGCCGCCATGGCAACCCGGCTCGTACAGATCAACATGAAGGCACACGACGAGGTCGCGCTCGGTGATTTCTGGGCGAAGGTGCTCGGCTGGGAGATCTCCAGCGAGGAACCCGGCGTGACGAACCTCGAACCCGCGGGCCTCACCTACCCGGACCCCCGCGCCCTCTACGTCGACCTCGTCGTCTCCACCGAGCCCAAGACGGCGAAGAACCGCGTCCACGTCGACCTCGCGACCACCTCGCCCGCGCACCACACGGAGCTGGTCGCGCGCCTGACCGCGCTCGGCGCCACCCCCGCAGACGTGGGCCAGGGCGACGTGCCGTGGACGGTCCTGGCGGACCCGGAGGGCAACGAGTTCTGCGTACGCGAGCCGGACCCGCGGCACGCGGACACCGGGCCGATCGGCGAGGTGGTGGTCGACTGCGCCGACCCGCGCGCCATGGCGGACTTCTGGGGCCGGGCCACCGACTGGACCGTGCACGAGGTGACCGACCGGCAGGCGGTGTTGCGCTCCGCTCAGGGCGTCGGCCCGTACGTGCGGTTCGCCCGCAGCGCCGACGCGAAGACCGGGTGGAACCGCGTCCACCTCGACGTCCGCCCGTACCCGTCGGACGACCTGGACGCCGAGACCGCCCGCCTGCGGACGCTCGGCGCCACCGACGCGGACCTGGGCGGGGCCGACATCCCGTGGCGGGTGCTGGTCGACCCGGAGGGCAACGAGTTCTGCGTCCTCACCCCGGGCTGACCCGCGGACCGCGGCGCCGGGCGGGTACGACCGCCCGCCCGGCGTCGGTCAGGCCGGCCGGTTCTCCGCCCGGAACTCGTGGACCACCTCGATCGGCCCGACGATGTGCCGGTTGAACTCGTCGAGCTCCTCGGCCGGCACCCACAGCTCCAGGATGTCCCGGCCACCCACCTGCCGGACCGGGTAGCGGGCGGCGAACGCGCGCTCGACGTGGAAGCGCGTCACGTAGCCGGCGCCGGACGCCGGCACGTTCCAGTCCCGGGCGATCATGACGGCGTACTGCTCGTTGAGCACCGGGTAGAAGATCGGCTGGTCCGGCAGCCGCGGCGGCCAGGCCCGCCAGCCGGAGGCGCGGACGAGGTCGAGCTCCCGTGGGCCGGTCGGGCGCCACAGCGTCGTCGTCTCCGTCACCACGCACCCCTTCTGCCACGGTCATGGCACCGTACCGGCGGCGCGCCGCGACCGGCCATCGGGTTTCGGCAGCAGAATCGACAGCGGGTGCGATGAGTTCGCGAAGCCTCGGCGGTCCACCCTTCGACATCCCAGACAGACAGGTAGGGAGCACCGCGATGGCCAAAGTCATCTCCACGCTGTTCATCTCGGCCGACGGTGTCGCCGAGATCGACCCCGACTGGCACTTCCCGTACTTCGACGACAACATGGGCCGCGCCGTCACCGAGGACTACGACACCTCCGACGTGCTGCTGATCGGCCGGGAGACGTACGACAGCTTCGCCGGCGCCTGGCCGGACCGGGAGGCGGCCGGCGGTGAGGACGCGCCGTTCGCCAAGCAGCTCGGCGACATGCGCAAGGTCGTCGTGTCCCGCCAGCCGCTGGAGTTCTCCTGGCGCAACTCGGAGCTGATCCAGGGCGACCTGACCGACGCCGTGCGCGCGCTCAAGGCCGACGCCGGCATCAAGGGCATCCTCATTCCCGGCTCGATCTCGGTGGTGCAGCAACTGCTCGCCGCGGGCCTGGTGGACGAGCTGCGGCTGCTGGTGCACCCGGTCGCCGCCCGCAAGGGCCGCCGGCTGTTCGACGAGGGCGACGCGCCGTACCACCTGCGGGTGGCCGCGACGGAGGCGTACCCGACCGGCGTGATCCGGGTGATCTACACCCCGGCGCCGGCGCCGGGCGCGGCCGGGTACGACGACATCAAGGACCAGGTGCCGGCCGGCAGCTGACGATCACGGGGCGGTGGCGGCCCGGTGTGCCGTGAAAGGATCCGCCGGTGCGTCGTGCTCCGCTGCTGCTGATCCCTGCGGCCGTGGCCGCCGTCGCCCACGTCGTCGGCGTCCTGGTGGCCGCACCGCTCTGGCGCGGCGCGGAGGTGCTGAGCCTGGCGCTGCTGCTGGCGTACGCCGTCGCCGCCGGACTGCCCGCCCCGCGCTGGGCGGTGCCGGCGGCGCTCGCACCGCTGATCGTGGACGCGGTCCGCACCATGCCGGCCGGGCCGGGCACCGGGGACTTCGGCTGGACGGTGTACGGCAGCGGCGACAGCGCCGTCGACCGGACGGCCGGCTTCGACGCGGCGCTCGCCGGGAGCTGGGCGGCGCTTGTCGCGGTGGCGGTGCTGCTGGTCGCGTGCCGGGGCCCTGGACGGCGCCGGCACCTGATCGCCGCCGCGGTCGCCGCCGCACCCGTCGTCGGGTACGCGGCAGTCCGGGTCACCGACATCGGCGTCGCCGTCGCCGCCGTCACCCCGGGCCTGGAGATCCGCACCGAGACCACGCTGACCCGGGTGGACGGTTCGGGGTACGACCAGGCCGACGTCGTGCCCGCGCTCGTCCTCGCGGTGCTGCCGCCGCTGGCGCTCGCACTCGCCGCGCTGGCGCTCGCCGTGCTGCTGGCCGGGCGGGGCCGACGGCTCGCCGCGACCGGCGCGGCACTGCTGGCGGTGCTCGCGTTGCCGCTGCTCGACGCGGGCATCGAGGCCGTGCACCTGCCTGTCTCGGCTGACGGCACCGCCCTGTTCGCCTGGTACGCCATCCCGCCCACCTTGGCGATGCCGCAACCGGTGGCGGCGTTGACGGTGGCGGTGGAGTTGGCCGCGTACCTGCTGCTCGTCGCCGGGCTGACCGGCGCGGACCGGGCCGCACCGGCGGCCGGTTGACCTCAGGCGGTCGACTCCAGCTCGTCGAAGGCCATGTTCCACCACGACTCCGGCTCGGCGAACGCGACCGGGTCGACCGGACGCAGGTCGTCGCGGATCGCCGCCGCGCGGGCGGCCCGTTCCCGCCCGCCGGGGTCGGTGGCGATGAGCTGGCCGAGCCGGTAGAGGAACTCCACGAACGCGGCGAACGTGCTGTTCACCGTCTCCAGGTTCGGTGTCTCCAGGTCGAGCAGGATCACCGCGCCGGTGCCCGCGTCCAGGCAGAACAGCAGCGCCGGGTCCTCCGGCGCGGAGCCGAGCACGACGTACGGGCGGGGGCCCTGGTCGCCCAGCTCGATCGACAGCGTGGAGAACAGCTCGACGTCGGGGACCGAGACGTCCACTGTGAACAGGATCGGCACCTCGACCGGAAGCGTGCCGTCGGGCGGGAACACCTCCGGCCCGAGCGGCCCGAGGATCGCGTCGAAACGCTGGTCGGGGAAGTAGATGACGCCCCGCTCACCCCACAGCGCGGTGAGCTGCTCGCGGGTGACTGTCACGGCTGCGCCTCGTCCTCGTCCTCGGCTTCGGCCTCGTCGAGCAGGCCCTGCCGGTCGAGGAACGCGTACCACCCGTCGTCGTCGGTGACCAGCTCGGCGTAGCCGGGGCCGAGCACGTAGTAGTGCACGAACGAGTCGAGGTCGGGCGCCAGTTCCTCGAAACTGTCGCCCATGAACCACTCGGTGCCGGTCGGCGGGAAGTACCAGACCGCGCCGGTGGCGCGCTCCAGGAAGATCGGCTCGTCGCTGCGTGTGCCGACGACCAGCCAGCCGCCCTTGTCCTGGCCGATGGGGGAGAAGTCGGGCGCGTAGTCGAGGAAGTACTGGACACCGGGCAGCCGGCCGGTCGAGGCCAGCTCGAACGCGCCGGCCCGCAGCCCGTCGGCCACGAGCAGGAACTCGCGGACGACGTCCGGCAGCTCCGCCGGCACGTCGCCCTCGTCGGCCGGGTCGCCGATCTGCCCGTACGCGAGACTGGCCGGCTCGTCCGCGGCCAGGTCGGCGCGGAGTTCGGCGAGAAGCTGCGCGAGATCGGAAGTCAATCCACTACCTCTATTCGGATCGGGGTTCCGTCCGGCAGATTCTGGATCTGCCCCCAGATCTGGGAGCCGATGTCCGTGTTGGTTCTACCATGCAGCAGCTTGAGGTTGTCGACGGTGTCCGGCCCGCCGAGCTGCAGTTCCCACACGTGGTCGGGGTGGTAGTCGCTGAGCCGTTGACTGAGCCGGTTGGCGAGGTCCTTGTCGTGCGGCCAGTACTTGTCCCAGATCTTCTGGCGGATCCGGTCCTTGTACCCGTCGGTGAGGTTCTTGTCGCGGGCCACCGGGTTGGTGGCCTTGTAGAGCTTGCCGTCGTCGCTGAGCTTCTTCAGCGCGGCCATCTTGCGCCGGAACTGGGCGGTGGCGTGGAAGTCCCGGCGCTGCACCCGGACGACCTTCGTCGGCAGGCTCCGGTTGGGCCCGGTGACCCGGACGATCGGCTTCTCCAGCTTCTCGACCGCCTTGCGGACGATCTTGCCGGCCGCCGGTTTCGCGGCGGCGCCCCGGCCGCGCCTCGGGCTAGGCATCGAGCAGTCTTCCGATGACCTGGTCGATGAGCGCGCCGACGATCTCCCGGGTGATGATCTGGAAGATCGGGATCTCGGCCAGCGAGGCGCCGAACGTGACCACGGCGGTGGCGATCGCCTGGGCGACCTCGAACGCGAGGATGGCGAGCTGCACGATCACCGCGATCTTCAGCGCCAGGACGATCGCCGCGCAGATGATCAGCCCGGCGCCGAGCAGCATCGCCGCGGGCATGCTGTCGTGCAGCACGACCGGCCCGTTCTGCTCCCCGCCCCACCACTTCTGGAACGCCGCGATCGCCGGACCGACGTTCTGCGTCCACACCTGCGCGGCAGCCGCGTCCGCCGCGCCGGCCGCCGCCCCGATCCGGCCGCCGAACTCCAGCCACGCCTGGCCCATCTCGAAGAGCTTCTCCTCGTCGGCGGCCGGCCAGGTGTAGCCGATCCAGCCGAGCGCGGTGACCAGCTCACCCGGTAGTTGCAGTCCCACGGCTCAGCCCAGCCCGCCGGCCAGCGAACGCATGGCGCCCGCGCCGTCCTCGTCGACCCGCTCGTACGAGTCGGCCATCCCGGCGATGTCGGCGCCGGCTGCGGTGAACTCGTCGGCGGCCATGCCGACGCAGTCGAAGATGTAGTTCGCCACCTCGGTGTAGGCGATGCCGATGAGCGACCCGATGTCGTCGGCGCCCCACGGCTCGCCGTAGCCCTGCATCCGTGCCTCGAACGCCTCCAGCTCGCCGGTGAACCGCTTGGCCGCGTCGGTGACGCCCCGCCCGGCGGCCCGGATCAGCGGCGGGTGCACCTCGAAGCCGCCGCCGCTCATCGCTGCCCGCCGCGTGCCATCCGCTCCTGCGCCTCGGTCAGCGCATCGAGGAACGACCCGAGGCGGGGAACGGCGGTGTCCCGTACCTCCTGCAACTGCTCCCGCAACTGCGACATGTCCGCGACCTGCGGATTCTCGCCGGTACGCAGCCCGTCGATCGCCGCGTTCACCGCGCTGACGATGTGCGCGGTCAGCTCCTCGGAGCCGAGCCGCATCAGCCGCGGCTCGACGTGCAGCGCGTGGAGCTTGCCGTCGCGTCCCATCTCGGCGCGGACCTGCCCGTCGGCGGCCTCGCCGACCGCCGGTGTCTCCGGCTCGTCCGCCGGCGGCGGACCCACCGTCCGAAGTGCCGCCATCGTCGCGTCGAGCATGCGGGTGAAGTCGCCGCTCATCGAAGGATCCGCACTCATGAGACCTCCCCAAGGCCAAACGCCACGAGCGTAACCGAGACGGACAAAGCGATTTGTCCCGTGCGCCGCCCGATCCGTCTTGGACACCGGGCGTCCGGGCGGCCACCATCGGCAGGAACACACGGGTACGGGCGACGGGAGCGGAACATGACCGAGGCGGACGTGGTGGTGGTCGGCGGCGGGGTCGTCGGGCTGACGACAGCGCTCACGCTCCAGCGGCGGGGTGCCCGGGTCACCGTGCTGACCGCCCACGACCCGGCCGACACGGTGTCCACCGTGGCCGCCGCCGTCTGGTACCCGAGCCACACCGACGAGGACCCACGGGTGCTGCGCTGGGCCCGGGACACCCACGCCGAGCTGCGCCGCCAGGCGGCCGACGGCGTGCCGGGGGTGGTCGACCGGCCCACCCGGATGTGGTTGCGCCACCGCTACGCCGGGCCGCCCTGGTGGGCCGATGCCTGCGGCGACCTGACGGCCGAGCCGGCGGAGCCGCCGTACACCGCGCTGCTGCGGTTCACCGCCCCGTCGGTGGAGATGACCCCGTACCTCACCTGGCTGCGGGAGCGCCTGGAGTCGGGCGGCGGCCGGGTCGTCCGCCGTGCGCTGGGCACGCTCGCCGAGGCGTACGAGGTCGCGCCGGTCGTGGTCAACGCGACCGGCCTGGCCGCCGGGCGGCTCGCCGCCGACCCGGCCGTGTACCCGGCGCGCGGGCACGTCGTGCTGGTGGCGAACCCCGGCCTGACCGTCTCGGTTCGCGACGAGAGCGACCCGGCCGGCATCACGTACGTGCATCCGCGCCGCCACGACGTGGTGCTCGGCGGCACCTACGAGGCGGGGGTGTGGCACACCCGTCCCGACCCGGAGGAGGCGGCGGCGATCCGCCGCCGGTGCGTGGCGCTGGTGCCGCAACTCGCGGACGCGCCGGTGCTGGGGGAGCGGATCGGGCTGCGGCCGGCCCGGCACGGCGGCCCCCGGGTCGAGATCGACCCGGCGGACGGGCGGCTGGTGCACGCGTACGGCCACGGCGGCGCCGGGGTGACGCTGTCCTGGGGCTGCGCGGCCGAGGTCGCCGATCTCGCCCTGAGTGTCTGACCGCCGCGGTGCGGGCGGCCCCCCGCCGGAGCGCGCGGGCGGTAGCCTCGGCCCGGTGTCCGCCCGCCGCGCCGCACTGTCCGCCCTCGTCGCCCTGATCGCCGTCCACATCGGCTGCACGCTGGTCGCGCTCGCGGCCTACCGCCACCGGATCGGCGTGGTGACCCACGACGGCGCCAGTTTCCCGGTGGAGCTGCTCGACGCCGTGGTGCCCCTCCGCGACCTGCTGCCCGCCGTGCTCTGGCTGCTGCCGGTCACGCTGCTCGTCACGTTCGCGGCCCTCGGCTGCTGGGTCGCCCGGCGGACCGTCCGTCCCGGCGACGAGCGGCTACCGAGGGCGGCCTGGACCGCCGGCATCGCCGCGGTGCTGCTCAACCCGCTCGCGGCCGTGCGCTACGCGTCGGCCAGCGCGAACGGCGGCGAGTACATGCGCACGGTGCAGGTGGAGACCACCCTCCTGGTGCTCGCCGCTGCCGTGGCCACCACGATGAGCGCGCTCGCCGTCGCCGGGTTCGTGCGGCGCTCTGAGACAGCGAGGTCGCCGTCGCGGATGCGGGTGGACGACTGGTCAGCGGGCCCGGCGGGACGAGAGTGACCTGTCCGCTCAGGTGTGTCTCGTCCACGCGACGAACCGGTGGAACAGTTCGTCGGGACGCGGACCCGGATCGGGGTTGAGTCTCAGCAGGTCGGCGGCGGCGTCGAACAGGCATGTCGCCATGTAGATCGACAGCGCCACCCGGTCCCGCCGGTATTCCAGCAGCAACAACAGGCGCGCGGGCTGGCACGGCCACGGGCCGGCGCAGACCCGGCAGAGCCACAGCGGCCGGATCGCCACGTGCGGCCGGATCGTTCTGGGCGGGCGGCCCGGCGGCGAGGATGTCGGCATACCCCATACGGTGACCGAGGCGTTGACCCGAGTCAAGGAGCCAGGTCAACTGTCTAGCGTCCGGCGTATGGAGCTGGTGGGCGCAGCCGAGATTCGCGTGATGCTGGGCGGCATCAGCAAGCAGCGGGTCTACGTGATCACCAGTAACCGCAACTTCCCGGAGCCGGTGGCCGACCTCGTGCAGGGCAAGGTCTGGTTGAAGTCGGATGTCCAGGAGTGGATCAAGGAGCACCGGCCGGAGCTGGCCGCCGACTGAGCGTCCGGCTCACCGCTCCAGAACGGTGAGCCATTCGGCTGCGCGGGGACGGTATCCGTGCAGCTCGAAGAGCCCGCGCACGATCGCCGGCACGTGCCCGGCGCCGTACACGACCGCCACGTCGATGCGCTCGGAGGACCGGGTACGGATCAGCTCGGACAACGCGGCGAGCAGCCGCTCGTCGCGTTCGCCGCCGAACGCGCGCTCGGCGTGCTCGGTGAACTCGTGGTCGGCGTACCGCTCGTCGGTGGCCGACGGCAGGTCGTTCACCTCGATCTCCGGTGAGAGCAGACGCCGGGTGCCGCCGAAGAACTGCATCACCGTCACGAACGGGATCACCAGCCACATCTGGAGGCGGTACCGCAGCGGCATCGCCCGCCAGCCCTCGGCGAACTCCGCGGCCGACACGTCCGGGTTGAGCACCTCGACGCCGAGGGACGCGTACGGGATGGGGTCCGTCACCAGGCCGGAGCGCCGGTTGGCCGGCATGGCCCGGTAGGTGAGTGTCAACGCCGAGCCGACCACCGACCGGCCGCTGACGCCCTCGACGACGAGCAGGTCGCATTCGCGGAGCCGCTTCGTGACCGCTGCGTAGAACGCCGGGCTCGCCACGTGGAGCATCGGGAACACCAGGAACTCCAGCCGGCTGCCGGGCCGGCGTAGCCGGAGCACGGCGGAGCGGGTGCCGATGACGCTGTGTTCGATGATCTGCATGCCTGCCCCCCGTGGCTCGGCTGCTCTGTCGGCAGGGTAGGGCGGCCGGGCAAAGGGTCCCGTGCGTGCGGCGGCGCGGACCGGTCAGGAATCGAGAAGCCCTGGGCGGGCGCCCCGACCTAGCGTTTCCGGCACGGGCCTCCCCGCCGGGGAGGCCACCGCCGGGAGGTAGGCATCAATGGATACGCGCATCCGCCAACTGCACCGCTGGCTCTCTGTCGCCTTCACCGTGACCGTCGTGATCACCTTCGTGGCGCTGGCGCAGAAGGACCCGATCGTGTGGGTCTCCTACGTGCCGCTGCTGCCGCTCGCCCTGCTCCTGATCAGCGGCCTCTACCTGTTCGCGCTGCCGTACCTGCGGCGTCGCCGCGCCGTCGCGCGCCCGCGCTGACCTGGGGGATTACCGGGGCCGGTCAGCGGGCAACACTGGCGGATGGACCAGAAGGTGATGGTGTTCGCCCCGGCCCCGCTGTTGACGGTGACGATCGAGCAGCAGGGCGAAGCGACCGAGCTGCATCTGCACCCGGGCGGGCAGGGCGTGTGGCAGAGCCGGATGATCGCCGCGCTCGGCGTGCCGGTGACCATGTGCGTAGGCCTCGGCGGCGAGGTCGGCGACGCGGTCCGCAAGCTGCTCGACGACGAGGACGTCACGGTACGGATGGTGCGGCGCGAGTCCGGCACCGGCTGGTACGTGCACGACCGGCGGGACGGCGAGCGGACCGAGATCGCCGAGAACCCGGGCGTGCCGATGGTGCGGCACGACATCGACGAGCTGTACACGGTGACGCTCACCGAAGGGCTGCGTGCCCCGGTGAGCGTGCTCAGCGGACCGGCCGACCCGGGTGTGGTGGACCCGGACATCTACCGGCGGCTCGCCGCCGACCTGAGCGCCAACGGCGGAACCGTGGTGGCCGACCTGTCCGGGCCGTACCTGGAGGCGGTGCTCGGCGGCGGGGTGAGCGTGCTGAAGGTCAGCCACGAGGAACTGCTCGACGACGGCCTGGCCAAGGACGACAGCGTGGAGGCGCTGCGCGACGCCGGCCGGCGCTGCCAGGATCGGGGCGCGCGGACGGTGCTGATCAGCCGGGCCGGGGAGCCCGCGCTGGCGCTGCCGGAGGACGGCGAGGCGCTGCTGGTGCACGCCCCGCCGCTGGAGCTGGCCGACCACCGGGGCGCCGGTGACTCGATGACCGCCGGGGTGGCGGCGGTGCTGGCCCGGGGCGGCGACATGCGGGAGGCGCTGCACGTCGGGGCCGCCGCGGGCGCGCTCAACGTGACCCGGCACGGGCTGGGCACCGGCCGGGCCGAGGCGGTACGGGAACTGGCCGGCCGGGTGCGGCTGACCCCGCTGGACGGTGGCGACGATGACGGCTGACCGGCCACCCCGGGTGCTGGTGACGAACGACGACGGCGTGCACGCCCCCGGCATCCGCGCGCTGGCCCGGGCCGCGTACGAACGTGGGTTGGACGTGGTGGTCGCCGCGCCGCGGCACGAGGCGAGCGGGATGAGCGCGGCGCTGTCCGCGGTGACCGAGGACGGGCGGCTGGTGTTCGGCGAGACCGAGCTGGACGGCCTGCCCGACGTGCCCGCGTACGCGGTGGCGGCCTCACCCGCGTACATCGCGGTGCTGGCCGGGCTCGGCGTGTTCGGGCCGGTGCCGGACCTGCTGCTGTCCGGCATCAACCGGGGCGCCAACGCCGGCCACGCGGTCCTGCACTCCGGCACCGTCGGCGCGGCTCTGACCGCCGGCAACAACGGCATCCGCGCGCTGGCCGTGTCGCTCGACGTGCTCACCCCGGCGGCGGCGAGCGCGGGCAGCGGTGGCGCGGCGATAGCGGTGCTGGACAGCGTGGACGACGAGTCCCGCCACTGGGCGACCGCCGCCGAGCTGGCCGCGACGCTGCTGCCCTGGCTGGCCGAGGCGGACCCGGGCACGGTGCTCAACCTCAACGTGCCCGACCTGCCGGCCGATCAGGTGGCCGGGCTGCGGCAGGCGACACTCGCGCCGTTCGGTCAGGTGCAGGTGTCGGTCGCCGAGCGTGGCGAGGGGTTCGTGCGTACGGCGGTGGAGGAGAACGCGGTCCGCGCGGTCCCCGGCACCGACATCGCCTGGCTGGCCGACGGGTACGCCGCCGTCACCGCGATCCGGGCGCTCGGGCACCTGCCCGACGTCGAACTGCCGGTCGACCGGTGAGGGACGGCTCCGCCCCGCCACCTCGTGCGGGTGGCGGGGCGGAGAGCGTCACTCGCCGGCGGCGCGCCGCCGGTCGGCCTCGGCGTCGGCGGCGCCCACCGGGGTGCCGTCGCTGTCGCGGTCGGCCCCGGACAGGTCCACGTCGGCGCCGGCCCGGGCGGCGTCGGCAGCCGCGTCGTCGGCGCCGACGACCTCACCGCCGCCGGTCTGTCCGTCGTCGGGGACCAGTTGCCCGGCGGTGGCCAGCCCGATCGGTGCGTACCTGGGGTCGGTCATCTCGTCCTCCTCACCGGTGTTCCTGACTCAGCGGTACCCCGGTACGGGACGCGGCACACGCGCGTGGGTCAGCGGCCCCGGTCGAGGAAGTCCAGGGTGACCGCGGCGAACAGCGGCGACTGGTCGATGTCGTAGTGGGTCAGGCCGGGCAGGATCGCCAGCGCGTGCCCGCCCGCCGGGCGGCCCTCGCCGGTCCAGCCGCCGTCGCGCCGGCCGCCGTCGAGCAGCTCGAACACCTCCACGAAGTGGCTCGGCGGGGCCATGTCGGCGTCGGCGGCGACCACGAGCGTCGGCACCCGCAGGGCACGCACCTGGTCGGCGAGGTCGAAGTCCTTCCGCATCGCCTCGCCGATCTTGTCGAGCAGCCGGGGGAAGTCCTCCGGACGCGGCGCGACCCGCTGGTACAGCTCGTACATCGGGGTGTCCTTCAGGTACTCGGCCGCCGCGGCGTTGACCTGACCCTGCTGCGCCAGCATGTCCGGGTAGACGGCGTCGCGGCGGATGTGCGCGGACGCGGCGACCAGCCGGCCGATCTTCTCCGGGTGCCGGAAACCGACGTGCAGGGCGACGCCGCCGCCGAGGGAGAAGCCGACCACGTCCGGCCGGTCCAGCCCGAGGTGGTCGATCAGCGCGGCGACGTCGTCGGCCATCAGCGCCATGTCGAGCGGCCGGTCCACGTCGGCGGTGCGGCCGTGCCCCTGCAGGTCCACCACGACGACCTGGTGTTTCGCGGTGAGCACGGGCAGGATCGGCGCGAACATCTCGCCCGAGGTGAGGCCGCCGTGCAGCAGGATCATCGGCCGTCCGCTGCCGTGTGTCTCGTGGTAGAGGCGTACGCCGTTGACGTCGGCGTACCGCCCGGGGGCGTGGGTCTCGTCGCGCTGCGTGGTGGTCATCGGTGCTCCTCGGGTGTGCTGACCTGACCACCGGTGGACCGGGCGAACGGGGCGTACTCATCGCCGCGCGCCCGGGGTACTCGCGTTCATGCAGCATGTGGGCTAGTTTCAGCCGGGTGAGCGAGGTGGCGAGCGTTCCCGTCGAGGCACAACTAGAGGCGTACCGGTCGGAGCTGACCGGCTACTGCTACCGGATGCTGGGTTCGGCCTTCGAAGCCGAGGACGCGGTGCAGGACACCTTCGTCCGGGCCTGGCGCAACTTCGACAAGTTCGAGGGGCGGTCCGCGCTGCGGACCTGGCTCTACCGGATCGCCACGAACGTCTGCCTCAGCATGGCTACCAGCGCGCAGCGCCGGGTCCGGCCGATGGACCTCGGCCCGGCGGGCGTCGGCACGGCCACCCATCCCGGCGAGCCGCGCCCGGAGCAGATCTGGGTCGGCCCGGCGCCCGACGACCGGGTCCTGCCCGAGGTCGCCGACCCGGCCGAGGTGGTCGCCGGCCGCGAGTCGGTGCGGCTGGCGTTCGTCGCGGCGTTGCAGCACCTGCCGCCGAAGCAGCGGGCCGTGCTGATCCTGCGCGAGGTGCTCGCCTGGTCCGCCCAGGAGGTCGCCGATCTGCTGGACACGTCGGTGGCGAGCGTCAACAGCGCGCTGCAGCGGGCGCGGGCCACGCTCGCCTCGGCCGACACCGAGGCCGACGCGCGCCGTCCGCTCGACGAGGAGCAGCAGGCGCTGCTCGCCCGCTACGTGCGCGCGTTCGAGGCGTACGACCTGACGGCGCTGACCGCGCTGCTGCACGAGGACGCGACGCTGTCGATGCCGCCGCTGCCGCTGTGGCTGCGCGGCCCCGCGCACATCGCGGACTGGATGGCCGGCACCGGCAGCGGCTGCCGCGGGTCCCGGCTGGTGCCGACGGCCGCCAACGGAATGCCCGCGTTCGGGCACTACCGGCGTGACCCCGACGGCTCAGGACATGTGCCGTGGGCGCTGATCGTCATCGGCGTCTCCGGCGGCCGGATCACGTCGCTCAACAACTTCCTCGACGTCGACCGCCTGTTCCCGCTGTTCGGGCTGCCCGACCGGCTGGAGGAGGGCGCCGGCCAGCCCGAGCAGGCCGGCCAGCTCGCGTAGGTCGTCGCCCGCCCCGCGTACCTCCAGCCCCCAGCCGAAGCGGCGCGCGGTCAGGCGCAGCCGCGCCAGCACCTCGACCGTGACCAGGTCGGGCGCGGCGACAGCGGACACGTCGCACACCACCACGCCCCGGTCTCGGCCGCGCAGCGCCTCGGCCAGTTCGGCGCAGCGGGCGGCGATGTCCGCGCGGGTCGGCGTCCCGCCGGCCAGGGAGAGCATGTGCGTGATCACACGCATTGGACCGGCGTACGTCCCGGCTCTCATCGGTACGCGCGTGCCGAACCGCGTGCAGTTACATCGACGTTAACTGCTATACCAATCATCGGTGCTCGGCTATATGATCCCGGTAGTTCACCCCGAAGCCTCACGAAACCGCAGCTCCCCGCACCCCTCGGGTCGAACTCCGCAAGCCAGGTGCCCCGCATCGTCGTGCCTGGCGACCGCCCGGCGTTGCGGTTCAACCTGCCGGAAAGGTGGGAACGGATGACAGGGATGCCGTCCTTGGTCATCGGCGTCGCGTCCTCGTCGGCCGAGCGACGGCAGCTCGCCCAGCTGCTCGGCGGCACCGAGGCGTTCCTGATCGTCTCCAGCGTCCACCAGGCCCGCCGCTTCCTCGACCTGGTCCGTCGTCCGTCCGGCCCGCCGCCGTCCGGCCCGCCGCCGTCCCGGCCGCAGCCCGCCGGTGAGTCGCCCGCTCCGTCGTCCGGCGCGTCCTCCGTCCCGTCGTCCGGGCTGGAGCTGGGTGTCGACTCCGACCGGCGGGTGCTGCGCTGGCGGGAGCGCGAGGTCGGGTTGACGCCGCTGGAGCACGACCTGCTGGTCTGCCTGGCCGGCACGCCCGGTCAGGTGTGGACGTACGCCCGGCTGCACCGCGCGGTCTGGGGCAACGACCACCTGGGGCGGGGCTCGGACATGCACTCGGTGGTACGCCGCATCCGGCGCAAGCTCGCCCGCCTCAACGTCCCCGCCACCATCCACGCCGTCCGAGGCGTCGGCTTCCGCCTGACCCCACCCTGACCCCGCCCTCCCTCGCCCTGCCCGCGCCCCGCCCGCGCCCCGCGCCGCTGATCTTGCACTTGCGGCCTCTCGGGTGGGGCTTTTGTGCGCCTTGCCGGGGCGGTAAGTGCAAGATCGCGGGGGAGAGGGGGGTGGCGTGGGGCGGCCCGCCCGGTGCGGGGCACCGGGCGGGCCGACTCATGTGTGTTTCGGGTCAGCAGCGGGTGGGGGAGAGGGTGAAGTCCTCCACCGTGGGCGTGCTGCTGTTGATCTTCGTTTGGCGCGTCTGGGGCTTCCAGCCGTCCTTCGCGACGATCAGCGTGAGGGGGTTGTTGCGCCGGTCCATCCAGTAGGCGTACCGGCCCTGGGCGTCGGTGGTGAAGGTGTAGGAGTTCGCCCAGGAGTCGACCTGCACGGTCACGCCCGCCAGCGGCGCCGTCGCGCCCTGGCAGCTCTTGCCGGAGACCGTGCCGGACAGCTTGCCCCAGGTGTTCGGCGGCTGCGCGATCATGGTCACCGCCACCGGCTCCACGGTGTACGGGGTGTCCTCCTTGATCGCCACCGACGCCGAGTACGTGCCCGGCTGGTCGACGTTCGCCGTCATCGTGAGGGTGACGGTGACCTTCTCACCGGGCGCCAGCGTGACCTTCGACTTGTCGACGGTCAGCCAGCTCACGTCGGCGGCGGCCTCCGAGCACTCGGAGAAGCCGGGCAGGACCTCGCTGTCCTTGGTGGCCGTGAAGCTGCCCGACGAGCCGCCGATCTTGTAGAACCCGCAGGCCGCGCCGCCCCGGTAACGGGGGGTGTTGGCGTTGGGCAGGTTCGCCCACGAGTTGGTCGCCGGGTCGAAGGCGAAGCCGGCGTTGGTGATGGCGCCGCCCTGCGACCCGCCGACGACCAGCAGCTTGCCGTTCGCCACCGCGTACGAGGAGGCCCAGCTGTCGGCCGGCGCGTCCGGGATGGCGGTCCAGGCGTTCGCGGACGGGTCGAAGGCGTACCCGGCCTTCTGCGACGTGGTGCCGTCGTTGCCGCCGGTGCAGTAGACGATGCCGTCGATCCCGCCGCAGGACAGGAACGCCACCGACTTCGGGTACGCGGGCAGCGTCTCCCAGGCGTCCGCGCCCGGGTCGTAGCGGACAACCGAGTTGGACATCGGCGTGCAGCTCGCGGTGGTGCAGCCGCCGATCGCGTACAACTTGCCGCCCGCGACCGCCTGGCCGGCCGCCGAGCGCGGCGCCGGGTTGTCGGCCTTGCGGGTCCAGGTGTTCGCCGCCGGGTCGTACGAGAAGGTGGCGGCGTCCGGTCCGGCGGCGCCCCAGCCACCGGTGGCGACGATCTTCCCGTCGATCACCCCGACCGTCATGGCGTTACGCGCGCCGGGCAGGTCGGCGATGCCGGTCCACGCCTGGGCGATCGGGTCGTACCGGTAGTTCTTGGCGCTCGACGTGGTGCCGTCGCCACCGGCGATGGAGTAGATCTTGCCGTCGACGCTGACGACCCGGTTGTCCATCACGTTCGACGGGTAGCCCGGGATGGTGGTCCACGGGTCCGCCTGCGGGGCCGCCGCCGCGCCGATGCCGGTGGACGACTTGCCGGACGAGCGGGCCGCGAACGAGGTGGCGGCGGTCAGCCGCTGGACCGGCGCGCCGGTCGAGCCGAGCAGCGCCTGCTGGGACAACTGGGAACCGTCGGCCCGTTGCAGCACGAACCCGCCGTCGCGCTCACTGAACTCGGCGTTGACCGGCGCCCCGCCGGTGTTCGTCACGGTGAACGTCTTGCTGACCTTCCCGCTGGGCATCCGGGCCGTGCCGGTGATCGAGGCCGGCTTCACCGACAGCCGGCCGGCGGCGAGCTGGAAGTTGGCCGCGGTGGCCCAGTCCTCCTCGACCGTGACCTGCTTGGTCTGGCTCACGTAGTTGCCCGCGCCGGCGGTGAACGGGTGCTTGCCGGTCAGCGACGAGAACATCCAGTAGAAGCCGTCGGGCAGTTCGGTGTCATCAGGCGTGGCCACCGTGGTGGCCTTCTCCGCCGGGCGGTCCTTGCTGGTCACCGTGGCGCCGTTGACGTAGCTGTTGTCGTTCTTGTCGCGGACGTGGCCGAGCACCAGGCCGCCCTTGACCGGCTTGCAGACGAGCGTGCTGCCGATGAGGACGTTGTCGACCTGCCACCACCATTCCCAGCTGGCCTCGTAGTAGTGGAAGCGCACCCGCACCTGCGACTGGCCGGCCGCCTGCGGGATCGGCACCTCGGTCACCCGCGGGCCGCGCACGTCGGCCGCCTGCCGCAGCACGTTGCTCCACGTGGTGCCGCCGTCGAGGCTCAGGTCGACGTCCGCGCGGTCGCTGTTGAGCCAGTTGTAGTCCTGGTTGAACCGGATCACCGGCGTGGTCACGCCGGTGAGGTCGACCACCGGGCTGACCAGCGAGGTGTCCTGCTGCCCGCCGCTGCCGTAGTTGTCGCTGTCGATGATGGCGAAGTTGCCGCTGCCGCCGGTCAGGTTGCCGCGCTCACCGGCGTCGGTGAACTCCCAGACCTGGCCGGTGCCGGCGTTGTCCACCACGGTCCAGCCGTCCGGCACGCCCGTGCCGTCGAACGTCTCGTACTCGCCGTCGGAGCTGACGGTGTAGCCGGGGGCGGTGGTGCACGCCTCGGGGTTCGCCTGCACCGCGATGTTGGCGACGGCGTTGCCCGAGCCGACGGTGACCTCCTTGGTGGTGGTCAGGTAGCCGGCGTACTGCGGCTCGACAGTGAGCCGGTAGGTCGCCCCGGACGGCAGCGACAGGCTGTAGCGGCCGGTGGTGGGCGTGGTGTAGTCGGAGATCGGCGTGCCCTCGACGCTCACCTTCGCGTACAGCGGCCAGCCGTGCCCGGACCCGTCGGTGACCTGCCCGCTGACCGTCACGCTCGGCACCGCGGTGAGCGCGACGTCAAGCGTGGTGGTCGTGTTCGCGGTGACGGTCGCGGACAGCGTGCGCGTGGCGTACCCGAAGGTGGAGACGACGACCTGGTAGTCGCCGGCCGGCAGCAGCGAGGAGTACGTGCCGTCGGCGCCGGTGGTCAGCGTGCGGTCCGCCGCGCCGGACAGCGTGACGGTGGCGCCGGCGATGCCCGCGCCGGTGGCGGCGTCGGTGACCTTGCCGGCCAGCGTGCCGTTGTCCCCGATCGGGGCGGCGGCGAGCAGCGCGAGCGCGTCCAGCCGGCCCTCGCCGTAGACGTTGTTGTCGTCGGTGGTGCCGCCGCACTGGGTGTCACCCTTGTCGATCGCCGCGTCGTCGAGCAGCGCGCGGGTCGCCGGGACGTCGCCGACCAGGGTGGGCGCCGCCGACCAGAGCAGCGCGATCGCGCCGGCCAGGTGCGGCGCCGCCATCGAGGTGCCGCTGATGCTGGCGTACGAGTTGGTCGGCACGCTGGAGCGCACGTTGACGCCGGGCGCCGAGATGTTCGGCTTGATCTCGCCGTTCTGCCCGGTGCCCCGGGACGAGAAGCTGGCGATGTTGTTGTTGACGTCGTACGCGCCGGCCGAGTAGTTGCTGGCCAGGCTGCCCGGCGAGCCGCTGGTCTGGCAGGACGGGCCGTTGTTGCCGTTGGACCAGACGCCGAAGATGCCGGACGCGGTCCAGGCGTTCGTGACGTCCTCCATGAACGGCTCGTTCGACGGCGTCCTGGTGCCCCACGAGTTGTTGATGATGTTCGGCCGCTTGCTGGCGTCCGGGTTCTGCCCGTTGAGGTCGGTGGGCTCCAGCATCCACTGGCCGGAGGAGACCAGCGCGGCGTCGGACGGGCAGCACCCGTTCGCGGCGATCCACTTGACCTCGGGGGCGACACCGATCTGGTTGGCCCCGTCGGCGCCGGCCATGGTGCCCATGGTGTGCGTGCCGTGGCCGTCGGAGTCGCACGGGGCGGTGGCGCACTCGTCGGCCGCGTCGAACCAGTTGTAGTTGTGGTCGAAGGTGCCGTCACCGTTGTTGCCGCGGTACGAGTTCACCAGCGCCGGGTGGTCGAACTGGACGCCGCTGTCGATGCTGGCCACYGTGATGCCGGCGCCCTTGACGCCGTACTGGGACCAGACGTCGTCGGCGTTGATGTTGGCGATGCCCCACTCCAGCGCGTTCGCCGACTTCTCGTCGGTGCCCGGGGTGGTCTCGGGGAGCTTGTACTCGATCGGCGCGTACAGGCCGTCCACCTCGGAGTGGGCGGCGAAATTCTGCGCCATGGTCAGCGAGCCGTCGGTGACCTTGATGGCGTTGGTGGCCCAGAAGCTCTGGTACTTCGTGCCCGAGCGGTCCAGCTCGGCGCGGATCTTGGCCTGGCTCTCCGCGGCGGTCTTCTTCAGCGCCGCCGCGACGGCGGCGCCGCGCTCGTTCCAGTCCTTGATCGCGGCGGCCTTGCCCAGGTCCGCCTTGCCCGAGAAGTGGATCCAGAAGTCGCCCTCGCTCTTGCCCTCCAGCTGCCGGGTGAGTTCGGGGCGGATCTTGTCGCCGGCCGACGCGCCGGTAGCCGTGCCGGCCTGTGCTCCAGTGCCGGTGGCGGCCAGCGCGGTCGCGGCGAGCACCAGGGCGGCGCCCGCGCTCACCAGCCGCCGGGCCGGGCCCCATCTGTGTGGACGTCTCAGCATCGGTGCTGCCTCCTGTTCCGATGACCCGCTGATGATCGAGCCATGGCAGAAGGGCCAGGAGACGCGCTCTCCCGACTGGTCGCACCGGTATTACCAGAACCCCCCAGGCCCCCTAGGTGTCCGTGCGGGTCTACGCCGGTCACCTGAATGGACACTATGATCGACATGAGGGAACGATCAATGACCGTACGTGAGCAACATGTCACCAACAGGCCCCCGGACCGGATGGCTTGTTGACAGTTTTTGTCACGGTGGGGCGCGGTGACGACTGACGGCACGAACGCGGCGAACTCCGGCACCGAGCCGCCGGAGCGGCCCTTCTCGCTCGTCATCGGCGTGACGTCGTCCCCGGCCGAACGGCTGCGGCTGACCGAGCTGCTCGACGGCGTCGCGCCCCTGTTGATGGTCGCCGATCTGGACGAGCTGCGCGAGTTGATCACAGCGGACGCGCCGGACCCGGCCGGCGCGCCGGGTCCGCCCGTACCCGAGCCGAAGCCCGCGCCGGACGGCGCGCTGGTGATCGACGCAGCGCGCTCCACCGCCCGGTGGGGCGACCGCGAGACCGCCCTGACCCGGCTGGAGCGCGACCTGCTGACCTGCCTGACCGCCGAGCCGGTACGGGTGTGGAGCTACGCCGAGCTGCACCGGGCGGTCTGGCGCGACGCGCCGACGCACGGCCGGGCCGACGTGCAGTCCCTGGTGAAGCGGTTGCGACGCAAGCTCGACGAGCTGGGCACCGGCGTCACCATCGCGGCGGTACGCGGTGTCGGCCTGCGGCTCACCGACCACCGCCACCCCCGGGTGCGGGGCGACTGAACGCCGCGGCGGCCGGACGGCTGAACCCGTGGTCCGATCGGAGGAGCGGGCCTGCCGGTGTGGCCGGAATTGATGGCGACCGGTCGATTACCGGTGCGGCACGTATCGCGAAATGTCTTTGCCTCCTACGGTGGCGTCCGGCACGCGGACGGAGGGACCCGGGAATCACCCGAGGGGGGCCGTCCCGGCGGACAGGGAGAGTCATCTCGATGCGAGTTTGGAGTCGCGCGGTGGCGGTCATCGCCGCCGGCGCGGTCGTGGTGGTGGGCGTACCGGCGCTCGCCGGCACCGTCGTCGTGCGGGACGCCGGCGCGGCCGGCCGGACCGGCGCCCAGGCGACCGGGAGCAGCGCCGCGCTCGGCGCCGCGCGTACCACCGCCACCCGGGCGCTGGTCACCCCCGGGGACACCCGGCTGATGCCGACCACGCCCCGCACCGACACGCCGCGGATCACCAACGGCGAGATCACCGACATCGAGGTGATCGGCAACCGGGTCTTCATCGCCGGCACGTTCACCTCGATCGCGAACGTCGGCGGGTCCGCGATCGCGCAGAAGTCCCTGGCGTCGTACAACCTGGACACCGGCAAGGTGGACACCGCGTTCAAGCCGGTCATCGACGGGGCGGTCACCGCGGTGGAGGCGTCACCGGACGGCTCGTCGCTCTACATCGCCGGCACGTTCAACACGATCAACGGCGTCACGAAGCGCAAGATCGCCCGGCTGAACCCGACCACCGGCGCGCCGATCGCCGCGTTCACCGCCACCGCCAACGCGCGGGCCACCGCGCTCGCGGTGAGCGGCAACGCGGTCTACGTCGGCGGTCAGTTCGCGACCGTCAACGGGGTCAGCCGCAGCGGCCTGGCCGCCCTCAACCCCACCACGGGCGCCGTCGACACCGGCTTCAACCTGCCGCTGACCGGCGGCATCGGCGTCGGCGGCATGCTCACCGTGCAGCAGCTCAAGCTCACCCACGACCGCAGCAAGCTGCTGGTCGTGCACACCGGCCGCCAGATCGCCGGCCAGGACCGCTACGGCGTGGCCCTGATCGGTACGGCCAGCAAGGCGCTGCTGCCCTGGCGTACCCGGCTGTGGGAGGACAACCTCTCCTTCGTCGGCGGCATCCAGCGCGTCTTCGCCGGTGACATCGCGCCGGACGACTCGTACTTCGTGGTCACCAGCGGCTCCGGCGGCGACCGGCCGCCGATCAACGACACCGCCATCGCGTACCCGCTGACCGGGAACGACCACGTCGAGCCGCTCTGGATCTCCCGGCACTTCGACAGCATCTACTCGGTCGCGATCACCGACACCGCCGTCTACGTCGGCGGGCACTTCAGCTGGCAGGAGTCGCCCACGTCGAACGTGCCGTGGCCCGGCCTGGACAACGTCGGCTACGGCACCGGCCAGGGACTCAGCGGCTACGGCCTCGGCGACCAGGTGGTCCGCCGCGACCACCTCGGCGCGCTGGACCCGCTCACCGGCACCGCGCTGGAGTGGAACCCCGGCTCCAACTCGTACGAGGGCGAGAAGGCGATGATCGCCACCTCGCGCGGCCTGCTCGTCGGCGGTGACGGCAACGTCAAGGGCGGCAAGACCACCGGCCGGGTGGCCTTCTTCGACCTCTCCAAGGAGCCCGCGCCCACGCCGCTGGACACCACAGTCACCACGCCGATCGAGGGCGCGGTGAAGCCGGCCGGCGAGGAGTTCACCATCAGCGGCCAGGCGCTCGCCCCGGCCGGAGTGGCCCGCGTCCAGCTGGAGATCCAGGACCGCAACAGTGGCAAGTACCTCCAGGCCGACATGACCACCTGGGGCGCGTTCAAGGCGATCAACACGACGCTCGCCGCGCCGAACGCCACCTCCACCACGTGGAGCCTGCCGGTGACGCTGCCGGCCGGCGTCTACCAGTTGCAGGCCAAGACGTTCGACCGCAACGGGGCCGGCGACACCACAAAGGCGGTCAAGAAGATCGAGACGTTCCGCTTCGACGACCTGCCGCCGTCGACCCGGATCAGCTCACCGTCGGCCGGCCTGCTCGCCACGCAGACGTTCGTGGCCTCCGGCACCGCCACCGACGACAAGGGTGTCAACTCGCTGATCTACTCGTTCCGCACGCCGGACAACAGGTACCTGCAGGACGACGGCACCGTCGCCGCCGTCTACAACACGTTCCGCGGCGAGCCGGACGTGATCGGCGCGACGTCCACCACCTGGCAGTACGAGGTCACGCTGCCCACCGAGGGGCAGTGGAAGATGACCGCCACCGCCGTCGACACCACCGGGCAGAGCGACCTGCGCGGCGACACCCGCGACTGGACCGTCTCCGCCAACGGCGTACCGCCGACCGTGGCGATCACCTCGCCGGTGGCGATGACCCCGCCCGGCAACCCGGCGCCGCTCACCGTCGCGCCCGGCGGCACGATCACGTTCGCCGGCACGGCGAACGACGACGACGCGCTCAAGTCGGTGGAGATCTACCTGCGCAACAACACCACCCGCGAGGCGCTCGCCACCGACGGCACGTGGGGCGCCGACTCGGTCGCCGGCTACCACCGGATCTCCCCGACCAACCTCGACGCCGCGACGTTCGACTGGTCGTTCACCACCGTGCCGCTGACCCCGGGCGTCTACGACTTCCGGGTACGCGCCACCGACAAGCTCGGCCTGACCACCTCCAGCAACAACATGGGCCGTCTCACCGTCACCGCTCAGGTGCCCGGCGACGCCTTCCCCAACGGGTTGCTCAGCTTCACCGGCACCAACCAGGACATCGACCAGCTGCACCTGGACCTGGTCGGCACCGCCACCGACGACAAGGGGGTACGGGCGGTCCGGATCGCGCTGCGCGACCTCGACACCGGCCGGTACGTGCAACCAAACGGCACCATGGCCGCCGCGTTCGCCACTGTCGACGCGACGCTCGCCTCGCCCGGCGCGACCAGCACCGCGTTCACGCTCTCGATCGACCTGCCCACCCGGGGCACGTACAGCGTCGAGGCGTGGGCCGTGGACACCGCCGGTCAGCAGGACAACTCGACAAGCGGCGCGACCGCCCGCTACCTGGTCTACCCGGGTGACACCGACCCGACGCTGGAGCCGAGCATCACGCCGGTCGAGGGCCAGGCGTACACCGGCGGCCGGATCGTGATCACCGGCCGGGCCGTGGACGACGGCGGGATGCAGAAGGTCGAGGTGCAGATCGGCAACAGCGCCGGGCAGGGCATGAACTCGGCCGGCACGTTCGGCCGGGCGGGCGCGCCGAGCAGCTGGCCGTGGATCGCCACGTTCCTCACCAGCCCGGGCTCGCCGGGGTCGAACTTCGCGTACACGTCGCCGGTGATCCCGGCCGGCACGTACACGGTGACGATCCGCGGTATGGACAACCGGGGGCAGTACCAGCAGCCGCCTCGTACCGTCACGGTGACCGTCACCGACTGACCGGACGGCCTCGCGGGCCGGTCCGCGCCGGGTCTCCCGGCGCCGGGCCGGCCCGTGCCCGTTCTCAGGGGCGGATCAGGCACATCCCGGCGACGGCCGGCCGGTCCATGGTGGCCAGCGCGTCCGGCGCGGCGTCCAGGTCGATGGTGCGGGTGACCAGGTCGGCCGGGCACAGCACCCCGGCGGTGACCAGCCGCAGCATCTCCGGGTACGCGTGGGCCGGCATGCCGTGGCTGCCGAGCAGCTCCAGCTCGTACGCGATCACCAGGTCCATCGGCAGCGCCGGGCGTCCCTGCGCGGCGGGCAGCAGCCCGACCTGCACGTGCCGGCCGCGCCGGCGCAGGCCCTCGATCGACGCCACGCAGGTGGCGTGAGCGCCCAGCGCGTCCAGCGACAGGTGCGCGCCCCCGCCGGTGGCGTCCCGGATCGCGGCGGCCACCTCGGCGGGACCGCCCAGCGTGCTCGCGTCCACGCAGACAGCGGCGCCGCTGTGGCGGGCCAGTTCCAGCGCGCCGGGCGACACGTCCACCGCCACCACCCGTGCCCCGCTCGCCGCCGCGATCATCACGGCGGACAGGCCGACGCCGCCGCAGCCGTGCACCGCCACCCACTCACCGGCGGCCACCCGGCCCTGCGCGATCACGGCCCGGAACGCGGTGGCGAACCGGCAGCCGAGCGCGGCGGCGGCCGCCTCGTCCAGCTCGTCCGGCAGCCGGACCAGGTTCACGTCGGCGTGCCGTACCGCGACCAGCTCGGCGAACGAGCCCCAGCCGGTGAAGCCCGGCTGCGTCTGCCGCTCGCAGACCTGCTGGTCGCCCGCGAGACACGACGGGCACCGCCCGCACGCGCAGACGAACGGCGCGGTGACCCGGTCGCCGGGCCGCCAGCCGCGTACGTCCGCGCCGGCCGCCACGACGACGCCGGCGAACTCGTGCCCCGGCACGTGCGGCAGGCGGATGTCCGGGTCGTGGCCCTGCCAGCCGTGCCAGTCGCTGCGGCACAACCCGGTAGCGCCGACCCGGACGACCACCCCGTCAGGCGCGGGCGCCGGATCATCCACCCGGCAAACCTCTGGCCGCACCCCGAACCGCTCGAACACCACAGCACGCATGCCCCCGATCCTCACACCCCCACCCCGCGCCCCCTCCCGCCCCCTCCCCGCTCCCGCGATCTTGCACTTGCGGGCCGGTAGATGTCCTGAATGCCCCATCTGACCGGGCGGAAAGTGCAAGATCGCCGGCGAGGGTCGGTGCCAGCCTCGCCTGCCCGTCCCAGGCGCGTCGGGTCTCCCATGGCCCGAGATCCGTGGTCCGTATCCCGGGAGCAGTCGTAGATCTTGGTACGAGAGCGCCCTCATGAGGGCCGTTTCGTACCAAGATCTACGGGTGGTTCGGGGCGCCGAGGCGAGGGAGGGCGCGCGGGGCGGCTCAAGTCGGCGAACCAGGGAGCTCGGGGCGGGATGGGCTCTCACGCCCGGCCCCTCCCTTCCCGGTGATCAAGGAGTTTGTGTCCTTGTCGGGGCGGTGCCAGTCCGCAAACTCCTTGATCAACGCGCAAGACGCGGGGGAGGGAGCGGGCGGGTGGGGTTACAGGCGGTGGCCCTGGGGGTCTCGGGCGGTGATGCCGTCCAGGCGGGTTCCCGGAGTCAGGGTCTTCGGGTCGAACCAGAAGATCACCACCTGGGGGTCCTCGCTCCACCTGGCCAGCTTCGCGTCGACCTGCCGGCCGTCGACTGTCCCGACGATGCGGGCCGCCGGCCCGACGAAGTAGCCGAACGTCGGTATCGACGTGTCGGTGGGCGCCCGCTGCTGGTCGTACCCGATCTCGTGGAACCCGGCCCGGCGGTCGCTGCCGGACACGTCGTTGAGCAGGAAGTCGGAGGTCAGGTGGCCGTCCGGCGCGCGGCGTCCGGCGACCAGGCCGATCGTGACACGCGGCAGTTCCGGCACGTCGATCGGGACCATGAAGAACACGCGCGCGTCGGCGCCGTACCGGATGCCGCTGTCCACGACGGTCCCGAGCGGCTGTAGCGGCGACTGGGTCGGGGCCGGCGCGGCCGTCGGCGTGGGCGCTGGAGGGCCGGCGGACGCGGTGGCGGCCGGCTCCCCACCCGGGAGGTTCGGCGGGCCGGGCCGCGTCGCCACGGCCTCGACGCCGAACGCCACGGCGAGCACCGCCGTCATCGCCGCCACGGCTGCGCCGGCCCGCCGCCGCCGGCGCAGCCGCCGCCCCCGGCGCATGATGTCGTCGAGGTCCAGACCACCGGCCCGCTCGGTCGCCCGCATGGCCCGGCGCAGCTCGTCCATCTCGGTCACCGGCACGTCTCCTGCGGTCGGGGCGCGGACAGGCCAGCGGTACGCAGCTTCTCCAGCGCCCGGGACGAGGTGCTCTTGACGGTGCCGACGGACACGTCGAGTTCGCGGGCCACCTGGGCCTCCGGCAGGTCGAAGTAGTGACGCAGGACGACGACGGCACGTTCCCGCGCGGTGAGCGTGCCGAGCGCGGTGACCAGCCACCGCCGCGTCGCCACCTCCTCGGCCAGGTCGCCGCCGCTTCGCTCCGGGAGGTCGTCGCTCGGGTACTCGCGGATCGGCCGCCGCCAGGTGTCGACGAGGTGGTTCACCAGCACCGACCGGGCGTAGCCGTACGGGTCGCCGTTGCGGATCCGGGACCACGACGCGTACGTGCGCACGAGCGCGGTCTGCGCGGCGTCCTCGGCGTGGTGGTGGTTGCCGGTCATGAGGAAGGCGGCGTGCGTCAGCCGCCCGGAGCACGCCCGCGCGAACTCGACGAACTCCGCGTCACCCCGGGCCATGCCGGTCCTCTGCACCTCTCACCCCGGTAGGGACGTGCGGGCAGCGGAAAAGGTTGAGTCCCCGCCGCACCAACTTTCGCGACGGGCCACCCGTCCTCATCCCCGTGCCCCCGACCGGGCACCGAGGGGAGTCGAGATGACCAGGACCGTGGACCGGACACGCGGTGGCGCGGCGGTGATCGCGCTGGCGGTGGCGCTGGCCGGCTGCACACCGGCAGTGGCCGACCAGCCCGCAGCCGCGCCGTCCGAGCCGGCCGGGCCGTCCGCTGCCGCGCCGGCCGCGTCGGCGGCGGCGCCCGTCCGGCCCCGGCCGGCGCGGATCGGCTATCCCGCCGAGGGCGGCAACCGGTGGCGGTTCGCTGCCGCCGAGCCGGCCACCACAGGGGGTACGGGCCGGCTGCTGCGCTACCGGGTGGCGGTGGAGCGCGACATCACGGGTCTGCCAGCGGCCGACTTCGGGGCGCAGGTCACCGGTATCCTCGCCGGCCCGGGTGGCTGGACGACGGACGGGCGGATCGCCCTGCGTCGCGTCGGCGCCGACGGGCCCGCCGACTTCACCGTCTACCTCGCCACCCCCGGTACGCGCGACGACCTGTGCGGGGACGGGCTGGACCGGTACACGTCCTGCCGTAACGGGAACCGGGTGGTGGTGAACGTGGCCCGCTGGGTGCTCGGCGCGCCCGCGTACGGCAGCGACCTCGCCGCGTACCGCCGGTACGTGGTCAACCACGAGGTCGGCCACCGCCTGGGTCACGGGCACGAGCGCTGCCCGGGGCGGGGCCGCCCGGCGCCGGTGATGCAGCAGCAGACGCTCGGCCTGCACGGCTGCACCCCGAACCCGCTGCCGTTCCTGCGTGGCGAGCGGTACGCGGGCCGCTCCGGCGTGTACGACGATCGCCTGCCCCCGCCGGAGGGCGGCCGGCCGGGCTGAGGTCCGGGTCCGCGCGGCCGGGCACGCGCAGCCCGGCCGCGCAAGCGGACCCACGCCGGCGCTCAGAACAGCGTGGCCGGGCCGACCGGCTCCGGCTCCGGCAACGGCGCGAGCCCGGGCACCCGCTCGCGGACCTGGTCGTGGAAGCGGCGGGCCAGCTCGGGCGCGTCCGCGTTGTCCGGTGTGTGCACGAACACCGTCGGCGAGCGGCCCTCCCGCAGCCAGCCGGTGACCACGTCCAGCCACTGCTGCCAGCCCTCGACCGTGCGGGCCGGGTCGTCGCGGCCCAGGTAGCGCACGATCGGCCGGTCGGTCAGCGCCCGGGTACGCAGCGGCAGGCGCGGTTTGCGCGTCCACGCCTCCCGCTCCGCGTCGCTGGTGGGCGGCGTACGGAAGAACGCGGTGGTGTCGAACGGCACCCACTCCGCGCCGTGCCGGTGCAGCGTGGCCTCCAGCGCGCGTACCGCGCCGGGCTCGGTGAAGAAGGCGGGGTGGCGGACCTCGACGGCGTACCTGTGGGTGTCGGGCAGCGTGCGCAGGAACCGGTCCAGGTCGGGCACGTCGCCGGGGCCGAACGAGCCGGGCAGCTGGACCCAGAGCGCGTCCGCCCGGGGCCCGAGCGGCTCCATCGCGTGCAGGAACGCGCGCAGCGCCGCCTCGCCGCCGGTGAGCCGGTGCTCGTGCGTCACCGCCTTCGGCAGCTTCGGCAGGAAACGGAAGGCCGGGCCGGTCTGCTCGGCCCAGGACGCCACCGTCTCCCGGGCCGGGGTCGCGTAGAACGTGGTGTTGCCCTCCACGGCGTCGCACCACCCGGCGTACGCGCGCAGCCGCTCGTGCGCGGGCAGCGGATGCGGCAGGAAGCGGCCGGACCAGGACCTGTGCGTCCACATGGCGCAGCCCACGTGCAGGCGCGGCCCGGTCACCGGTAGGGCCAGCTCGTCGAGTCGCCGCGCTGCGCCGCCTCCCGGTTCCATTTCCGGGTGAAGTACAGCGCGAGGCAGCCGAGCCCGGCGAGGACCGGGGCGAGCAGCATGAGCAGCAGTCCGGCGCCGAGCCGGAACCGGTCGCTCTGGATGCCCTCGGCGGTGGTCAGCGCGAACGCCTCCGCGCCGGCGCCGGTGCAGCTCACGAAGTCGGTGCCCATCCAGGCGATGCCGTCGGTGGCCAGCACCGGAGTGAACTGCCGCGGGTCGCCGCGGTCGCGCATCACCGCCGCGGTCCCCTCGGGCCGGGCCCCGGTCAGCTCGCTGGTCCGCTGCTCGCCGGTGGAGTAGACCCGGCTCTTCGCGGTGCACCGCACGGTGGCGGGGTCGACTGTGGCCGGGGTGGCGAGGATCAGGATGTTGCCGGGGCGTACGCCGGTGTCCCGCACCTTGATCTCGGCGCCGGGGGCGAACTCGGCGGCGGCGGAGAAGGTCGACGCGGCCGCGAACGGACCCGTCTGGGTCAGCAGGGCCAGGCCGAGGAACCCGGCCAGCAGGAACCCGCCCGCGCCGACGAAGATCCACATGGCGACCACGGCGCGGAAGCGCTGCACGAGCGGGCTCACCGGACGCGGTCCGTGTCGCAGGCGCCGTCGGTAACCTGCCCGGGGTCGGAGGAGTACACGCTGCGCTTGGCACCGCAAGAGGCGAGTGAGAGGGCCCCTGTCGCCAGCGCCGCCGTCAGACCGGTCCTTCTCCGTCGCATCCGTCCTCCTCGCGCTCGCGCCGCGGCGGGCCGGGGCCGCCCGGTCGCCGCGACCACGGTAGCCGGGCCGGTCAGCGACGTCGGATCGGGCCGCGTCAGGGCCGCTCCACCCGTACCGGGTCGCCGCGCACGAGGTCGTCGTGGATCCGCCAGCGGGCGTCGACGCCCGCGCGCCGGGCCGCGTCGTCGTCGGCGGCGATCCGCTGCCGCAGCAGCTCGACCGCGATCCGGCGGTTGAGGTGCAGGTGCCGTTCGGTGTCCACCACCACGGTCCGGCCGGACGGGCGGTGCGTGGCCCGGACGGCGGTGCTGGCCTTGTTGCGGTGCTGACCGCCCGGCCCGCCGGTGCGGCACGGCACGAACTGGACGTCCGCCTCGTGGAACGGCGTGACCACAACGTCGGTCCGGCACGGGCGCGCGGTGACGTACCAGTTCTTGCGCCCGTGGCCGGTCCGGTACGGGCTGGGCGCCTGCCAGCAGAGCGTGCCGGTCCACCCGGCCGCGAACGCCTCAGCCCCGGCGCCGGTGATCCGGACCAGCACCGACCGGTAGGTGCCGGCCCGGTCGCCGGTCACCGTCTCGACCCGCGCGGTATGCAGGCCCCGCCGGGCCGCCTCGGCCTCCAGGCGGGACAGCAGCCGGGCCAGCGCCCACGCGCACTCGGCGGGTCCGCGCCCGGCGGACAGCAGCAGCTCGGTCACCGGCGGCCCTTGCGGCCCACGTCCGGCGTCTTGTAGGTGACGAGCGGAACCGTCGTGGTGACCGGCGTGGCGAGGTCGTGCGTCACCAGGTCGCCGACGACCTGCTCGATGCGCTTGTACGCGGTGGGCGCCTCCTCGAACAGCAACTGCCGGTCGCCGCACACCACGATCGAGCCGACCGGCGTACGCCGCAGTTCCTCGACGGTGTGCTTGGCCCGGCCCCGGCGCAGCGCGTCGGCGCGCGACATCTTGCGCCCGGCGCCGTGCGCCACCGAGTAGCCGGCGTCCGGCCCGGCGTGCGCGGCCACCAGATAGGAGGGCGTGCCACGGGTGCCGGCGATCAGCACGTCCCGCCCGTCGCCCGGCGCCGCGCCCTTGCGGTGCAGGTAGCGCCCGTCGCGGATCTCGACCAGGTTGTGGCACTGGTCGACGACCGGCTCGGTGGGTTCGGCGCCGAGCGCGTACGCGACCCGCGCGGCCAGCAGCCGCCGGTTGAGCGACCCCCACCGCACGGCCGCGTCGTGCCGGGCCAGGTAGGCGTCCGGGTCGGGCGCGGGACCGGCGCCGTGCGTCTCGGTGTGCTCGCGCAGGATCCGTTCGCCCAGCCCGCGCGAGCCGGAGTGCACCACGAGCACCAGGTCACCGGCGTCCAGCCCGAGCCGCGTGGCGTGCTCCGCCGCGAGGATCGGCCCGACGCGGGCCAGTTCGACGAAGTGGTTGCCGCGCCCGACGGTGCCGAGCCCGTCGAGGTGCCCGGCCGGGATGTCGCCGTCCAGCACCGACCACGCCGGGTCGTCGGCGTCCGGGTCGAGCGCCCGATCCAGGTCGGGGAACCGGGCCGCGAGCCGTTCCGGTACGACCCGGCGCAGCGCTATTGGGAACACCGCGATGCCGCACCCGATGTCGGAGCCGACGAGGAACGGATACAGCACGGTCGAGGACATCGCGGCGCCGATCGGCGCGCCCTTGCCGGGGTGCAGGTCGGGCATGGCGGCGACGTGCGCCATGCCGTCCAGGGCGGCGACCTGACGGCACTGGTCGAGCGCGGCGGACTCGATCCAGCTGCCGGGGGAGGAGAAGACGGAGACGGTGGCGGGCACGACGGCCCGCCCGGAGGGGTACGCGGACACAGACGCTCGTTTCTGCGGAAAGAGAGAGGCCGGGGAACGGCAGGCGGCGAGGAGGGGCCTGCGGGCGGGGTGTGATCCGTCAGAACGTCATGCCGCTCAGCCTCGCGGAGGTGGCGCGGGCGGGCAACCGACTTTCCCGGCGACCCGTGAGGCGTGCGCGTCGACATCACCCCACCCGATCCATAGACTCCGGTCGTTCTGGTACCACGAGTCCAGGGAGGACCACCGTGTCGAGCGAAACCCGAACGCACGCCGCATTACCCCTGCTGGCCCGCCTCGCCGGGGTGAGCGTGGCCGCCGCGACGATCGTCGCCGCCGCTGGTGTCGCCGCGACCGCGGCGCCCGCCGCCGACCCGGCGCCGACGAAGGGGCCGTGCGCGTACACGCCCACGCCGGACGAGCCGGCCGCCCGTCCGGTGTCGCTGCCGCCGGACCCGCGCCGCACGCCGGACCGGGGCACCGTGCGGGTCACGCTGCGCACCAACCAGGGGCCGATCGGGTTGACGCTGGACCGCGAGCAGGCGCCGTGCACGGTGCAGAGCTTCCTGCACCTGGTCCGCAAGCGCTTCTACGACCGGACGCCCTGCCACCGGCTCACCGCGTACCCGACGCTGACCGTGCTGCAGTGCGGCGACCCGTCCGGCACCGGCGAGGGCGGCCCGGGCTACCGCTACCGCGACGAGCTGCCCACCGACCTGCCGCCCGCGCCGACCGACCCGACCGGCGTACGCCGCCTGTACGCGCGCGGCACGCTGGCCATGGCCAACGCCGGCCCGGACACCAACGGCAGCCAGTTCTTCCTGGTCCAGGCCGACTCGGCGCTGCGCCCGAACTACACGGTGTTCGGTCAGGTCGACGCGGCCGGGCTGGCCACGCTGGACCGGATCTCGGCCGGCGGCATCGCGCCCACCCCCGAGGACCCGGCGCCGGTCGACGGCGCCCCGGCGGTGCCGGTGGAGATCTGCCGCGCCAAGCAGGGCCGCTGACGTGACGGCCCGGCGGGACGGCTGACGAGGCCGCCCGCCGGGCCCGCGTCGCCGCCGGTAGCCTGCGGCGATGACGCATGAGCGGGAGATCACCGAGCCGGTCGACCTGTGCCGGCCGGACGGGCGGCTGAACCCGGACGCGGTCGGCTGGAGCCGCCGGCCGCTGCACCGGGCGAACCTGCGCGGCTGGGGCCGGGCCAAGCGGTGGGAGCACTGGGGCGTGGTCACCCCGACGCACATCCTCGGCCTGGTCGCGTCGTCACTGGACTACGCCGGGGTGCAGAGCCTCTACCTGCTCGACCGGAGCACCGGCCGGGAGACCACGGCGGAGGCGGTGGTGCCGTTCGCCCGGGGCACCGTGCTGCCGCCGGTCAGCGGCGACGGCCCGGTCCGGGCCCGCGGCGGGAACCTCACCATCGCCGTGGACCAGGGCCCCGACGGCAGTACGCTGCGCGCCAGCGCGCCCGGCGTCGAGGTGGACCTGACCGTGCCGTTGCCGCCCGGCCACGAGTCGCTCGGCGTGGTGGTGCCGTGGAGCACCCGCCGGTTCCAGTACACGGTCAAGGACATCGGCCGTCCGGTGCACGGCACGATCACCGTGGACGGCACGGCGTACCCGGTGGGGGAGGGGTCGTACGCGGCGCTCGACCACGGCCGGGGCAAGTGGCGGTACGCGGTGCGGTGGAACTGGGCGGCCGGCAGCGGTCCGGGCCGGTCGATCCAGCTCGGCGGCAAGTGGACCGACGGCACCGGCTCGACCGAGAACGCGGTCTTCGTCGACGGGCGGCTGCACAAGATCGGCGCGGACCTGACCTGGGAGTACGACCGCGCCGACTGGCTGCGGCCGTGGCGGATCACCGGCGACCGGGTGGACGTCACGTTCCACCCGTTCCACGAGCGGGTGGCGCGCACCAACCTGCTCGTGCTGGCCGGGGAGACGCACCAGTGCTTCGGGCACTTCACCGGCTGGGCCGCTACCGACGACGGCGGGCGCGTGGATCTGGACGGCCTGGTCGGCTGGGCCGAGGAGGCCCGCAACCGCTGGTGAGGCCGGTCCCCGCCGGGCGGGCCGTACGCACAGCGTGGGGCGGCCCCGTCCGGGACCGCCCCACGCGCGACTTCGAGGTCAGGCGACCGAGGCCGGGAACCTCTCCCAGACCCGGTGCGCCGCCATCAGCCGCTGCACCTCGGCGAGCACCTCGGCGCCGGAGCCACCGGTGACCACGCCCGGCGTGCCGGTGACACCGGCCTGGTTCAGCACCTCGGCGCCCGCGCCCCAGGCGCCGATCACCTTGGCGTGCCGCCACGCCTCCTCGACCAGCAGCAGCACCCGCGGGTCGACGGTGGCCGAGCCCGCCGCGCCGGCCTTGGCGTCGCGGGCCGGCAGCGCGTCCGGCGCCGGGGCCGGTGCGCCGGCCAGCAGCACCGCGTCGAACTCGACCGAGCGGCCGGTGGCGAACGTGCGCTGCACCGGCAGCCCGTCGACGGTGCCGCCGTGCGCGGCGATCAGCAGCGGCACCATGCCGGCGGCGAACACCTCCCGGCGTACGTCGTGCACGTCGCCCAGGTCGGCCTGGGCGTCGACCACGATGCCGACCATCCGGCCGTCGGCCGGCCACTCCCGGCCCACCTGGGACAGCGCCGGGCTGGGCTGCACCTCGGCGAGCGGCACGGTGGGCTGCGGCACCGGCAGGCCCAGGCCGGTCGCGACCTGCTCGCACAGCACCGGGTCGACGTTCGCCAGGCACTGCAGCTGCCGCTCCTTGATCGCTTGGTGGTAGCACTTGCCCAGCTCGAACGTGTACGCCCGGATGATGTGCTCCTTCTCCACCGGCGACATGCTCTGCCAGAACAGGCGTACCTGGCTGTAGTGGTCGTCGAAGGAGGCCGGCGCGGCCCGCACCTTCGGCGCCTCGGCCACCGTCACCGGCGTGTCCACGAACGCGTGCTCCCGGTCGCCGGCCGGGAACGGGTTGCCGCCGTCGAGCGAGTTCGGCCGGTACGGCGCCACGCCCGCGTGCACCGCGTGCTGGTGGAAGCCGTCCCGCAGCATGTCGTTGACGTCGGCGTGCGGCCGGTTGATCGGGATCTGGGTGAAGTTCGGCCCGCCCAGGCGGGTGAGCTGCGTGTCCACGTACGAGAAGAGGCGGCCCTGCATCAGCGGGTCGTTCGTGACGTCGATGCCCGGCGGCAGGTGTCCGACGTGGAACGCCACCTGCTCGGTCTCGGCGAAGAAGTTGCGCGGCGTCTTGTTGAGGGTGAGGGTGCCGATCGCCTGCACCGGCGCCAGCTCCTCCGGCACGATCTTCGTCGGGTCGAGCAGGTCGATCCCGGCGAACGTCTCCTCCGGGGTGTCCGGGAAGACCTGGATGCCCAGCTCCCACTCGGGGAACGCGCCGGCCTCGATGGCGTCGTACAGGTCGCGGCGGTGGAAGTCCGGGTCCATGCCGCTGATCATCTGGGCCTCTTCCCAGGTGAGGGAGTGCACGCCGAGCTTCGGCTTCCAGTGGAACTTGGCCAGCACGGTCGCGCCGGCCTCGTCGACCAGGCGGAACGTGTGCACGCCGAAGCCCTCCATGGTCCGGTAGGACCGCGGGATGCCCCGGTCGGACATGTTCCAGATGGTGTGGTGCTGGGCCTCGGTGTGCAGCGAGACGAAGTCCCAGAACGTGTCGTGCGCGCTCTGCGCCTGCGGGATCTCCCGGTCCGGGTGCGGCTTGCCGGCGTGGATGACGTCCGGGAACTTGATCGCGTCCTGGATGAAGAACACCGGCATGTTGTTGCCGACCAGGTCGAACGTGCCCTCGTCGGTGTAGAACTTGGTGGCGAAGCCGCGGGTGTCGCGGACCGTGTCGGCCGACCCGCGCGAGCCCAGCACGGTGGAGAAGCGGACGAACACCGGCGTCTCGCGCCCCTGCTTCAGGAAACCGGCGCGGGTGACCTTCTCGGCGGCGCCGTTGGCGACGAACGTGCCGTGCGCACCAGCGCCCCGGGCGTGCACCACCCGCTCCGGGATCCGCTCGTGGTCGAAGTGGGTGATCTTCTCCCGCAGGTGGTGATCCTGGAGCAGGACCGGGCCGCGCGGACCGGCCTTGAGCGAGTGGTCGGTGTCGCGCAGCCGGGCGCCGTTGGCGGTGGTGAGGTACGCGCCCTGCTGCCCCTTGGCGATCTTCGGTACGCCGGTCTCGGCGCCGGTCGGGGTCCGGGTGTCCGGCGCGCCCTGCTCGGCCTTGGGCGGCAGCGGCCCGTGCGGCGTGGTCGGCTCCTCCAGCGGTGGTGGCGCGCTGCCGGGAGCGCCCGGCACGTCCGGAGTCAGCGCGTCGCCGACCTTCTCGACGGCGGCTTCGACGACACCCTTGACGATCTGGGCGGGCTTGCTGGATTCCATCAGGACCTGTCCTCCTACAGCTAAATGTCCAGGCCCCTTCGGCCGTACCCCAGCTGAGGGCGGGCAAACCGGAACAATCGCGGAATCACTGGTCAGGACCGGCGTGCCACCGTCACGCCGGTGAGCAGCAGCCCACCGGCGACCAGCCAGCGGCCGTCCAGGACGTCAGAGGATCCGCTTCATCGGCGCCGGCTCGCCGCCGCGACGCCGCCACTCGCGCGGGTAGCCCAGCGACACCTCCTCGAACCGCACCCCGTCGTAGTGGGTGGTGCGCGGGATGTGCAGGTGGCCGTAGACGGCGACGGCGGCGCGGTGCCGCACGTGCCAGTCGGCCGTCCGGTCGGTGCCGCACCACTGCGCGAACTCCGGGAACCAGAGCACCTCGGTGGGCTGGCGCACCAGCGGCCAGTGGCTGACCAGCACCGTCGGCAGCGCCGGGTCGGTGGCCTCCAGCCGCCGCCGGGTCGCCTCCAGCCGCGCCGCGCACCAGGACTCCCGATCCGGGTACGGGTCGGGGTGCAGCAGCATCTCGTCGGTGCACACCACACCGGCGTCGTACGCCACGCGCAGCGACTCCTCCTTGGTGGTGGTGCCGGGCGCGCGGAACGAGTAGTCGTAGAGCACGAACAGCGGCGCCACGGTGACCGGGCCGCCGTCGCCCCGCCACACCGCGTACTCGTCCTCCGGGGTCAGCACGCCCAGCTCCCGGCACATCGCGACGAGGGCGTCGTAGCGGGCCACCCCGCGCAACGTCACCGGGTCGTTGGGGTGGGTCCACAGCTCGTGGTTGCCCGGCGCCCACACCACTGTCGCGAACCGGTCGCGCAGCAGCCGCAGCGTCCGCTCGATGTCGGCGAAGACCTCGCCCACGTCGCCGGCCACGATCAGCCAGTCGTCCGCCGTCTCCGGTCGCAGGCCGTCCACCACCGCGCGGTTCTCCGCGTACGACACATGGAGGTCGCTGACCGCGTACAGCCCACCCGTCACCCGGCCGATCCTGCCAGCGGCGCTTCCGGATGACCAGGCTCGCCGTGACCAGGCTCGCCGGCCGGGCTCTCGACCCTCGCGGTCACCTCGTCGAGCGCGCGCAGCACCTCGCGGGCGATCGCCGGCTCGGCCGCGGAGTGCCCGGCACCGGGCACGATCCGCAACGTCGCCTCCGGCCACCGGCGGGCCAGGTCGTACGCGGACACCGGCGGGCAGCACAGGTCGTACCGGCCGTTGACGATCACGGCGGGCAGGTGGCGGATCCGGTCCACGCCGTCGAGCAGCTGGCCCTCGGTGAGGAAGCCGCCGTGCACGGCGTAGTGCGACAGGATCCGGGCCACCGGCAGCGCGTGCTCGTCGGCGGTGAAGTGGGCGAGCAGCTCCGGGTCGGGGCACAGCGACGAGTTGACCGCCTCCCAGCGTCCCCAGGCCCGCGCCCAGACCCGGGCCTGCGCCTCGTCCGGGCCGTGCAGCCGCCTGTGGTACGCGGCCAGCACGTCGTCGCGCTCGCCCGGCGGGACCGGTGCGACGAACCGTTCCCACTCCTCGGGCTGGAGATGCCGCAGTCCGCCCTGGTAGAACCAGTCCCGCTCGGCGCGGCGCAGGAGCAGCACGCCGCGCAGGACCAGGCCGGTGACCCGCTGCGGGTGCGCCTGCGCGTACGCCAGGCCGAGCGTGGTGCCCCACGACCCGCCGAACACCAGCCACGAGCCGATGCCCAGCCGCCGCCGGATCGTCTCCAGGTCGGCCACCAGATGCCAGGTGGTGTTGGCGCGCACCTCGCCGTGCGGGGTGCTGCGGCCGGCCCCCCGCTGGTCGAACAGCACGGCCCGGTAGCGCTCCGGATCGAAGAACCGGCGCGCCGCCGGCACCAGCCCGCCGCCGGGCCCGCCGTGCAGGAACACCACGGGTACGCCGTCCGGCCGGCCCACCTCCTCCACGTACAGGACGTGGCCGTCACCGACCGGGATCCGGTGGGTGGCGTACGGCTCTACCTGCCCGTCTTCAGCAGGCGACGTTGCCGCCGAGGTTGTCCAGCAGCGCGTCGGCGACCCAGCCGGAGACACCTGTGGTGACGTCCCGCAGGTACGTCCACGTGTAGGTGGTCTTGCCGCCAGCGGTGACCCGGTCGCCGCTGGCGAAGCAGTGGAAGTCGACGTTGTGGTTGAGCTGCCCGTACCCGAGCGAGGCGCAGGTGGTGTGCGGGCCGGTGCGGATGTTGACGTTCGTGGCGTTGAACAGCTGGCCGAACTTGCTGTCGACGTTGGAGTGCGAGTGGCTGCACCCGGCGCTCGCCGGTCCGGCCGTACCGGTCACCACGGCGCCCGCAGTGGCGACGGTCAGGACGACGGCGGCGCCGATGGAGGAGATCTTCCGCATACCCGTCAACCCCCGAATAAAGATCGAGATGCACCAGCAGATCGATCCAAATATTTGCATAGAGCAAGGTCGATGGGCAAGATGCGACGCCACCGGCCCGGCCCGGACCGGTGGCGCCGATCGCTCAGGCGGTAGCCGGCACGCCGTTGTCCGTACCCGTGGTCTCCACCTCGGGCGCCCCGCGCGGAGCCGGCGTGCGGACCGCGAACGCGTCGAAGCTCGGCCCGTCCAGCCGCTCGACGAACGGCTCCACGACGGGCTGCTCCGGCTCGGCCGCGTCCGGCTCGGTCCGCCCGTCCCCGGTCCGCCCGTCCCCGGTCCGCGGCGCCGCGTCGGGCGCGACGGTGACCGCCGGACGCGCCGACACCTGCGGGTACTCGGCGGTCTCCCCGCCGCCCGCAGCCGCCGCCATGACCGCCGCCGCGGCGAGGTCGGCGACCCGCTTGGCCTCCCGCTGCACCCGGGCCCGGGTCTCCTTGGCGTGCTGCTCGGCCAGGTCCGCCGCGCGCCGCGCCTCGTCGAGCCGCCTGCTCTCGGCGGCCAGCTCCCGGCGTACGCCGACCAGCCGCTCCTCCAGCTCCGCGCCGCTGCGCTCGATCGTGCCGATCTCCCGGCGGGTCTCCTCCAGCTTCCGGGAGACCGTCTCCAGCTCCGCCTTGAGCCCGGTCAGCGTCTCCTGCCGCTGCTGGATCTCCCGCTGCACGCCGGCGAGCTGCTCCTGGTGCGCCGTTGTCTCCTCGTCGGCCCGCTCCCGGACCTCCGTGGCGTACTGCTGCGCCTCGGCGACCAGCGCGGCGATGTCCTTCTCCGCGGCGGCGGCCCGGTCGGCCAGCTCCTGCTCGGCGGCGGCCCGCCGCTCGTCCAGCTCCTTGGCCATCGTGGCCTGCCACTGGGCCAGCTCCTGCTGGGCCTTGCTGCGGTTGGCCTGGACCTCCTGCTGGATCTGCGTCCGCGCGGCCTTCACCAGCGCCTCGGACGCCGAACGCGCCTGCTCGACCTGCTGCGCGCTCTGCTCGGTGATCCGCTTCGCCTCCTGCTGGGCCCGGTCGTGCGCGGCCTGCCCCTCGACGCGCAGCTTCTCCGCCAGCTCCCGCACGGCGGTCAGCTCCGCCTGCGCCGCGGCCAGCCGCTCCTCGTCCACCCGCTCCTGCTCGGCCCGGCGCGCGGACAGTTCCTCGTCCAGCTCGCGCCGCTCCCGAGCGGCCTGCTCCTGCGCCGCGGCCAGCAGCTTCTCCGCCTGCGCCTGGAACTCCTCCGCGCGCCGGGTGGCCACGTCGGTGATCTGCCCGGCCTGCTTCTCGGCCAGGTCCAGGATCTGGTCGACCATCGGGCCGAGGTCCCGGAAGGACGCCCGGTCCACCGCCGCCGCCGGACGCTCGCGCAACTCGGCCGCCTCGGCCTGCGCCCGCTGCGCCTGCGCGGTCAGGTCACGCACCTGCGCGTACGCCCGGTCCCGCGCGGCGGTGAGCGCGCTGACCTCGGCGTCGACCTGCTCGACGTACCGGTCCACCTGACGTTTGTCGTAGCCGCGCAGCGCCGGATCGAAGCGCGGGCGCGCGGACACGTCGTCGTGGGGTGCGAACGGATCGTCGCCGTTGGACATGCGCCATCCTCCGTCGGTTCGCCAGCGCCAGGCCGGCGGATGACCGCCCCGCAGGGCACGATGAGGCGCTACGGTACCGCGTCCGCGCGCGCGTCTCGCCCCGCCCCGCCCCTGCCCGGCCGACCGGCGTCGCGGTCAGACCGGGAAGTGCGGGTTCCCCGCCGTCAGACGGATGGTGAAGCCGCCCGCGTCGCGGTGGTGCGTCACGTGGTCGCAACTCTGGTGGCTGATCCAGAGACCCAACCCGCCGTCGGAGCCGTCGCCGGCCGGCAACAGTCCGGCGTACGGATCCTTCGGCCCGGGGCCCCGGTCGTGGACGGTGACCACGATCCGGTCGGGCGCGCGCCACAGCCGCATCCGCACCGGCGGCTCGCCGTGCCGCAGCGCGTTGCTCACCACCTCGCTCACCGCGATGACCAGCCCGTCGGCGCTGTCCGGCGCGAGCAGGCCGTCGTCGGCGGCGCGCACCTCCGCCCGGGCCCGGGCCGGCGTCGGGTCGATCAGCTCGACCAGCGGCGTCGTCCGCTGCACCGGGTCCAGCGGCACCGGGCGGGGCTCGGTCAGGTAGCTCATCGGGTCGGTGTAGAGATCGGCCGTCTCGTGCCCGCCGTCCGGCCGCGCCACCCGGGGGTGGGTACGCGCCACGTCCGCCAGCACGTGCGACGGGGTGCTGCGGCGGTCGTAGGCGCAGATGCCCCAGAGCGGGAAGTCGTCGTAGACGTGGTTGATGGCCGACTCGTAGCGGGCCCACCAGTCCCAGGTCGAGCCGAGCAGCACCGGCGGCAGCTGGCCGACCATCCGGATCTGCGCCGCGCCCGCCGCCACGTAAGACGCGAGCAGTTCCCGGTAGGAGCGCAGCGCGACGCTGGGCCGGGCGTAGAGGTCCCCGACCGGCAGGAACGTGACCTCGGCGCCGGTGGGCAGCGCCCGGCGCACCAGCTCCGCGTTGCGCTCGTCCAGATTCACCGCCGTCGGCTCGCCGGCCGCGACCCCGTCCAGCAGGAACGGCAGCGCCACCGCCAGCAGCTCCTCATCGGAGTCGTAGACGAACGCCTCGTGGAAGTAGCCCACGTGACCGGAGGCCGCGCCGCTCCTCATCCGAGCACCTCCACCCGTACCCCGGTCAGGCCGAGCAGCTCGACCAGCCGGGCCGGGGTCCGGTGCGGGGTGCGCAGCACCGCGACGGCGTCGTGGCGGCGGGCGTGGTCACGCAGGTGCAGCAGGCTGCGGTGATCCACGAAACGCAGCTCGGCGGCGTCGAACACGACCCGGCCCGCCACCGGCCGCGGGTCGGCCCGCTCCAGCGCGGCGGCGAAGTCCCGGTGGTTGGTCGGGTCCAGCTCGCCGGCCAGCGCCACCACCGAGTCGCCGTCGCCGGCGTGCAGCCGGAACAGCACGTCCGCGTTCGTCACCGGGTGCAGGCAGGCCAGCTCGGCGATTGCCGCGTCGCCGAGCTGCCGGCGGTCGTAGGCGCAGATCGCCGACATCGGCCGGTGCCGCATCCAGTGGTCGATGCGGTGCTCGTAACGGGCGAAGGCGTCCCGCTGGGCCGGGGTGCGGACCAGGCTCGTCGCCTCGGCCAGCACCCGCAGGCCGGTGTGCCCGGCGGTCAGCGCCTCGGTGGTGGCCCGCACGTACGCCCCGACCTGCCGGTTGGGGTCGACGATCTCGTCGTGCCGGTACGCCTCGCCGACGGGAACCAGCCGTAGCGCGTCCCGCCGGCGCGCGGCGTCGAGACCGGGAACCGAGGCCAGCCAGCCGGTGACAGTGGCACGATCCTCCGGACAGACCACCCAGACCTGCTCACCGGCGGCGAGACCGGCGCTGACCTGCTCGACCGTCAGCGCGCGCAGCGCCGCCGGGTCGTCGTAGGCGAGGCAGCCATGGGTGTAGCCCGGGTACGACACGCTCCCGCTGGTCACCGACTCCGCCTCATCGGCCCAGTCTATGCCGGGCCCACCTGGAGATCGCGCCAGGCCGTGGCCTCCGGCGGCGGGTCGCCCAGCTCGAACTCGGCCCAGTTGTTCCAGTACGCGATCGCGTCCACGTCGTTCTGCTGGCGCAGCCAGGTGACGTGGTCCCGGATCGTGCGCGCCCGGCCCGCGCCGGTGGTGTCGGTGGCGACGCGGGTCAGCCCGTACTCGGGGACCAGCAGCCGGATGCCCGGGTACGCGGCGCGCACCTTGCCGAAGGCCACCCCGAACATCCGCGAGGCGGGCCAGTACGCGGCCGTGTCCCGCGAGTAGCAGTCCACGCCGTAGTGGGTCATGCCCGGATAACCCCAGTCGGTCGGGTTGCCGCGTCCCTCGTCCAGCCAGTAGCGGGTCACGATCGGGCCGTGCCCGAGCACCCACCGCCGGTTGCGGTGCGCGGCCACGATCTGGGTCACCCGGCTCGCCGTCGCCCGGTACGTCGCCGGCGCCACGTCGCCCATCGGCTCGTGGTACCAGGTCAGGTAGATCGGGCGGCTCACGCCGTCGAGCCAGCTCGCCAACTGCTCGACGTCGTCCTTCCAGCTGACGTGCATGACGGCCGACGGCGCGTCGGCGAACTTGCCGGCGTTGAGCGCGGGCAGCTCCGGCAGCGTGTCCGCGTCCGGACCGTCAGTGCCGAAGTCGCGCATGTAACGGATGCCCGGGTAGTCGGCCACCGCCCGCTGGGTCCGCGCGCCCTTCTCGGCGCTCATCCCGACCAGCAGCGGCACGGTCAGCGTGGTGGTGCCCGTGCCGGTGCGGCCGGCGCCGTCACGCGCCGTCGCGGTCAGCGTCACCGTGCCCCGGCCGGCCAGCACGGTGACTGTGAAGCGGCCCGGTTCGGCGCTGCTGGGTGTGACCGTCACCCCCGGCGAGGCGCTGGCGAGCTGGACGGTCAGTGGCACGCTCAGATCCACCCGGACCGGGCTGTCCCAGGTGACGCCGGTGGGGTCGCTGACCTGGCCGGCGAGCGTCAGCAGCCGCGAGTCGGGGTGGTAGGCGTCGACCCGTACGGTGGTCGACTGCCCGGGCAGCAGGACGGTCTGGTCGGGGGTGACGGAACGGACGACGGGTGCGGCCATGAGGCTCTCCTTCGACGTGTTTCGCTGCCGCTCCAGCCGCACGTCCTCGGGTGGCCAGAATGGCTCTGACCTGCGCTTTTACCAGCTTGCGTCGGTTTTGCCGCGATCGTCAGGGCAGCCGCAGATGGCGCGAAACCCGGTCCCGCCACGCTGTCGCGCCCGCATCCTGAACCGATGTCGGGCACCGTGCGGGAACGCGCGTACCGGACTGGCCGGCGCTGTGACCGATGCTGCGGGACATGGGCGTCGGCGACTCACCGCCGCAGGTCCACCGACGCGCACCGCACCGTACGCCTGCACGACCGGTACGTCGTTCCGGACCGGCGACGTGACGGGGTGGGCCGTTCCTTGTTCACGGCGGTGCGCCGCCGGGCCGGCGGCCGGGCGGTTCTGCGAGCGGCTCGGTCATCGGGGCGACCCGTGCCCACAGCCGGACCACCCGACGTTCCTCCTCGACCTCACCCCGCAGTGACCCACCCAAGATCGACACCAGTTCGGGGAGGTGGCTGCATCAACGGTGGTCTGATGCGGCCAGCTCGCCGAGATGGTGTGGATCTTGGTGGGAGAGTGCGTCAGGGGAGGGGGTGGGAGATGTCTCGGGCGTGGTCGGCCACCGCCGCGCCGACCACCGTCGCGGTCAGCGGCAGCACCTCCAGGCACCGCCGCACCGCCGCCCCCATCAGCGGGTTCGGCACCCGCATGGACAGCGTGCAGTGCGGCACCCAGCGTCCCGGCCGGTAGTGCTCCACCACCTCGACACCGGCCCGGGCCAGCCGGTCGTGCACCTCGGCGTGGTGCGCCAGCAGCTCGGGCGTCGGCGCGAGACCGAGCCAGAGCACCCGGCCGACGAACTGCCCGGCGTGCTGGAACTCCAGCCGCAGCGGCGCGGCCACCACGGTTTCGGCGAGTGCCTCGGCGACGCGGTGCGGGTCCAGGCGGGGCGCCACCGCGAGCGAGACATGCGGGCGGTGCCGCTGCGCCAGCAGTGACCGCAGGCTCGGCACCCCGTCGGACTCGAGCAGGTCCCACAGCACCCGGATCCGCCGGGTGGCGTCGGTGTCGAGATACAGCTCCAGCGCCGCGACCACCCGATCACAGTAGATGTCGGGTCCCGCGACGAGGTTTGCCGGGCACGCTGGGCGGTACTGCCCGGGAAGACGCACGAGACGGCAGGGGAGTGAGGTGCGCGTGGACGCGACGGACGTGCTGATCGAGGCGTACGGGCGGTTGCCCGATCTGGTCGCCGGGGCGCTCGACGGGCTCGACGCGGCCCAGCTGCGGCGGGCGCCGGCCGACGGGGCGAACCCGGTCGGCTGGCTGGTCTGGCACCTGACCCGGATCCAGGACGACCATGTCGCCGACGTGATGGGCGAGCCGCAGCTCTGGGCCGGCGGCGACTGGGCGGCGCGGTGCGGTCTGCGGCCCGACCGCGCCGACACCGGCTTCGGGCACGGCCCGGAGCAGATCGCCGCGGTACGCCCGGAGAACGGCGGCGTGCTGCTGGACTACCACCGGGCGGTGGTGGACCGGAGCCTGGACTACCTGCGCGGGCTGCGCCCGGCCGACCTGGACCGGGTGGTGGACGAGAACTGGGATCCGCCGGTGACGCTCGGGGTGCGGCTGGTGAGCGTGCTCGACGACGACTTCCAGCACGTCGGCCAGGCCGCCTACGTGCGCGGGCTCATCCTGGGCTGAGCGCCGCCCGGCCCCGTCCCAGCGGGCCCGTCCGGCCGCTGCCGGGTCACCGCCGCGGCTCACCCGGACCGGGTGAGTTCGCCTCACCCGGGGTGCGGGGATCCTCGCGGCACGGGCGGCGCCGTCAGGCGGGTGGCCGCGACGACCGACGAGGAGGCCCGATGAGCGTCTCGGCCGCGGAACACCTGACCCGGGCCGCCGCCGGCCGGAACCCCGACCTGCCCGAGACCACCTGCGGCACCATTCGCCTGGACCTGCACGACGACGGCCGCACCGAGCACTGGTACCTGACCGTCGACCGTCAGGACGTCCGGGTGGACCGGCTCTCCGCGGACGCCGACCTGGTGGTCCGCGCGGACCGGGAGGTGTTCGACCGGATGGCGGCGGGCCTCCTGCATCCGGCCGCCGCGTTGCTGCGCAACGACATCGCCGTCGAGGGCGACCTCAAGCTGCTGATGGCGCTGCGCCGGATCTTCCCCGGGCACCCGGACGCCCGGCATCCCCGGGAGGCGGCCGGGCAGGCGGTGGCCCGATGAAGCAGGAGCTGGTCCACGTCCTCGCCGGAAACGCCTTTGCGGTCAGTGACGCGCAGGGCGACATGGAGATCGACCCCAGCGCGCCGATCGGTCTCTTCTCCTTCGACACCCGGTTCCTGAGCCACTGGGTGCTCACCGTCGACGGCGAGCGGCTGAACGCGTTGTCCCGCGACGACCTGACCTACTTCGAGACCCGTTTCGTGCTGGTGCCCGGCGCAGCCAGCCACTATGTGGACGCCGACGTGTCGGTGATCCGGCACCGCCTCATCGACGAGGCGTACCACGAGAGCATCACGGTGCTCAACCACTCACCCGAGCCCGCCGAGTACACGGTGCGGCTGGAGATGGGCAGCGACTTCGCCGACACGTCGGAGATCCTGCGTCCCGGCCCGCGCCGGCCGACGATCGTCCCCGATCCGGCCGGGCAGCGGTTGTGGATCCGGTACGAGCGCGGGCGGTTCTCCCGGGGGACGTGCGTCTCCAGCTCGGCCCCGGCGCAGGTGGACCGGAGCGGGATGACCTTCCGGATCCGCGTCGAGCCGCAGGGCGCGTGGCACGTCGACCTGCACGTCGAGATGATCATCAAGGGGGCCCGGGGGCGGGACCTGCGGGCGAGCATCGACTCCCACCGGCAGCAGGTCCGGCAGGACATGCGCGACGACCTGCGGCGGTGGCTCGACCAGGCCCCGCAACTGGTCTCCGACCGCCCGGCGCTGACCGCCGCCTACCGGCAGGCGCTGAACGACCTGGCCGCGCTGCGGTACACGCCGCTGGCGTACGTCGACCGGGTGCCGGTCGGCGGGCTGCCCTGGGCGATGACGCTGTACGGGCGGGACGCGCTGATCACCTGCCTCCAGACGCTCCCGTTCACGCCCGAGCTGACCACGGCCACGCTGCACATGCTGGCGATGCTGCAGGGCGGCCGGCTCGACGACCTGCGCGAGGAGGAGCCCGGCAAGATCCTCGCCGAGCTGCGGTACGGCGAGGCGGCCGCGTTCGACGAGCAGCCCACGGCGCTCTACTACGGCGCGGCCGACACCACGCCGCTGTTCGTGATCCTGCTCGACGAGTACGAGCGCTGGACCGGTGACGTCGACCTGATCCACGAGCTACGTCATCCGGCCCGGATGGCGCTGGACTGGCTGACCCGCTACGGCGACCTGTGCGGCGACGGCTACCTGCGTTACCACCCGCGTAACACGGCGAGCGGAGTGGCCAACCAGACCTGGCGCAACTCCCCGGACTCGGTGGTCGACCGGCACGGCGTCGTGCCGCCGTACCCGCGCGCCACCTGTGAGCTTCAGGGGTACGCGTACGACGCGCGGATCCGCGGCGCCCGGCTGGCGCGGGAGTTCTGGGGCGACCCGGGCTACGCCGAGCGCCTGGAGGCCGACGCGGCGCGGCTGCGGGAACGGTTCGATCGCGACTTCTGGCTGCCGCACCGGGGCTACTACGCGCTGGCCCTCACCCCGGACGGCGAGCCCGTCGACGCGCTCACCTCGCATCTCGGCCACCTGCTGTGGAGCGGCATCGTCGAGCCGGAACGCGCCGACTCGCTGGCCGGGCACCTGTGCGGGCCGGACCTGTACTCCGGCTGGGGCATCCGCACCTACGCCGAGGGGCAGTTGCCGTACAACCCGGTGGGCGCGCATCTCGGCGCGGTCTGGCCGTGGGACAACGCGATCGTCGCGGCGGGCCTGCGGCGGTACGGCTACGAGGCGGAGGCGGGCGACATCGCGGCCGGCGTGTTCGCGGCGGCGGAGACGCTCGGCGGCTCGATCCCGGAGGCCTTCGCCGGCTACCCCCGCGGGGTCACCAAATACCCGGTGCAGATGCCGGATGCCGGGCGGCCGCAGTCGTGGGCCGCGAGCGGCCTGCTGATGTTGCTCTCGACCATGCTGGGGCTGCGCCCCTGCGGAGACAACCTGCTGGTGAACCCGGCGGTCCCGGCCGGGTACGGGCGGATCGAGCTGCTCGACGTGCCGGGCCGGTGGGGACGGGCCGACGCGTACGGCCGGGAGCGCGGCACGAGCCGGCGGCTGCGGGCGGGCGTGGACGCCCGGCGGGCCGCTTGACCCGCCCGGCGTCCGTCAGCCCGAGCCGGTGGGTTCCCGCGAGGCGGGCCGGACCGGCGCCGGCGGGTCGGCCGACGCGGGCGCGGACGGCGGGGACTGCGCCGTCCCGGCCCGGGCGAGCAGCCGGTCCACGCCCACGAACAGCAGTCCCAGTAGCCAGAACGCGAGGGCGAACCCGATCGCGCTCACCGTCACGCCGTCGTAGCCGAGTTGGCCCGCGTCCAGGAACGGGTACGGGTAGCGGTCCACCACCAGTCCGCGTACCAGCGCGAACCCGAGATACGCCAGCGGGAACGCCAGCCACCAGGCGGCGTAGCGCGGGCGCAACCGGCCGCGTCTGTCGAACAGCGCCCAGTCGGCGATCGCCAGCAGCGGCACCACCGTGTGCAGGAACTGGTTGCCCCACCACTCGCCCGGTTGCCGGTCCGGCTGCGCCATGGCGAACGGGCTGGCCGGGTTGGCCAGCACCAGGTGGTAGACCGTGCCGGTGATGGTGATGTAGAGGGTCACCGCTCCCTTGAGGACGCTCGGCGGCTCCGGCCGACCGCGCAGCGCGCACCAGGCGGCGTAGCCGGCGAGGACGCCGACAGCCACGTTGCTCTGGATGGTGAAGTACGGCAGCAGGCCGGTCAGCGTGGCCGGGCCGAGCGCGGTGAGCACGATGCCGGCCAGCACGGCGAGCACCACTGCGAGGCGGAGAAGGATCGCCGGTCGGCGACGCCGGGGGGTCACGGAGGCACAAGTTACCAGCCGGTCGTCAGCCGGTACGCCGCCCGGGCGGGGTGCCATCGGGCCGCTTCGCCTGCCCCGGCGGGAGGACGTCCGCCCCCGGCGGCCCGACCGACGGCTGGACCGGGTGAGCGGATCTGCCGCCGCCCCGCCCGCCGTCGGCCTTCCCCGGCGTGTCGTCGTCGCCCAGCAGCGCGGCGCAGTAGTCCGGCACGCGCTCGTGGCCCCCGGCCGCGGCGACGAGGTCGCTGAACGCGGGGGTGGCCAGAGCGCGCCTCCGGTCCGGCTCGGCGAGGGCCCGGTACGCGACGCAGAGTCCGGGCGGCGCGGACTGCTGCGCCGCCCGGGTCGCCGGTGAGAGGGCCGGCAGGGCGGGGCGGGCCGACGGCACGGGCGGCGCGGCGTCGACCGGCGTCGCCGCCGGGCGCGCGACGTGCGGCAGGTTCCCGGTCGCGGCGAGCGCGACGCCGCCGGTGAGGGAGGCGGCGAGCGCGGACACGGCCACCCGGACGCCGAAACGGACGCGGCGGCGACGGCGTGCCCGCCGGGCGTCCCGGAACCCCGCGACGGCTGCCGCCTCCCCGTCGAGTTCGCCCGTGCCGGGCGCGGTCCGGACCGCGGCCAGTACAGCCACCAGCCCCGGCGGAGCGGACGACGTGTCGCCGGGGCGGCCGGCGAGCAGCCGCTCGACGGTTTCCTGGTCCAGGCCGGATGCGTCCATCTCGTGACCCTCAGCGCCGCCACCCGGCCCCGCGTCACACTTCGGCGCGGCGGAACGCCGGTGAGGCCGGTCACCCCGGTGCCGGTCACGGCCCGCACGGCATCTCCGGTTGCCGATGTCCGGCGGTCGCGGTGAACTGAATTACATGGGTGTCATCAAGGTGGGCACGTCCTCCTGGGCCGACCAGATGCTGGTCCGTTCCGGGTGGTATCCGCGCGGCGTCAACACGCCCGCCGGCCGGCTGGGTTTCTACGCCGAGCGCTTCGGACTGGTCGAGGTGGACACGTCGTACTACGCGGTGCCGGCGCCGGAGACCACGGCTGCCTGGGCGGCCGCGACGCCGGACGGGTTCACCTTCGACGTCAAGGCGTTCCGCCTGTTCACCGGCCACCACACCCCGATCGACGCGCTGCCGAAGGACCTGCGCCCGGCCGGCGGCCCGAACCGGATCCGCTGGCGGGACCTGCCCGCCGGGGCGTACGACGAGTTGTGGGACCGGTTCCACGCGGCGTTGGCGCCGCTCGCGGCGGCCGACCGGCTCGGCGCCGTGCTGTTGCAGTTCCCGCCGTGGCTGGCCCGCGGCGACGCGGCCCGGCGGCGGATCCTGGACGCGGCGCGCCGCTGCCGCCCCTGGCCGGTCACCGTCGAGCTGCGGCACTCCTCCTGGTTCGACGGGGACGCGATGGCCGAGACGGTGACGTTCCTGCGCGAGCACGACCTCGGGTACGCCTGCGTGGACATGCCGCAGGGGCACGTCTCCTCGGTGCCGCCGGTCCTGGTCGCCACCACCGATCTGGCCGTGATCCGGTTCCACGGGCACAGCACGGCCTGGGAGAGCGGCGACAAGCAGGAGCGGTTCCGCTACGCCTACGGCGAGCGGGAGCTGCGGCACTGGTCGGTGCTGCTGCGCGAGCTGGCCGACCAGTGCGCCGAACTGCACGTGCTGATGAACAACTGCTGCGGCGACCAGGCCCAGCGCGACGCCGCGAGCCTGGCCGACCTGCTCGGCGTCGCGCCCGCCGCCGCGCGCGCCTGAGGTTTTCCCGGCTTCCTCCCGGGTACCGCCGGGTTCGTGGACGACCGCGAAGGGGGATCGGTGGAGAAGCGGCGCGACGAGGACGAGCGGGACCCGCGGGCGACCCGGGAGGCCGAGGAGGCGCACGGCGGCAGCATGGCGCCGAGCCTGGTCGACGACACCGGGCACCCGGTGGCCGAGTCACCGGTGCCGGACAACGAGCCGTCCGCGCTCGGCAGCCCGGACGAGGACGGCACCGGCTCCTGAGCTCTCACTGACGCGTCTCCGGACGCATCCCGGTCGCCTCCTCCAGCGCGTTGTCGCCGAGGTCGCCGTCCGCGCGGTCGTCCGGGAACGTCCGCGCCGACGGGGCCGGGTCCGGCGGCGCGCCCGGCCCGGCCTCCGGCGTCCGGGTGGGTTCCATGGTCCCGAACCCGTGCCGGCCCGTCTTCGGGCCGCCCCGTCCTGCGCCGGCCGCCCGGCGCTCACCGAGCCGTCCCTCGGGCACCGCCGTCTCCTCGCTGCCCTCGTCCATCGGGTCGTCGTCGCCCGCGCCCCACGGCGGGTCGGCGTCGAAGCCGCCGGTGCTGCCCCACGGCGCGGCCGACTCCGGCCCGCGCCCGTCGCCCGTACCCGGGCGGTCCCTGCTGGTCATGGTCACCTCACCTTGGCTGCTGGCCACCGGCGTGGCCGGTCCGGTCCCGGTGCACCGCGCGGCCGGCGACCCACCCCGATGTGGGTCGTCGGCCGCGCGGTGGTCAGCGGGCCGCTCCGACCAGGTGACGGCCGGCCGCGCCCACGGCGGCGACCTTGCCGATGTTCTTCGGCGCGGCCATCAGCCCGCCCGCGCGGTCGAGCATGCCCCGGAACACCTGCCCCGGCTTCTGCTGCTCACCCATGTACGCCGACACCACGACCAGCGCGCCGGTCATCGCCGGGACCGCCCACTGGAGCAGCTTCATCTGCCGCTGGCTGGCGGCGACGTTCGCCGGGGTGTGGTGGTTCGGCTCGGTGGTCCCCTCGACCGGCGGCCCGCCGGCCCGCTCCAGCCGCCTGCCGACCAACCGGCTGTAACCGGTCACCGCCAGCGCGCCGACCGTCAGCGCGGTCTTCACCGCGCTCATCTTCCCCACGCCCGCCTGGCGGGCCATCCGCGGGCTCTCGGTGACCAGCTCACCGACCGCGCCGGCCAGGTGCGCCCCGATCGCCGCCGCGTTGACCGGCGTCCACCGCGCCCACCCGGCCGAGGCCACCGGCAGCCGTTCGGTCGTGTCGTTGATCCGCGCCGCCGCGCCGTTCACGCCCAGCGCCCCCATCAGGGAACCGCCGAACCAGGCCGCCAGGCCCAGGTCGTGCATCGAGCGCAGCGTGGTGTGCCGTTCTGACATCAGATCCCCCTCCGCCGTGTTCGGGCGGTGCGGCATACCCACGATCGGGCGACTCACGCCCGGGCGTGGCTCACCGGCGGGGGAGCGTGCCGGCTCGGCTCAGCGGCGGGGGAGCGTGCCCGCGAACGCGGCGATCCGGGCGGCCAGCGGCGCCGACGCGCGTACCCAGGTGAAGTGGTCGAGCGGCGCGCCCGCCTCGGCGACCGTGTAGCGGTGCCGCGTCACCGGCGCGCCGGCCAGCTTCCCGCAGAGATGGTCGAGCGTCTCGTGCGGCGTGTACTGGTCGTCGTCGACGCTGACCGCGAGCACCGGCGTGCGGATCCGCCGCACGGCGGCCTCCGTGTCCACCCCGTCCAGCGCCGGGAACCGGCCGGTGCGGGCGGTGTGCGCCCAGTCCCGGATCACGCCGGCGGCCTGCCGGCCGCCGAAACCCCAGCCGGGCCAGACGCCGAGCAGCCGCGCCGTCGCGGCGATCCCCTGGGTGTACGGCAGCACGCCCCACCCGCGCAGACCCGGGTACGTCCGCCACCACGGCAGCCCCACCGCCACCAGGGCCAGCCCGTCCACCCGGTCGTCGTCGTCCAGCGCCTGGTGCAGCACCGCCACCTGACCGCCCAGGGAGTGCCCGAGCAGCAGCCGGGTGCGGCCGTCCAGCCGGGGCTTGAGCGCGTCGAGCACGGCGCCGACGTCGGCGGCCATCTCCTGGTAGCCGTACCGGCAGGCGCGCGACGGCGCGGGGGTGCTCTCGCCGGTGCCGCGCAGGTCGGCCACGATCACCGCGAGCCCGGCCTCGCGCAGCGCGGCGGCGAACGGCCGGTAGTAGCGGGCGCGCACACCCATCGCGGGCCAGATCAGCACCACCGGCGCGCCGGGCGGACCGGCCGGCTCCGGGTAGACCTGCACGCCGAGGCGCGCGCCGTCGACGTCCACGAACTCCTGGATGTAGTCCCCGCTCACCCGGATCAGGGTACGGCCCGAACCCTACCGGTGGGTAGCAAGGGGTCGCCTCACGCCACCGCCGGTGCGGGCCGGGCCGCGGTCGTCAGCGCGCCGTAGACGGCGACGAGCTGCTCCGCGCAGCGCCTCCAGGAGTACCGGCTGCGGACGCGGTCGAGCGCGGCGGTGGCGTACGCGAACCGGCGCACGTTGTCGCCGAGCAGCCGCCGCAGCGCGGTGCCCAGCGCGCGGGGGTCACGCGGCGGCACCAGGTCGCCGGTGAGCCCGTCCACCACGCTGTCGGCGATGCCGCCCACGTTCGTGCCGATCACCGGCACACCGCAGGCCATGCCCTCCAGCGGGGTGAGCCCGAACGGCTCGTACCAGGGTGCGGCCACGAGCACGTCCGCCGACCGGTACCAGGCGGCCACTTCCTCGCGCGGCACGCCGCCGAGCAGCCGTACCCGGTCGGCCACGCCGCACGAGTCGGCGAGCGCGGACAGCCGGCGGGCGAACGTGTCGGCGGGCAGCAGGTGGGCCGGCGGGCCGCCGACCACCACGCACTCCGCGTCCGGCACCGCTGGTAGCGCCCGGACCACGTCCAGGAAGCCCTTGCGTTCGACCATCCGCCCGACGGTGAGGATGCGCGGGCGGGCCGGGTCGCGGGGCGCGACCGGGCCGTCCGGGCGGAACACCGCCTCGTTGACGCCGGACGGCACGAGGGCCATCCGGGACCGGGGTACGCCCATCCGGACCAGTTCGGCGACCTCGTCGGAGCGCTGCACGACGACCCGGTCCACGGCCCGGCCGAGCGCCCGCTCGTAACCGGCGCGCCCCGGTGGACCGGTGTCCGGCACGCCCTGGTGGCGACGCTTGACCGTGCCGAGCGAGTGGTACGTCAACACGGTCGGCACGCCGGTGCGACGGCTCGCGTGCACGGTGGCCAGCCCGCTCGTCCAGAAGTGCGCGTGCGCCACGTCCGGGGTCCAGCCGCCGCGCCGCCAGGTGTCGGCCAGCCGGCCCCCGAACTCGCCCGTGTGCGGCAGCAGGTCGGCCTTCGGCACCCGCCGCGCGGGACCGGCCGGCACGTGGCACACCTGGTAGCCGTCGGGCGCGTCGACCGCCTCGGGCAGCGCGGGGGAGTCACGACGGGTGTAGACGCGGACGTCGTGGCCGGCGACGGTGAGCGCGGACGCGAGTTCCGCCACATGCGTGTTCTGGCCGCCCGCGTCCTCCGCGCCGGGCGCGGCGAGCGGGCTGGCGTGCTGGGAAATCATCGCGATGCGCATGTTCTCGTCCTCCAGGATCCGGTCCCAGTCGGCGAGTAAGCGGTCCGGACCGGACCGCTTACTCGCCACCTCGCGTGCCCGTGCGCCGAGTCGGTACGCGGCGTCGGCGCCCTCGGTCAGCCGGCGCGCCGCCTCCACGAGCGTGTCGACGCGGGTGGCCGGCGCCCCGGCTTCCGGTGGGACGGCGTCCACCGCTTCCGTGGGGGCCGGAAGATCGCGTTGATGCCGGGGACGCGCATGGAGGGACCCGTACCCTCGGCTTGCGCCCCTAACCAGGAGATCGTCGACTTCTCCGCGCGCCGCCCGCTCCGCTGTGGAGGCTCGCGGCCCTGGCCAGGGCATCGACGCGTGCCCCGTACCGAAGAACGGGTCCCCGGAGGTCCTGTTTCGCCGCGGGGCGTCAGCCCGGCAGCATCCCCGGGCCGAACACCTCGTAGGCGATCCGCTCGCCCGGCACGCCCCGGCGCAGCAGGTTGGCCCGGACCAGGTTCATGAACGCCACCGGGCCGCACAGGTGCGCGGTCACTCCGGCGGGCAGCGCGAGCCGGTCCGGGTCGATCAGTCCGGCGGACACCTCGGCCTTCAGGCCGGGCAGGTCGGCCCCGGCGGCGTCCAGATACCAGAGGTGGAGGGCCAGGTTCGGCAGCTGCTGCTGCAGCGCGGGCAGTTCGTGGCGCAGCGCGTGCGCCTCGGCGGCGCGGTCGGCGTGCGCCAGCGTCACCCGGCGTCCCGGATCCCGGTCGGCCAGGTGGGCCAGCGCCGCCATCGCCGGCGTGAGTCCGATCCCGGCGCTGACCAGCAGCAGCGGCCCGTCGCCGCCGGCCGCGTCAACCTCGCCGAACGCCGGGCTCAGTCGCAGCGTGTCGCCGACCGCGACCCGGTCGTGCAGGTGACCGGAGACCATTCCGTCGGGCGCGCCGCCCTCGCCGCGTACCCGCTTCACGGTGATCCGCCACTGGTCGGCGCCGGGACGGCCGGAGAGGCTGTACTGGCGGATCTGCTGTCCCCGGCCGCCGTCCAGGTCGACGGCGACCGAGACGTACCGGCCGGGGGTGAAGCCGGGCGCGGCGCCGCCGCCGGCCGGCGCGAGGGTGAGCGAGACGACGTCGGCGCTCTCCCGGGTCCGGCCGGTGACCCGCCAGTCCCGCCACACCGGACCGCCCTCCGGTACGCCGGCGCCCGCGTAGAGCCGCGCCTCGCGGGCGATCAGCTCGCAGGCCAGCAGCCAGTAGACCTCGTCCCAGGCGGCGGCCACCTCCGGGGTGACGCCGTCGCCGAGCACCTCGGCGACGGCGGCGAGCAGGTGCCGGCCGACGATCGGGTACTGGGTGGCGGTGATGCCGAGGGAGGCGTGCTTGTGCGCGATCCGGTCCAGGACCGGCCCCCACGGCATGCCGCCGTCGCCGGTCAGGTGCGCCGCGTACGCGACCACCGCCGAGGCGAGCGCGGCCTTCTGCGCGCCGGTGGCCTGGTTGCCCCGGTTGAACAGGTCCAGCAGGTCCGGGTGGGCGTCGAACATCCGCTGGTAGAAGCGGCCGGTGATGGCCTCGCCGTGTGCCCGTACGACGGGCAGGGTGGCGGTCACGATCGCTGCTGAGGATTCCGTGAGCACTACCGAATCTCCTTCCGGGGCTCGAACAGGTCGATCCCCACGAAACAGGATTTCTGGATTCCTCTTTTAGGGTCGAAGGTCCCGGGAGTGCGGTGGCATGGGTCACCGTGAATCTGCCTGTGTCGCCGAGGGCACCGAATGGCTAGGGTCGGTGCGTGAGGCTCAACCGGTCGACAGACATGGCGCTGCGGATCGCCATGCTCACCGCCGCGTCCCCGGTCCGGGCCACAGTCGACGAACTCGCCACCCGGCTCGTGCTGCCCCGCAGCCACGTCGCCAAGGTGGTGCAGCGGCTGCAACGCATCGGCGTCCTGGTCACCATCAGAGGCCGCTCCGGCGGCGTCGCCTTCGCCGAACACGCCGGTGACCTCACCGTCGGCCAGGTGGTCCGCGCCTTCGAGGGCGACGGCGAGGTGGTCAACTGCGCGCAGCCGGTCTGCCCGCTCATCGCGGAGTGCCGGCTGCGCGGCGAGCTGCGCCGCGCCCAGGCCGCCTTCCTCGCCGTGCTCGACGGCGTACGCCTCGGCGACCTGGTCGACGGATCCGCCGGCCCGCTCCTGCTCAGCCTCGGCGCGCCACCGGCCGGTCGCTGATGGCCGTCTCCCATCCGATCTTCGCCCGGCTCTTCGCCCGCGCCAGCGTCGCGATGGACCAGGCCGGCGTGGCCGGGCACCGGGCCCGCCTGGTCGCCGGGCTGCGCGGCCGGGTGGTCGAGGTCGGCGCCGGCAACGGCCGCAACCTCGCGCACTACCCGGCGAGCGTGACCGGCGTGCTCGCCGTCGAGCCGGAACCCCACCTGCGCGCGCTGGCCCACGCCGCCGCGCCGGGCGCCCCGGTCCCGGTCACCGTCGCCGCCGGGCTGGCCGAGGAACTGCCGGTCGCCGACGGCGCCGCCGACGCGGTGGTGGTGTCGCTGGTGCTCTGCTCGGTGCCGGACCAGGCGGTCGCGCTGCGCGAGGCGCGGCGGGTGCTGCGGCCCGGCGGCGAGCTGCGCTTCTACGAACACGTGGTGGCCGCCACGCCCGGCCTGCGCCGGGCCCAGCGCCTGGCCGACGCCACGCTCTGGCCGCTGTTCTGCGCCGGCTGCCACACCGCCCGGGACACGGTGGCCGCGATCCGCGCCGCCGGTTTCGAGGTGACCGCGCTGGACCGCTTCCGCTTCCCGCCGACCGGGCTGCCGGCCCCGGCCTCGCCGCACGTGCTCGGCGCCGCGATCCGGGCCTGACGCCGGACCGGGCCGGTTCGTCCCGGCCCGGTCCGGCGTGCTCAGCTCACATTCACCGTGCCGTCCGGGGCGCGGACGCAGGAGACGGTACGGGCGCCGGTGGCCGCCGCCCCGGCCAGGCACCGGCCGAGCACCTTGTGCCCGGCGGCGTTCGGGTGCCACGACTCCTGGCAGGTTTGGAAGTACGTGCCGCAGGCGTTGGCGATCCGCTGGATGTCGAGCTTGTCGAACCCGGAGAGACTGGTGACGAACGTGCCGGTCGGGCCGTCCATCAGCCGGATCGGCGTGGCCAGGGCGTTGCCCGGGCTACCGGTCGACTCGCAGAGCCGGGCCCCGTCGAACGCGCGCTGCACGTTCAGGTAGACCAGGTCGTCCTGCGGGAACTCGTTGGCGAGCGTGCCGCGTACCGAGCTGACCAGCGTGCCGAGCCCCTGCGAGAAACGGTGCCCGGGCGCCAGGCTGGCCCGGTGGATCGGGCACCCGGCCGCGTACCGCTCGGCGCCCAGCGCGCGGAACTTGTCCCGGGTGTCGTCCCGGCTGTCCTCGGTCCAGTAGCTCTGCTCCAGCTCGAACGGCAGCGGGTTGGTGTAGTCCTGGAACACCACCCGGTGCTGGCCGTCGGCGTCGATCTCGTCCAGCGTGGTGAGCAGTTGCCGCAGCGCCGTGGTGGTCTCCGCGGTGGCGGCGGCGAACTGCGCGGCGGTGCCCAGGTCGGCGTCGGTGCACGGCTTCTGCTCCACCGGCCCGCCCAGGTACGCCCAGAACTCCCACCAGCCGGTCCAGGCGTCGGCGATGAACCGGTTGGCGCACTTCTCCGCCACGCTGCCGAAGGTGAACGAGCTGTTGTTCGAGCCGAGGCCGACGAGCACCAGGTCGATGTCGTGGGTCCGGGCCACCGACCGGAGCTGGTCGAGCTGGGCGGCCACCTGCCGCCCCTTGGCCCGCGTCGACGAGGCGTTCGCGATGTCGTACGGCTGGCCGCCCGAGCAGGCCAGGTTGAACCGCGCGGAGATGCCGGGCAGGTTCGCCTGGAACAGCGAGGCGTTCGGCGATCGGTGGCAGAAGTAGGCGTTGGCGTTGGCGGCGGACCAGCCGGGGAAGCCCTGGGCCACCCCGTTGACGTCCACCACCGGCGCGTACGCCCCGGCGCCCTCGCCGCTGATGAAGCTGTCTCCCAGCGCCACCGCGGCGGTGGGCAGCGCGGCGGCAGCCGGCTGGGCGGGCGCCGCGGCGGCGGGTAACGCCACCGCGGCGAGCGCCAGCGCCGCCGCGAGCGCGGAACGACGGAACACGGACATGCCCGACCTCCCAGACATCGAAACGTGAAAGATTCTTTGGGATGGCGATCAGATCACGCGCGTGTGACGGGCGTCAATGCCCTGACACCTGCGACGGGTCGCCGGGGAAGACATCGGGCGTGCGGATCGTTGTGCCGCCTGGACGCCCCGTCCGCCCGCCGGACCGCCGTACGCGGCGGCGGCGCGGACCCGGCCGCGAGGCCGATCGCGCAACGCACCGCCCCGGTACCGCCGACCTGTCAGGGCATCCGGCTAGGCTCGCTCCGGCGCGCCGCGCCCGGCGATCATCGTGGGGGAGTCACACGGTGAACGGCACCACACCGCCGAGACCTGGGAGTACGACCAGTTGACCGCACAGCCTGAGACCCTCTACGGGGCCGACGACCTGACGCACCTGGAGGGCCTCGACGCCGTCCGCAAACGCCCCGGCATGTACATCGGCTCGACCGACAGCCGTGGCGTGGGTCACCTCGTCAACGAGATCCTCGACAACTCGACCGACGAGGGTGTCGCGGGTCACGCCACCACTGTCGACGTGATCCTGCACGCCGACGGCTCGGTCCAGGTCGACGACGACGGCCGCGGCATCCCCACCGACGTGCACGCCAAGTCCGGCATCTCCGGCGTCGAGCTGGTGCTCACCCGCCTGCACGCGGGCGGCAAGTTCGGTGGCTCCGGCTACAAGACCTCCGGCGGCCTGCACGGCGTCGGCGCCTCCGCGGTCAACGCCCTGTCCCGCCGCTTCGACGTCACCGTCCGGCGCGGCGGCAAGATCCACGCGATGTCGTTCCGCCACGGCGTGCCGGGCGTCTTCGACGGAGCCGGCCCCGACGCGCCGTTCACCCCCGGTCCCGGCCTGCAGATCGTCGGCGCGATGAAGCGCGGCCAGCGCACCGGCACCTCGATCCGCTGGTGGCACGACCCCCGCTACTTCGAGACCGGCGCCGCGCTCGACACCGAGGCGGTTCGGCTCAAGCTGCGCAACACCGCCTTCCTCGTCCCCGGCGTGGCCTACCGGCTGCGCGACGAGACCGGCGAGGAGCCGGTCGAGGAACGCTTCCACTTCCCCAACGGCCTGACCGACATGGTGGAATACCTCGCCCCGGCCGGCGACCGGCCGGTCTCCGGCACGCTGCTGGTCACCGGCGAGGGCACCTACCGGGAGAACGCCGCCGACGCCAACGGCGTCATGCAGTCCAACGTGCAGCGCCGCGCCGAGGTCGAGGTGGCGTTCCGCTGGGGCACCGGCTACGAGCGCACCGTCGAGTGCTTCACCAACACCATCCGCAACGCCCACGGCGGCACCCACCGCAAGGGCTTCGAGCGGGCGCTGGCGCGTACCCTCGCCGACGCCGCCCGCAACGCCCGCGGCCTGCTCAAGCCCAAGGAGGACGCGCCCACCCTGGACGACGTCCTGGAGGGCATGACCGCCGTGGTGCACGTGCGCATCCCGGAGCCGCAGTTCACCTCGCAGACCAAGGACGAACTGTCCACCGCCGGCATCACCAAGGTGCTCCAGGGCCTGATCGAGGCGCACCTCAAGAGCTGGCTGGACGACCGGCGCACCAAGGCCGAGGCCCGGACGGTGCTCCAGAAGATCGTCGACGCGGCCCGGGTACGGCTCACCCAGAAGCAGCAGAAGGACGCCGCCCGCCGCAAGACCGCGCTGGAGGGCGCGGCCATGCCGGCCAAGCTCGTCGACTGCCGGGCCGCGGGCATCGAGAGAAGTGAACTGTTCATCGTGGAGGGGGACAGCGCCCTCGGGACAGGGCGCCTCGCGCGGTCCTCCGAATACCAGGCGCTGCTGCCGATCCGCGGCAAGATCCTCAACGTGCAGAAGGCCAACCTCCAGCAGGTGCTGGACAACGCCGAGTGCGCCGCGATCGTGCAGGTGCTCGGCGCCGGCTCCGGCCGCACGTTCGATCTGTCCTCCCTGCGCTACGGCCGGGTCCTCATCATGGCCGACGCGGACGTCGACGGCGCGCACATCCGTACCCTGCTGATCACGCTGTTCGCCCGCTACATGCGGCCGCTGATCGAGGCCGGGCGGCTCTTCGCGGCGATGCCGCCCCTGCACAAGATCACCACGAAGGGGCGCAACCCGCAGACCGTCTACACCTACACCCAGGCCGAGATGGAGGCGACGGTCCGCAAACTGGAGAAGGCCGGCAAGCAGATCGTCACGCCGATCCCGCGCTTCAAGGGCCTCGGTGAGATGGACGCCGACGAGCTGTGGGAGACCACCATGAACCCGGCCACCCGGGCGGTCCGCCGCATCACGCTCGACGACGTCGACGCCGCCGAGCGGATCCTCGAACTGCTCATGGGGGAGAAGGTCGAGCCCCGCCGCAACTGGCTGATCGACTCCGCCGACCGGGTCGACCGCGACGCCATCGACGCCTGACCAACGGGTTCGTCTCGGAAGGAAACCGCACCATGGCACGCCGCAAGGACGACCGCGCGAAGGCGGATCTGGCCGCCTTCGACCAGGCCGGCGCTCGCGTCTTCGACAACCCGCTGGTCACCGAGGTCTCGGACTCCTACCTGGAGTACGCGTTCTCGGTCATCCACTCCCGCGCGCTGCCCGACGCGCGCGACGGGCTCAAGCCGGTGCACCGGCGGATTCTGTGGTCGATGTACGAGCAGGGCCACCGGCCGGACCGCGGCCACGTCAAGAGTGCCCGAATTGTCGGGGATGTGATGGGAAAGTACCATCCGCACGGCGACACCGCGATCTACGACGCGATGGTGCGGCTGGCACAGGACTTCTCGCTCAACGTCCCGCTCATCGACGGGCACGGCAACTTCGGCTCGCCAGACGACGGCCCGGCAGCGGCGCGCTACTGCGTCGTGGGTGACACCCGGATCCGCCTGGCCGATGGCAGCAGCCCACGGATCGGTGATGTGGTCGACCTGCCGCCGAACAGCGAGGCGGAGGCCGATTTCGAAGTCCTCGACAAGGACGGCAAAGCGGTTCGCGTCAACAAGGTCTTCAACTCGGGCGTCCACCCGACGCTCCGGATCACGACTGAGACCGGATTCTCCCTCCGTGGTAGTGAGAATCATCTGGTTCTCTGCCTCGAAGCTCCGGTGGGTGTCCCTGTCTTCCAGTGGCGTCGGCTCGACGAGGTGACGCCGGGCTCGGTGGTCTGTATCGCGCGGAACGCATGGAAGCAGGTCGTCCCCACCGCTCGCGAATACATGCTCGGCGTGCTCGGTGGCGCCTGGGTCTCTGAAGGCTTCGCGAGCGAGTCGCGGGCAGGATTCAGCAATACCGATGAGCATTTCTTCGGCGAGGTCCTGCATGCCTACGACCAGGTCGTGGGTGGACGACGCTACGTCAGCGACCGGCACACGCGCCGAGACCGTCGCCGCATACACGAACTTGACGTCCAGGACGTCGCCGGCGGGATGGAAGCCTTCCGGGCGAGCCCACTCGCCGAGCTGATCGGTCACCAGGCGAGGGACAAGTTCGTGCCGGAGTTCGTCTGGGCAGGGGGGTGGGGCATCAAGCGGGCCTTCCTGATGGCCCTCTTCGAAGGCGACGGCGGAGTCCGCGTCGCCAACAGCAGCTTCACCATCCAGTACACCAGCTACAGCGAGCGTCTGGCTCGGGAGGTCCAGGAACTGCTCGCGGAGTTCGGCGTGATCGCCTGTCGACGCCACTACACCCGGCCCAGTGGCTCGGTGGAGCACCGCCTGGTGGTTTCCGGGACGCGAAACATCAGGGCTTTCGCAACTCGTGTCGGCTTCCTCCGTACCAAGCAGGCGGTGCTGGCCAAGATGCTGCGGCATGCGCCGCTGCGCCCGCATCGGCTTAGTCAGGACCACGTCCCCTTTGTGGCCGACTACGTGCGCAGCAGCATCGACTTCGATCGTCGGGGCAGCGGACGCAAGTGGCTCACCAGCCACAACTTCGATCGTGTCGAGCGGTGGGAAACCGAACGACTCCGCATCATCGACCGCATCAAGGACACCGAGATCCTTGCCACGATCCTGCCCGTGATGGATGCGGGCTATCGGTACGAGAAGGTCGTCGCGGTCTCTCCTGACGAGCCGGCGGAGGTCTATTCCGTTCGAGTGGAATCCGCCGACCACTCCTTCCTGGCCGGTGGTTTCGTCAACCACAACACCGAGGCCCGGATGTCCCGGGAGGCGATGCTGCTCACCGGCGAACTGGGTGAGGACACCGTCGACGTCGAGCCGAACTACGACGGCTCGCTGACCCAGCCCACGGTGCTGCCGGCGGCGTTCCCGAACCTGCTCGTCAACGGCGCATCAGGCATCGCGGTCGGCATGGCCACCAACATGATCCCGCACAACCTCGGCGAGGTCGTCCAGGCCGCCCGCTGGCTGATCAACCACCCGGACGCCACGCTCGACAAGCTCATGGAGTTCGTGCCCGGCCCCGACCTGCCCACCGGCGGGCTGCTGCTCGGCCTGGACGAGGTGCGCCGCGCGTACGAGACCGGGCGCGGCGTGGTGCGCATGCGCGGGCGGGTGGAGATCGGCCCGCTGGAGGGCAGCCGCGGCCGGCAGGCCATCACCGTCACCGAGCTGCCGTACGGCGTCGGCGCCGAGAAGGTCATCGCGGCCATCACCAACGAGGTGAACAAGACCAAGCGGCTGACCGGGATCGCCGACGTCAAGGACCTCACCGACCGGGAGAACGGCACCCGTCTGGTGGTCGAGTGCAAGGTCGGCGTCAACCCGCAGGCGCTGTTGGCCGACCTCTACCGGCTCACCCCGTTGGAGCAGTCCTTCGGCGTGAACAACCTGGTGCTCGTGGACGGGCAGCCGCGCACCCTCGGGCTCAAGGAACTGCTCGACGTGTTCCTGGCGCACCGCTACGAGGTGGTGACCCGGCGCAGCGCGTACCGCAAGCGCAAGCGGGAGGAACGCCTGCACCTGGTCGACGGTCTGCTGATCGCCCTGCTCGACATCGACCGGGTGGTCAAGCTGATCCGCGCCAGCGAGGACGCCCAGGCCGCCAAGGACGGCCTGATGCAGAAGTTCAAGCTCTCCGAGATCCAGGCGAGCTACATCCTGGACACTCCGCTGCGCCGCCTGACCAAGTACGACCGGCTGGAGCTGGAGGCCGAGCAGGAGAAGCTGCGCGGCGAGATCGCGGAGCTGTCGAAGATCCTGGACGATGACAAGGTGCTTCGGAAGGTGGTCTCCGACGAGCTGGCCGCGGTGGTCAAGCAGTTCGGCGCGCCGCGGCGCACCACGCTCGTCGACGGCGACCTCAAGGAGGTGCTCGCCGCCTCGGTGCCGGCCGGCCCGCTGGAGGTGGCCGACGACCCGTGCCAGGTGATCCTCTCCGCCACCGGGCTGGTGGCGCGGACCGCGGCCGAGTCGGAGGAGGCCGCCGAGGCGCGCCGGCGCAGCGGCCGGGTCAAGCACGACGCGGTACGCGCGATCGTGCACTCCACCGCGCGGGGCCGCGTGCTGCTGGTGACCAGCGCCGGGCGCGCCTTCAAGATCGACGTGCTGCCGTTGCCGGTGCTGCCGGAGCAGTCCGGCACGGTGTCGCTGCGCGGCGGCATGTCGGCTGCGGAACTGGTGCCGCTGGAGCCGGGCGAGACGGTCGTCGGGCTGGCCCCGCTGGGGCCGTCCGCGCAGGGCTCACCCGGGCTGGCGCTCGGCACCCGGGCCGGCGTGGTCAAGGTGTGCGCGCCGGACTGGCCGGTCCGCTCCGACGAGTTCGAGGTGATCTCGTTGCGGGACGGCGACGAGGTGATCGGCGCGACCTGGCTGACCGACGGCGCCGAGACACTGGCGTTCGTCTCCTCGGAGGCGTCGCTGCTGCGCTTCGCCGCCTCGGTGGTGCGCCCGCAGGGGCTCAAGGGTGGCGGCATGGCCGGCATCAACCTGCCCGCCGGGGCGCGGGCGGTGTTCTTCGGCGCGATCCGCACCGACGACACGGCGCACGGTGAGCCGATGGTGGTCACCTCGACCGGCGCCACGGTGAAGGTGACGCCGTTCAAGGCGTACCCGGCGAAGGGCAGGGCGACCGGCGGCGTGCGCGCGCAGCGGTTCCTCAAGGGTGAGGTGGACCTGTCGGTGGCCTGGATCGGCCCGCGGCCGGTGGGCGCGACCGCCACCGGCGATCCGGTGGACCTGCCGCCGGCCGACCCGCGCCGGGACGGCTCCGGTTTCGCCGTGATGCTGGGCCCGACGGTGGTGGGTCACCACATCGACCGCGACTGACGAGCCAGCTGGGGGAGGGCGGCGGGAGACCGCCCCCTCCCGCCCCGACGCGTTGATCAAGGAGTTTGCGGACTCTTCGTGTCCTCTGCAGTCCCTAAACTCCTTGATCAACGCGCCCGGGCGCTCCGGGGGCAGGGCTGCCCTAGGGTAATGGGGCACATTCCGGGTGTTTTGGCGGAAGACCTCGGCCCTGCACGGTCGATCATGAGGTTAGCGGCGACAAAACGGACACCGAGTGCCGCTAACTTCATGATCGACGTGGTTGAGGGCTGGCTGGCCCTGGCTGCGAGGGCGTCGGGCCGCTGGGGCACCCGCGCGATCTTGCACTTCGGGCCCTCTGGGTGTCCCGCTCGCGTGGGCCGGCCCCAATCGCGCGCCAAGTGGTCCATTGATCATGAAGTTGGCGGGTGTGAGTCGGACAATTTGCGCCGCTAACCTCATGATCAACGAGGCCGGGCCGGGCCGGGCGGAAGGGGAGGAGAGGGGAGGGGTCAGAGTTCGGGGTCGGGGGACTGGCGGGACTCGGGCGTGGTGCCGCGCAGCCGCGCGATCAGGCGCATCCCGTGGTAGATGATCAGGGCGGCCGCCGTGCCCAGCGCGATGCCGTTGAACGACAGGTCACCGGCGGTCAGCGTGTAGTTGGCGGCGCCGATGATCACCGCCACCGCCGCGGTGAACAGGTTGATCGGGTCGTGGAAGTCGACCCGGCTCTCGATCCAGATCCGGGCGCCCAGGATGGCGATCAGGCCGTACAGCGCGGTGGTGGCGCCGCCGAGCACGCCGGCCGGGACGGTGAGGATCAGCGCGCCGAACTTCGGGCACAGGCCGAGCAGGATCGCCGTGCCGCCGGCGATCCAGTACGCGGCGGTGGAGTAGACGCGGGTCGCCGCCATCACGCCGATGTTCTCCGCGTACGTGGTGGTGCCGGAACCGCCCCCGGAGCCGGCCAGCACCGTGGCGACGCCGTCGCCGAGCAGCGCCCGGCCCATGTCGCGGTCGAGGTTGCGGCCGGTCATCGCGGCTACCGCCTTGACGTGCCCGGCGTTCTCCGCGATCAGCACCAGGATTACCGGGATGACCAGCACGACGGCGCGCGCGTCGAAGCTCGGCGTGTGGAACTCGGGGAAGCCGACCCAGGCGGCCTGCCGCAGCCCGCGTACGGCCTGCTGGTCGAGGTTGCCGGTCAGCGCGGCGAGCACCCAGCCGACCACCACGCCGACGAGGATCGACAGCCGCGCCACGAAGCCGCGGAACAGCACAGTGGTGAGCAGGATCGCGACGAGCGTGACCACGGCGATCAGCGGCTGCGCCTTCACGCCGGTGCCGGCGCCGCCACCGTCCCAGGCCACCGGCGCGAGGTTGAGGCCGATCAGCATGACGATCGCGCCGGTGACCACGGGCGGCATCAGCGCGTCGATCCAGCGGGAGCCGGCCACCTGCACCACCACGCCGACGAGCGCGAGCGCGACGCCCGCGACGACGATGCCGCCGAGGGCCGCGCCGATGCCGCCGTCGGTCTTCGCGGCGAGCACCGGCGCGATGAACGCGAACGACGAGCCGAGGTACGAGGGCAGCCGGTTGCCGGTGATCAGCAGGAACAGCAGTGTGCCGAGCCCGGAGAAGAGCAGCGTGGTGGCGGGCGGGAAGCCGGTGATCAGCGGGACGGTGAAGGTGGCGCCGAACATGGCGACCACGTGCTGCACGCCCACGCCGACGGTGCGCGGCCAGGAGAGCCGTTCGTCGGGCGCGACCACGTCGCCGGGGCGTACCTGGCGGCCGTCGCCGTGCAGCGTCCACGGGGACCAGCGGGAGGTGGGGGACTGGGTCATCGGTCGCCCTTCGCGTCATCGGGTGACGGGGGCGTGATCGACCCTGGGAGTTGTTTCTAGCACGTGCCCAGCACGGATGTGGGCCCGGCCCGGGCTCAGGCGACGCCGGTGGGACGGAACTGGACGCTGACGCGGGGGCCGACCGGGCGGGTGGTCTTCGGTACCGCGTGTTCCCAGGTGCGCTGGCAGGAGCCGCCCATCACCACGAGGTCGCCGTGGCCGAGCGGGAACCGCAGGCTGCCGCCGCCTCCGCCGCGAGGGCGGAGCAGCAGTGCGCGCGGGGACCCGAACGAGACGATCGCCACCATGGTGTCGGTGTGCGCGGAGCGGCCCAGCGTGTCGCCGTGCCAGGCCACGCTGTCGCGCCCGTCGCGGTAGAGGCACATGCCGGCGGTGACGAACGGCTCGCCCAGCTCGGGCGCGTAGTGCCGGGTGAGCGCGTCGCGGGCCGCGGTGAGCACCGGGTGCGGCAGCGGCCGGCCGGCGGCGTACCAGCAGAGCAGCCGGGGCACGTCGACAGCGGTGTCGTACATGGTGCGGCGCTCGGCCCGCCAGGGCACGTCGTGGCGCAGCGTGTCGAGCACCGCGTCGGAGCCCCGGACCCAGCCGGGCAGGTGGTCGACCCAGGCGCCCCGGCTCAGCTCGTGGCGGCGCACCGCCCCGGCGAGCGGGCCCAGGGTCGGGCCCTGCTCGGCCAGGTCGAGCATCGAGGGCTGGTACGCGACGTCGGGCACGCCGCCGATCGTACCCTGTTTAGAACAGGCGTACGACGATCAGCGCCGCAGCATCCGGCGGACCTTGCCCGGGACGGCCTGCTTGATCCGCTCCCGGAGCTGCTGCGAGCGCAGCGCGTCGATGGTCCCGGTGAGCTTGGCGTTCTCGTCGCGCAGCCGCTCGATGCGGGTCAGCAGCTCGGCCGGCGGGGTGGCGGCAGCGGGCCGGACGGCCGGCGGGAACACCGTCTCGCGGACCCGCTGGTCGAAGCGGGCGGCGCTGTCGTCGTCGTCGAACGAGATGCCGAGGTCGTGCTTGCGCAGGAACGCGGTGATGGTCTCGAAGCGGGCCTTGTGGCCCTCGGTGAGCGCGGTGTAGTCGGCCTCGGCGTAGAGGTCGGCGGCGTCCACGTCGGCCGGCACGTCGCGCATGATCCGGTGCGGGATGTCGAAGTAGCGGGCCAGTTCCAGCGTGCGCGAATCGTGCGCGAACAGGTAGCCGGGCGTGCCGGCGACGAGCGCGGTGATGGTGCCGTGGATGCGGGTGCCGAACGCGAAGTCGTACCCGGAGAGGTGGTCCATCCAGGTCCACGGGTCGACGAACATGCGCACCTTGTCCTCGACGAACAGTGGGTGCGAGGTGTGCAGCGGGATGTCGCTGCTCTGGCCGCGGTGCTCGGGCGCGTCGCCGTAGAGCAGGGTGCCGAGCGTCCGCAGGTCCTGGGGCACGTAGCACAGGTTCGGGTAGCGCTCGTGGTGGTGGCGGACCACCGAGGCCATCGAGCGGACGTACGGCGAGATGGTGAGCGCGACCTTCGACTCGGCGGTCAGCTCCGGCTGCTTCTTCGCCAGCTCGAACGTGTCGCCGTGCAGGAACATCGACGGGCAGCCGATCTGCTCCACGTCGGAGAAGCCGAGCGTGTTCAGGTAGCTCGCGGTCACCTCGCCGCGTACGCCGATGCTGTGCGACCGGTCCAGCACTGCCTTGCAGAACGCGCGCACCGGCTCGTCGATCGGGCGCAGGTACTCGCGGTCGCCGTCGACGTTCGTCTGCACGCCGACACCGAGCACCACCACCGGGATCTTCAGCCGTTCGATCAGCCGGGTCAGCGGGGCGAGGCGGTGCACGAAGCTGCGACGGAAGGCGTTCGCCAGCGGTACGACGAACACGTCGTACCGCTCGTTGATCTCGTCGGCGAGGCGCGGGTCGGCCGGGGTGCGGGTCGCGGTGATCTCCGCCGCGGAGGTGGCCAGCAGCTTGTGCGCGGCGTGGCTGAAGACCAGGTTTCCGCTGTTGTCCCCGATCCAGTTGCCGGCGAACGTCTCCTCCGGCGTGAGGACGTCGAACGGGCCCTTGCGGGCGCGGAGCAGGATCCGCTGGTGCATCCGGTTCGCTCACCTTCCGTACGGCACGGCGTGCCGGCGGGCGTCGCCCGCGCGTGCAGGAACGGAAATCCTATCCGCCGTCCCTGGGTGACCCGGCGGCCGTCGGCTCGCCGGGAACGTCCCGGTACTCCGGGGTAGGGTGCCCGGAATGACCAGCGCGCCGACTGTCACCCGTGCCCCGCGCCTGCCGTCGCTGACCGGATTGCGGTGGATCGCCGCGCTGCTGGTCTTCGGTTTCCACGCCGGGACCATGGGGATCGTCGCCGAGCCGCACCTGAAGGCGGTGGTGGACAAGGCGTTCAGCCTCGGCCTGTCCGGCGTCGAGTTCTTCTTCATCCTCAGCGGGTTCGTCCTGGTCTGGTCGTACCGGGACGGGGAGCGGGCGTGGACGTTCCTGCGCCGCCGGCTCGCCAAGATCTACCCGAACCACGTGGTGACGTTCGTGGCGGCGCTGGCGGTCGCGGCCTGGTTCGCCGACCCGGTCCTGCCGTGGGCGGCGATCGGCAACTTCTTCCTGGTCCAGGCGTGGATCCCGCTGAACGGCTACTTCTACAGCGTCAACAACGTGAGCTGGTCGCTCTCCTGCGAGCTGGCGTTCTACCTGTGCCTGCCGCTGGTGGTGCCGTGGCTGCGCCGGGCCCGTACCGGGGTGCTCCGGACCGTGCTGGTCGCGGCGCCGCTGCTCATCCTGGCGCTGTGGCCGGGCCAGCAGCTCGTGCCGGAGGAGCAGCGGTGGTGGTTCACCCAGATCTTCCCGGTGACCCGGTCGCTGGAGTTCTGGATGGGGGTGGCCGCCGCCGAGCTGATGCGCCGCCACCGCTGGCGCGGACCGAACCTCGCGGTCGCCACCGGCCTGTTCGTCACCACCTGGGTGGTCGCCGCGCTGTGGATCCCGGCCGAGTTCTGGGCGGCGCTGCTCGCCGTGGCGTACCTGCTGGTCATCGCCGCGGCGGCGGACGCCGACGTGCGCGGACGGCCCACCCCCTGGCGGTCCCGGCCGATGATCTGGCTCGGTGAGGTCTCGTTCGCCTTCTACCTGGTGCACGTGCTGGTCATGGTCACCGTGCTGCGGCTGACCGGGGACTGGGGGACCGGCCTGCCCGGCTGGCGGGGGCCGCTGGCGGTGCTCGGCTTCCTGCTGCTCACGCTCGCGCTGGCCGCCGCGCTGCACCGCTGGGTGGAGGTGCCGATGATGCGCCTGCTCGGCCCGACCCGCCGGGCCCGCGCGGCGTCGCGCGCACCGGCCGTGCCGGCTCCACGCGGGCCCGCCGAGGGCGCGGCCGCCGACGGCGGCGCGCGGTCCGTCTCCGGTCCGGCCGAGGACATCGAGTACGCCGGGCGGCGTCGCCCGGACTGACACGCGCACACGCCGGCCGGTCGGTCCGCGACACGCCGTGCGGCGGTGCGTCACTGGGGGTTCGGCGGTAATTTGTACCCGTGCTTCCGATCGCGCTCACCTGCCCCGTGTGGTGGGTGGCGCGCTGGACCGCCCGGATGCTCGCCAGTCTCGCCGTGGTCGTCGCCTGTTCGTTCGGCGCGGCCACGCTGCCGGCCGTCGCCGCCCCGGCCGCGCCAGCCGGCCCGGCGTACGTGAGCACGCCGGCCGCCCCGCGACCGGAATCCGACCGCGCCGCCGAGCGGCAGGCCCGTCCCGACGGCGCACCCGCGCCCGCCGCACGGGCCACCGACACGCTCCCGAACGACCCGCAGCCGGTCCCGGCCGGCCGGATCACCGCGCCGGTCGGCCTGCGGGCCCCGCCCGCCCGCTGATCCGCCCACGGGCCGCGCCCGTCACCGCACCCACCGAACGTCATCCCGCACCCGCCCTTCGACGGCCCGGCGCCCCCGCGCCGCGCCCCGACCGGCCGTGCGGATTCTCCCGCCAGGTTCTTCCCGTGAGGTGCCGACCATGTCGCAGACCGCTCTCTACCACTTCCTCACCGCGGTCCCCGAGGCCGCCGCCATCTGGTCCTTCCTGATGCTGCTCGCGTTCGGCCTGCTCGCCGCGCTGGTGGCCCGGCCCGAGCGCGACGGCGTCGCCGAGGCTGCCGCCGATCCGGTGGACCAGGACGCCGCGCGCCGCGACGACCTCGTCCGGTACGCCGAGGAGGTGGCGGTGGCCGCCGCCGGGGCCGCCCAGACGGCCCGTCGCCGCCGGGAACGGTGGCTGGCCGCGCAGGACGAGGCGGAACGCGCCTGGACCGCGTACGACGAGGCGGACAGCGCCGCCCGCCGCCTGGCCGGGGCCGCCGCGCTGGCCGCCCCGCGCACCCCGCGCACCCCGGCGGAGTACGCGGCCCGGGAGCGCTGGCTGCACCACGCCGCCATGACGGCGCACTGGCGCGGCGACCTGTCCGCCCGGCAACTCGCCGACGTGCTGGCGCGCCGCAACGGGTGGGACCCGCGCCGGCACCCGGCCGAGCAGGAGATCGTGCTGGCCCGGGCCGTACGGGACCGGCGCCGGACCGGCTGGGAGAGCGCCGCCGAGCGGGAGCGGCAGGCGTGGCGGGACGCCGAACTGGCCGCCGAGGCCGCCCGTACGCTCGCCGCCGAGGCGTACGCGGCCACCCTGGCGGTGCGGCCCGCCCCGGTGTCCCGCGGCGTGGCGACGATCCCCCTGCCGGTCGGCGCGTCCGTCCGCAACGCCCGCTGGCGTCCGGCCCGGGTCGGCTGAGGCGACCGAATTGTTACCCGGAATGTGGTGAGCCGGCTCACCCCCGGCACCGAAACGGGCGTGGAGCGCAGAACAGGCCAATGAGCCGCGCCATTGCCGGTCAGGCGCTCGCCGTCTGTCCCCTTTTCGCCTCCCGGGCGCCGTCACCACCGCTTGTCCCATTGAGTGAAGTGAGTAACCGGCTGTTCCGAAATCCGTTACCGGGGATCATGTTTACGCAGGTGGGAGCGCTTGGCAGGGGCAGTACCCGCCGGTAGTGTCGGCGCGTCCGGTGCGGTAACCGATCGCAGAAGGCGACGCCGCGCCGACCCGCCTAATCGTGTCATCACGAACCGGGGAACCATGAGCACCATCGGGGTGAATCCGCGGCCACTGCCGCGGTAGGGCGTACTTCCCGCCCGAATCCGTCAGCTAACCCGGTCGGCGGCCACGGAAGGAGTCCCATCCTCGTGCCCACCCCTCGATCGTCCCCCCGCCTCCACGGCTCCGCGGTACCCGCGCTCGCCTGACGCGACCGGCAAACCGCCCCTGGGCGCCCGGCATCGCGGGCGTACCCGTTCCCCCGGCCCATCCGGCCTGCCAGCACGTGTGAACCCCTCCACGTGCCGGGCCGGCGTGTGCCGATCACGCCCCCCGTGGAGGATTTCGTGAAGCACCACCTGAAGCGTCAGCTGCGGCGGATCGCCACCGAACGCCCGTACCAGATCATCGCCGGATCGGCCGCGGCGCTCGTGCTGGCCGCCGGCGCCGGCACCGCCCTCGCCGCCGGTGAGGACGCCCCGGTCCAGCAGGAGAACACCGCCTCGGTCGCCGAACTCGGCGCACGGCTCGGCGAGCCCGCCAGCCGCAGCGAGGCGCGTATCGGCGTCCCGCCGGCGTCGCCGAGCGCCGAGCCCAGCAGGTCGCCCAGCGCCTCCCCGTCGGCGAAGAAGGCCGCGGCGGACCCGGACGTCACCAAGGCCGCGCCGAAGCCGCCGTCGAGCAAGACGCTGGACTACGACTACCAGGCGCAGATCAACTACTACTACTGCGGCCCGGCCGCCGTGCGCAACGCGCTCAGCGCCACCGGCATCGAGCGCAGCCAGGACGCCCTCGCCGGCCCGCTCGGCACCACCGAGATGGGCACCAACTCGGCCGAGGACACCACGCGCGTGCTCAACCAGCAGGTCAAGGGCAACCCGTACCGGACCCGGATGATTCCCGGCTCGGCCAGCCCGGCCCAGATGGACCGGCTCCAGGCCGACGTGGTCGAGGCGATCAGCAACGGCCGAGGGGTCGTCGCGAACGTCGCCGGCACCGCCACCGACACCAACGGCGGCTGGCACTCGTTCCCCGGCGGCCACTACGTCGCGGTGATCGGCTACAAGGACGACGGCCGGACCGTCCGGATCGCCGACTCGGCCGACCCGTCGCTGCCGTCGTACTGGCTCACCACGATCGACCTGGCGCACTGGATCGCCAGCCGCGGCTACTCCGCCTGACCGCCCCGCACCCTGCGAAGGCCGGCACCCCGTCCCGGGGCGCCGGCCTTCCCCGTCCCCGCCCGCCCCTCGCCCGCCGCCCTCTCGGCGCGCCGATCTTGGACTTGTGGCGCCTGGTATGCCCGGCTCACCCCGCTATGGGAGGCACCACAACTCCAAGATCGGCGGCGAGGGCGAGGGCGGGCGGTTTGGGCGGGGCGGGTTCGGTCTCGCGTGTCCGGGGCGGGCGGTGGCAGACTGCGCCAATGGGCGATGCGACGGGGAACCGGCACCTGATTCTCCTGCACGGCATGGGCGCCACCGGCGAAGTGTGGCTGCCCTGGGCGCCGCTGCTGGAGCGCCGCTGGCCCGGGCGCTGGCTCGCCCCCGACCTGGCCGGCCACGGCTGGTCGCCGCCGCTCGACGGCTACTCGTTCGACGCCCTGGCCCAGCGCGTCGCAGACGGGCTCGGTCCGCTCCGGCTGGGCCCGCACGACCGGCTGGTGCTGCTCGGACACTCGCTCGGCGGGGTGGTGGCGCTGGCGCTCGCGGCCCGGCAGCGGGCTCTTCCGGTGGACGCGGTGGTGGGGCTCGGCATCAAGGCGGTCTGGTCCCCGGCCGAGCTGGCGAAGGCGAGCGAGCTGGCCGCCCGGCCGGTCACCTGGTTCGCCACCCGGGACGAGGCGGCCCGCCGCTACCTGCGCGTCTCGGGGCTGGCCGGGCTGTTCGCCCCGGACCACCCGGTGGTGGAGGCGGGGCTGCGGCGGGTCGACGGCCGCTGGCGGCTGGCGATGGACCCGGCCGCGTTCGCGGTCGGCGAGCCTCGGCTGCCCGCCCAGCTGGCCGCGACCGGCGTGCCGGTGCTGCTGGCCCGCGGCGAGCAGGACCCGATGGTGAGCGACGCGCAGCTCAAGGAGCTGGGCGTGCCGGTGGCCACCCTGCCCGGCCTGGGCCACAACGCGCACGTCGAGGACCCGGCCGCCGTGCTCGCCCTGCTCGACGCGTACCTGTAGAGCGGGGCCTACACGACGGCGCGCTGCGCCGGGACCGCCCAGTCGGCCTCCAGCTCGCGGCGGGCGGCGGCGAGGAACGCCTCGGCGTAGGCGTCGGCGGGGAAGTCGCCCAGGTAGCGGGTGCGCGCCGCCCAGCGCTGCGCGGCCTTCGGGTCGGCGTCGAGCAGGTCGGTGATCACCTGGTCCACGTTGGACATGTCGCGCCGCAGCACGTAGCCGGACGCCGCGAGCGGGAACCGCTCGACGAAGTGCTCGCCGTCGGCGCCGGTGTCGGTGACCGCGTACGGCTTGCCGGAGTAGAGCCAGTCGGAGATGACGCCGGAGACGTCGGAGACCAGCGCGTCGGCGCGGTTGACGCACTCGGTGAGCGTCAGCTCGCGGGCCGCGGCGGCGCCGAACAGGTGCGGGCGGCCGGTCTTGGCCCGGTCGGCGGCGAGCAGCTCGGTGAGCCGGGCGAGCTGGCGGGCCGAGGCCGGGTTCTTGTCGGTGTACGGGTGGGCGCGCAGGATCACCGCCGCCCCGCGGTCGATCAGCCGGCGGATCAGCGTCTCGGCCACCGGCAGCGAGCAGTAGTTGGCGTCGGCGTGGTGCCCGGTCCACGTCGGGGTGTAGAGGACCGTCGGGTGCGCCGACGCGGCGACCGGCTCCCGGCGTACCTCGATGGCCTCGACCTGGGGCCGGCCGACCACGACGAACTTGTCGGCGGGGATCTCCACGCCGGCGCGGGCGTACCTGTCGATCGCGGCCTGCCCGGCCACGAAGATCTTGTCGAAGATGGCCGAGACCGGGTTGGCGCTCGGGGCCTTGTCGCTGTCGCCGTGGTGCAGCTGCACGTGGGTGAGCTGGTTGAACCGGATCAGGTGGGCGTTCTTCGCGCCGTGGTTGACGTAGAACGCGACGCGCAGGCTGGGCACCAGCGCCTCGTCGAGCGCCTTCAGGGTGGGGCAGAGGACCACCGGGGCACGGGTGGCGGCGGCGACGGCCGGCAGGAGCTCCGGCTCGCGCAGCACCACCATGAACGGGCGGCCGATCCGTTCCAGGTACGGCAGCCACATGGTGACCTGGTACTCGGAGCCGGGCGGCGCGGAGAAGTGCAGCACGAACTCGGGCTGGTGGCGGCGCAGCGCGCGGCCGACCGGGCCCCCGCCGGCGGGCGGCCGGAACCGGCGCCGGGCGAGGTCGAGCGCGACCGCCCCGCAGCCGGCGCCGACGAGCAGCGCGGCGGCGAGCGCCGTGAAGGCGGGCAGGGCCAGCGCGGCGGCGAGCGCCACCACGGCGAGCAGCACCAGCAGCGCGTCACCGAGCCGGGCGGCGACCAGCGGCGTCCACGTGCGTACCGGAAGGTTCGCCGCCCGGATCTCCAGCGCGCCGGCCTGCCGCAGCGGGCCGACCAGCAGCACCAGGCCGAGCAGGACGAGCGCGGTGGCGGCGAGGGCCGGGTCGAAGCCGTCGTCGAGGCGCCGGGCGTAGCCGACGAGGATGCCGGCGGCGACGAGCACCGTTTCGGCGAGACCGTCGGCGGACGGCCGGACCCGGCGTTCCCAGGCGGTGGCGGCGAGCGCCGCGACGGCCAGGGCCAGGCCCCAGCCGGTGGCGCCGGTGAGCGCCACGACGAGGAAGGCCAGCACCGCCAGCCCGGTGGTCAGTACTCGGGCGAGCAACTTGCGGACCAGGTCACCACGCATCTGGCACGTCCCGTCGGTCTCAGGCGCCGGTGGACAGCTCGGACCGGTCGGCGCCGGGCTGCGCCGGTACGGCGGCGACCTGCTCGCCGGGGGACCGGCGCACGTCGACCACCTGGCCGGTCAGTTCGGAGATCAGCACGTCCAGGGACGCCTGCGCGACCGCCTCGGAGGAGAGCAGCGTGTGCTCCGGCTCCTCGCCGAACGCCCGCGTCCGCATCGGGGTGGCGGTGCGCTCCGGGTTGACGCAGTTGACCCGTACGCCGAACTCGGCCCACTCGTCGGCGAGCGCCTGGGTGAGGTTGACCAGCGCGGCCTTGGTGGCCGAGTAGAGCGCGTAGCGGGCCCGGCCCCGGGTGTACGAGCTGGACGTGTAGAGCAGCAGCTGGCCCTTGGTCTGCTGCAGGTACGGCAGCGACTGGCGCGCGATGGTGACCGGGCCGACGAAGTTGACGTGCAGGAGACGGTCCATCGTCTCGGAGTCCATCTCGGCGAGCGCGCCCTTCTCCAGGATGCCGGCGGTGACCACCACGTGGTCGATCCGGCCGGTGGCCTCGAACGCGGTCTTCAGCGCGGCGGTGACGTCCTCGGCGCGCTCGACGTGGGTGCCGGTGGTGGAGCGGCTGAACGGGAAGACCTGCGCGCCGTAGCCGCGGGCCAGCTCGGCGAGGTCGTGGCCGATGCCGTAGCTGCCGCCGAAGACCACGATGGTCCGGCCGGTCAGCTCCTCGGCGTAGCCGCGGTGGGTCAGCCGGGGCGCCTGGGCGGCGGCGAGCTGGAACAGCTTGTCGGCCAGGTGCACGTCGACCGGGTGGGTGACCTTGATGTTCTCGTCCGAGCCGTCGATCACCTTGATCGGCGTGCCGGGCAGGTAGCGCAGCACCACGCCGCAGTCGTCGGTGGCGGCGAAGTCGGGGTCGCCCTCGGCACGGCGGTACGCCTCGCGGATGGTGCCGGAGCGGAACGCCTGCGGGGTCTGGCCGCGGCGCAGCCGGGAGCGGACCGGGATGTCGGTGATGCAGTCGTCCGCGTCGACCTGGATGATCGTGTCGGCGGACGGGATGGCCACGTCGACGGCCGAGTACGTCCAGAGCGCGTTCACGCACTCGCGCACGATCCGGGCGCTGACCAGCGGGCGTACCGCGTCGTGGAAGAGGATGTTGACGTCGCCCTCGCCGACCGCGTCGAGCGCGATCCGGGTGGTGTCGTTGCGGGTCTCGCCGCCCTCGATCACCTTGGTGACCTTGCGGAAGCCGGCGTCGGCGACGATGCGCCGCGCGTCGTCGACGTGACCGGTGGCCATCAGCACGATGATCTCGTCGATCTCCGGCGCGGCCTCGAAGACGGCCAGGGTGTGCTCGATGATCGGCTTACCGGCGATCTTGAGGAGCTGCTTCGGGATGCCCAGCCCGAGGCGCGTGCCGGTCCCCCCGGCGAGGATCACGGCCACCGTACGCGCGGGTCGCCAGGGTGCCGGGCTCGCCGGCGCGGCGTCCGGTGCGGTGGTGTGGTCCTGCGTCATTGCCGTACCTCACTCTGGGTGAAAGGGGATGGATCCGAAAACCTTAACGCGGACGGCGGAGCGCACCGATCCGGGCGATCCCGGGACCGGTGCGCTCCGGCGGGCTACTTCTGGCCCTCGTACGCGTCGCAGACCTCCTTGGTGGGGCCGTCCATCCTCAGGACGCCGCCCTCCAGCCAGATGGTCCGCTCGCAGGTGTCCCGGATCGAGCCGATGGAGTGGCTGACCAGGAACACGGTGCCGGCGCTGTCGCGCAGCTCGCGGACCCGCTGTTCGCTGCGGACCCGGAACTTGCGGTCACCGGTGGCCAGCGCCTCGTCGATGAGCAGCACGTCGTGCTTCTTCGCCGACGAGATGGCGAAGCGCAGCCGGGCGCCCATGCCGGAGGAGTACGTGCGCATCGGCAGCGAGGCGAAGTCGCCGCGCTCGTTGATGCCGGAGAACTCGATGATCTCCGGGGCGATCTTCTTGACCTGGTCCGGTTGCATGCCCATGGCGAGGCAGCCGAGCACCACGTTGCGCTCGCCGGACAGGTCGTTGAGCAGCGCGGCGTTGACGCCCAGCAGGGACGGCTGGCCCTGGGTGTAGACCGCGCCGCGGGCCGGCGGGAGCAGCCCGGCGATGGCCCGCAGCAGCGTCGACTTGCCGGAGCCGTTGCTGCCGATCAGGCCGATCGCCTCACCCTGGTACGCGGTGAAGCTCACGCCCTTGACCGCGTGCACCTCGCGGATGTTCGGCGCCTTGGTGCGCGAGACGATCCGCTTGAGCGCGGAGACCGGTGTGGTGCCGCCGCTCGCGCCCTTGTGGATCCGGTAGATCACGTGCACGTCGTCCACCACGACTGTGGGCACGCGACCCGAGTCGATCACGGGACCGGCGTTCAGCGGCAGGGTCTGCTCAGCCACGGCCGTACTCCTTCTCTCCGCGCCAGAAGTAGACGAACCCGCCGATGCCCATGACGACCGCCCAGAACAGGCCCAGCGCCCAGAGCTTCGGCGGCGAGCTGACCAGATCGGGCTGGTGGGAGTTGAGCAGCGAGAAGCGGGCCAGCTCGATGAAGACCAGCGGCGGGTTCCACTCCAGGAGGCTCGCGGCCCAGTGCGGCAGGTGCTGGCGGAACAGCGCCACCGGGTAGAGCACGCCGGAGGCGTACAGCCAGGTGCGCATCACGAACGGCATGATCTGCTTGAGGTCGGTGATCTTGGAGCCGATCCGGGCCATGATCATGGTGAGGCCGATGTTGAAGACCGTCTGGAGCAGCAGCGTCGGGGCGAGCAGCAGCCAGCGCCAGGTCACCGGCTCGCCGGTGAACAGCACGATCGCGCCCAGCACCACCATCGACATGAGCAGCTGCTGGAGCTGCACCAGCGTGACCGTGATCGGCAGCGCGGCCCGGGGGAACTGGAGCGCCCGGATCAGGCCCAGGTTGCCGGTGATCGCGCTGGTGCCGTTCGACACCGCGGTCTGGGTGAACATGAAGATGAACACGCCGGTGCACAGGTACGCGATGAAGTTCGACACGTTCCGGTTCTGCGACAGGATCACGCCGAAGATCAGGAAGTAGACCGCCGCGTTGGTGAGCGGTGTCAGCACCTGCCAGAGCTGCCCGAGCTGGGTGTTGCTCAGCGAGGACGCGACCTTCGCCCGCGAGTACGCGGTCATGAAGTGCCGGTACGCCCACAACCGGCGGGTGTACTCGCCCAGTGGTGGTCGTTCCCCGGCGACCCGCAACCCGTACCGCCGGGCCAGTTCGGCCCGGCTCAGTCCGGATTCGGGGTCGGCCACCGCGGTGTTGGCCATGATCAGGCGCTCCGATCTTTCGTGCTGATGGGGAGCAGTGCGGTGAACAGATCCAGCGTGGCCCGGCGGGGAGGAGCCGCCTCGCTGCTGCATGGAAGGTAGTCCACCGAACGTCGGGACGCAACCGTACCGTCGTTGCGCTACATTGTTCCACGTGACGACCGAGAAGAGGCGTGCCCCGGCCGGCGCGGCGGTGCTGCGCGGGGAGATCACCAGCGCCATCCGTACCGCCGTGATGCAGGAGTTGGCCGAGGTCGGCTACGGTCGCCTCTCCATCGAGGCGGTGGCCCGCCGGGCCGGTGTGAGCAAGACCGCCATCTACCGCCGCTGGCGGTCCAAGCTCGACCTGGTGCTGGACATGGTCTCCGCCGTGGCGGGCCGCAACATCCCGCTGCTGGACACCGGCAGCCTGCTCGGTGACCTGGAGATCCTGCTGCACGTGATGGCGCGTGCGCTGCGTCACCGGCTGGCCGCGCAGATCATCCCGGACCTGCTGGCCGAGGCGGCCCGCAACCCGCAGATCGCGGAGAAGCTGCAGGCAGCCCTGGACGACTACCAGCAGGCGGTGGGGCGGATCCTGATCGGCCGGGCGGTCGAGCGCGGCGAGCTGTCCCCGGACACCGACCGGCGCGCCGCCGTCGATCTCATCGTGGGGCCGGTGTACTGGCGGATGGCGATCTCCCGGGCCCCGCTGGAGCCCGCCGAGGTGCCCCGGATGGCGGCCGCGATCGTCGCCGCCCTGCGGGTAGCATGCGTGGGGCCTGTGCGCGACGAGGTGGAAGTCTGACCCGGGTCGCCCCCGGAGGGCCGTCGTCGATCATGAACAGAACGTCACATCCAGTCGGACAATCAGCGCGACCCGATTGTTTTCCTGACAGAGCGGTAGCATCCCCCGAAATGTCTCCCATGAACCACGTGTCGACAGGAGGAAGCCCCATGGCCGGGCCGCATCCAGAGTTCATTCCCCCCGCACGGCCGATCATCGGCGAGGCCGAGATCGAGGCGGCCGTCCGGGTGCTGCGGAGCGGCCGGGTCGTGCAGGGCCCCGAGGTCGCGGCGTTCGAGGAGGAGTTCGGCGACCTGGTCGGCGGCCGGCACTGCGTCGCCGTCAACTCCGGCACCTCCGCGCTGCAGCTGACGCTGATGGCGCTCGGCTTCGGCCCGGGCGACGAGATCATCGTGCCCTCGTTCTCCTTCGCCGCGAGCGCCAACGCGGTGCGGCTGGTCGGCGCCGAGCCGGTCTTCGTGGACATCGAGCCGGGCAGCTTCTGCGTCGACCCGGAGGCGGTCGCCGCCGCCGTCACGCCGAAGACCGTCGCGATCATGCCGGTACACCTCTACGGCCACCCGGCCGCGATGGACCGGATCATGACGATCGCGCAGCAGCACGGCCTCGCCGTGGTCGAGGACGCCGCGCAGGCGCACGGCGCCGAGCTGAACGGCACCCCGGTCGGCGCGTTCGGCACCGCCGGCTGCTTCAGCTTCTACCCGACGAAGAACATGCACGCCCTGGAGGGCGGCATGATCAGCACCGCCGACGCCGAGCTGGCCCGTACCCTGCGGCTGCTGCGCAACCAGGGCATGGAGCAGCGGTACGCCAACGAGATCGTCGGCGCCAACATGCGGATGACGGACGTGGCCGCCGCCATCGGCCGGGTGCAGCTCACCCAGCTCGGCGAGTGGACCGAGCAGCGCCGCGCCAACGCCAAGTTCCTCGACTCGGCGATCACCGGCATGGTCACCCCGCCGGTCGCCGACGGTGCCCGGCACGTCTACCACCAGTACACCGTGCGCGTCACCGGCAACCGGGACGCCGCCCAGGCCCGCCTCACCGAGCTGGGCATCGGCAACGCGGTCTACTACCCGACTCCGATCCACCGGCTCAAGCCGTACCTCGTGGACGGCAAGCCGGGCGCGTGGGACCTGCCGGAGACCGAGCGGGCCGCCGCCGAGGTCGTCTCGCTGCCGGTGCACCCGTCGCTGAGCCAGGCCGACCTGGAGCGGATCGCCGAGGGCGCGAACCTGGCCGGTGGTGCCCGGTGAGCGCGAGGAGTGAGTCGGGTTTGCGAGCCCCGCAGTCGCGAACGAAGGACAGCTCAGTGAGTGAAGGTCGCAAGCTGCGCGCCGGTCTGATCGGCCTCGGCGCCATGGGGCGCAACCACGCCCGGGTGCTGTCCAACCTCGACGGCGTCGAGCTGGTCGGCGTAGTCGACCCGGCCGGCGACGTGACCGGGACGCTGCGCGCGCCCGTCGTACCCGAGCTGAGCGACCTGCTCGCCCTCGGCGTCGACTACGCGGTGGTGGCCTGCCCGACGGCGCTGCACGAGCCGATCGGCATGGAGCTGGCCGCCAACGGCGTCTGCGCGCTGATCGAGAAGCCCCTCGCGCAGTCCGTCGACGCGGCGACCCGGCTGGTCGAGGCGTTCGAGGCCGCCGGCCTGGTCGCCGGCGTCGGCCACATCGAGCGCTACAACCCGGCGCTGCAGAGCCTGCGCACCCGCCTGGAGGCCGGGGAGCTGGGCGAGGTGTTCCAGGTCGTCACCCGGCGCCAGGGCCCGTTCCCGCACCGGATCGCCGACGTCGGCGTGGTGATGGACCTGGCCACCCACGACATCGACCTCACCGCGTGGGTGACCGGCCAGGAGTACACCTCGGTCTCCGCCCGCACGGTCTCGCGCAGCGGCCGGCTGCACGAGGACATGGTCGCCGTCGTCGGCCAGCTCGCCGACGGCACCATGGTCAACCACCTGGTCAACTGGCTGAGCCCGCTCAAGGAGCGGTCCACCGTCGTCACCGGCGACAAGGGCTGCTTCGTGGCCGACACGCTCACCGCCGACCTCACCTTCTACGCCAACGCCGCCATCGACACCGAGTGGGAGGCGCTGCGCGCGTTCCGCGGCGTGGCCGAGGGCGACATGGTCCGTTACGCCATCCCGAAGCGGGAGCCGCTGCTGGTCGAGCACGAGCGGTTCCGCGACGCGGTGGAGGGCAAGCAGAGCGACATCGTCACCCTGCGGCAGGGCCTGCGTACCGTCCAGGTCGCCGCCGCCCTGCTGGAGTCCGCGTCCGACGGCCGTACCGTGGCCGTGGGCCCGGCCGCCGCCGACCGGGACGGGCGCGGCCTGCAGCCGACCCCGGCCTGACACCGGCCCGGCCGGGCGTCACCGACGCCCGGCCGGCCCGGTCAGTCGATCCCCAGCAGACGGTCGAAGGACGCCGCGTTCACCGACCAGTCCCAGGTGGCCGAGGCATGCTTGGCCGCGGCCTCGCCGGCGGCCCGCCAGACCTGCTCGTCCGCGGTGACCGCACGGACGCGGGCGGCGGCCTCGGCCGGCGTCGCGACCACCCAGTCGGCCGGGAAGACGGTACGCGCGCCGTGTTCCCCATCGGCGAAGAACGGCCAGTCCCGCACCACCGGCACCGCGCCGCTCGCGGCGCCCTCCACCACGGCACAGTGGAAGCTCTCCCGCACCGAGCTGCTGAGCACCACGCCGATGCCGGTCAGCACACCCGGCACGTCGTCGGTGTGGCCGAGCCGGGTCACCGCGCCGGAGGGCGCCAGCTCGGCCAGCTCCGTCTCCAGCGCCGCCGCGTAGTCGCGCGCCGCCCGGCTCATCCCGGTGTCGATGCTCCCGCCGACCAGCAGCAGGCGGTACCGCTCGTCGGCGGCGCGCAGCAGCCGCAGCACCTCGACCGCCCACCGCGGGTCCTTGGCGACCGCGCTGGTGCCCACCAGGCCGAGCGTGAACCGGGCCGCGGAGTCCTTCGGCCGCGCGAACGGCGCCAGGTCCATCGCGTTGCACAACACGTGGGTACGCGGCGCGTGCGCGCCGGTGAGCCCGGGCGCCACCCGGAGCGTGAAGTCACGCAGGTGCTCGGAGACGAAGACGACGTCGTCCACTCGGCTGAAGTCGATCAGGTTCGGCCACCTGCCGAACGCCTCGTAGCTGTGCAGCCGGACCACCACCCGGGTGTCACCGGGGTCGACCAGGCCGACCATGACAGCGGTCGCCACGGCCCAGTCGACGAACACCGTGTCGGCCCAGTCCAGGTGCGGGCGCAGCCAGGCCTCGACCTGCCTGCCGTACTCGGTGTCGCGCAGCAGCGCCTCGGCGGTCATGCGCCTGGACTGCCGGATCAGCGGCCCGGCCACCGGGTCGTCGTCCAGCCGCACGTAACGCAGCTCCACATCGGGGTGGGCGGCGTAGCGCTCCCGGATCGCCTGCACGAAGTGCGCGCTTCCGTTGAGCAGCAGCAGCACCCGTTGCGGCCGGTCCGTCGGCGGCGGCGCGGCCGGCTGCCGGCGGCCGCGCGGCGTCAGCAGCGCCCGACCCACGGCGCTGCCGTGCAGCGGCGCGAGGAACGCCGCCGGATCGTCCGCCAGCGGCGAGTCGAGCTGGTCGAAGTGGATCACCCGGTGGAACTGGGTGTGCAGCACCCGGTGCAGCCGCCGGGCCGCCGCCTCGCCGTCACCCCGGGCGTACGCCCGGTCCGCCTCGGCCAGGTCGGCCTCGACGGCGGCAGTCAGGTGAGCCGGGGTGCGTCCCTCGGCGATCTCGTCGGCGGCCTCCTGCGCGAGCAGGTCGGCACGGGCGGCCGGGCCCACGCCACCGGCCACCGCGACCAGCGCGGCCCGGGACTCCGCCGCCGGCCAGCCGGCCCGGACCATGCCGGCGCGCAGGCGGCGGGCCAGCGACGACCGCGCGCCGGCCGGCAGCAGCGGCGCGGCCGCCAGGCCGTGGATCAGACGGGCCGCCGCGCGGTGACGCACCACCCGGGGAGCGGTGACGCGACGGAGTACGCCGGCTGCGAGCTTGCTGCCCATCTGGGCTGGGTCCTTCCGATCGCGGAGGCTGGCGCCGCAACGCCGACCCGCGTGGTCGGCGAGCGCGGTTCGTGCATGTTAACGTGGCGCGGTCCCTACTTGCGGCGAGGAAGGTTCGGGTGCCGGCAACTTCAGCACGGGACGTCGTCGTCCTCACGCCCTGGTTCCCGACCCGCGAACTGCCCTTCCGCGGCTCGTTCGTCCAGGCGATGGTCGATGCGACCGCACCGGTTTCCGACCGGATGACCGTCTATCACTGCGACGCCTGGGTGGCCGCCCTCGATCCGGCGGCTGAGCGCCGGGTCAAGGACGCCCACCGCGTCCTGCTCGGCCACGCCCGGCACCGCACCCCGACCGTCGGCGGCGCCGACCTGGTCTACGTCCCGGTGCCGGTGCCCCGCGGGCTGGGGCACGCGGAGATCGCCGACCGGCACGACGAGGCGCTGCGCGCGGCCCTCGGCGGCCGTCCGCTCACCGCACCGGTCGTGCACGCCCACGTCGGGCTGCCCAGCGGCTGGGCGGCGATCCGCAACGCCGGCCCGGACACCCGGGTCTACGTGACCGAGCACGCCAGCTTCCTGGACAAGGTGCTCGAGACCGCCCGCGGCCGGGAGATGTACGACGAGGTGCTCGACCGGTGCGCCGGTTTCCTCGCCGTGGGCGAGGGCGTCCGGGCCCCGCTGGTCGAGGCGTTCCCGCACCACGCGGACCGGATCGGCGCGATCGCCAACCCGATCTCCTTCGACCGGCCCCGCCCGACGCCGATCACCGCGCTGCGCCGGTGGCTGTTCGTCGGCGCGCTCTCCGAGCTCAAGGGCGTACCGCTGCTGCTGGAGGCGTTCGCGCGGTGCCGGCAGGACGACCCGGCACTGACGCTGACGCTGGTGGGGGAGGGCGCGCTGCTGGCGAGCCTGACCGCCCGGGCGGCCGAGCTCGGGGTGGCCGACGCGGTCACGTTCACCGGGGCGGTCCCGCCCGAGCGGGCGCTGGAGCTGATGCGGGAGCACGACCTGCTGGTGCACCCGAGCCGCCGCGAGACGTTCGGGGTGGCGGTCATCGAGGCGATCGCGGCCGGGCTGCCCGTCCTGGTCACCCGCTGCGGCGGTCCGGAGCGGACGCTGGCCGGCATCGAGGACGCCGCCGGTCAGATGATCGACGTGACAGACGACCCGGAGACGATCGTCGCCGGATACCGGCGGCTGCGGTCCCGGTTCCCCGACGACCTCGAACCGGCCCACGCCCGTAAGGCGCTCGCCGACCGGTACGGCTACGCCGCCGTCGCCGAGACGCACCGCCGCCTGTGGTTCTCCGACGAGGCCGACCCGGCGGTCTGACGCCGGGCGCCGCAGCTGATGGAGTGAGATGCACGTCCTTTTCCTGTCCGTCGGGTCGGTCCGGCGGCGCGCGGTCGTGGAGGAGTCCCGCCAGGTGATCGCCGACGGGGGCGCCGCCACCGTGGTGGTCGACAAGATGGGCCCCTGGAGTCGTGAGACGTTCGCCACCGGCGTGCGGGTGATCGACCTGGCCGCCCTGCAACGTCGGCTGCCGGCCGACCGGGTCGAACAGGCGGCGCTGTACAAGGCGCCCCGCAAACTGCTGCGGACCATCGGCCGCGGTCCGCTGCGGAAGGTGTCGAAGCGGGCCGAGCGCGCGTTCCAGCGGCGCCTCGCCGACCCGGCGCACCGGGCGTTCGTGCGGATGCGCGGCGACCAGCGTGACCGGCTTCTCGCCCGGGCCTGCGCGCGTCCCACGGTGGATGTGCTCGTCGTCACCGATCCGGTGGCGATGCCGTACGCGGTGCGCCTGCTGGAGCGCCGACGCGGTCACGCGAGCCCGAGAGTCTGCTTCAGTTACGACTACTCTGGAGTGGCGACCGATGGCCAGAACCGACCCGACCCGGATTCCGCCCAGGGGGACAATCCATGACGCGCCCGACGCGCCGACCGCGCATCCTGTACCTGTCCTTCTACTTTCCGCCGTCGCGGGCCAGCGGCGTGTACCGGGCCCGGGCCACCGCGAACTACCTGGCCGAGCACGGCTGGGACGTGACCGCCTTCGCGTCGCCGCTGTCGTTCCTGCACCGCGTGATCGGCTCGGTCGACGAGCAGCTGGCCGAGACCGTGCACCCGTCGGTCCAGGTGGAGCGGCCCAACATCAGCCACTTCGCCTGGGAACGTGACCTGCACGCCTACGGCCGGTTCCGGGGCATGTCGCCGATCCTGGCCCGCAACCTCTACAACTTCGGGTTGAAGAAGTTCTTCCCCGAGCACTACCTGTCCTGGGCGCTGGCGTCGGTGCGCAAGGCGCTGCGGATGCACGCCCGGCGGCGCTTCGACGTGGTGCTCGCCACCGGCAACCCGTTCGCCTCGTTCGCCGCCGCCTGGATGATCCACAAGGCCACCGGCGTGCCGTTCGCCGTCGACTACCGCGACGCCTGGACGCTCAACATGTTCACCGAGGAGCCGGGGTACGAGCCGGGCCACCCCGCCTGGCGCTGGGAGCGCCGGATCCTGCGCGACGCCTCCGCCTCGATCTTCGTCAACCAGCCGCTGCTGGCCTGGTACGCCGACCGCTACCCGAACGCCGCGGACCGGATGATGGTGGTCCCCAACGGCTGGGACCCGGATCTGCTGACCCAGCTCGACGCGCCCACGCCGCCGTCCGAGTCGGACCGCGACCGCCCGCTGCGCTTCTCCTTCCTCGGCACCATGAACAGCACCCAGCCGGTGGAGCAGATGGCCGAGGCGTTCCAGATCGCCCGGCGGCATCCCGACCTGGCCGACGCGGAGCTGAACATCCACGGTCACCTCGGCTACTTCAAGCAGGGCAAGACCGACCTCATCGCGCGGCTCGGCCTGGTCGAGGGCGAGCAGGGGCACGCGCTGCCCGAGTACGGCATCCACTACCGGGGCCCGGTCTCCAAGACCGAGGTCGGCAAGGTCTACCAGGACAGCGACGTGCTGGTCTTCCTGGCCGGCGGCGCGCGGTACGTCACCTCCGGGAAGATCTTCGAGTACATGGCGAGCGGCAGCCCGATCGTCTCGGTGCACGCGCCCGGCATCGCCGCGCAGGACGTGCTGGCCGGCTATCCCCTCTGGTTCAACCCGGAGAGCCTCGACGTGCACGACATCGCCGAGTCGATGATCGCCGCCGGCAAGGCGGCCCGGGACATGTCGGCGAAGCAGCGTGCCGAGGCGCGTGCGCACGCCGACACGTTCACCCGGCAGGCGGTCACGGCGCCGCTGGAGGCCAGGCTGCGCTCGATGGTCAGGCGCAAGATCGAGGCGGGAAGGATCGCATCGTGACGTTCGACGACGCAGCCGGCAACCAGCCGCCCACCGCGGGCGCGTCCCGGACGCCGCGGGCGCTGCTGCTGGCGTTCAACCACAAACCGCACGAGAAGGTCGTGGCGCTGGCCGAGCGGCTCCTCGACGAGGGCGCCCGGCTGGACGTGGTGGTCCTCAGCGACACCAACTGGGCGGACCTGGCCGGCCGGCCCAACGTGCGGCTGTTCACCCTCGGCGCCGCGGAGAAGCGGCATCCGCTGCTGCGTACCGAACGGATCGTGGTCACCAGCGGGCCCCGGCGGGTGGCCCGCGGGCTGAGCCGGCTGGCCGGCGGCGGCACGGCGAGCGGCCTCAGCCGGCGGCAGGAGCGCCTGAGCCGGGCGTTCCACAAGCGAGTGTTCATGAAGGCGTACTCGAACGTGCGCCCGCTGGTGCTGTCCCGGCTGGCCGACAAGCGGCTGTCCGAACTGGACCTGGAGCGCGACCCGGTCGACCTGATCGTGGCCTCCGACGCGCTGTCCATCACGCTCGGCTGGCGGCTGGCCCGCCGCTTCCCGAACGTGGTCGCCACCACCTCGCTCGACCCGCCCCCGTTGGCGCAGCTCACCGCGGCGGCCTGACGCCGCCTGCCGCACCACGTGAAGCGGCCCGCCGGCACCGTCGATCGCGACGGCGCCCGGCGGGCCGGTCCGATTTCAGCGGGCGTGCTCGGCGAGCACCCGGACCACGTTCTCGGCCGCGCGGCCGTCACCGTACGGGTTGCCGCGCGCGGCGGCCGGCCGGGGCCGGGTGGCGGTCCGCACCCAGCCGTCGGCGCCCAGCGCGGACGGGTCCGGCACCAGCCGGTTCCAGTCGTCCGCGAGGGTCTCCACCCACTCCGTCTCCGGGCGCAGCGTGGTGCAGGGCCGGTCCAGCAGGTACGCCTCCTTCTGCAGGCCGCCCGAGTCGGTCACCACACCGACGGAGCCGAGCACCGCGGCCACCATGCCGCCGTACGGCAGCGGCCGGCCCACGTGCAGCGCGCCGCCACCCAGCTTGATGCCGTGCTCCTCGGCCCGGGCCAGCAGGCGCGGGTGCGCCAGCAGGGCGACCGGCACCGGCAGCTCGGCGAGCGCGCCCACCAGTGCGGCCAGCCGCTCCGGGTCGTCGGTGTTCTCCGCCCGGTGCAGCGTGGCCAGCAGGTACGGCGCGTCCGGGTCGATGCCGGCCGGCAGCTCGGGGCGCGGCTGGTCACCGGCCAGCACCGCGTCACGCACCCGCAGGCACACGTCTACCATCACGTCGCCGACCAGCACGGAACGGGCGGCCAGGCCCTCGGCGGACAGGTGGCGCACCGCCTCCTCGGTGGGCGCCAGCAGCAGGTCGGCGCAGTGGTCGGTGAGGACGCGGTTGTGCTCCTCCGGCATCCGGCGGTTGAACGAACGCAGCCCCGCCTCCAGGTGGGCCACCGGCAGGTGCATCTTCACCGCGGACAGCGCGCCGGCCAGCGTGGAGTTGGTGTCGCCGTACACCAGCACCCAGTCGGGTCGTTCGGCCGCGAGCACCGGGTCGAGGGCGGCCAGCGTCTTGCCGGTCTGCACGCCGTGGCTGCCGGAACCGATGCCCAGGTGCACGTCCGGGTCGGGGATGCCGAGCCCGGAGAAGAAGACGTCGGAGAGGTCGGCGTCGTAGTGCTGCCCGGTGTGCACGATGACGTGCTCGTGCTCCGTGGCGGCGAACGCCGCGGCGATCGGTGCGAGTTTGACCAGCTGGGGCCGGGCGCCAACGATGCTGACGACCTTCATGTGGGTGATCCCTCCGATTGACTGTCCGTCCGACCGGGGCGGCGTCCGTGGGCGCCCCGCGGAACCGGCTGCGCCGGCCGGTGAGGGGAACCCCCACGCGGGCGATCCAGGCTAACATCGGGGCATTCCGCTTCTGGACGCCGACAAGGCCGGCACGAGCGCGAGGAAATCCCGTCATGGTCGAGTCGTCGGTCGTTCAAGAGCGCCCGCAGGAGCCGGCTGAGCCGCCCGCCGCCCGGCGGCCGCGTCCCCGGCCGCGCCCCGCGCAGCTCGTGCTCGCGGGTCTGGTCGTCGCGTTCGTCGCCGCGCGGCTGAGTATCGCCGCGCGGGCCGAGGCGTTCCGCACCTTCGACACCCGGTCGTACGCCGGGCTGCTCGACGGGCCGAACCCGACCGCGACGCTCTCCTTCACCGGGCACGCGCCGCGACTGTGGGGCACGCCGCTGCTCTACACGCTCGCCGGCAGCGATCCGGCCCGCGCGTGGGCGCAGGCCCTGATCAGCACCGCGGCGTGGGTGGTGCTCGTGCTGGCGCTCTGGACGATGCTGCGCGGCACGACCGCCCGGGTCTGCGCCGGGGTCGCGCTGTTCGTGCTGGCGCTGACCCGCGCGGTCTACGTGTGGGACCACACGCTGACCGCCGAGTCGCTCTCCATCAGCCTCGGCCTGCTCGCGTTCGGCCTGCTGGTGCTCTGGGTGCGCCGGCGCTCGTGGCCGCTGCTCGCCGCCACGGTCGTGGTGACCGTGTGGTGGATGTTCGTCCGGCAGGACATGCTGCTGTTCATCGCGCTGGTGCCGGCGGTGCTGGCGGTGCTGGCGTGGCGCAGCCGCCCGCACCGCTGGGCGGCGGTGGTGGCGCTGGTCGCGATCGGCGCCGGGCTGGGCTGGAACGCGGCGCTGCTCGGTCCCACCGACGAGACGTTCGCCAAGTGGAGCGCGTCGGGCCGCTCGCAGACCGACGAGACGTTCCTCTACCGGCTGATGGTCGAGGTGCAGCGCGACCCGGAGATTCGGCAGGTCTACCACCGCGAGCTCGGCATGCCGCGTTGCGTGGCGATCGAGGACCCGAGCCTGGTCCGGCGGTGGAACGTCCGCAAGTTCTCCGAGGCGTACGCGAACTGCCCCGAACTGCAGCGGTGGGCCGAGGAGCACGAGATGGCAATCGGCTTCCGGTACGCGATGGCCGAGCCGGATCACTACCGCGAGATCATGGTCGGCCGGATCCTGCCGATGGCGCTGGGCAGCACCGAGTTGCACACGTACGGCCGCCCGGTGTCGATGCTGCCGGACGCGGTCGAGAGGGTCTGGTACCCGCGCCGCGACCTGGTGCTTCCTCTGCTCGCCGGCGCCGTCGTGGCGATGGTGCTGGCGTGCGTGCTCACCGGCGCGGTCCGCCGGCGGCCGTGGCTCGTCCTGGCCGGCGTGCTCGGTGTGGTGGTGAGCCTGGTCAGTGTGCTCGCCAGCCTCATGCTGTCCGCCGGGGAGTACAGCCGGTTCGGCATCCAGGAGGCGATCTACCTGCGGATCAGCCTGGTGGTGCTGGCCGTGGCGGCGCTCGACGCGGCGCTGACCAGGCCGTGGAGACGCGCCGGGCGGGCGGCCCGGGGGGTGCCGGGCGACGACGCCGCGCAGCCGTAAACTCCTGCCTCATGACCGTTCCGGACACCCGTCCCACCGACCCCGCTGCGGCCACTCCCGGCGACACCTCGCCCGGCGACACGGAGGTCCGCCAGGCGCCGGAGCCGGCGGAGACCGGGACGGACGACGGCGGCCGCACCGAGGCCGGCGACGGGACCGGCGAGCGGCCGGTCCGGCGGTGGAGCCGGTGGGACGGCGTCGTCGCGGCGGTCTACCTGGCCTGGGCGCTCCTGGTGACCGCCCGCGGGTGGCGCAACCCGGACGGACGCCTGCTCGGCAGCCGCCCGGACGACCAGGGGTTCAACGAGTGGATGCTGGCGTACGCGGCGCACGCGGTCCGGCACCTGGAGAACCCGTTCTTCACCACCGCGCAGAACGCCCCCGACGGCGTGAACCTGATGACCAACGTCGGCATGCAGCTGCCCGGGATCCTGCTGTCGCCGGTGACGCTGCTGTTCGGCGCCCCGACGGCGTACGTGCTGCTGATGACGCTCAACCTGGTCGGCACCGGCTACGCCTGGTACCACGTGCTGTCCCGGCACGTGGTGCGGTCCCGTGCCGCCGCGTTCGTCGGCGGCCTGTTCTGCGCGTTCGCGCCGGCGTTGGTGTCGCACAGCAACGGGCACCCGCACATGACCGCGCAGTGGCTGGTGCCGCTGATCGGCTGGCGGGTGCTGGCGCTGGCCCGGGGCGGTCGGGTGCTGCGGGACGGGCTGGTGCTCGGCGCGCTGATCGCGGCACAGTTCTTCATCAGCGTGGAGATCCTCTTCCTGCTCGCGCTCGGCTGCCTGCTCGCCGCGCTGGCCCATCTCGCGCTGGCGCCGAAGGTCGCGTTGCGGCGCGCCCCCCGGCTGCTGGGCGGGCTGGGGGTGGCCGGCGCGCTGGTCGCTGTCGTCACCGCGTACCCGCTGTGGATGCAGTTCTTCGGGCCGCAGCACCGGATGGGGCACCCCGGCGGCCCCGACGTCTACGCCCTGAAGCTCGGCTCCTACGTGCGCTACGCGACCGAGTCGATCGCCGGCAGCCCGACCAGCGCCGGCGGGTGGGGCCCGAACACCACCGAGCAGGTCAGCTTCTTCGGCTGGTCGCTGGTGGTGGTGGCGGTCGCCGCCGCGTGGTGGCTGCGCAAGGAGGTCACCGTCCGGGTGCTGACCCTGGTCGCCGTGGTGTGCGCGCTGCTGTCGATGGGCACCACCTGGACCTGGGGCACCGAGCGGACCACGATCCCGGCGCCGTTCGCGTTGCTGCAGCACCTTCCGGTCTTCGACGCCGTGGTGGTGGCCCGCTTCGGGTTCATCACCACCATGGCCGTGGGTGTCCTGCTGGCGCTGGCCCTGGACCGGGTGGCGAGTCTCGCGCGTGACGGGGACCGGCTGCCGGCCCGGATCGCTGTCGTCGCGGTGGCTGCCGCGCTGGTGCCGATCCTGCCCACCCCGCTGCCGGCCCAGGGCCGTCCCGCGGTGCCGGACTTCGTCACCGCCGGCACCTGGCGTGACCACGTGGCCCCCGGCCGCACCCTGGTGCCGGTGCCGGTGGCGAACATGACCTCGGTCTACTGGGGCTCGGCGGCGCTGGCCGAGTTCGCGGTCCCGCAGGGCTACTTCCTCGCCCCCACGTCCAAGGAGGACCCGACCGGGCGGTGGGGCGTCGAGCCGCAGCCGACGGCGAAGCTGCTCACGCTGGTCGCGGAGGGCAAGCGCGGCACCGACGTGACGCCGGCCGAGGTCGCCCAGGCCCGCGCCGACGCCCGCTACTGGCGTGCGGACGCGGTGGCGCTGCCCAAGCACCGCAGGCAGGAAGACCTGCGCGTGGTGCTCGACGCCCTGTACGGGCCGGGCCGCCAGGTCGACGACGTGTGGCTCTGGGACGTGCGGCCGTTCAGCAACTGAGCGGCGCGCCTACGGCGACCGGTTCCAGATGATCAGGACGTAGCCGCCGAAGTAGGCGGAGACGATCAGCAGCGGGGTCAGCACGGTGACGGCCCGGGCCCAGCCGGCCCGGGCCAGCGCGACGGCGACCGGCAGCAGGAGCGGGAACGCGGGCAGCAGGAAGCGCGCCTTCGCGTGGTAGTAGCCGGCCGCGCCGAGCGTGGTGAGCAGGATCAGGCCGCTGTAGAGCAGGAGCTGCCAGGGCTGCCGGTCGAGGGCGCTGAGCACGAACAGCGCCAGCGCGATCAGCACCACGAGCGTCACCACGTACATGGTCAGCGCCGTGGGCTGCGCCAGCACGCGCTGCGCCACCCGGACCGTGTCGGCGCCGAAGTCGAAGGTGGTGCCCCAGCCGGCGTCCTGGATGTGGAACCAGCCGTCCGGCCGCCCGGTCTGCCGGCCCACCCAGGCCAGGTACCCGACCCAGCCGGCCGGCGCGATCACCAGCGCGGCCCACGGGCGCCAGCCGTCGCGGCGGCGCAACGCCGCGATCAGCGCCGCGAGACAGACCACGGCGAGCAACGCGGAGCCGGTCGGCCGGGTCAGTCCGGCGCACAGGCTGAGCACGGCGGCGAGCAGCCACGAGCGGCGCAGCAGCGCGTACAGGGACCAGGCGGCGAACGCGGTGAAGATCCCCTCGCTGTAGCTCATGTTCTGCACGATGCTGTGCGGCAGCACGCCCCAGAGCACGGCGAGCAGGATGCCGACGCGGCGGTCGTACAGCCGCTCGCCGACCGCGAACAGACCCCAGGCGGCGGCGAGCGCGGCAACGGCGGCGACCGCCAGCGCGGTGGCGCGCGCGCCGAGCGGGGTCAACGGCTCCAGCGCCCCGACCAGGCGGGGATAGAGCGGGAAGAAGGCCATGTCGCTCTGGACCCGGGCGTAGCCGTCGTAGCCGTCGCGCGCGATCCGCAGGTACCACACGCCGTCGGACCCGGTGAGCAGCGCGGCCGGCCGGGCCCCGGTGGCGCGGGCCCAGAGCCAGAGCGTGACCAGCCCGACGGCCCGCACGGCGACGTAGCCGACGAGCGCGGGCAGGGCGTTGCGGAAGGCGGTCGCCAGCCGGTGCCCGAAGGAGGCCCGGTGCTGGGAAACCGTCTCCGCGGGCGGCTGTTGGCCGCGCGTCGGTGCGGTCATGCGTGGTCCTGTCCGAGTGATCTTCGCCCCCGGCGTCGGCGTCCGGGGCGTCGGCGGCCGGCGGGAGCGCTCGCCCGGAGCCGGGTGCAGGGTAGCAACGGCGACACCGGCTTCCCGGCACGGCCGGGCATCGGCCTCCCGCGCCGCGCTTGTCGTACACTCGCTCGGGTCGCACGTGCGACAGTGGTTGACACGGAGACGGACGGGCATGGGTTCTGACGGGGCGATCTCTGCGGCGGACCTGGGGGCGGCAGCCGCGGCACGGGGCGCCGTCACGATCGACACCTCGGCCCGGACGGCGGCCGGGCGGTGAGCCGACCGGACGTCACGGTCGTCGTCGCGGTGTACAACACCATGCCGGACCTCACCACCTGCCTCGAGTCGCTCGTCAACCAGACGATCGGGCACGACCGGCTGCAGATCGTCGCGGTCGACGACGGCTCCACCGACGGCAGCGGCGCGGAGCTGGAGCGGTTCGCGGCGGCGTACCCCTCGGTCCTGACGGTGGTGCACCAGCCCAACTCCGGCGGGCCGGCCGCCCCCAGCAACCGGGCGCTGGACCTGGCCACCGGCCGGTACGTGTTCTTCATCGGGGCCGACGACCACCTGGRCCGCGAGGCGCTGGAGCGGCTGGTGTCGGCGGCCGACCGGTGGGGCTCGGACGTGGTGCTCGGCCGCATGGTCGGCGTGAACAAGCGCTACGTGCACCAGGAGATCTACGACCGGACCCGGTCCGACATCGACCTGTTCGACTCGCCGCTGCCGTTCTCGCTGTCGAACACGAAGCTGTTCCGGCGGGACCTGATCGAGCGTCACCACCTGCGCTTCCCGGAGGACATGGCGGTCGGCAGCGACCAGCCGTTCACGTTGGAGGCGTGCCTGCGGGCGGCCCGCATCTCGGTGCTCGCCGACTACGACTACTACTTCGCGGTCAAGCGCCTCAACTCCACGAACATCACCTACCGCAGCGACCATCTCGCCCGGCTGGAGTGTGTGGAGCGCATCGTCCGGTTCGTGGCCGACATGGTGGAGCCGGGGCAGCGGCGCGACGCGGTGCTGCGGCGCCACTTCGCCTGGGAGATTGCGAAGCTGTTCCGCCCCGACTACCTCAAACTCGACGCCGAGACCCGGGAGCAGGTCCGGTCGCGGGTCGGCAAGCTGGTCCGGGAGTACCTCACCGACGGCATCCGCGACCGGCTCGACGCGGCCACCCGCGTGCTCGTCGGCACGGCCGCGTACGGCCGGCCGGAGGACCTGGTGGCGATCATCCGGCTGACCGCCGCCGACGGCCTGCCCTCGACGGTGGTCCGCGACCAGCGCTGGTTCGCCGCGTTCCCGGGCTTCGGTGAGGCGGGTGGCCTGAGTGACGAATGGTACGAGTTGGAGCCGGCGGCGAGCCGGTGGCTCGCCGCGCTGACCGCGGTTTCGGTACGCTCGGTGACCGGGCCCGACGGTGACCGGCGGGTGCAGATCCTCGCCCGCAGTCCCCGGCCGGATCTCGCCGACCTGGTCGGCGGGGACATGTCCGTGCGGGTGGGTGAGGCGGAGGCCGCCGTGCGGCTGCTGCCGGCCGACCCGATGGGCACGACTGTGGAGGCCACGTTCCGGCTCCCGGATCTGGCGGCCGACCTCGGTCCGGCGGGAACGACCCGGGCGGTCCGGGTCCGGGTGGCGGACAGCGCCGCCGTCCCGGTGCGGGGGTTCCGGCCGCCGCTGATCCACCGGGTGGTGTACCGCGACGGCACCCGACTGCATCTGGTCACGATCAACAACAACCACAAAGGTCACTTGGCGTTCACCGTCTGGCCGGTGACGCTTCGCCGGGTCGCGGCCCGTCTTCGGCGCCGGCTCCCCCGAGGAGGAAAGTAGTTCATGAACATCTGCGTCGTCGCGCTCGGCAAGATCGGTCTGCCGCTGGCCGTGCAGTTCGCGTCCAAGGGGCACCGGGTGATCGGCGCCGACGTCTCCGAGCGGGTCGTCCAGCTGGTGAACGACGGTGCGGTGCCCTTCCCGGGCGAGGCCGACCTGGACGTCAAGCTGAAGGAGACGGTCGCCGCCGGCCTGCTGTCGGCCACCACCGACACCGCCGCCGCGGTCGCCGAGTCGGAGGCGGTCGTCGTGGTCGTGCCGCTGTTCGTGGACGCCGAGGGCGTGCCGGACTTCGGCTGGATGGACGACGCCACCCGGGCCATCGCCCGTGGGCTGAAGCCGGGCACGCTGGTCAGCTACGAGACCACGCTGCCGGTCGGCACCACCCGCAACCGCTGGGCGCCGATGCTCGCCGAGGGTTCCGGCCTCACCGCCGGCACCGACTTCCACCTCGTGTTCAGCCCCGAGCGGGTGCTCACCGGCCGGGTCTTCGCCGACCTGCGCCGCTACCCGAAGCTGGTCGGCGGCATCGACGAGACGTCGGCCGCGCACGGCGTCCGGTTCTACGAGGCGGTGCTCGACTTCGACGAGCGGCCCGACCTGGACCGCCCCAACGGCGTGTGGGACCTCGGCTCGGCCGAGGCGTCCGAGCTGGCCAAGCTCGCCGAGACGACCTACCGGGACGTGAACATCGGCCTGGCGAACCAGTTCGCCCGCTTCGCCGACACCGTGGGCGTGGACGTCACCAAGGTCATCGAGGCGTGCAACACGCAGCCGTACAGCCACATCCACTCGCCGGGCATCGCGGTCGGCGGCCACTGCATCCCGATCTACCCGCGGATGTACCTGTGGAACGACCCGGCCGCCACCGTGGTGCGCTCGGCCCGCGAGGCCAACGCGGCCATGCCGGAGTACGCGGTCGACCTGCTCGCCGCCGCGTACGGCGACCTGACCGGGGTCGGCGTGCTGGTGCTCGGCGCCGCCTACCGCGGTGGCGTCAAGGAGACCGCCTTCTCCGGCGTCTTCCCGACCGTCGAGGCGCTGCGCCGCCGGGGCGCGGTGCCGTACGTGTCGGACCCGATGTACAGCAACGAGGAGCTGGCCGCGCACGGCCTGCCCGGCTACGACGGCGAGCCGCTCGGCGCCGCGGTGATCCAGGCCGACCACGCGGAGTACCGCACGCTGTCCCCGGCCGACCTGCCCGGCGTGACGGTGCTCGTGGACGGCCGGCGGGTCACCGACCCGGAGCGCTGGACCGGCGTGCGCCGGGTGGTCATCGGAGGCTGACCGCACACGCGCGTACCGGGCCCCGGCCGTGATCACGGCCGGGGCCCGTCGCGTGTCGCCACCAGCCGATCGGCGTCCGCCGTTCACCTGCCGGACACCCCGGCAATACTTGTGTCATGTGACCCGTTTAGGGTCGCAGCGGTCCGAATCGAACCTGGCCGACGTCGGGGCAGACAGGGAGCGTGTCGTTGTTGAGCAGAATTCGCAGCCAGCAGGGTCTCGCCGCGGTGGGCGCGACGCTCCTCGGCTACGCGGTCATGGTCCTCTCCGGAGTACTCGGCCTGGTGGTGCCGTTCGCGGTGGCCGCCGTGGTCGCCTTCGCCGGTGAACTGGCCCTGGCCGGGCGGCACACTCCGACCGCCGAACTGCTCGACAAGGCCGGGCTCGGCGAGACCTTCCGGCGGCTGGTGCGGGACCTGTCGGTGGTCCTGCTGGTGGTCGTCTCGGCCCGCCCCGGCGTGGCCGGCACGATCGCGGTGCTGCTGCTGCCCGCCGCGCTCTGGACCGTTGCGGTAGCCACGAACGCGGTGACGAAGGTGATCGACGGGCGGGTCGACCCCCCGGCGTACACCCGCAACATCGACCTCGGCGCGCTGCGGCGCGTCCCGGTGCCGCCGGCCTGGGCGCGGTGGCTGGCCGGGCTGAACATGCCGCTGCTCAACGTGCTTCTGGTGCCGGCGGCGGTGGCGGCCGCCGCGCTCGACCAGGTCGCCCCGGTGGTGGTCACCGGCCTGGTGACGCTCGCCGTCGGCCTGGTCACCGCCGCGGTGCTGGCGCTGACCGCGCTGCGCGGCCGGGGCAGCCAGCCGGGCGTGCTGCCCGCCGTGCACGACTGGCTCGCCCGGGAACGGCCCGAGGTCGCGCTCTACTTCGCCGGCCCGGCCAAGGACGTCTACCAGGCCAACATGTGGCTCGCGCCGGTGGAGGCGACCGGTCGCCGCGCGGTGGTTCTGCTGCGCGCCGCTGACGCGTTCGAGCAGCTCGCCGACACCCGGCTGCCGGTCATCTGCGTGCCGGCCGGCGTCGACTTCATGAACCTCGACCTCAGCTCGCTGCGCGTGGCGCTGTACGCCGCGAACGTCGGCGCCAACATCCACCTGCTGCGGGAACCGGGCGTCAAGCACGTCTTCGTCGGCCACGGCGACAGCGACAAGCAGGCGAGCGTGAATCCGTACAGCAAGGTGTACGACGAGGTCTGGGTGGCCGGGCCGGCCGGGCGGGAGCGGTACGCGCGCGCCGACGTCGGCGTGCTGGACCGCGACATCGTGGAGGTCGGCCGGCCRCAGCTCGCCGGGGTGCACACGTTCGGCTCCGGCGCCGCCGACCACCGCTTCACCGTGCTCTACGCGCCCACCTGGGAGGGCTGGCTCGACGACGACCCGTACCACACCTCGCTGGTGCTGATGGGGGAGCGGATCGTCTCCGGCCTGCTCGCCGCCGGTGACGTGCGGGTGATCTACAAGCCGCACCCGCTGACCGGCAGCCGGTCGGCGAAGGCGCGGGCCGTGCACGAGCGGATCGTGGGCCGGATCAAGGCGGCCGGCGGCGACATCGATCCGTCCTCGCTGGACGGGACCGCGCACCTGGTGGTCACCGGCCGCACGCCGGGGCTGTTCGACTGCTTCAACGTCACCGACCTGCTGGTCAGCGACGTGTCCAGCGTGGTCTCCGACTTCGTGCAGAGCGAGCGGCCGTACGTGGTGGCGAACCCGGCCGGTCTGTCCGAGGACGAGTTCCGCCGGCAGTTCCCGACCGCGCGCGCGGCGTACCTGCTCTCGGCGGACTGCGGCGAGCTGGCGAAGATCCTCGACGTGACGCGGTCCGGCGACGACCCGATGACCGGGGCGCGACGGGAGCTGAAGGAGTACCTGCTCGGCCCGGCCGGGTCGAACCCGATGGACCGCTTCCGGGACGAGGTCGGCCGGCTCTGCGGCTGAGGCGTAACCGTGACGGGGGCGACGACCGGCCTGGTCGTCGCCCCTCGTCGCCTGGTCAGCCCTGGTGCGGCGGGTTGTCGACGTCGCGGGAGACGACCTCGCCCTTGGCGTCGACCCAGCCCTTCGGCCGGGCCGGGTTGCCGGCCACCAGCTGGTACGGCTTGACGTCGCGGGTCACCACCGAACCGGCGGCGATCATCGCGTACTCGCCCACCTCGATGCCGCAGACGAGCGTGGCGTTCGCGCCGATCGAGGCGCCACGCCGGATCAGCGTCGGCGTGATCGTCCAGTCCGGATTCTGTGCGCGCGGGCGGAAGTCGTTGGTGAACACGGCGCAGGGACCCACGAACACCTCGTCCTCGATGGTCACGCCCTGGTAGACCGAGACGTTGTTCTGGATCTTCACCAGGTCGCCCACCGTGACGCCCGCGTCGACGTAGACGTTGCGGCCGATCACGCAGCCGGCGCCGACCTGCGCGCTCGACCGGATGTGCGCCAGGTGCCAGACCTTGGTGCCGTCGCCGACCTTGGCGCCGTCCTCCACGTCGGCCGTCGGGTGGACGAAGACGGAGGCGGACCGGTCGTTGCTGTCAGTCATCTCAACTCGCATCGTGGCAGGGCGCGTCGCGCCGTCGGGCGGGCTCGACGCAGCATAACGAGCGCTCACCCGAGCAGTTCGGCCACCGCGTCGGCGGCGGGCCGGTCGGCCGGCAGCGGATGCGCGGCGACGACAGCGTCCACCGGCAGCGCGGCGTACAGGTGCGGGAACAGCGCGCCGCCGCGGGAGGCCTCCCAGCGCAGCGCGTCGCCGAGCCGGGACTCGTCCACCGCGAGCACGGTCAGGCCGGTGACCCCGGCGAAGAACCTCCGCGCGGTCTCCACCACCTGGTCGGCGGCGGACAGGTGGACGTAGCCGTCCTGCCGGTCCATCGCGGTGCCGGCGAACCGCCCGTCCGCCCGTGCCCGCGCCCACTCGTCGTCGGAGAGAATCTTGTAGATCACGCCAGCAGCCTAGAGCGGCCTCGCGTCCCGGCGGCGCGTCTGCCACCATTCGCAGGGCACACGTCGAGCGGAGGGAGGAACGGGTGCGGATCCTCCTGGTCGAGGACGACCGTCGGGTCGCCGCCGCGCTGTCGTCCGCGCTGACCCGGCGCGGCTACCAGGTGGAACACGCCGCCACAGTCGCCGCGGCGCTCTCCGCCGCCCCCTGCGACCTGGTGCTGCTCGACCTGACGCTGCCCGACGGCGACGGCACCGAGGTGTGCCGCGAGCTGCGCCGCCGCAGCAGCCAGCTCGGCATCATCGCGGTGACCGCCCGTGGCGAGGAACGCGACCGGGTGCTGGGCCTGCGGCTGGGCGCCGACGACTACGTGGTCAAGCCGTTCTCGATGGTGGAGTTGCAGGCGCGGATCGAGGCGGTGCTGCGCCGCGCCGCGCACACCGTCCCGGAGCGTCACCTCATCGAGGCCGGGCCGGTGCGCATCGACGTCGGCGGCCGGACGGTGAGCGTGGACGGCCGGGACGTGTCGCTCACCCGCAAGGAGTTCGACATCCTGCTCTCGCTGGCCCGCCAGCCGGGGGTGGCGGTGCCGCGCGAGCGGATCCTGCTCGACGTGTGGGGCACCACCTGGGCCGACCGGCACACCGTGGAGGTGCACGTCGGGTCGCTGCGCGGCAAGCTCGGCGACGCGACGCTGGTGGAGACCGTGCGCGGGGTCGGTTACCGGCTCCGCGGCGCGTGAGGAGGGGCCCGTGCGGCGCCGACTGGTGATCAGCTACCTGCTGCTGATGGTGCTCGTCCTGATCGCCCTGGAGACGCCGCTGGCGTTCACGCTGGCCTCCCGGGAGACCGACCGGGTACGCGCCGACCGCCTCGCCGACGCCACCCGGTTCGCCTCGCTCGCCGGCCCGGCGCTGCGCGGCGGCAGCCCCGGTCCGCTCGACGGGGAACTGGCCGCCTACGACGCCCTCTACGGCATCGGTGCCGCGGTGGTGGACCGGGAGCGCCGTACCGTCGCCGCCTCGTCGGCCTGGGAGCCGGGCGCGGGCACCGGCGCGGCGCTCGACACCGCGCTGTCCGGGCAGCAGTTCAGCGGCCCCGAGTCGGTCTGGCCGTGGGACGGCGGGCCGGTGGTGACGGCCGTGCCGATCAACGACGGCGGCGAGGTGCTCGGCGCGGTGGTGACCACCAGCCCGGCGGACGGGGTGCGCCGCACCGTCAGCGCGTGGTGGCTGCTGCTGGCCGGCATCGGCCTGCTCGCGGTGCTGGCCTGCGTCTCCACCGCGTTCGGGCTGGCCGGCTGGGTGCTGCGCCCGGTGACCGAGCTGGACGCGGTGACCCACGAGATCGCCGAGGGCCGCCGGACCGCGCGGGTGCGCCCCCGGCTCGGCCCACCCGAGCTGCGCCGGCTCGCGACGAGCTTCAACGACATGGCCGACGCGGTCTCCGACGTGATGGACCGGCAGCGCGCCTTCGTCGCGCACGCCAGCCACCAGCTCCGCAACCCGCTGACCGCGCTGCGGCTGCGGGTCGAGGAACTGGGTCCCAGCCTCAGCGACGCGGACGGGCGGGCCGAGCACCGGCTGGCGCTGGAGGAGACCGACCGGCTGGCCACCGTGCTCGACGCGCTGCTGACCCTGGCCCGCGCCGAGCGGGAGGAGAACCAGCGGGTCACCGTGGACGCCGCCGCCACCGCCGCGTCCCGGGTGTCCGCCTGGCTGCCGCTGGCCCGGCACTGCGACGTCGCGCTGCGCCTGGACGCGGACGGCGAGCCGGTGTACGCCCGCACCGTACCCACCGCGATCGACCAGGCGCTGGACGCCCTGATCGACAACGCGGTGAAGTTCAGCGGCGCCGGGGGAGAGGTGACGGTGACGGTCCGCGCCGCCGAGGGCGGTACGACGCTCACCGTCCGGGACACCGGCCCGGGCATGACGGCCAGCCAGCTCGACCAGGCAACCGAACGGTTCTGGCGGGCGCCGGACGTGCAGAACGTGGACGGCGCGGGCCTCGGGCTGACCATCGCGGCGGTGCTCGTGGACGCCTCGGACGGCCGGCTCACCATGCGCCGGGGCGAGCCCCGGGGCCTGGTCGCCGAGTTGTGGTTCCCGGCGCCCGCCGACGATCCGGGTGAGGCCGGCGGGGAGGCCGAGACCGCCGAGCCGGTGGGCCCGCGACACGACGGCGAGCCGGCCACCCGCTGACCGCGCGCGGGCTCAGGGCTTCGCGGCGCGGTACCACTGCGCCGCGCCCGGGTGCAGCGGCAGCGGGGTGGTGACGATCGCCGACCGCTGGCTCATCCGGCCCGCCGCCGGGTGCGCGGCGGCCAGTTCCGCCCGGCGCTCCATCAGCAGGCGGGTCACGTCGCGCACCAGCGCGGCGGGCAGGTCGGCGCGGACGATCAGGTAGTTCGGGTTCGCCACCGTGCTGACCGGCTCCGCCTGGTACATGGAGCGGGGGATGTCCCGGGTCACGTAGACCTGCCCGTACCCGCGGCGCAGCGCCTCGGTCCACTCGCCCAGGTCCACGATCCGCAGCGAGGTCCGCTCGGCCAGGTCGGCGACGCCGCGTACGGGCAGTCCGCCGGAGAAGAAGAACGCGTCGATCCGGTCCTCCCGCAGCGCGGTCATCGAGTCGTCCAGCCCGAGGTGCTCCTGGCGGATCCGGTCGCCGTCGAGCTGGGCCACCTCCAGCAGGCGGGTGGCGGTGATCTCGGTGCCGGACCCGTCGGCGCCCACCGAGACCCGCCGGCCGCGCAGGTCGGCGAGCGTGCGGATCGGGCCGCCGGCGCGGGTGACCAGGTGCAGCAGGTCGTCGTAGACGCGGGCCACGGCGAGCACGGACGGATGCTCGGGTTCACGTGCCGGGAGCACGTCGGCCTGGGTGAAGCCCAGTTCCGCCGCGCCGGACCCGACCAGCCGGACGTTCTGCGCCGAGGCGGCGGTGACCACCACCTCGGCCCGTACCCCGGGCAGCTCCCGGTTGAGCACGGCGGCGAGCGACTGGCCGAAGGCGTGGTAGACGGCGGTCGGGCTGCCGGTGGCGATGCGGATCCGGGTCGGCTCGGCCGGCTCGTCCCGGCATCCGGCCAGGCCGGAGACGAGCAGCAGCACCAGCACGAGCGGGGCGGCGGCGCGCACAGGCCAGTGTCGGCTCACGGGCTGCACTCTGCGCCGTGCACCCGCCGCCGCGCAAGCCCGCCGCCGGGCCGGTCAGCCGGCGGCGGCCAGCTCCGCGCTCTCGGTGATCCGGGTCCGGTGCTCCCCGTTGGGCACGATCACCAGGAAGCAGCCCGCGCCCGGCCGCAACGCCGCCGGCACCTCCAGCAGCGCCGCGCTGCGGACCAGCACCGCGGCCAGGTCACGGTCGGCCAGCCGGATGCCGAGGCAGTGCCGGCGTACGTGCCGGCCGCCGGCGAGCAGCGCCGCCCGCCAGGCCGCCGCCGCCAGCCGGGGCCGCCAGAGCCGCCGCGCCGCCGAGGCGCCCGGGAACGGCCCGCCGAGCAGCTCCCGGCGGCCCTGCCGCCAGCCGGTGGTGAGCAGATTCGCGTACGCCGCCCGGTGCTGCGGCGGCACCGCCAGCCGGTGCAGCTCGTAGCGGCGGCGCAGGCCACCGGTGGTCAGTTCGTGCTGCACCGGCACGTCGAGTCGACCCAGCAGCTGCCGCATCCGGTGCGCCGCGTCCTCGCGGTTGAACTCGGCGATCCCGCCCCGGTGCGGTCCGGGGTCCAGGCGGCGTACGTCGGCGGCCGGCGGCGGCGTGCAGCGCACCATGCAGGCGATCTCGAAGGCGTCGGTCAGGGTCAGCCAGTCCAGCGGCGGGGACGGGCGGGGGCGGTCGAGCAGCGAGGTGGGCTCGGCGAGCATCGGCGCAGCTCCTCGGTCAGAGTCGGGGTACCTCTACCGTTGCCGCCAACGGCCGGGTCGGGAACCGATGCGGCCGAGCCTTGAGCAAAATTTGCGGGAAGCCCGCCGGTCAGAGTTCGGTGACCACCAGGTCGACCTGCCGGGGCCGCCCGGCCGCCCGGGGCGCCTCCTCGACCGTGTACTTCAGCTCCCGCAGCGCCCCCACCAGCGCGTCGGCGGTACGCGGCCGGGCGTCGGCGAGCAGCAGATCCCGTACCAGCCGGCCCTTCGTCGCCTTGTTGAAGTGGCTCACCACCGACCGGGTCGGCGTGCCGTCCACGGTCCGCTCGTGCAGCACCCGCACCGTCACCGTCCGCTCGGCGAGCGCGCCGCGCGGCGTCCAGGTGGCCGCGTACGCGCCGGAGCGCAGGTCCAGCACCGGGCCGCGTCCGGCGGCGGGCTCCAGCACCGGCCCGAGCGCGCCACGCCAGTACGCCGACAGCGCCCCGAGCCCGGGCAGCCGCGCCCCGATCGGGCAGCGGTACGGCGGGATCCGGTCGGGGAGGCGTACCGCGCCCCACAGCCCGGAGCTGATCAGCACCTGGCGGCGGGCCGCCCGCTGCGCGTCGGGCGGCAGCGTGTCCAGGCCCAGCGCCTCGTAGAGCACGCCGGTGTAGAGCCGCCCGGCCGGGGCGGTCGCCGCCTCCCGCAGCCGGGCGTTGCGGCGCAGCTCGCCGCGCTGCCCCTCGGTGAGGCCCAGCGCGGCCAGGGCCGCCGTCTCGTCCGGCCCGGCGCACAGGTCGACGAGCGAGGTCAGCACCGCCTCCCGGGCCGGGTTCAGCTCGGTCAGGGACAGCCGGGACAGGTCCAGCCGGCGGCCGGTGCCGGCCTCGGCCTTCCCCTCCGACGGGGGCAGCAGGATGAGCACCGGCACAGCGTACGGGCCGGGCTCAGCGCCACGGCCGTACGGCACGGTCGGGGTGGTACACGCGACTGCCGCCCACCTCGGCCACCACCGCCGCGTCGGCGCGGTCACCCAGCAGCCGACGCAGTGTGCGCTCGGCGGGGGAGCCGACGTCCAGCACGTACCCGGGCTGTTGCGCGCGCGCCACCCGCTGCCAGTACGCCGGATAGCGGTTCTGCCCGGGCGTCAGCGCCCCGTCGAGCACGCCGCAGGCCACCGTCTCCCCGGTGTTGAAGATCAGCCGGTTGCAGGTCCAGTAGTCCCCGTACACCTCGTGCAGACCGGCCTCCCGCACCGTGTCGGCCAGGCGGCGGGCCGTGCGCTCCTCGTCCCGTACGCCCGGCACGCCGGGCAGGAACGCCACGGTCCCGGCGACCGTGGCGGCGGTCAGCCCGGCCAGCACCACCGCCGCCGTGGCGCCGCCGAACCGGGCGGCCGGACCGGCGGTTCTGCGCAGCGCGTGCGCGGCGGCCAGCCAGAGCGGCCACAGCACGGCCGGCAGCGAGATCTGCAGCACCGACAGGTACCTGGAGTTGCCGAGCGGGTCGGTCGCGGCGAGCGGGCTGCGCACGTACGCCAGCAGGGTCAACGCCGCGCCCACTACCAGCGCGAGGATCGCCGCGGCCCGGACCCGCGCGGCGTGGTCGGCGGCCCGGCGGTACGCGACCAGCCCGAGCGCCGCGGCGGCCACCAGCAGCACCGGGTAGAGCACGCCGAACCACTGCGCCCAGCGCGCGCAGCCGTCCATCGGGCACATGCCCGACGCCAGCGGCACCCCTTCCAGCAGTCCGCCGCGCAGCCGTTCGGCGAGCGACGGCGCGACGCCCTCCTTGGTGCTGATCTCCCGGAACACCGACAGCGAGTCCTGTCCGGCCGGCGCGACGATGTTGTCCTTCACCATCGGCGCGATCCCGGCGGCGAAGCCCGCCACCAGCAGCACGCCCGGCCAGCCGATCAGCTCCCGGGGCATGGCCAGGACCAGCACCACGCCCGCCACCAGCAGGTACGGCGCGATCAGCCAGTCCGACCAGAGCGCCAGCCCGGCGAGCAGCCCGAACGCGCCGGTGGCCAGCCAGCGGTGCCGGACCCGCTCCTCGCCGAGCGCGACCGCGAGCAGCAGCATCGCCAGCACCGCCGGCTTCACCTCGGGACGGCCGCCGACCACTGTGAGCTGGTCGCGGACCACCCGCTCCGAGCCGAGCGCCAGCAGGCCCACCACGACGACCGCCAGCCAGGGGGAGAACAGGCGGCGGGTCAGCCGGTACGCCAGCCACAGGAACACCGCGAACAGCGCGAGCAGCGGCAGCCGCAGCACCGGCCAGCTCGGCCCGGCCCAGCCGACCAGCGGCGCGGCCAGGTAGGACTCCAGCACGCCCATGTAGCGCTGGCCGTAGAGGAAGACCGGCCGCTCACCGCGCTCGGCGATGTGCAGCGCGGCCAGCCCGAACGTGGCCTCGTCGCTGTTCGACGCGGGCACCGTGAGCAGCGTCAGCACCAGGCGGTAGCCGACTCCGGCCACACCGAGCAGCAACGCCACCAGCGCGGGCGCGTCCGGACGCGGCCGCACCCGGTCCCGCTTCGTCGTCGACACGACCAACGCCCCCGTCGTCGCCCCGACCGCAGTCTGTCACGGCGGAACGCGGCTCCGAGGGCCGATCGGTGTGGATCACTCGCGTGGCCGGGCCCGGCTGGGTGTGGCAGTGTTGCAGCGTGCCACCCACACCACCGGACCAGCTTGCCGTACCGCGACTGCACCGCGCCGCGCGCTTCGAGGACGCCGTGCACGGCCTGGTCGAGCGCCGGTTGCGGCGCACCGGGTGGCAGCCCAACATCATCGCGTACGCGGGCTACGGCGCCCCGGGCTGGGCGCGGGTGCTCTGCCGGGTGCTGCTGGGCCGCCCGGACACCCGGCGGCGGGGCCGCCTGGACAAGGTGCGGGGCTGGCGCAGCTTCGCCACGCTGCCCGCCAAGCACATCCGGGTGACCATCGAGGCCGACGGCGTGCGCCAGGAGGTGACCGCCGACCGCAGCGGGTTCGTCGACACCGTGATCGAGGCCGACTTCACCCCCGGCTGGGGCTGCGTACGCCTCAGCGTCGCCGACGCCGAACCGGTGGAGGCGCTGGTCCGCGTGCTCGACCCGGCCGTCCGGTTCGGCATCCTCTCCGACATCGACGACACCGTCATGGTGACCGCGCTGCCCCGGCCGCTGCTGGCCGCGTGGAACACGTTCGTGCTGGACGAGCACGCCCGCACGGCGGTGCCGGGCATGGCGGTGCTGTACGAGCGGCTGGCCACCGCCCACCCGGGCGCCCCGGTCTTCTACCTGTCCACCGGCGCCTGGAACGTCGCGCCGACGCTGACCCGGTTCCTGTCCCGCCACCTTTACCCGGCCGGGCCGCTGCTGCTCACCGACTGGGGGCCGACCGCCGACCGGTGGTTCCGCAGCGGCCGGGAGCACAAGCGGGCCACGCTGGCCCGGCTGTCCCGGGAGTTCCCCKAGGTGCGGTGGCTGCTGATCGGCGACGACGGGCAGCACGACCCGGAGATCTACCGGGAGTTCGCCGCAGCGCACCCGGACCACGTAGCAGGGGTGGCGATCCGGCAGCTGTCGCCGACCCAGTCGGTGCTGGCCGGCAGCCTGCCCGCCCCCGCCGGACGGCCGTCCTCCGGCCCGGTCGGCCAGAAGTGGCTGAGCGCCCCCGACGGCGCCGGCCTCTGGAAGCTCCTCCGAGAAGCCGACCTGGTCTGACCGCCGGCCCCTCCTCTTCGCGTCGATCATGAGGTTGACCGCCTTGTAGAGATCGACAACTGCCGTCAACCTCATGATCGGCGGCCGACTGTCACGGCGTCACCACGATCTTGCCCGTCGCCGTTCCCTTCTCCAGGTACCGGTGCGCCTCGACGATGTCGTTCAACGTGAACACCCGGTCCACCATCGGTTGCAGCACGCCGGTGCGGACACCAGCGGCCAGGAACGCGGCGACGCGCCGGGCGGTCACCGGGTCGACCATGTCCGCAAAACTCATGTAGCGATAGATGGTCAGTGACGGATTCGCCGGGAACGACGCCGGGCGCGGGTCCAGCCAGCCCACCGTGGCCAGGGTGCCGCCGAGCTTCGCAGCCAGCGACAGCTCGGCCAGGCCCGGGCCCATGACAGCGTCCAGGATGATGTCGGCGCCCACCCCACCGGTGTGCCGCCGGGTGGCCTCCCCGATGTCCTCCCGGTCGGTGGCGATCACCGCGGCGGCTCCGGCGGCCAACAGGCTCTCCACTTTGGCGCTCTGCCGGGTGACCGCGATCGGCACGGCGCCGATCTGGTTGGCGATCTGGATCGCGGCCCGCCCGACACCGCCCGACGCCGCGGTGATCAGGACCTGGTCCCCGGGCCGCATCCCGGCTCTGTCCACCAGCGCGCCGTAGGCGGTGAAGTACGACACCCAGAGCGCCGCCGCAGCGACGGGCTCCAGCCCGGCGGGCCGTGGCACGACCCGGTCGGCCGGCAGCACTGTGTACTCGGCGTACGCACCCCTGGTCTCGAAGTCGGGTATCGCACCGAGGATGACCGGGTCGCCGACGGCCAGCCCGGTCACCCCGGACCCGAGCGCGTCGATCACACCGGTCCCCTCGACGCCCAGCCGCGCGTGCGGCAACGGCACGGGCCGCGGGGACTGCCCGGCCCGGACCATCTGGTCGAGCGGGTTGACCGCGAAGGCCTCGATCCGTACGCGTACCTCGCCGGCCGCGGGCTCGACGACCGGCTCGTCGACGACGCGCAGAACGTCCGGACCGCCGGTCTCGTCGAACACGACTACTCGTGGCATGAATGGCTCCTTGCGTTCCTGAAGGGCTTCGCCGCAAGACGCTACGGAGCCGATAGGAACCCGCTGGTACCTTTCGACTTTGTGCACGACACCCCGGGCCCGGTCTTCCTCGCCGATTGCCCCACCCGCCTGGCCGTCGAGATCATCACCGAGAAGTGGGCGGTGATCGTGCTGTTCGCACTCAGCCTGCAACCCCGGCGCCCCGGCGAGCTGGCCCAACTCATCGGCGGCATCTCCCACAAGGTTCTCACCCAGACCCTGCGCCGCCTGCAGGCATACGGCCTGGTCGAACGCCACGCCTACGCCGAGGCACCCCCACGCGTCGAGTACAGCCTCACTCCACTCGGGCAGACCCTGGTCGAGCCGATCAAGGTTCTGACCGACTGGGCTCGAGACAACGGCGAAGCGATCATCGACTTCCAGGAACAGAACGAGCGCTGAACCAACCCGCCCAACCGAAGACGCTGTCTCAGTGCCGGCCGCCGTGGCTGTTCTGGCGGTACTCGCACTCAGGCAGTTGCGGGTAGGAGCCAGAGAACGCCCAGCGGCGGGACCCGCAGGGAGACCGACGCGGGCAGGCCGTGCCAGGGGATGTTCTCCGCGTGCACCTCGCCCAGGTTGCCCACGCCGGAACCGCCGTAGTGGTGGGCGTCGGTGTTCAGCGCCTCGGCCCACGTACCGGCCGCCGGCAGGCCGATCCGGTAGTCCTCCAGCGGCAGCGCGGAGAAGTTCGCCACGCACACCAGCGTCTGCCCGTCCGGCGCGATCCGGATGAACGACACCGCGTTGTTGGCCACGTCGTCCCCGGCGATCCAGCGGAAACCGGYCGGGTCGGTGTCCTGCGCCCAGAGCGCCGGGCTGTCCCGGTAGACCCGGTTCAGGTCGGCGACGAGCCGCTGCACGCCCGCGCGGGCCGGATCGTGGGTGAGGTACCAGTCGAGGCCGCGCTCCTCGCTCCACTCCCTGTCGTCGGCCAGCTCGCAGCCCATGAAGAGCAACTGCTTGCCCGGGTGCGCCCACATGTACGCCAGCAGCGCCCGTACGGTGGCCAGCCGCTGCCAGGTGTCGCCGGGCATCTTGCCGGCCAGTGACCCCTTGCCGTGCACCACCTCGTCGTGGCTGATCGGCAGCACGTAGTTCTCGCTCCACGCGTACGCCAGCGAGAACGTGAGCTGATGGTGGTGGTGCTGCCGGTAGATCGGGTCCTTGGAGGTGTAGAGCAGGGTGTCGTGCATCCAGCCCATGTTCCACTTGAACCCGAAACCGAGCCCGCCCTCGGAGGTGGGCTTCGTGACGCCGGGCCAGGCGGTGGACTCCTCGGCGATCATCAGCACGCCCGGGTGGTGCCGGTAGACGGTGGCGTTGACCTCCTGGAGGAACGCGATCGCCTCCAGGTTCTCCCGGCCGCCGTGCACGTTCGGCGCCCACTGCCCGTCGGAGCGGGAGTAGTCCAGGTAGAGCATCGAGGCCACCGCGTCCACGCGCAGCCCGTCGATGTGGAACTCGTCCAGCCAGTACAGCGCGTTGGCGACCAGGAAGTTGCGGACCTCGTTGCGGCCGAAGTCGAAGACGTACGTGCCCCAGTCGGGGTGCTCGCCGCGACGCGGGTCGGGGTGCTCGTACAGCGGGGTGCCGTCGAAGCGCGCGAGCGCCCACTCGTCCTTGGGGAAGTGCGCCGGCACCCAGTCCAGGAGCACGCCGATGCCGGCGGCGTGCAGCCGGTCCACCAGATACCGGAAGTCGTCCGGGTCGCCGAACCGGGCGGTGGGCGCGTAGTAGCCGGTGACCTGGTAGCCCCACGAGCCGCCGAACGGGTGCTCCATCACCGGCAGGAACTCCACGTGGGTGAAGCCCATCTCCAGCACGTACGCGGTGAGCTGCTCGGCCAGCTCCCGGTAGCCGAGGCCGGGCCGCCACGAGCCCAGGTGCACCTCGTACACGCTCATCGGCTCCTGGTGCGGCGCCTGCCGGGACCGGCGCGCGAGCCAGTCCGCGTCGCCCCACTCGTACCGTGACTCGTGCACCACCGACGCGGTGGCCGGCGGCACCTCGGTGCGCGCGGCCATCGGGTCGGCCTTGTCCCGCCACCTGCCGTCGGCGCCGAGGATGCGGTACTTGTAGCGGCTGCCCACCGGCAGGCCGGGCACGAAGATCTCCCACACGCCGCTGGACCCGAGCGACCGCATCGGCCAGCCGTCGTCCGGCGCCCAGCCGGTCACGTCGCCGATCAGCCGCACCGCGCGGGCGTTGGGGGCCCAGACGGTGAACGCGACGCCCTCGTCGAAGACCCGGGCGCCGAGCGCCGCCCAGAGCCGCTCGTGCCGGCCCTCGCCGATCAGGTGCAGGTCGAGGTCGCCGAGCGTGGGCGGATAACGGTACGGGTCGTCGTGCGTCGTGCCGTCCACCTCGACCCGGTAGTCGAGCACCTCGCCGGGGAGCACCGCCTCGAAGACACCGGCGTCGTGCACCCGCTTCATCGGGTGCGCCTCGCCGGCGACGAGCAGCGTCACCTCGCCGGCGCCCCGGCGCAGCGTCCGGATCGTGGTGCTCCCGCCGGCCGGGTGCGCGCCGAGCACGGCGTGCGGGTCGTGTACCTCGCCGGTGATCAGCTGGTCCATCGGGCGTCGTCCTTGTCGGCCGGTGCGGTCGGGGCGGTGCCGCCGGAGAGGTCGGCGGGTACGTCTTCGACTGTCAGGTCTGGTGCGGCCGGCTGCTCCGGTTCGGCGGGGGCCGGTGCGGCCGGGCGGCGCACGGTGAGCACGTGCGCCGGTTGCAGGTACGGGTCGAGGCGTACCGCGTTGCGCTGCCCCCAGTCGTACTCGGCGCCGGTCAGCTCGTCGCGCACGGTGAACCGCTCGTGCCAGTCCAGCCCGAGCGCCGGCATGTCGAGCGTGGTGTTGCCCCACTGCACCTCGCGGGAGTCGAACGAGCAGACCACGATCACCGTGTTGCCGGTCTGGAGGTCGTGCTTCGACCAGCACAGCAGCGCCGGGTTGTCGATGTCGTGGAACCGCAGGTTGCGCAGCTGGTGCAGGGCGGGGTTGTCCCGGCGTACCCGGTTCAGCGTGGTGATGAACGGCGCCAGCGACCGGCCCTGCGCCAGCGCGGCGTCCCAGTCCCGGGGCCGCAGCTCGTACTTCTCGTTGTCCAGGTACTCCTCGGCGCCCGGACGGGCCACATGCTCGAACAGCTCGAACCCGGCGTACATGCCCCACGAGGGGGAGAGCAGCGCGGCCAGCACCGCCCGGATCTTGAACATCGGCGGGCCGCCGTGCTGCAACGACGAGTGCAGGATGTCCGGCGTGTTCGGCCAGAAGTTCGGCCGCATCCAGTCGACCGAGGCGACCAGCTCCTCGCAGTACTCCCGCATCTCGGCCGCCGTCGTGCGCCAGGTGAAATAGGTGTACGACTGGGTGAAACCGATCTTGCCGAGCCCGTGCATGATCGCCGGCCGGGTGAACGCCTCGGCCAGGAACAGCACGTCCGGGTCGACCTTCTTGACCTCGGCGATCAGCCAGTGCCAGAAGTCGAACGGCTTGGTGTGCGGGTTGTCCACCCGGAAGATCCGGATGCCCTCGCCGACCCAGTGCAGCACCACCCGCAGCACCTCGGCCCGGATGCCCTCGGGGTCGTTGTCGAAGTTCAGCGGATAGATGTCCTGGTACTTCTTCGGCGGGTTCTCCGCGTACGCGATGCTGCCGTCGGCGCGGGTGGTGAACCACTCCGGGTGCTCGGTGACCCACGGGTGGTCCGGCGCGCACTGCAACGCCAGGTCCATCGCCACCTCGAGACCCTGCTCGGCGGCGGCAGCGACGAAGTCGCGGAAGTCTTCAGGCGTACCCAGGTCGGGGTGGATGGCGTCGTGGCCGCCCTCGGCCGCGCCGATGGCCCACGGCGAGCCCACGTCGTCCGGCCCGGCGGTGAGCGCGTTGTTGCGGCCCTTGCGGTTGACCCGGCCGATCGGGTGGATCGGCGGCAGGTAGAGCACGTCGAAACCCATCGCCGCGACACCCGGCAGCCGCTCCATGGCGGTGGCGAACGTGCCGGAACGGGCGGGCGCGTCGACGGTGGCCGGGACCGCGCCCTCGGAGCGGGGGAAGAACTCGTACCAGGCGGAGAAGAGCGCCCGCGGCCGGTCCACCCAGAGCGTGCGCTCCTCGCCGGTGGTGACCAGCTCACGGACCGGGTGCTCCCAGAGCAGGCCGGCCAGGTCCAGCGCCGCGCTCACCCGCCGCGGCAGGTCCCGCTCGTCGTCGGCCAGGGCCCGCGCGGCTTCGCGTACGCGATCCCGGTCGGCCTTCGGCACCAGCTCCAGCGCGGCGGTCAGCACGCGTACGCCCTCGGCCAGGTCGTTCGCCAGCTCGGCCGCGCCCTGGCCGGCGGCGAGCTTCTTGGTGACCGCGTTCTGCCAGGTTAAGTACGGATCTTGGAACGCCTCCACGGCGAAGCGCCACAGGCCCACCGCATCCGGGCGGATGGTGGCGTGCCAGCGGTCCTGGCCGGGTTCGCCCGGGCGCATCCGGGTGAACGGGCGGGCCGCGCCGTCCGGGCCGAGCCAGACCACGTTGCACCCGAGCGCGTCGTGGCCCTCGCGGTAGGCCCGCGCCGACACCGGCACGACCTCGCCGACCACCGCCTTGGCCGGGTAGCGACCGCAGGAGACGACGGGGGAGACGTCTTCGATCGGGAACCGTCCAGTCACCCGCTCAACCTACTGCGCGAGATCCTCTCGCGCTCGGCGACTTCACCTGAGCCCTCAACCCGCTCACGAGGGCGTCGAGTTCGTGCCGGTGAGGCACCCGTGCCGTTCCACCGAACGAGCGTGGGCTGCGGTGAGTGGAACGCTATGGGTGTCAAAAGGGCGCTGAGGCACCCATGGCGTTCCACCGAACGGGTGGCGGACTTCCGGCGGCCGGCCCCGTGCCACGAACGGCCTCTTTCCGCGCCTCGGGCACAGGGTCGGCGGGCTGCGGGCGCTCTGGCCCGCCGACGGCGACGTTCAGGTCGACCGCTGGGCGACGAAGACGAACTCCCGGCCGGCGCGGTCGGGCGCGTCCCGCACGTCGAGCACCCGGTAGCCGGCGGCCGCCAGGCTCGCCTCGACCTCGTCCCGGTCGCGGAACCGCAGCGTCGAGTCCGACGTGACGACGGCGCCGTCGGCCGGGAACCGGTACGTGAACCGGAAGGACACGAACGGCAGGTCCACAGCGGTGACCTCGAGACGTCGTTCCACCGGCCCGACGCCCGGCACGTCCCGGGTCACCGGCGCGGTGTCCGCCGCCCACTCCTCCCACGCGCGGCGCTCGGGACGCCGCGTCTCGAACACGAGATGCCCGCCGGGCCGCAGCGCCGCGTGGACGCCCCGCAGGGTGCGCGCCCAGTCGTCGTCGGCGCAGAACACCTGCGCCACGTTGCCGGTCATCACGGCCAGGTCGGCGCGCAGCGGTGGCAGCGTCGTGGCGTCGCCGTGCACCCAGCGCACGCGGCCTTCGCGGTCCTTCGACCGGGCGACGGCGAGGGACGCCCTGGCCGGGTCGACCCCCACGACGGTACGGCCGTGCCGGGCGAGCAGCAGGACCAGGTTCCCGGTGCCGCAGCCGAGGTCGAGCACCACGCGCGCGTCCAGCTCGTCGGCGATCGCGAGGTACGCGTCCAGGTCGTCCCGGTCGCCGTCGAACGCGTCGTAGACCGGCGCGAGCCGAGGATGGGCGAAGATCGCATCCGGCATCCGGGGACTGTATCCGCCGCCGACCGCGAGGGGCGGGCTGTTGAGAAGGGGCCCTTCCTCTACCGGAGGCGTTAAGAAGGTGCCCTTCCTTACCCGCCCACCGAGCGGTAGACCTCGAGCGTCTGGCGGGCGATCGCGTCCCAGGAGAAGTGCTCCACGGCCCGCCGCCGCCCCGCCGCGCCGAACGCGGCGATCCGCTCCGGGTCGGCCAGCAGCTCGTTCATGCGCGCGGCCAGGTCGGCCACGAAACGCTCCGGGTCCAGCGGCGTGCCGGAGCCGTCGCCGGCCTGCTCGATCGGCACCAGCAGCCCGGTCTCGCCGTCTGCCACCACCTCCGGGATGCCGCCCGTGGCGGTCGCCACCACCGCCGTCTCGCAGGCCATCGCCTCCAGGTTGACGATGCCCATCGGCTCGTACACGGACGGGCAGACGAAGATCGTGGCGTGGGTGAGCACCTGGATCACCTCGTGCTTGGGCAGCATCTCCGCCACCCAGACGACCCCCGACCGCTTCGCGCGCAGCTCGGCGGCCAGCTCCTCGACCTCCGCGCCGATCTCCGGCGTGTCAGGTGCGCCGGCCAGCAGCACCAGCTGGACGTCGGCGGGCAGCTCGCGGGCGGCGCGCAGCAGGTACGGCAGGCCCTTCTGCTTGGTGATCCGCCCGACGTAGACCACGCTGGGCCGGGACGGGTCGATGCCGAGCCGGTCGAGCACGTCGGTGTTCCGGTCCGGCGCGTACTGCGCGGTGTCGATGCCGTTGTAGACCACGCGGACCCGGTCCGGGTTCACCGCCGGATACGCGGTGAGCACGTCGCGGCGCATCCCCGCGCTCACCGCGATGATCGCGTCGGCGGCCTCGAACGCGGTCCGCTCGCACCAGGAGGAGAGCGCGTACCCGCCGCCGAGCTGCTCGGCCTTCCACGGGCGCAGCGGCTCCAGACTGTGCGCGGTGACCACGTGCGGCACCCCGTGCAGCAGCTTCGCGGTGTGCCCGGCCAGGTTCGCGTACCAGGTGTGGCTGTGCACCACGTCGGTGCCGGCCGTGCCGGCGGCCATCTCCAGGTCGACGCCCATGACCCGCAGCGCGGCGTTCGCGCCGGCCAACGCGGCCGGCTCGGCGTACGCGGTGACGCCGGGCTCGTCGCGCGGCGCGCCGAAGCAGTGCACCCGCACGTCGGCGAGCCGGCGCAGCTCGCGGGCGAGGTATTCCACGTGCACGCCGGCGCCGCCGTACACCTCCGGCGGGTACTCGCGGGTGAGCAGGTCGACGCGCATCGGTGCCATGCCCGCACCCTAGTGCAGAGCGGCGTGTCGCACGCGGTGCGCAAGTGTGGGCGTCCGAGTGGTGAAGTCGGTTCCGGGTCGTTAGCGTCTGAGCATGGCTGCCAAGGTGCTCGCGATCGTCCTGGCCGGCGGGGAGGGCAAGCGCCTGATGCCCCTGACGACCGACCGGGCGAAGCCCGCCGTCCCCTTCGGCGGGATGTACCGCATGGTCGACTTCGTCCTGTCCAACCTGGCGAACGCCGGCTTCCTCAAGATCGTCGTGCTGACCCAGTACAAGTCGCACTCGCTGGACCGGCACATCACCAAGACCTGGCGGATGTCGACGCTGCTCGGCAACTACGTCACGCCGGTGCCGGCGCAGCAGCGCCGCGGCCCGTGGTGGTTCGCCGGCTCGGCCGACGCGATCTACCAGAGCTTCAACCTGATCAACGACGAGCAGCCCGACTACGTGATCGTCTTCGGTGCCGACCACATCTATCGGATGGACCCCCGGCAGATGGTCGACGACCACATCGCCTCCGGCGCCGGGGTGACGGTGGCCGGCATCCGGCAGCCGCTGTCGATGGCCGACCAGTTCGGCGTGATCGAGGTCGGCGAGGACGGCAAGCGCATCCGCGCGTTCCGGGAGAAGCCCACCGACGCGGTGGGGCTGCCCGACGCGCCGGACCAGATCTACGCCTCGATGGGCAACTACGTGTTCACCACGAAGGCGCTGTGCGAGGCGGTCGAGCGCGACGCGGCGGACAAGACCAGCAAGCACGACATGGGCGGCAGCATCATCCCGATGCTGGTCGAGCGCGGCGAGGCGAACGTCTACGACTTCAAGGACAACGAGGTGCCGGGCAGCACCGACCGGGACCGCGGCTACTGGCGGGACGTGGGGACGCTCGACTCGTTCTACGACGCGCACATGGATCTGATCAACGTGCACCCGGTGTTCAACCTCTACAACTTCGAGTGGCCGATCTACACCGAGCAGCCGCCGTACCCGCCGGCCAAGTTCGTGCACGCCTGGGGCGAGCGGGTCGGCCGCGCGGTCAGCTCGATGGTGTCGCCCGGCTCGGTGATCTCCGGCTCGCTGGTGGAGAACTCGATCGTGTCGCCGAAGGTGAAGGTCCACTCGTGGGCGCACGTCGACGGCGCCGTGCTGATGGAGGGTGTCCAGATCGGCCGCCACGCGGTCGTCCGGCGCGCGATCCTGGACAAGAACGTCCACGTCCCGGAGGGCGCCGAGATCGGCGTCGACCTGGAGAAGGACCGCCAGCGCTACACCGTGTCCGACAACGGCATCGTCGTGATCGGCAAGGGCCAGCGCGTCGAGCCCTGAGCAGCACCACCGCAACCCGAGGAGGATCCCGCAGTGGCCCACCCCCGTGCCGGCCAGCCCGCGCAGCCCGACGATCTGGTCGACGTGCCCCGGCTGGTCACCGCCTACTACGCCGAGCACCCGGATCCGGACGACCCGGCGCAGCAGGTCTCGTTCGGCACCTCCGGGCACCGCGGGTCCAGCCTGCGCCACGCGTTCAACTCCGACCACATCCTCGCCGTCACCCAGGCGCTCTGCGACTACCGGCGCGAGCAGGGCCTCGACGGGCCGCTGTTCCTCGGCCGGGACACCCACGCGCTCTCCGCGCCGGCCGAGGCCGACGCGCTGGAGGTGCTCGCCGCCAACGGCGTCACCGTGCTGCGCGACAGCCGCGACGGCTACACCCCGACGCCCGCCGTCTCGCACGCCATCCTCACCCACAACCGGGGCCGCACCAGCGGCCTCGCCGACGGCATCGTGATCACCCCGTCGCACAACCCGCCGTCCGACGGCGGGTTCAAGTACAACCCCACGCACGGCGGGCCCGCCGACACCGACGCCACGAAGTGGATCCAGGACCGCGCGAACGCGATCCTCGCCGCCGGGCTCAAGGAGGTGAGACGCATCCCGTACGCGCGGGCGCGCGCCGCCGACACCACCGGGGGGTACGACTTCCTCGCCCGGTACGTCGACGACCTGCCCGCCGCGCTGGACATCGACGCGATCCGCGACGCCGGGGTGCGCATCGGCGCGGACCCGATGGGCGGGGCGAGCGTGGCGTACTGGGGGGAGATCGCCGACCGGCACCGCCTCGACCTGACGGTGATCAACCCGCTGGTGGACCCGACGTGGCGGTTCATGACGCTCGACGGCGACGGCAAGATCCGGATGGACTGCTCGTCACCGAACGCGATGGCCTCGCTGATCGCCGCCCGGGACGACTACGCGGTCTCCACCGGCAACGACGCCGACGCCGACCGGCACGGCATCGTCACGCCCGACGGCGGCCTGATGAACCCCAACCACTACCTGGCCGTCGCGATCGGCCACCTGTTCCGTACCCGGGAGCAGTGGGGCCCGGCCGCGGCGGTGGGCAAGACGCTCGTCTCCTCCTCGATGATCGACCGGGTCGCGGCCGACCTCGGCCGCCCGCTGCTGGAGGTCCCGGTCGGGTTCAAGTGGTTCGTGCCCGGCCTGCTCGACGGCGCCGTCGGCTTCGGCGGCGAGGAGAGCGCCGGCGCGTCGTTCCTGCGCCGCGACGGCGGCACCTGGACCACCGACAAGGACGGCATCCTGCTCTGCCTGCTCGCCGCCGAGATCATCGCCACCACCGGGCGTACGCCCAGCGAGCACTGGGCCGAGCTGGCCGACCGCTTCGGCGCGCCCGCGTACGCCCGCATCGACGCCCCGGCCGGGCGCGAGGAGAAGGCGGTCCTGGCCAAGCTGTCGCCGGAGCAGGTCACCGCCACCGAGCTGGCCGGTGAGCCGATCACCGCGATCCTCACCACCGCACCCGGCAACGGCGCCGCGATCGGCGGCCTCAAGGTGACCACCGAGTCGGGCTGGTTCGCCGCCCGCCCGTCCGGCACCGAGGACGTCTACAAGATCTACGCCGAGTCGTTCCAGGGCCCGGAGCACCTGGCCCGGATCCAGGAGGAGGCCAAGGCGCTCGTCGACGGGGTGCTCGGGGCGTCCTGACGGTCACCGGGGCGGGGGCAGCTCCCGGCGGTTGAGCTGCTCCCGCAACCCGTCCGGCAACAGCTCGCGCAGCTGGTCCGGCAGCAGCGGCAGGTCCAGCAGGCTCAACTTGAGCTGGTTGCGCTCCTGGTAGCGGCGCGGGTCGAGGCGGACCACCCGGCCGGCGTCCTTGACGTACCGGATGTGCACCGAGCCCTCGGTCGCCGCCTGCCGGATCAGCAGCCCGTCCATCTCCACCGCCACCGGCGCCGAGTCCGCGCGCAGCTCCAGGTGCACCGTCTCGTGCGCGGAGAGCAGCACCGAGCGGGAGATCCCGGCCATCGGCGCCGACGGCGTCACCACCATTGCCTCCGTGGCCGGTGAGATCAACGGGCCGCCGGCGGCGTAGCTGTACGCGGTCGAGCCGGTCGGCGTGCTCACCACCAACGCGTCGCAGCGGTAGTAGCCGTACCGCTGGCCGTCCACCGCCAGCGTGGCCGTGACGAACCCGGCGCCGGGCTGCCGGACCAGGGCGATGTCGTTGAACGCCACCACGTCGTCGCCGCAGACGTCGCAGGCCAGGCAGGCGTGCGACTCGACGGTGAAGTCGTGCTCCACCAGCCGCTCCAGCGCCCGGGGCAGGTCCGGCGGCTCCACCTCGACCAGGAAGCCGACCCGGCCCAGGTGGACGCCGAGCACCGGCTTCGGGTCGCGTACGGCCATCCGCAGCGCGCCCAGCATGGTGCCGTCGCCGCCGATGCTGATCAGCGCGGCGCAGCGGTCGGCCAGCTCGTCTGCGGCGACCGCCTCCACCGCGGCCGGCACGCGCGTACGGTCCTCGGCGCGTACGGCGAGGGTGATCCGGTGCCGGGCCGCCCAGTCCACGATGATCCGCACCACCTCGGAGACGTCCCGGGTGGGGTGCAGCACCAGCCCCAGCACATCTCCCGCCACCGGTACAGCTCATCACAGCGGCGCGCGGCGGCGGGCCCACCCGCGGGCGCGAAGCCGGGGAAACGCCCCCGAACAGGTGATTTCCGTACCCCCGGGTGGGTCCGGTTCGTTGGAAGCGAGGTAGGGCGGGGGAACGAGTGGAGAGTCGATGCATGTCGTGATCATGGCGGGCGGCGCGGGAGTACGGCTGCGTCCCTACACCTCCACCCTGCCCAAGCCGCTCGTGCCCATCGGCGAGAGCTACGCGATCCTCGAGATCGTCCTGCGGCAGCTCGCCGATCGCGGCTTCACCCACGTCACCCTGGCGATCAACCACCTGGGCGCGTTGATCCGGGCCTTCGTCGGCGACGGCTCCCGGTTCGGCCTGGCCGTCGACTACGTCGAGGAGGACCGGCCGCTGTCGACCATCGGCCCGCTCTTCGGCATCCGGCACCGGCTGCCCGAGCACTTCCTGGTGATGAACGGCGACGTGCTCACCGACCTCGACTACGCCGACCTCCTGGCCACCCACGCGCGGTCGGGCGCGCCGCTGACGGTGGCCACCTACCGGCGTACCGTCAAGATCGACTTCGGGGTTCTTGAACTGGCCGGCGACAAGATCACATCTTTCTCCGAGAAGCCGGTCCTGCACTACCGGGTGAGCATGGGCGTCTACGGACTCTCCCGCAGCACCATCGCCCGCTACCCGGTCGGGCAGCCGTTCGGGTTCGACCAGTTGGTGCTCGACCTGCTGGGGCGGGGCGAACCACCGGCCGGCTACGAGTTCGACGGCTACTGGCTGGACATCGGCCGCCCCGAGGACTACGACGAGGCCAACCGGTGCTTCGCCGAGGTCCGGGACCTGCTCCTGCCCGCCGGCACCCCGGCCGGGGCATGATGCGCGTACTCCTCTTCGGCGCCTCCGGCTTCATCGGCGCGCACGTACGACGGGAGCTGGCCGCCACGGCGGACCTCACGTGCCCGTCGCGCGACGAGTGCGACCTGGTCACCGCGGCGCCGGAGACGCTGCGTGCGCTGCTCGACACGGTCCGGCCGGATGCGGTGGTCAACTGTGCCGGCGCGGTGAGCGGCACCGCCGAGGACCTCGTCCGGGCCAACACGCTGGTGACCGCCAAGCTGGTCGACGCCGTCGCCGTCGCCGCGCCCCGCGCCCGCCTGGTCCGCCTCGGCTCCGCCGCCGAGTACGGTCCCGTTCCGTTCGGCGCTGCGGCCGCCGAGGACCTGCCAGCGGCGCCGGTCAGTGCCTACGGCGTGAGTCAGGCCGCGGCGACCCGCCTCACGGAGCTGTCGGCCGCAGCCGGCCGGGTGGACGCGGTAGTGCTCCGGGTGTTCAACCCCGTCGGTCCCGGCATGCCCCGCACGACGCTGCTCGGCCGGGTGGCGGCGCTGCTGTCGCGCCTCGCGCCCGGCGAGGACCTGCGCACCGGCCCGCTGGACGCGTACCGGGACTTCGTGGACGTGCGGGACGTGGCCGCCGCGGTCGGGCGGGCGGTGACCGTCACGGCGCCGCGAGCCCGTGTCCTCAACGTGGCGAGCGGCCGGGCGGTGCCCGTGCGCGACGCCGTCCACCTGCTGGTCACGGCGGCCGGCCGGCCGGTCCGCGTCCGGGAGGACCATGCGCCGTCCCCCCGCTCCGCCGACGTGGGCTGGATGCGCGCCGACGTCGGCCGGGCCGCCTCGGTCCTGGGGTGGACGCCCGAACACGACCTGTACGACTCGGTCGGCGCGCTGTGGAGCCAGGCGGCTCCGGCGGCTGCGCCGGCTCGTTGAGCCGACCCGGTACCGGTACGGCCGGACCGGTGAAGAGGAGGAGCGAATCATGACCGCACAGTCGTCCGACGGGCCGGTGGTGGTGACCGGAGCCGGTGGCTTCATCGGCTCCCACCTGGTGGAGGCCCTCGTCGCCGCGGGCCACCCGGTACGCGCCCTCGTGCGCTACAACGGCGCCGGATCGCACGGCTGGCTGGACACCTTCGGCCCGGACCAGTTGGCCGGCGTCGAGGTCGTCGCGGGGGACATCCGCGACCGGGGGATGGTGCAGCGGCTTGTCGACGGCGCCTCCACCGTCTATCACCTGGCCGCGCTGGGTGGCATCCCGTACTCGTATCTCGCGCCGCAGTCCTACGTGGACACCAACATCACCGGCACGCTCAACGTGCTGGAGAGCGCGCGGACGGCCGGTGTCGGCCGGGTCGTGGTCACCTCCACGAGCGAGGTGTACGGGACGGCCACCACGGTCCCGATGACCGAGCAGCACCGGTTGCGCGGGCAGTCGCCGTACTCCGCCTCCAAGATCGGCGCGGACAAGCTGGCCGAGAGCTACCACCTCAGTTTCGGCCTGCCGGTGGTCACGCTGCGGCCGTTCAACACGTACGGCCCCCGGCAGTCCACCCGGGCGGTCATCCCCACCATCATCAGCCAGCTGGCGAAGGAGGACGGGGTGATCCGGCTGGGCGCGCTGCGTACCACCCGGGACCTCCTCTACGTGACGGACACCGTGGCCGCGTTCCAGGCCGTCGGCACGGCACCCGACGACGCTGTGGTGGGCGGCGTGTTCCAGGCCGCGACGGGCCGGGAGACCTCGGTCGGCGACCTGGTCCGCAAGATCGCCGCGATGTTCGGCGCCCAGCCGGAGGTGGTGGTCACCGAGTCCCGGCTCCGCCCGGCGGAGTCCGAGGTGGAACGCCTACTCGGCGACGCCGGCCTGCTCCGGTCGCGGACCGGGTGGCAGCCCGTCACGAGCATCGACGAGGGGCTGAAGGCGACAGTCGAGTGGTTCCTCGATCCGGCCAATCTCGCGCGTTACCGCTCCGACCGGGCGGTGTGACGGGTTCCAAGCTCGGTGCCGCAGGAGGCTCGAACGTGATGGTGATGCAGGACAGCCGCCGGTCGTCGGCGATCGGCACGGTCCGCGGCCCCGGTGGGCCCGCCGGACCGGAGACACCGGTACGGCGCACGGGTGGTGTCGTCTCGACGGTGCTGCGCGCCACCGCCGTGGTGCTGGTGCTCAACTTCGACCAGTTCCCGCGCATGGTCGGCCGCGGGTTCCTGATCGCCGCGGTGGTGCTCGCGGTCCCGTTGCTCCTGCACGAGCTGCTCCGTCCGGCCTCGCGGTCCCGGACAGTGATCTTCTGGACCCTCGTGGTCTTCGGCGTCCTCGCCTTGCCGGGAATCCTGCACCCGCCGGAGACGGACTACGGCCGGCAGAAGTTCCTGCTGCTCATGACGCTGACCGTGTTCGCCACGGCGGCGGTGGCGGTGCTGCGCGGGCGGCGTGACGTCGAGATGTTCGCCGCCGTCTTCGTCCTGTCGGGGGTGGTGCTCGCGATCGCCACGCTCAACGGTGATCCGCAGGACGGCCGGGCCGACGGCTTCGGCTCCAACCCGATCTGGCTGGCCCGGGCAATCGGCGGTGCGCTCGTCGCTCTCACCTGGCTCTATCTGCGCAAACGGGTGGCGGCGTGGTGGGCGGCGGGCCTGGCGGTGCTGCTCGGCCTCGGTCTTCTGGCGACCGGCTCCCGGGGACCGCTGCTGGCCACTGTGGTGGCCCTCTTCGTCCTGGTGCTGGCCGGGTTCCGCCTGAAGATCCGGCGGGGCCGGCGTGAGTGGGTAGGTCTGGGCCTGATGGGCGGCCTGGTGCTCGCCGTCATCGCCCTGCCGTCGCTGCTGCCGCCCCGGGTGTACGCGCTCCTGGTCGATCCGAGCGATGAGATGTTCGGCACCGCCCGAGCGGAGATGCGGGAGGTCAGCGTGCCGATGATCGCCGAGAATCCGGGCGGCGTCGGCTACGGCAACTGGGGCGACTACTCCGGCATGCTCGTGCACAACTATCCGCACAACCTGTGGCTGGAACTGCCGGCCGAGGCGGGCTGGCTGGTGGGCGGGGCCTTCATCCTGGCCACCGTGGTCGTCGCGGCGGGGCTCTGGCGCGCGACCAGGCGTGATCCGGTGGCTGGGTTCGTCCTGGCCGTGCTGGCCTTCAACGTGGTGGCGGTGTCGACGTCCGGGGACGTGAACGCCGGTCGTCCGCTCTTCGCCGCGTTGGCCCTCGGCGTGCTCGTGCTGGCCGGGGCGACACTGCCCGCCGGGGTACGGGCTCGCGCCGGGCGGACGCGGCCGGTCGACCGCCCGGGGGTCGCTGGGTGAGGTGGCGGGCGCGGCTCGCCATGTCGAGCGGGCGGCGCGGAGTGCTCGGCATCGCCGCCGGGTCGGCCGGCGGTCAACTGCTGGCGCTGGCCGCGGTCCCGTTGCTCGCGAGGCTCTACCGCCCGGCTGACTTCGGCGTGCTCGCCGTGGTCGCCGCGCTCGTGCTCACAGTGGGCACGGTGGCCGCGCTCCGGTTCGAGATGGCCGTTCCGCTTCCCGAGCGGGAGGAGGACGCACGCGCGCTGGTGCGGCTCGGCCTCGTCGCGGCCGCCGGCACGGCGATCCTGGCATCGGCGGTCGTCCTGCTGGCGGGGGACCGGGCGGCGCTCTGGTTCGGTCAGCCCGAACTGGCCCGCTGGCTCTGGGTGGTGCCGCCCTCCGCCGCCGCGATGGGTGTCGTCCTCGTGCTGAACCAGTTCGCGGTGCGGCACCGTCGTTACGGCGCGATCGGCCGGCGCAACCTCTTCCAGTCCGTGGCGGTGGTGGTCACCCAGATCGTGGCCGGAGTGGCGGGACTTCGCCCCGGTGGCCTGGCGCTCGGCTTCGGGTTCGGTCAGGTCGCGGCCGCCGCGGTCCTGCTCCGGGACGCCCGTCGGCGCGGCGCGACCGCCCGGGCCGGCCGGCGGCCGCCACGCCTGCTGGCGGTCGCACGCCGGTACCGGCGGTTCCCGTTCCTCCTGGCCCCGTCCGGTCTGCTCAACGTCCTCGGCACGCAGTTGCCGGTGCTGCTCATCGCCTACTGGTACGGCTCGGCGGTGGCCGGCTGGCTGGGACTGACCCAGCGGGTGCTCGCCATGCCCGCCGCGCTCGTGGCGTCCGCGGTGGCCCAGGTCTACCTGGGGGAGATCGCCCGGATCGCCAGGGAGCAGCCCCGGAGCGGCCGGCGCGCGTTTCTGCGCGCCAGCCGGAGGCTGGCGCTGGTCGCCGGTCCCGGCGCGCTCCTCGTGGTGGTCGGCGCGCCCGCGGCCTTCAGCCTGGTCTTCGGCGCGCAGTGGCACAGCAGCGGCGCCTATGCCCAGGCCCTGGCCGTCTTCATGGCGGCGCAACTCGTGGTCTCTCCGCTGTCGCAGACGCTTGTCGTGTTCGAACGACAGGGTCTTCAGCTCGCCTGGGACGCGGGCCGCGTCGCGCTGGTGGCGGGAGCCGTGTCCGTGGTGGCTCTGGTCGGCGGGTCACCGCTGACCGCGGTGTGGGCGTTCGGGGTGTCCGGCGCGCTGGCGTACGGCGTCGGGTGGCTGATGTCGCTGCGGGTCGTGACGGCGGCCGGCCGGGACCGCGGTCGTCCCCGCCCCGCGCCGCAACTCGTGTCGCAGGGGTGAGGCGTTCGACGCCTTTCGTCATTTCTTGTCCGGGAAGAAATCGTTTATCCCTGCATGACGAACGACCTGCATCCGGAGCCGGCACCGCGCCTGCTGATCGTCTCGTACCACTTCCCACCGGCGGAGACCGTCGGCGCCCGTCGTCCCGCGGCCCTCGCGGCGTTCGCGGCACGACAGGGGTGGGACGTCCGGGTACTGACAGCGGTCGGGGCGAACCAGGGCACGGTTCCCGTCCCGGTGCCCGAGGAGCACCTGATCCGGGTCGCGCCGTCACCACGGCTGCCACGGCCCGGCCGAGGCGGGGGCGGCGCGGTGACCGGCGGCGGAACAGCGTCGCCATCCCGGCTCCGGCGGATCCGCGCCGGCGCCGATCGCCTCCTGGTGAAGGTCGGCATGGAGCTGTTGCTGCCGGACCCGCAGCTCAACTGGATCCGTCCACCGGCGCGCACCTTCGACCGGGCCGCCGCGGGCTGGCGCCCGGACGTCATCCTGGCCTCCGGCCCGCCCTTCTCCGGGTTCGTGGTGGCCGCGACGCTCGCCCGGCGGTTCCGGGCGCCCTGGGTCGCGGACTACCGGGATCTGTGGTCGGTCGGCAACGACCACTGGGTCCGGACAGCGCTACGCCGAGCGGTCGACAAGAGGCTGGAGCGGCGAGTGCTGCGGACGGTCGCGGCGTGCGTGACGGTCTCGGAGCCGCTGGCCGACACGATCCACCACACGTTCGGGGTGCGGACGCATGTGGTGATGAACGGCATCGACCGTCGGCCGGTGCCGGCGGAGTCCGCCGCGACTCCCGCCGGCGTCGATGCGTCGGCGGCCACTCTGACGCTCGCACACACCGGTTACATCTATCCGGGCAGGCGTGACCCGGGCCCGCTCGTCGACGCGATCGCCCTGCTCGGCGCGGACGCCGCTCGGGTGCATGTGATCTTCGCGGGGGAGGACCACGGCATCACCCGCGCCGCCGCGGAGCGGGCCGGCGTGGCCGACTCCGTCACGCTGCTCGGCCCGGTCTCGCCGGAGAAGTCGTGGCGGATCCAGGCCGACGCGGACGCGCTGGTCCTGCTCATGTGGAACGATCCGCGGGACGCCGGCACGATGACCGGCAAGATCTTCGACTATCTCCAGGCCCGCCGCCCCGTCCTGCTGCTCGGTTACGAGAACGGCGTGGCCGCACGCCTGCTGCGCGAACGCGGCGCGGGCGTCGTGGCGAACGAACCGGCCGCGATCGCGTCCCAGTTGCGGGAGTGGCTGGCCGTGAAGGAGCGGACCGGGCGGGTACCGGCCGTGCCGGCCACCGCGCTGGACGGACTGTTCCGGGAGGATCAGCTCGGCCGCTACCTCGACATCCTCCGGGACGCCGCCGGACCGGGCGAGCCTGCTCGTCGTCCCGTCCGCTGACGTCCGGCGCCCCGCATCATCAGGCGCGGGGCACCGGACGTCAGCGCCGGGACGGAAGCGGGGCCGGTACCCGCCCGCCCACCCGGCCGGCGGCGGTCTCGGCGACGGTCCGGTAGAACGACGCCCGGCGGGCGTCCAGCGTCTCGGCGGAGAAGTCGCGGGCCCGGCGCAGGTTGCGGGCCGAGGCGTCCGCGAGCCGACGCGGGTCGGCCAGCATCGCGGTGACGGCGCCGGCCAGAGCGGCCGGGTCGTCGGGTGGAACCAGGCACTCCGGATCGAGCAACTCCGGGATGCCCCCGGCGGTCGAACCGATCGCCGGGAGCGCCCGGGCCATCGCCTCGATGAGCGCCCGGGGCAGGCCCTCGGTGCGGGACGGCATCACGAACAGGTCGGCCGCGTCCAGTTGGCGGCGGACCGCGTCGGCGTCGGGCAGCGGACCGGTGAACCTCACCCGGTCGGCCACTCCCGACCGGTCGGCCAACCGCTCCAGGTGGGGGCGGTAGGCGCCCACGCCGACATGCACGAGCCGAGCCCGGGGACCGTCGGCGGGCATCAGCGCCAACGCGGAGACGAGCGTGTCGATCCCCTTGTAGAGCTGTTCGAGCGAGCCGACGGAAACCACTGTCGCCTCGTCCGGGAGCCGCCGGACCGGCCGGGCCCGCGGCACGAACGCCGCCGGCGGCAGGTCGACGCTGGAGATGCCGGCCGTGGGCGTGGTCGGCAACGTGGGATACCGGCGTTGCAGGCGCCGTTCCGTCTCGTACGCCACCGCGGCGGCCTCGCGGCACTGCCCGCGCAGCGTCCGGGTGGACAGCGTGCGCAGCAGCGGCCGCAGCGGATGCCGGACGACTCCCGGGGCGAGCACGTCGTACGGATCGCCGATCACTTCGAGCGCGTACGGGAGCCGCGCCCGGCTACGCGCCCGGGCCAGCAGTGAGCCGATCGGTGACGGTACCCGGAGCACCACGGCGTCCGCTGGTTCCGCAGCGGCGCTCACCGCCGCGGCGATCGCCCGCCGCCCGAGCAGGTAACCCCGGGGCCCGACGTAGTACGGCAACGCCCACACCTCGACGCCGTCCCCGTCGACCCGGGCCGCGGCCTCCGGCCGTCGGTCGACGTCCCGGACCCGGGCGGCGACGCGCACCCGGTCGAAGGCGACCAGGTAGCGTCGCCAGATCGAGTTGTCCGGCCCGGCCTCGACCCACACCGCGCCGTCGGGAGTCCGGGTGAAGCGCGACTCGGACGTCACCACGACCCGCATCAGGATCTCCCACCGGTGCGGCAGACGGCCTCCACCACGTCGGCGACGTCGGCGGCCGCCACCTGGTTGTCGAAGTGCCGCAGGGCGAACTGCTGGGCCCGCTCACCGCGCAGGCGGAGCCGTCCGTCGGTGAACTCCCGGTGGGCCTGCTCCAGTCCGGCGACCAGCGCGGCCACGTCGTTGCGCGGCACCACCCAGCCGGTCGTCTCGTCGACCGTCTCGGGCAGACCGCCTGCGTCGCTGACGATGCTGGGCACCCCGGTGGCTCCCGCCTCACAGGTGGCGCCGTGTCCCTCGGACAGCGAGGGACTGACGCTCACGTCGGCGGCGCGGTAGCAGGCCCGGACGTCCGACACCGACGTCAACCACGTCACGCTCGGATCGCGATCGACCCCGAAACGCCCGATCAACTCGCGGCGATGCGCCTCGCCGGCCGCCGAGAAACCGGCGCCCACCAGGAGCAGCCGGGCGTCCGGGTGGGCGGCGCGGAACTCGCGCCACGCCGCCAGCAGCACGTCGTGTCCCTTGATGCCGCGGCCCTGGTGGACCAGCTTCCGGGGTGGATAGACGTAGGCGACCATGATGACGACGAACGCGTCCTCCTCGATGCCGAGTTCGGCGCGCGCCTTCGCCCGTACCTCCCGCCGGCCGGTCGAGCCCTCCAGATCGGCGAAGTGCGCGGTCCGGGCGCCGTAGGTGACGACCGGGCGCCGGGGCGCGGGACATCCGAGCGCGCCGTAGAGGCCGGAGGTGTGGCCGGTGCCGCAGATGGTGACGTGGTCGAGCCGCCACAACGCCCGCTCGACCAGCTTGATCAGCGGAGACTCCAGGTACAGCGGCCCGGCCACCATGTGCACCCGCCGCAGCGGCATGCGTAGGCTCGCGAAGCGGGCGGCGAGCGCTGACGCGTACAGGTGGTACTTCAGGACGTCCGGGCGGATCCGGCCGATCAGGCGGCGCAGCCGCCACAGGTCCCGCAGCGTCGACGGGCGCGGCCGGAAGCGGAAGTCGAACGGCGAGTCGTGCACCTCGACACCTCGCTGCCGCAGCTCCCCCGTGAGCCGCCCGGTCTCGCGCGGCAGGATCGCCACGACCTCGTGCCCGCGGCGGCGGAGTTCCTCCACCTGCGGGACGATCCAGAGTCCACCCTGGTCGGTCTTGAGCAGGACGGCGATCCGCAGCGGGCGCGTGCCCGCGCCGGCCGTCACCGGGCGTCCAGGAACTGCTCGACGGCGCCGATGACCCGCGCCAGGCGGCCGTCGTCCAGGACGGAGCCGCTGGGTAGCGTGAGGCCCTGGGCGAACAGGCGGTCCGAGGCGCCCGTCACGACCGATCGGCACCCGGCGAAAACCGGCTGCCGGTGCATCGGCTTCCACACGTGCCGGGTCTCGATGTCCCGCGCGGCCAGGTGGGCCCCGAGTTCCGCCGCCGCCCACCCGGTCCGTTCGGGGTCGACCACGATGCTGGTCAGCCAGCAGTTCGAGCCTTCGTCCCCGTCCCCGAGCAGGCGGACCCCGGGCACGCCGGAGAACAGCTTGGCGTACCGTTCGCGCACCAGGCGGCGCCGGCGCATCATCCCGTCCAGCCGGTGCAGCTGGGCGCGGCCGAGGGCGGCGAGCAGGTTGCTGAGCCGGTAGTTGTAACCCACGTCGACGTGCTCGTAGTGCGGGACGGGCTCGCGCGCCTGGGTGGCCAGGTGCCGGCAGCGGGCCAGCAACGCCTCGTCGTCGGAGAGCAGCATGCCCCCACCGGACGTTGTGATGATCTTGTTGCCGTTGAACGACAGCGCGCTGAGCCGCCCGAAGGAGGCGGCCGGACGCCCGCGGTAGGTCGCGCCGAGCGCCTGCGCGGCGTCCTCGACCACCGGCACGCCCGCCGCCTCGCACACCGGCAGCAACGCGTCGTAGTCGGCGCAGGTGCCGAACATGTCCGCGATCAATACCGCGGCGACCTTCTCGCCGGACCGGCGCAGCACGCCGAGCATCTCGGCGAGCGCTGCCACGTCCATGTTTCCGGTCGCCGGGTCGCAGTCGACGAAGACGGGCTCGGCACCGGTGTAGACCGCGGCGTTGGCGGTGGCCGCGAACGTCATCGTCGGCGCCACCACCACGCTTCCCGGCCCGGCCCCCAGGGCGAGCAGGGCGAGGTGCAGCGCGGACGTGCCGGAGTTCAGAGCCAGCGCGCCGGCCGTCCCGACGCGGTCCGCGACCTCCCGCTCGAACGCCTCCACCTCGGGGCCGAGCGGCGCGACCCAACCGGAGCGGATCGCGCGGAGCACGTAGGACTCCTCCAGGGGCCCGACATCGGGCGGGGAAAGGTAGATCCGGCCGGTCATCGAGCCTCCGTCCCCGCAGCGGGATCACGGTCGTGGCAGCGAAGGGTCACGGACGGTAAAACGGGACAACCGGCAAGGAGTGATGGCGTACGCCGTGTTCGTGCCGAAAAGCACACGATCGTGCCGCGCGACGCCGTCGAGCCGGGAACCGCTGAGCCCGGGAACGAGTAGAGTTCGGCGGCCCCGCCAGGAATCAACGATCCGGGAGTCCCGAGTGCTGCACCTGAGGGTGATCGCGCCGCGCGACCAGTCGTCGGCGGTCGTGGAGCTGCTGGCCGCCGACCCCGGCGTCACGCACCTCGTGGTGCTGCCCGGCGCCGCCCGCCAGCCCGCGGGTGACTACGTCACCTGCGACGTGGTCCGGGAGAGCGCCGACGGCGTACTGAGCCGGCTACAAGAACTCGGTGTCGAGGCGCGCGGGGCGATCGCCGCCGACGACGTCGAGCTGACCCTGTCCGAGGCGGCCGACCGGGCCGCCGAGGAAGCCCCCGGCCACGGGGAGGACGCCGTGGTGTGGGACGAGATCGCCGCGAAGACCGGCGAGCAGACGGTGCTCACCGGCACGTTCCTCGCCCTGATCGTGGTGGCCACCATGATCGCCGGGATCGGCGTGCTGCTGGACCAGCCCATCCTGATCGTCGGCGCGATGGTGGTCGGCCCCGAGTTCGGTCCGCTCGCCGCGCTCTGCGTGGCGTTGCTGCGGCGTCAGCCGCGCGTGGTCGGTCACTCGGTCAAGGCGCTGACGGTCGGTTTCCTCGTCGCCATGGCGGCCACCGCGCTGAGCACCTGGGCGCTCACCGCGGCCGGCCTGGTCGACCGGGACATGCTGCTGGCGGAACGGCCGATGACCGACTTCATCTGGCGTCCGGACGCGTTGTCCTGGGTGGTGGGCCTGCTCGCCGGCGTGGCCGGCATGCTGTCGCTGACCTCGAAGAAGTCCGGCTCGCTCGTGGGTGTGCTGATCTCGGTGACCACAGTGCCGGCGGCGGCGAACGTGGCCGTCGCGTCCGCGTACGGCGTGTGGCACGAGGCCGCCGGCTCCGCCCTCCAACTGGTGATCAACCTGGCCGCGATCGTGCTCGCCGGGCTGCTCACGCTCGTGGTCCAGCTGTGCTGGTGGCGGCACGTCGCCCGGCGGGCCGCGCACGCGGTGCCCCGGCAGCGGGCAGACCGGCGTCCGGCCCCGGTCAGCGCCAGTCGTCGCCCGCGTCGAGACGACGGCTGAGCAGGGTCGCCAGCGGCACCGACTCGCCGTCCCGGCCGCCCCGGCCGACCACCAGCGGCGGCGGACTGGGCGGCGGGTCCGCCCCGAGCAGCCGCGCCCGCAGGCCCGGCGGCACGGTGAGCAGGTAGAAACGCCCGTCGGTGTCCACCGCGCGGCTGTGCGCCCGGTCCACGTACCAGCCGGTGATCCGCGTGCGGTAGCGACCGCGCCCGTCGTGCCCGGTCGCGGTCAGCCGGCCGGCGCGCAGCCCGCGCCGCAGCGCCTCGGCGGCGAACCGGGCCACCAGCTCCGCGGCCTCCGCCTGCTCGGCCTCGCGTTCGCGGGCGGCGGCCTCCGCGTGCGCCCGCACCGCGTGGCGTCGCCGCTCCCGCCACCGCTCGTCGTCCTCACCGCCCACGACCGCGAGGGTACGCGGAACCGGCCCCGCCCGGCGCACAGGCCGTCGGGCCCGGCGCGCGCACCGCCGAGGCTGCGGCGATCAAGGGGTTTGTGTCAGTCGAACGCCCTGAACAGGCCACGAACTCCTTGGTCAACAACGCGCCTGGTGAGTGGTGTTCGCGGCTCCGGCAGGCGTGACCCGTCCCTTTCCCGGCGCGCTGCCCGGTGTGATCAACTCCAGCTCGCCGAAGTGGTGGTGTCGCGGAGCCTCTGATGCCACCACCTCGGCGAGATTGTGTTGATCAAGGGTGTGATGCCGGTGCCTCGGCCCGTCCCCGCGGCCGTCGCCCTGCCGGGGCGCCTGACCGCGACACGGGCCGGCGCGTCGCTGTTCCCCGGCGGGGCTGCCGGGCTGAGGCGTTCGTGACCTCGGCCCGGCAGCGGGACGTGTCAGGCCAGGCCGGCGCGGCGCAGCGCCTCCGCCATGGCGTCGTTGACCGGGGCGCCGCCACCGCGCCCGGGCCGCTGCTGCTGGCCACCGCGCGACGTGCCGCCCTGTCCGCCACCGCGTTGCCCGCCGCCGCCCGAGCCGCCGCGTTGGCCGCCTCCGCTCTGCCCGCCGCCCGAGCCGCCGCGCTGGCCGCCCTGCTGGCCACCACCGCGCTGCCCGTTCTGCTGGCCGCCGATGCGTCCCTGGCCGCCGCCGCGTGGCCCGCCGCCCTGACCGCCCCGGTCCCGTCGGCCGTCGCCGCCCGCCGGGCGCCCGCCGCCGGCTGGCGCCTCGTCGTCCAGCCGCAGCGTCAGCGAGATCCGCTTGCGCGGCACGTCCACGTCGAGCACCCGGACCTTCACCACGTCGCCGGACTTCACCACGTCGCGCGGGTCCTTGACGAACGTGTGCGACATGGCCGAGACGTGCACCAGCCCGTCCTGGTGCACGCCCACGTCGACGAACGCGCCGAACGCGGCCACGTTCGTCACCACGCCCTCCAGCACCATGCCGGGCGTCAGGTCGCTGATCTTCTCCACGCCCTCGACGAACGTCGCGGTACGGAACTCCGGACGCGGGTCACGACCCGGCTTCTCCAGCTCGGCGAGGATGTCGGTGACGGTGGGCAGGCCGAACGTGTCGTCGACGAAGTCGGTCGCGCGCAGGCCGCGCAGGATGGCCGACTTGCCGATCAGCGCGCGCAGGTCCTGCCCGGTGGAGGAGAGGATGCGACGCACCACCGGGTACGCCTCGGGGTGCACGCTGGAGGAGTCCAGCGGGTCGTCACCGCCGGGGATGCGCAGGAAGCCCGCGCACTGCTCGAACGCCTTCGGCCCGAGCCGGGGCACCTTCTTCAGCTCCGCCCGGGTGCGGAACGGCCCGTTGGCGTCGCGGTGCAGCACGATGTTCTCGGCCAGCCCGGCGCCGATGCCGGACACCCGGGTGAGCAGCGGCGCGGAGGCGGTGTTGACGTCCACGCCGACCGCGTTGACGCAGTCCTCGACCACCGCGTCGAGCGAGCGGGACAGCTTCACCTCGGACAGGTCGTGCTGGTACTGCCCGACGCCGATCGACCGCGGGTCGATCTTCACCAGCTCGGCCAGCGGGTCCTGGAGACGGCGGGCGATCGACACCGCGCCGCGCAGCGAGACGTCCAGGCCGGGCAGCTCCTGCGAGGCGTACGCGGAGGCGGAGTAGACCGACGCGCCCGCCTCGGAGACCACCACCTTGGTCAGCTTCAGCTCCGGGTGCTGCTTGATCAGGTCGGCGGCGAGCTTGTCGGTCTCCCGGCTGGCGGTGCCGTTGCCGATCGCGACCAGCTCGACGCCGTGCGCGGCGGCGAGCGTGGCGAGCGTGTGCAGCGAGGCGTCCCACTGCCGGCGCGGCTCGTGCGGGTAGATCGTGTCGGCGGCGACCACCTTGCCGGTGGCGTCGACGACCGCCACCTTCACACCGGTGCGCAGGCCCGGGTCCAGACCCATGGTGGGACGCGCGCCGGCCGGCGCCGCCAGCAGCAGGTCACGCAGGTTGGTGGCGAAGACCCGCACGGCCTCCTCCTCGGCCGCCTGCCACAGCCGCATCCGCAGGTCCGCGCCGAGGTGGATGAGGATCCGGGTACGCCAGGCCCAGCGCACCGTGTCGGCCAGCCACTTGTCGGCGGGCCGTCCCTGGTCGCTGACGCCGAAGCGTCCCGCCACGGCGGCCTCGTACCGGCTGGGGCCCGGGTTCACGTCGGCGTCCCCGTCGGCCTCCGGATCCATGGTCAGCTCCAGCACGCCCTCCTTCTCGCCCCGGAACATGGCGAGGATGCGGTGCGAGGGCAGCTTCGGGTACGGCTCGGCGAAGTCGAAGTAGTCGGCGAACTTCGCCCCGGCGGTTTCCTGACCCTCGCGTACCCGGGAGACCAGCCGGCCCCGCGACCACATCTGCTCGCGCAGCGTGCCGATCAGGTCGGCGTCCTCGGCGAAGCGCTCGATCAGGATGGCCCGCGCGCCGTCCAGCGCGGCGGCGGCGTCCGCGACGCCCTTGTCCGGGTCGGCGAACCCGGCGGCGACCGCCTTCGGGTCCTGCGCCGGGTCGGCGAGCAGCGTGTCCGCGAGCGGCTCCAGCCCGGCCTCGCGGGCGATCTGCGCGCGGGTGCGCCGCTTCGGCTTGTAGGGCAGGTAGATGTCCTCCAGGCGCGACTTCGAGTCGGCGGCGAGGATCTGCGCCTCCAGCGCCTCGTCAAGCTTGCCCTGGCTGCGGATCGACTCCAGCACCGCCGCGCGCCGCTCGTCCAGCTCGCGCAGGTAGCGCAGGCGCTCCTCCAGTGTGCGCAGCTGCGCGTCGTCGAGCAGGCCGGTGGCCTCCTTGCGGTAGCGGGCGATGAACGGCACTGTGGCGCCGCCGTCGAGCAGCTCGACTGCTGCCCGCACCTGACGTTCGGCGACGCCGAGTTCCTCGGCGATCCGCTGGTGCACTGACTGGGTCACGATCTGATCCGCCTTCTCGGGTGGGTTCCCGTGCATTCTGCCGTCCCGGTGCGACGCCGGCGTCCGCGCCCGTCCGCGTCCGGCGGAGGATCCCTAACAGTCAGAAATATTCACGTTATGTACGTCTATTCCACGCATGATGAAACGAGGGTGGCAAAAGCGACAAGAGGTTGCTGGGATGGGAGGCACAATCCCGACCTTGGAGGTCCCATGAGGATCCGCCTGTCCTGGCGCGCGCCGGTGGCCGCGGTGCTCGCCCTCGGCCTGGCGGGAACGCCGGTGACCGGCGCGGCGGCGGCCCTCCCCGAGCGGAGCGCGACSCTCAGCGCGTACGCCCGGGACGGCTACCTGCCGCGCCTGCTGCCCGGCTCGGTCTCACCGACCTCGCGGCAGATGACAGTCCCGCGGACCGACCCGCTGGCGCACGACGCCTCCGGGGTGCGGCTCTTCAACTGGCAGGGCGTCCTCTACGACCACCCGGTGGTCCAGGCCGACTGGGGGCTGGACAACCTCAACGCCTACCAGGTCACCGGTGACCGCTTCTTCCTGGACCGGGCGATCGCGCAGGCCCGGCGGAACCTGGACCGCAAGGTGGAGTCCCGCGGGGCGTGGTGGTACTCGTACCCCTTCGACCTGCCCCGGTGCACCGGGCTGGTGCTCCAGGCGCCCTGGTACAGCGCCATGGCGCAGGGGGAGCTGCTCAGCCTGTTCGTCCGGCTGTACGAGGTGACCGGCGACGCCACGTGGCGTACGGCGGCGGACCGCACGTTCCTCAGCCTCACGCTCGAACCGCAGCTCGGCGTGCCCTGGGTCAGCTGGACCGACGCGGACGGCTACCTGTGGCTGGAGGAATACCCGGACAGCCCGGGGGTGCGCGGGGAACGGGTCCTCAACGGCATGATCTACGCGTTCTACGGCGTGTACGACTACTGGCGGATCACCCGGGACAGCCGGGCGGTGAGCCTGATGGACGGGACGGCCACGACGGTGCGGCGGTACGTGCCGGCCATATTGCGCGTCCCGCAGTGGGCCAGCCGGTACTCGGTCGGCTGCGCGCGTTCCTACCCGAGCTACCACCAGGTGCACACCCAGCAGATGCTCTCGCTGCACCAGCTGACCCATGCCGGCGTGTTCGCCGCGTACGCCGACGTGCTGCGCGCCGACTATCCGTACCCACCGGTCGACGGCATCGTGTGGTTCGGTCCCGGCTCCCACGTCGCCTACCAGTTCGATGCGGCCGGCCGGATCGTCGCGCAGAAGTCGATCAATCTGATCCGCTTCTCCACCGCCACCGCCGACCAGCGCGTCCGGGTGACCGGCCGGGGCGTCTACTACCGCATGGCCAACGGCGTGTTCGCCGGCATGTTCGTCGCGGAGGACGCCGCGAACCGGTGGCTCGCCGGGAAGTTCGTCCAGCACACGTACGCGCCCACCCGGTTGCTGACCGTGGAGCCCGGCACCTACACCGGCTACGCCTACGACAGCAGGTGGCAGGTGGTCGGGTCCAAGACCGTCACCTTCCCGCGCACCTCGGGCGCGCCGATGGGGGCCAGTGCCTGGGTGAACGGCCGCCTGAGCTACCAGGTCACCGCCGGCACCTACCTGGGCTACTGGCTGCCGGCGGCCCCCGGGCTGGTGCTGGGGGACGCGCCCCCGCTGCCCTAGCCACAGGTCGCGGCGCGCCGGGCGAGTCGCTGCGCTAGCGTGGCGATCATGGAGGCACCTGCGGATCCGCGGGCCCGGCGGCTCTTCGGGGGCAGCGCCCGGGCGCTCGGCGACCTGGCGGCCGGCCCGTTCCGGGCCGACCGGGACCGGATCGTCGGCTCGCCGTTCTTCGCCCGGCTGAACGGCGTCACCCAGGTGATCAGTCCCGGCGGGTCGGGGCTGCTGGTGCACAACCGGCTCACCCACAGCCTCAAGGTCGCCCAGGTGGCCCGGGCGATCGCCGAGCGGCTCATGGCCGACCCGGCGTACCGGGACCTGCTGGACAAGCTCGGCGGCTGCGACCCGGAGGTGGTGGAGGCCGCCGCGCTCGCGCACGACCTCGGCCACCCGCCGTTCGGGCACCTGGGGGAGCGGGTGCTGGACCGGCTGGCCCGGCAGCGGCTCGGGCTGGCCGACGGCTTCGAGGGCAACGCCCAGTCGTACCGGATCGTCACCAGCACCGAGATCCGCGGCGCGGCGACCACCGGGCTGGACCTGACCGCGGCGGTCCGGGCCGCCATGCTGAAGTACCCGTGGACCCGGCTGGACCATCCCGACCCGCACCCCCGGCACCTCGACCCGGCGCCCCGCGGCGCGGCGGCCCCGCCGGAGGACCCGGAGAGCGGGTCGGTGAAGTTCGGCGCGTACCGCACCGAGCTGGACGACCTGCGTCAGGCGCGGGAGCCGTTCGCCGGCCGCATCCCGGACTGGCAGCAGACGCCCGAGGCGTCGGTGATGGACACCGCCGACGACATCGCGTACGCGATCCACGACGTGGAGGACTTCTACCGCGTCGGCGTGCTCCAGCAGGGCGCGGTGGCGGCCGAGCTGATGGCCTGGCAGCGCGAGTGCGGGCACCTGCGGTCGATCACCGCGTCCGCGCTGGAGGCGGCGGGCCGGCGCCCCGGCGCGGCGATCGAGCGGCTGCGCCGGCAACTGCACCGCAAGGACGGCTGGATCGCCGACGACGAGGCGTTCGCCGCCGCAGTCGAACACGTCCGCGAGGAGCTGGTGGAGGGGCTGCTGGCGCTGCCGTTCGACGGCTCGATCGAGGCGGAGCAGTACGTCGCCCGGTTCTCCGCGCGCTGGTCCACCCGCTTCGTGGACGCCATCACGGTGACCCCGGAGCCGCACGTCCGATCCGGGTACGTGCTGCTGGCCAAGGCGCAGTGGCACGAGGTGCAGGTGCTCAAGTTCGTGCACCACCGGTTCGTGCTGGCCCGCCCGGACCTGGCGCTGCACCAGCGCGGCCAGGCCCGGCTGCTGGGCACGCTGGTGGAGGCGCTCTGGGAGTGGCTGCTGGACCCGGACGAGGAGTCCCGGCTGCCGCGACGGCTGCACGACCTGGTGGAGCTGGCCGAGGCGGAGCTGCACCCGCGTACCCCGGACCGGATCGGCCGGGCCCGGGGCCGGGCGATCGTCGACTTCGTCGCGCAGCTCACCGACGGTCAGGCGGTGGCCATGCTGGACGCGCTGTCGGGCCGTTCCGGCGCGCTCTGGACCGACGCCTTCGTGCTCTGAGGACCGCTCAGCGGGCCGGTACTCCCTTGACCACGATCTCCGGCGGCACGTCGCGTACCACGCACGCGCCGGCGCCGACCGTCGCGCCGGCGCCGACCCGCAGGCCGGGGAGCACCACCGCTCCCGCTCCGATCAGCGCGGCGGTGTCGAGGCGGCAATCGCCCGACACGGCCGCGAGCGGGTGCAGGGAGACGTAGTCGCCGACCACGCAGTCGTGCGCGAGTGTGGCGTTCTGGTTGACGTGCAGGTGCCGCCCGGCGGTGACGTTGGTGGTGATCCGGCCACCGGCGAACACCACGAGGCCCTCGGCCGACACCAGGTCCGGGCCGACGGTGGCGTCCGGGTGGACGAGACTCGCCGCCGGCCTGCCGTACGTGTCGACCCGCGCGCCCACCTTCTGCCGGACACGTGGGTCGCCCAGGCCGAGGACGACGTGGGTCTGCGGTGGTAGTTGCCCGAGCGCCGCCACGGTCCCCAGGTACGGCGCGCCACACGACTCGGCGCGTTTGCGGTTCCGCTCGGACGGGTTGTCGTCGACGAAGCCGGCCAGCCGCCACGGCGGTCGAGCGGCGGACTCGTTGACCGCCGCCACGATCTGGGCGATCTCCCGGCCGTGGCCGCCGCACCCGACGACGACGAGGTCGAGGGTCACCGGGACCCGCTTCCCGCGGTCGCCGCCACCGGATCCTCCGCGGCGGTGCCACGGAACTCGTGCGCGGTGGCGGCGCCGGGCGCGCTGATGCCCTGCCGCCGCAGCACCGCGACTGCGGTCCGGGCCAGGATGCGGGCGTCCAGCCGCAGGCTCCAGTGCTCCACGTAGCGCAGGTCGTAGGCGAAACGCTCCGCCCAGCCCAGTTCGTTGCGGCCGTTGACCTGCGCGAGCCCGGTGAGGCCGGGCCGGACGTCGTGCCGGCGGAACTGCTCCGGCGTGTAGAGGTCGCGGTAGCTGGTCGGGAACGGGCGCGGGCCGACCAGGCTCATGTCGCCGCGCAGGATGTTCCAGAGGCTGGGCAGCTCGTCCAGGCTGGTGGCCCGCAGCCAACGCCCCAGGGGCGTCAGCCGTGCCTGGTCGTCGCCGGGGGAGAAGCCGTCGCCGCCGCCCGCCATGGACCGGAACTTCAGGATGGTGAACTCCCCGCCGTACCGGCCGATGCGCCGCTGGCGGAAGAGGACCGGGCGGCCCATGCCGAGCAGCACCGCGACCGCCACCGCGGCCAGGATCGGTGCCGTCACCAGCAGGGCGGTCGCCGAGACGACGACGTCGACACCCCGTTTGACGGTGGCGGCGACGCCTGCCTGCGGTGTGGGTGTGCGGGGCTCTTCCACGCCTGGGGATAGGCGAACCTGCATGCTGTCCTCCGGCCGCTGACTCGTCAGCGAACAGAGTACGCAAATATGCGCAGAAGATTGCCTTGTCCGAATTTTTCGGCGTGGCTCAGGCGACCGACTGCCACCAGCCGTCCACCGCCGGCGGCTCGTCCACCACCACCCGCTCACCGGGGCGCGGCACTGCGAGCCGCACGTCGCGCGCCTTCGCCTCGGCCCAGAGCCGGTCCACCGGCTCGGACCAGTCGTGCAGGGCCAGGTTGAACGTGCCCCAGTGCACCGGCACCAGCAGTCCGCCGCGTACGTCGAGGTGGGCGGCGACCGCCTCCTCCGGGAACATGTGGATGTGCGGCCACGCCCTGTCGTACGCGCCGATCTGCATCAGCGTCACGTCGAACGGGCCGTGCTCGGCGCCGATCGCGGCGTATCCGTCGAAGTAGCCGGAGTCGCCGGTGTAGAAGACCTTCCGGTGCGTACCGGTGATCGTCCAGGAGCTCCACAGCGTGCCGTCGCGGCGCAGTCCGCGGCCGGAGAAGTGCTGCGCGGCGGTGGCGGTGAGCGTCAGCCCGCCGGCGCGGTGGCTCTCCGACCAGTCCAGCTCGACGATGCGGTGCTCGGGTACGCCCCAGCGGGCCAGGTGGGCGCCGACGCCGAGCGGCACCACGAACGGCGCGGACTGGAGATCGGCCAGCGTGCGGACGGTGTCCATGTCGAGGTGGTCGTAGTGGTCGTGTGAGATCAGCACCGCGTCGAGCGGGGGCAGGTCGGTGAGGCGGACCGGCGGCTCGTGGATGCGCCGCGGGCCGACCAGCCCGGACGGGGAGCACCTGTCGCTCCACACCGGGTCGAGCAGCACCCGGTGTCCCTCGATCTCGACGAGCGTGGAGGCGTGGCCGTACCAGACGACGTTCAGCTCGCGGGCCGGGTCGGCGGCGGGCGCGGCGCCGGGGCGCACCAGCGGCACCGGGCTGCCCGGCCGCCGCTTCTGCTTGCCGAAGACCAGCTCCCGGAGCAGGTTGCGGCCCGGGTCGGCGACCATGGTGGCGCTGGCGCCGGCCGGGTTGTGGAAGGTGCCGTCGCGGAAGCGCGGTGACCGGGCCGCCCGTTCCGCCCGGGCGCCGGTGAGCCGTCCGCCGAGCTGCGCCGGTACGTCCCGTGCCGCCCAGGCCAGCCCGGCGACGGCGGCCAGCCCGGCGAGCTTCCACACCCGCCCGCCGCGCGTCCGGTCCGGCTCCTGCCCCGTTGCTTCCCGCATATTCGTCCCTCCGCCGTGTCCCGCCGTACACGGTAACCACAGTCGTCCCGGTCCGCCCGCACGCCGGCCACCCACGCCACGGTCAGGGCAGCCGGCGGCGTACCGCGGACGCCACAGTCGCCGCGCGTCCGCCCACGGCCCGGACCACCTGGGACACCTCCGGCAGCCACCCGCCGCGGACCGCCTCACCGGCCGGGTTCGGCGTGAACACGATGCCCCGGTGGGCGGCGATCGGCTGCCGGGTCAGCCCGGCCCGGCGCATCAGCGGTCCGACCAGCGCGTCGTACACCCCGGGCAGGGCGGTGAAGCCGAAGCGCATGATCACGTTGAGCCGCCCCACCGACACCTCCCGGCGCGGCCGGTCGAGGCAGTGCGCGATGGCCCGCGCCACCCGCTCGGGCGAGGCGATCGGCGGCGGCGGACGGCCGACCCGGCCGAGGTAGTTGGCCGCCTGCCGGTAGACGGGTGTGTCCACGCTGCCCGGGTTGACCAGGCAGATCGCGACGCCCGGCGTCTCCCGTGCCTCCTGCTGGAGCGTGCGGGCCAGCCCTTGCAGGCCCCACTTGGCGGCCACGTAGCCGCTCATGTAGGGCGCGGTGATGTGTCCGAGCACCGAGCCGGTGAGCACGAGCGTGCCGCCGCCGGCCCGGAACCGGAGCAGCGCCTCCCGGGCCACCGCCGCGGCGGCCAGCAGGTCGGTGCGGACCACCTGCTCGAACACCTCGGCCGGCGTCTCGTCGAAACGGCCGTAGGCCATCACCGCGGCGGTGTGCACCCAGGCGTCGACGCGGCCGTACTCGGCCTGCGCCGCGTCGGCCAGCGCGGCCACCGCGCCGGGCTCGGTCACGTCCATCGGTACGGCGATCGCCCGCGCGCCCGCGGCCCGGCACTCGTCGCGCACCTCGTCGAGCGTGGCGGGGGAGCGGGCCGCGAGGACCAGCCGGTCCCCGCGGCCCGCCAGCTCCAGGGCGGTCGCCCGGCCGATCCCGCTGGTCGCGCCGGTGACGACCACCGTCCGGGTCACGGCGCGAGCACGACCTTGACGCAGCCGTCCTCCTTCTTCTGGAACATCTCGTACGCCCGCGGCGCGTCGGTCAGCGGCAGCCGGTGGGTCCGCAGGTCCTCGACGCCCAGCGGGTCGTCGTCGCGCTCCAGCAGCGGGATGATCTCGTCGACCCAGCGGCGTACGTGGCACTGGCCCATGCGCAGCTGGATGCCCCTGTCGAACATCTCCATCAGCGGCATCGGGTCCTGCTCGCCGCCGTACACGCCGGAGATCGACACGGTGCCGCCGCGCCGTACCGCCTTGAGCGCGGCGTGCAGCACCACGAGCCGGTCCACGCCGGCCTTGTCCGTCATCGCCTGGGCCAGCTTGTCCGGCAGCAGCCCGGCGGCGGTCTGGGCCATCTTGCCCAGCGGCGCGCCGTGCGCCTCCATGCCGACCGCGTCGATCACCGCGTCCGGGCCGCGCCCGTCGACCAGGTCGATGAGCGTGCCGGGCACGTCGTCGAGCTGGCTGACGTCGAGCACCTCGATGCCGTGCCGGCGGGCCATCTCCAGCCGCTCGGGGACCAGGTCCAGCCCGATCACCCGGCCCGCGCCGAGGTGGCGGCCGATCCGGGCGCTGAACTGCCCGACCGGGCCGAGCCCGAACACGGCGAGCGTGCCGCCGGGCGGGACGTCCGCGTACTTCACCGCCTGCCAGGCGGTTGGCAGGATGTCGGAGAGGTAGAGCCAGCGCTCGTCCGGGCCGGTGTCCGGGATCGTGATCGGGCCGAACTGGGCCTGCGGCACGCGCAGGTACTCGGCCTGGCCGCCGGGGATCGAGCCGTACAGCGAGGTGTAGCCGAACAGGGACGCGCCCTTGCCCTGGCTCTTGACCTGCGTGGTCTCGCACTGGGCGTAGAGCTGCCGCTCGCACATCCAGCACGAGCCGCAGGAGATGTTGAACGGGACGACCACCCGGTCGCCCTTCTTGAGCCGGGTCACCCCGGGCCCGACCTCCTCGACGATGCCCATCGGCTCGTGCCCGAGGACGTCGCCGGGCTTCAGGTACGGCCCGAGCACCTCGTACAGGTGCAGGTCGGAACCGCAGATGGCGGTCGAGGTGATCCGGACGATCGCGTCGGTCGGCTCCTCGATCCGGGGGTCCGGGACGTCCTCGACGCGAACGTCCCGCTTGCCGTGCCAGGTCAGTGCCTTCATGCCTGTATGTCCCCTCTCCGGTGCCGTCCATCGGACTGCTACCCGCGAGAGGCGGCTTGAATCGGCGGCGGCCCCCGTACGAGCGCGACCGCCGCACCCCTGGATGCGGGTGCGGCGGTCGCGTGGGTCGTGCCGTGTCCGGTCAGGAGCCGGCGCGCTTGGCGGTCGCCTTCAGGTAGTCCCGGTTGAGCCGGCCGATGGTGTTCAGCGGGATGCCCTTCGGGCAGGCCGCCGCGCACTCGCCGATGTTCGTGCAGCCGCCGAAGCCGGCCTCGTCGTGCGCGTCCACCATGCCGATCACCCGGGTGTAGCGCTCCGGCTGGCCCTGCGGCAGCAGCGAGAGCTGGGTGATCTTCGCGGCGGTGAACAGCATGCCGGAGCCGTTCGGGCAGGCCGCCACGCAGGCGCCGCAGCCGATGCAGGCGGCCGACTCGAACGCGGCGTCGGCGTCGGCCTTCGGCACCGGCACCGAGTGCGCCTCCGGTGCGCTGCCGGTCGGCGCGGTGACGTAGCCGCCGGCGGCGATGATCTGGTCGAACGCGTTGCGGTTGACCACCAGGTCCTTGACGACCGGGAAGGCCCGGGCCCGCCACGGCTCGATGTCGATCGTGTCGCCGTCGGAGAACTGCCGCATGTGCAGCTGGCAGGCGGTGGTGCCGCGCTGCGGGCCGTGCGCCTCACCGTTGATCATGAGGCTGCACATGCCGCAGATGCCCTCGCGGCAGTCGTGGTCGAACGCGACCGGCTCCTCGCCGTCGAGGATCAGCCGCTCGTTGAGCACGTCGAGCATCTCCAGGAAGGACATGTCCGGCGACACGTCCTGCACCGGGTAGGTCACCATCCGACCCTTGTCCTCGGGGCCGTGCTGGCGCCAGATGCGCAGGGTCAGGTTCACTTGTAGCTCCGCTGCGTGGGGTGGACGTATTCGAAGGTCAGGTCTTCCTTGTGCAGCACGGGCTCACCGGTGCCGGTGTACTCCCAGGCCGCCACGTACGCGAACCGGTCGTCGTCGCGCTGCGCCTCGCCGTCGGGCGTCTGGTGCTCGGCCCGGAAGTGACCGCCGCAGGACTCCTCGCGGTGCAGCGCGTCGATGCACATCAGCTCGGCCAGCTCGAAGAAGTCGGCCACCCGGCCGGCCTTCTCCAGCGACTGGTTGAGCCCCTCGCCGTCGCCCGGCACGCGCACCCGCTGCCAGAACTGCTCGCGCAGCGCGCGGATCTCGTCGATCGCCTTGCGCAGCCCGGCCTCGGAGCGCTCCATGCCGCAGTGCTCCCACATGATCTGGCCCAGCTCACGGTGGAACGAGTCCACGGTGCGGTCGCCGTTGATCGCGAGCAGCCGCTTGATCCGGTCCTCGACGTCGGTACGCGCCGCGACCGCCTCGGGGTGGCTCGCGTCGACCTTGTCCAGCGGGCCGGAGGAGGCCAGGTAGTTGGCGAGCGTGTTCGGCAGCACGAAGTAGCCGTCCGCGAGGCCCTGCATCAGCGCCGAGGCGCCGAGCCGGTTCGCGCCGTGGTCGGAGAAGTTGGCCTCACCGATCACGAACAGGCCGGGGATGCTCGACTGCAGGTCGTAGTCGACCCAGAGGCCACCCATCGTGTAGTGCACGGCGGGGTAGATCCGCATCGGGACCTCGTACGGGTCCTCGCCGGTGATCCGCTCGTACATCTCGAAGAGGTTGCCGTACTTGGCCTCGATGGCCTTGCGGCCGAGCCGGTTGATCGCGTCGGCGAAGTCGAGGTAGACGCCGAGGCCGGTCGGGCCGACGCCGCGTCCCTCGTCACAGACGTTCTTCGCGGCGCGGGAGGCGATGTCGCGGGGGACCAGGTTGCCGAAGGACGGGTAGATCCGCTCCAGGTAGTAGTCCCGCTCGTCCTCGGGGATCTCCCGCGGGCTGCGCTGGTCGCCCTTGGCCTTGGGCACCCACACCCGGCCGTCGTTGCGCAGCGACTCGCTCATCAGGGTCAGCTTCGACTGGTGGTCGCCGGAGACCGGGATGCAGGTCGGGTGGATCTGCGTGTAGCAGGGGTTGGCGAAGTACGCGCCCTTGCGGTGCGCCCGCCAGGAGGCGGTGACGTTGCAGCCCTTGGCGTTCGTGGAGAGGTAGAAGACGTTGCCGTAGCCGCCGGTGGCGAGCACCACCGCGTCGGCCATCTCGGTGCTGATCTCGCCGGTGACCATGTCGCGGACCACGATGCCGCGCGCCCGGCCGTCGACGATCACCAGTTCGAGCATCTCGTGGCGGGCGTTCATCTCCACGTTGCCCAGGCCGATTTGCCGCTCCAGCGCCTGGTACGCGCCGAGCAGCAGCTGCTGGCCCGTCTGGCCCCGGGCGTAGAAGGTGCGCTGCACCTGCGCGCCGCCGAAGGAGCGGGTGTCCAGCAGGCCGCCGTACTCGCGGGCGAACGGCACGCCCTGCGCCACGCACTGGTCGATGATGTTGACCGACACCTCGGCCAGCCGGTGCACGTTCGACTCGCGGGAGCGGAAGTCGCCGCCCTTGACCGTGTCGTAGAAGAGGCGGTGCACCGAGTCGCCGTCGTTGCGGTAGTTCTTGGCGGCGTTGATGCCGCCCTGCGCGGCGATCGAGTGGGCCCGGCGCGGGCTGTCCTGGTAGCAGTAGGACCGCACCTGGTAGCCCTGCTCGGCCAGCGTGGCGGCGGCGGAACCGCCGGCCAGGCCGGTGCCGACCACGATCACCGTCATCTTGCGGCGGTTGGCCGGGTTGACCAGCTTCATCTCGAAGCGGTGGCGCTCCCACCGCGTCTCGATCGGGCCGTCCGGGGCCCGGGTGTCGGCGATCGGGTCGCCTTCGCGGTACAGATCCATGTCAGGACACCAATCCGGTGATCACGGCGAACGGGACCAGCAGGTAGCCGCCGACGAGCGCGACGGCGAAGACGAGCGCGGCGATCCTGGCCCGGCGCTCGCCCTTCGGGGTCTGCTGGCCGAGGCTGCGGAACGCGCTGAACGCGCCGTGGCGCAGGTGGAAGCCGAGGGTCACCAGCGCGAGGGTGTAGAAGAGCGTGACGTACCACCGCTCCGGCGCGAAGTCGGCGACGACGTTGCCGTACGGGTTGGCCGGGTCGCCCTGCGGGTTCAGGTGACCCGTGGTCAGGTCGAGGATGTGGTAGATCACGAAGAGCAGGATGATCACACCACCCCAGCGCATCGTGCGGGCCGCGTAGTTCACGTGGATCTTGCGGCGGTGCGCGTACCGCACCGGGCGGGCGGCCCGGGACCGCATCGCGAGCAGCGTGGCCGCGCCGATGTGCCCCAGCACGGCGACGGTGAGCACGGTGCGCTGGATCCACAGGAACCACGTCGTCGGCAGCAGTGGCGTGCCGATGTCGCGCAGCCAGTGCGCGTAGTGGTCGAACGAGGTCTCGCCCGTGAAGATCTTCAGGTTGCCGAGCATGTGCGCGATCAGGAACAGCACCAGAATGATGCCCGTCACCGCCATGACGGCCTTGAGGCCGACATTGGAGCGGATGGGCGACCGAGTTTTCGTGATTACCACGCGAACGACGCTAGGAGCACTTCGATCAGGCGTCCAATGCATCGAAATCGCAGCGTTGATAGCCGTAGGCTATGTAGATGCAGCTCCATCAGCTTCGGTACTTCGTGGCGGTCGCCGAAGTACGACATTTCACCCAGGCGGCCGATCTTGTCGGCATAACCCAGCCCTCGTTGAGTAAGCAAATTCACGCGCTGGAGGCCGACCTGGGGGCCCCGCTGTTCGAACGGGTAAGGGGCAACATCACCCTCACCGCGGCCGGCGAGGTGCTGCTGCCGCTGGCCAAGCGGATCCTCGCCGACGTGGAGACCGCCACCCGCGAGGTGCAGGAACTGGTGGGGCTGCGCCGGGGCCGGGTCCGGCTCGGCGCCACGCCCAGCCTGGCCACCTCGCTCGCCCCGCCGGTGCTGCGCCGGTTCCGCGACGCGCACCCCACGATCGACCTGCGCGTGGAGGAGGGCGGCTCGCAGGATCTCGTCCGGGACCTGCTCCGCGGCGACCTCGACCTCGCCCTGATCATCATGCCGTCGGCCGGCACCGACCCGGGGCTGCGCGCCGACCCGATCCTGCGCGAGAGCCTGGTGGTCGCCTCGGTCGACCCGCTGCCGGGCGCCTCGGAAGCCGGGGAGCTGCGCATCACCGACCTGCGCGACCAGCCGCTGGTCATGTTCCGCGAGGGCTACGACCTGCGCGACGCCACGCTCCAGGCGTGCCGGGCGGCCGGGTTCGAGCCGACCCTGTCCGTCGACGGCGGAGAGATGGACGCCGTGCTCAGCTTCGTCGAGGCCGGGCTCGGCGTCGCGCTGGTGCCCGGCATCGTGGTGGCCCGCCGCGCCGGCATCCGGGTCACCCGGCTCGTACCGCCCGGGGTCCGCCGGACCATCGCGGTGGCCCGCCGCCGCGACGTGGTCCCCACCCACGCCGGGCGCGAGCTGCGCCGCATCCTCCTGGAGTACGTCCACGACGCCACCGCCGCCGACCAGCTCCCCGCCGGTGTCGAGCCGCTTGCCGCCATTTGACGGATCTCCGACATGTCGCGACGAATGTCCTTGCTCGTCCCGGCCGACCGGAACAGCATGGGAAGGCTGATGCCCAGCATGTGAAGACACGGGAGGTTCGCATGCGCCATCAAGACCCGTCCGGGGCCGCCGGCCCGACACCTGCACTGAGCCGGCGTGCCGTCGTCGCCGGCTCCCTGGCCGCCGCCTCGGTCCCGCTGCTCGGCGGTGGCCCCGCCTGGGCCGCGGCGTCCCCGGCGACCTCGCTCCTGGCGCCGGCGGACCCGGTCATCGACCCGGCCCTGGAGATCGGCCCGCCGGGGCCGGTCGAGCCACTGCCGAATCTGTCCGCGATCCCGGCCCGGGACATGCCCCGGCTGGCCCCGCGCGCGGCCTCCACCCCGGGCGCCGGACGCGTCGGCGGACCGACCCGCCGGTACGCCGGCGCGGCGTCGGTGCCGTTCCAGTTCCGGTACGACGACTTCGAGATCCGGGAACTGCCGATCGGCATCGAGCCCTACCACATGACCTCGCCGGTCCCGCTCGTCGATCCCGGTGTGCACGACTCCACCGGGGTGCGCATGGTGCGCCTCGGCGGCCGCCTCTACGACCACCCGGTCGCGCAGGCGCAGTACGGCCTGCACCTGATGGAGGCCCACCGGATCACCGGGAACCTGACATACCTGGACCGGGCGAAGCGGCAGGCGCAGCGCCTGATCGACCGCCGCACGCTGCGCTCCGGCGCGTGGTTCTATCCGTACCCGTTCGACCACCGGCTGCACGGCGGCCCCGACCTCTACCCGGCGCCCTGGTACTCGATGATGGCCCAGGGGCAGGCGCTGAGCCTGTTCACCCGGCTCTACCAGCGCACCGGCGAGACGAAGTGGAAGGGCGCCGCGGACGCCACCTTCGCCTCGTACCTGCTGCCCGCGGCGGCCGGCCAGCCGTGGGGCGTGTACGTGGTCGACGGTCTGCTGTGGCTGGAGGAGTACCCGCACCCGAAGGCGGTCCGCGGCGACCGCACCTACAACGGGCACATGTTCTCCGCGTACGGCCTCTACGACTACTGGGTGCTCACCCGCAACGCCGACGCCAAACTCATGCTGCAGGGCGCGATCACCACCTACCGGGACGTGTGGGAGAAGACCCGGGTGCGGCACTGGCGCAGCCGCTACTGCCTGACCCACGGCATCGACGCCGGCCAGTACCACTCCACCCACATGTTCCAGTTCGTCCAGCAGTACGCCATCACCGGTGACACGTACCTGGCCCAGCTCGCCGACCTCTGGTACACCGACTACCCGCCCTACGGCGTGAAGGGCAACATCCGGTTCTCCTCCGGCACGCACACCGCGTACAAGTTCAACAGCGCCGGCACGGTGACCGCGCGGACGAAGATGACGCTGGCCCGCGCCAGCGCCGCGCCCTCCGGCGACCGCGTGAAGATCATGCGGCAGACCGGGATCTGGTACGCGATCACCGCCGGCACCCTGGCCGGCTACTACGTGCAGGAGTACTCGCCCTACCGGTACCAGGTCGGCATCTGCGCTGGGTTCGGCTACAAGCTGCACCGGCCCGGCACGATAGCCGTCGACGCGCCACCGGCGTACTCGATCGACGCCGCCGGGCTGATGAAGTCGGTGCCCACCACCTACCGGGTCGGTGACGCGGTGGCCATCGACGGCCGCTCGGTGCTCAACGGCCGCGAGCACGTCCGCCTCGTGGAGGGGCCGTACGCCGGTCGCTGGCTCGGCTTCGGCGCGGTGATCCGCCGCTGACCGGACCGCCGCGCCGGCGTCGGCCGGCGCGGCGGCTCAGCGGCCCTCGGCGTCGTCCATGGCCCGGTAGATGCGCTGCTCGGAGACCGGGTACGGGGTGCCGAGGGCCTGGGCGAACACGTTCACCCGCAGCTCCTCGATCATCCAGCGGATCTGGCGGGCCGCCGGGGTCGCGCGCCGCGGCGGGGGCAGCGCGGCGAGCATGTCCTGGTACTCCTTCTGCACCACCGCGATCCGGTCCTGCTGCTGTTTGTCGCGCTGCGGGTTGCCGGGCAGCCGGTCCAGCCGCCGCTCGATCGCGGTCAGGTAGCGCAGCAGGTCGGGCAGGCGCGCGTAGCCGGTCTCGGTGATGAAGCCCTTGTGCACCAGGCCGGTGAGCTGGGCACGGATGTCGGCCAGCGCGGCCACCACCGCCAAGTTGCGGGTCGCGCCGAGCCGCTGCTCCACCGTGTACGCGGCGGCCAGCACCCGGCGGACCCGGTCCATCACCTCGACCACGGTGTCCACCAGGTCGGCCCGTACCTTGTCGCGCAGCGCGGCGAAGCCCTCGGCGTCCCAGGCCGGGCCGCCCGCGTCGCCGATCAGCTTGTCGATCGCCGCCCCGGCCGCGTCCTCGATCAGCTCCGGCACGCTGCCGTGCGGGTTGCGGGACAGCGCCAGCTTCGCCTCGTTGCTCAGCCGCCCCTGAAGGAACTTCGCCGGCGACGGCAGCGTCAGCCGCAGCAGCCGCCGGGTGCCCGCCCAGTGCGCGGCCTCCTGCTCGGCGGCCGAGTCGAACACCTTCACCCCGACGGTGGCGCCCTCGTCCACCAGCGCCGGGTACGCGGTCACCGCGAAGCCGGCGCGGACCTGCTCGATGGTGCGCGGCAGCGCGCCGATCGACCACTCGGTCAGCCCGGAACGGGCCACGTCCGGCGCGGCGGCGGCCACGACCTGCCGTACCTCCTGGCGCAGCTCGCGTTGCAGCGCCGGCAGGTCCTTGCCCTCGGCGACCGGTTTGTCGTCCTCGCCGAGCACCCGAAACGTGACCCGCAGGTGCGGCGGCAGCTTCCCCGGGTCCCAGGCGTCCGGCGGCACTGTCACGCCGGTCATCCGGCGCAGCTGCCGGGTCAGCGCGGCCAGCAGCGGCTCCTCGCCCGGCGTGATCGCGGCCAGCGCGGCGCGCGCGTAGTCGGGCACCGGCACGAAGTTGCGCCGCACCGGCTTGGGCAGCGACCGGATCAGCGCGATCACCAGCTCCTCGCGCAGCCCGGGCACCTGCCAGTCGAAGCTCTCCGCCGGCACCTGGTTGAGCAGCGGCAGCGGGATGTCCACAGTGACGCCGTCGGTCGGCGCGGTCGGGTCGAACGTGTACGTCAGCGGCAGCGTCACGCCGTCGGCCCGCCACTCGTCCGGGAAGTCCTCCTCGTCCACCCCGCCCCGGCCGTCGTTGACGAGCAGCTCGCGGGTGAACGTGAGCAGGTCCGGCTGCTCCCGGCGGGTCTTCTTCCACCACGAGTCGAAGTGCCGGCCGGAGACCACGTCGGCGGGGATGCGCTGGTCGTAGAAGGCGAAGATGGTCTCGTCGTCGACCAGGATGTCGCGGCGCCGGGCCCGGTTCTCCAGCTCCTCGATCTCGGTCAGCAGCTTCTGGTTGTCCCGCCAGAAGTGGTGGTGGGTCTGCCAGTCGCCCTCCACCAGGGCGTGCCTGATGAACAGCTCCCGGCTGAGCACCGGGTCGATCCGCCCGAAGTTCACCTTGCGCGAGGTGACGAGCGGGATGCCGTACAGCGTGACCTTCTCGTAGGCCATCACCGCGGCCTGCTTCTTCTCCCAGTGCGGCTCGCTGTAGCTGCGCTTGACCAGGTGCTGGGCCAGCGGCTCGACCCACTCGGGCTCGACCCGCCCGGCCACCCGCCCCCACAGCCGGGACGTCTCCACCAGCTCGGCGGCCATCACCCAGCGCGGCGGCTTCTTGAACAGCGCCGACCCGGGGAAGATCCCGAACTTCGCGCCCCGCGCGCCCAGGTATTCGTGCTTCTGCGCGTCCTTGAGGCCGAGGTGCGACAGCAGGCCGGGCAGCAGCGACTGGTGCACCTTCGGGGTGTCGATCTCCTCCGGCAGGTCGGCGCCGGCGCCGCGCCGGCCCTCACCCTTGTCCGAGGTGCTTCTCACCTGGCGCAACTGGCTGACGATGTCCTGCCACTCGCGTACCCGGAGGTAGTTGAGGTATTCGGCCTTGCACATCCGGCGGAACGCGCTGGAGGACAGCTCCCGCTGCTTCTCCCGCAGGTAGCGCCAAAGGTTCAGGTACGCGACGAAGTCGGATTCCTTGTCGGCGAACCGGGCGTGCGCCTGGTCGGCCTGGGCCTGCTTGTCGGCCGGGCGTTCGCGCGGGTCCTGGATGGACAGCGCGGCGGCGATCACCACCACCTCGGTGGCGCAGCCGTTGCGTTCGCCCTCCAGGACCATCCGGGCCAGCCGGGGGTCGACCGGGAGCTGTGCCAGCCGCCGGCCCAGCGCGGTGAGCCGTTTCGCCGGGTCGGTCTCGGCCGGGTCGAGCGCGCCCAGCTCGTGCAGCAGGTTCACGCCGTCGGTGATGTTGCGCCGGTCCGGCGGGTCGATGAACGGGAACGCGGCGACGTCGCCGAGCCCGATCGCCGTCATCTGCAGGATGACCGAGGCCAAGTTGGTGCGCAGGATCTCCGGGTCGGTGAACTCGGGGCGGGAGTCGAAGTCCTGCTCGTCGTAGAGGCGGATGCAGATGCCGTCCGAGGTACGCCCGCAGCGGCCCTTGCGCTGGTTGGCGCTGGCCTGCGAGACCGGCTCGATCGGCAGCCGCTGCACCTTCAGCCGGCTGGAGTAGCGGGAGATCCGGGCGGTGCCCGGGTCCACCACGTACTTGATGCCCGGCACGGTCAGCGAGGTCTCCGCGACGTTGGTGGCCAGCACCACCCGGCGGTTGGAGTGCGCGGCGAAGACCCGGTGCTGCTCGGCGGTGGACAGCCGGGCGTACAGCGGCAGGATCTCGGTGCCGAGCAGCGACCGCTTTTTCTGGACCAGCTTGCCCAGCGCGTCGGCGGTGTCGCGGATCTCCCGCTCGCCGCTGAGGAACACCAGGATGTCGCCCGGCCCCTCGGCGGCCAGCTCCTCGACCGCGTCGCCGATGGCCTGGATCTGGTCCCGGACGTTCTCCTCGTCGGCCTCGTCCTCCTCCTCGGCCTCGGTCACCTCGACCAGCGGCCGGTAGCGGACCTCCACCGGATAGGTGCGTCCGGACACCTCGACCACCGGCGCCGGGTTGCCCTCGGCGTCGGCGAAGTGCTTCGCGAACCGGTCGGTCTCGATGGTCGCCGAGGTGATGACCACCTTGAGGTCGGGCCGGCGGGGCAGGAGCTGCCTGAGGTAACCGAGGATGAAGTCGATGTTGAGGCTGCGCTCGTGTGCCTCGTCGATGATCAGCGTGTCGTACTGCCGCAGCATCCGGTCGGTCTGCAACTCGGCCAGCAGGATGCCGTCGGTCATCAGCTTGACCAGGCTGTTCTCGCCCACCTGGTCGGTGAAGCGCACCTTGTAGCCGACCACGTCGCCCAGCTCGGTGCCGAGCTCGTCGGCGATCCGGTCGGCGACCGTACGGGCCGCCAGCCGCCGGGGCTGGGTGTGCCCGATCAGGCCGGTGATCCCGCGCCCCAGCTCCAGGCAGATCTTTGGGAGCTGGGTGGTCTTCCCGGAGCCGGTCTCACCGGCCACGATCACCACCTGGTGGTCGCGGATCGCGGCCGCGATGTCGTCCTTGCGCTCACTCACCGGCAACTGCGCCGGGTAGGTGATCGCCGGCACGGCCGCGCGACGCGCCTCCAGGCGCGCCTCCGCCCGGGTCACCTCGGCCCCGATCTCGGCCAGCGCCGCGTCCCGCCGCTGCGGGTCACGCAGCCGCCGCACGCCGTCGAGCCGCCGCTGGAGGCGGCGCTGGTCGCGGAACATCAGCGGGGCGAGGCGGCGGTGCAGGTCGCGGGCGGTGTCAGGGGCGGCGGGTACGGCTGGCTTCTGCATGTCGTCGCCAAGGATAGGCAGCCGCGCGGCGGACCGCCCCCGGGTTACCGGCGACGGGCGCGCCGTCACCGGCGGGACCGCCCGGCGGGGATAAAGTTGCCGCCGACGGGGGCCGACGGGGCCGACGAGGGGCGGGGATGATCATGCGGGACACCGACCGGGCGCTCGTGCAGGCCGCCACCGCCGTGGCGAAGCTGCGCTGCCGCAGCGACAACCACACCGTCGCCGCCGCCGTACGCAGCACCGACGGCCGGGTGTTCAGCGGCGTCAACGTCTACCACTTCACCGGCGGCCCGTGCGCCGAGGTGGTGGCGATCGGGGCCGCCGCGACCCAGGGCGCCGGCGAGCTGGAGACGATCGTCGCGGTGGGGGACCGGGGCCGGGGCGTCATCCCGCCGTGCGGGCGCTGCCGTCAGGTGCTGCTCGACTACTTCCCGGCGATCCGGGTGATAGTCGGGCCGCCGGACGGGCTGCGCGCGGTGCCGGTGAGCGACCTGCTGCCCGAGACGTACGTCTGGTCCGACCAGCAGGTCGAGGTGCCGGCCGGACCGCGCGCCCCGCTGTGGCCGACGCCTGTGGTGCCGGGCGTCCGGCAGGCCGCCGAGGACTGACCCGCGCGCTCAGTCGCCGGCTGCGGCCTCCAGCATCGAGCGGGGCACCGGCACCTGCTCGAAGCGGACCTGCCCCTCCGGCACCATCCAGCTGCTCACCCGCGCGATGAGCTGTCCCGCGCGGACCGCCGGGTCGTTCGCGTACAGCTCGCGGGCCATCTGCGGGTCCACCGACAGCACCGCGACGCCGCGGATCCGCTCGTCGTCGCCGTCGAGGAACGGCCCGGCCGCGAGCACCGCGCCCTGCTCCACCAGCCCGGCCTGGTGGGCCAGGTGGGCGTCCTGGATCCGGTCGAGCGCGTCCTGCGGCAGGTCCGGCGCGTCGTCCGGGCGGACCAGGAGCACCACCGTGTGCCTGTCGAATCGCATGCCCTCAGGCTAGGGGTTGCCGGGCATCGACACCGGCGGGTTAGGTGCGCCTTACCAGGTCAGCTAAGGTGAGGCGTACCTAACCGGAAGGCGTGCCACCCCGTGACCACCGTCGCCGTCCGGCCCGCGCGGGCCGGGGCCCCCGCCCGCCGTGGCGCACCCCGCCGCATCGCGGTCACCCTGGCGGCGGCGCTGCTGCTCCTGCTGGCGCTGCTGGCCAGCCTGGCGCTCGGCAGCCGGCACATCCCGGTCGACCAGGTGTGGCACGCGTTGGTGTCACCGGACGGCGGCGACGCGACCACTGTCGTCCGGGACATGCGGCTGCCGCGTACCGTCCTCGGGCTGGTCGTCGGCCTCGCGCTGGCGCTGGCCGGGGTGCTGTTCCAGGCGGTCACCCGCAATCCGCTGGCCGAGCCGCGCATCCTCGGCATCAGCGCCGGGGCCTCGTTCGGCGTGGTGCTGGCCATCGCCGTGTTCGGGGTCGGCACGCTCGCCGGGTACGTCTGGTTCGGCATCGCCGGCGCGCTGCTCACCGGGCTGCTCGTGTTCGCGGTCGCCAACCGCGCCCGCGACGGCGCCAGCCCGGTCACCCTCGCGCTCGTCGGCGCGGCCCTCGACGCCGGTCTCGGCGCCATCGTGTACGCGCTGCTCAGCATCGACGCCCGCACGTTCGAGGAGTACCGCTTCTGGGTGGTCGGCGGGCTGACCGGCCGGGGCGTCGGCGTGGCCGGTCAGGTGCTTCCGTTCGTGGTGACCGGCGTGCTGCTGGCCCTGCTGGCCGCGCGTGGTCTGGACGCGCTCGCCCTCGGCGACGACGTGGCCCGGGGGCTCGGCCACCGGGTCGCCCTGGTCCGGCTGGCCGCCGGCGGCGGTGGCGTGCTGCTCACCGGCGCCGCGGTGGCCGCAGCCGGGCCGATCGCGTTCGTCGGGCTGGCGGTGCCGCACCTCGCCCGGGCGCTCGTGGGCGCCGACCACAGGTGGACGCTGCTGGTCGCCGCGCTGCTCGGCCCCGCGCTGGTGCTGGCGGCCGACGTGACGGGCCGCCTGGTCGCCCCGCCCGGCGAGATCCCCGCGGGCATCATCACCGCCCTGCTGGGCGCCCCGCTGCTGGCCTACCTGGTCCACCGAGCCAAAACGGTGACGACATGACCACCCCCACCCGCCCCACCCCCGGCTCCCGCGATCTTGCACTTGCCGCCCGGGCGGAAGAGGCATTCCGGGCACTCGAGGGGCCTGAAGTGCAAGATCAACGGGGTGGGGTGCGGCCGCGGGGGCGGGGAGTGCTGCGGGCCGGGGCGGTGGTGGTGCCGTTCCGGTGGCGGCCGGTCGTCGTGGCGGTGGTGCTGTTCGTGCTGCTGTGCACTGCGGTGGTGGTCAGTCTGTCGCTGGGTACGCCGTACGTCGCCCCGGTGGACGTGGTGCGGTCGCTCTCCGGCGCGGGCACCCCGTACGACCTCGTGGTGCGCGACCTGCGACTGCCTCGCGCGGTCCTCGCGGCGGTGGCCGGTGCGGCCTTCGGCGTGGCCGGCACGCTGATCCAGAGCGTGGCCCGCAACCCCCTGGCCAGCCCCGACGTCATCGGTGTCACCCAGGGCGCCGGGCTGGCCGCGACGATCGCGCTGACCAGCGGGGCGGCGGCGGTGCTGGTGGCGCCGGCGGCGCTGCTCGGCGGCCTGGTCGCGGCGGTGCTGGTGTTCGCGCTGGGCGCCCGGCACGGCCTGGCCGCCCAGCGGTTCGTGCTCGCCGGCGTGGCGGTGGCGTTCGCGTTCCGGGCGCTGATCGAGGTCGTCATGCTCACCGCCGACCCGATCGACGGGCTGCGCGCGCAGATCTGGCTCATCGGCACGCTCGCCGGCAAGGGGTGGAGCGAGGCGGCCTGGATCGCCGGCACGCTCGCCGTGCTGCTGCCGGTGCTCCTCTGGGCCGGCTGGGCGCTGCGCAGCAGCACGCTCGACGACGACACCGCGCGGGGGATCGGCCTGCGGCCGGTGGCCCGGCGCATCGGCCTGGCCGGCACCGGCGTGCTGGCCGCCGCGATGGTCACTGCCCAGGTGGGCGCGGTGGACTTCGTGGCGCTCGTCGCCCCGCAGGTGGCCCGCCGGCTGGCCCGGACCGAGCGACCGCCGCTGCTCTGCGCCGCGCTGCTGGGCGCGTTGCTGCTGGTGCTCGCCGACCTGGGCGCCCGGCGGCTGCTGGCGCCCACCCAACTGCCGGCCGGCGTGCTGACCGCGGCGATCGGCGGGCCGTACCTGATCTTCGTGCTGCTGCGCACCCGAGGGAGGCGCTCGTGACCGCGCTGCTGTCCACCCGCGACCTGGTCGTCGGCTACGAGGGCCGGACCGTGCTGGACGGACTGGACCTCGACCTGCCGGCCGACACGTTCACCGTGATCGTCGGCCCGAACGCCTGCGGCAAGTCGACGCTGCTGCGCACCATGGCCCGGCTGCTCACGCCCCGGCGGGGCGCGGTGCTGCTCGACGGCGCGGCGATCCGGGACCTGCCCACCCGGGACGTGGCCCGGCGACTCGGCGTGCTGCCGCAGAGCCCGCTGGTGCCCGAGGGGATCACCGTGGCCGACCTGGTCGGGCGCGGCCGGCAGCCCTACCAGCGCTGGTGGCGGCAGTGGTCGGCCGAGGACGGCCGGGCGGTCGAGGAAGCCATGCGGCTGGCCGACGTCGCCGGGCTGGCCGACCGGGCGGTGGACACGCTCTCCGGCGGCCAGCGCCAGCGGGTGTGGATCGCCATGACGCTGGCCCAGGACACCGACGCGCTGCTACTGGACGAGCCCACCACGTACCTCGACCTGGCCCACCAGGTGGAGGTGCTGGACCTGCTGCACCGGCTGCGCGCCGAGCGGGGCCGGACCGTGGTGGCCGTGCTGCACGACCTCAACCAGGCGGCCCGGTACGCCGGTCACCTGATCGCCATGCGCGACGGCGCGGTGGTCGCCGCCGGCGAGCCGCGCGAGATCCTCACCGCCGACCTGGTCCGCGACGTGTTCGGGCTGGACTGCGTGGTCGTGCCCTGCCCGGTCAGCGGCGCCCCGCTCGTGGTGCCGGCCCTCACCCAGACCTCGGCCGTTCCGGCCGCCACGCCGGCCACGGCCGGCGTCCCCGTCGGTGACGCCTGAGCGCGCCGACCCGCACCACCGAAAGGAACACCATGCGTCGTCTCGCCGTCGCACTCACCGCCGCGCTCGCCCTCGGCGTCGGTCTCACCGCCTGCGGGGAGAGCGATCCCGTCGGCGGCGCCGGCACCGGGGAGACCCGGGAGATCACCCACGCCATGGGCACCACGAAGGTGCCGGCCGAGCCGAAGCGCGTGGTCGTGCTCGACACCGACAAGATCGACACCGCGCTGTCGCTCGGCGTGACCCCGGTCGGCGCGGCCACCGCCGGTGAGGCGAAGAGCTGGCCCACCTACTTCGGCGCGGACAAGCTCGCCGGCATCACCGAGGTCGGCGTGCTCACCGAGCCGGACCTGGAGGCGATCAACGCGCTCAACCCGGACCTCATCCTGGGCAGCAAGTTCCGCCAGGAGAAGTTCTACGACGAGCTGTCCAAGATCGCCCCGACCGTGTTCACCGAGAAGGTCGGCATCACCTGGAAGGAGAACTTCCTCCTCGACGGCGCGGCGCTGGGCAAGGAGCAGCAGGCCAAGGACCTGCTGGCCGAGTACGAGAAGCGGGCGAAGGACTTCGGCGCGAAGCTCGGCGACGCCGCGTCCCGCAAGGTCTCCATCGTGCGCTTCATGCCGACCGAGATCCGCCTGTACGGGCCGGACTCGTTCTCCGGCATCGTCGTCGGCGACACCGGCCTGGGCCGCCCCGAGCGGCAGATGCTCGCCGGCAAGGAGGACAAGCGGATGGACCGGGTCAGCCCGGAGCGCATCGCCGAGGCCGACGGCGACGTGGTGTTCGTGACCGCGTACGGCGAGAAGGCCGCCGCCGAGCAGGCCAAGGTCACCGGCGGCACGCTGTGGAAGGGCCTGTCCGCGGTCAAGGCCGGCAAGGCGCACGTGGTCTCCGACGAGATCTGGATGACCGGCATCGGCGTGGGCGCCGCCAACAAGATCCTGGACGACCTGGAGAAGTACCTGGCCGCCTGAGCCCCGATCACCAGCGCCCGTCCAGCCGCACGGGGCCGGACGGGCGCTGGCGTGTTTCAGGCGGCCAGCTGCCAGAGCAGGAACGCGTTGAGCGCCACCACGAACGCCGTGATCGCCACCGCCGCCGCGGTGGTGGCCCGCCGGTTCACCAGGCTGCCCATCAGGTCCCGGCGCCGGGTGAACATCACCACCGGGATCAGCGCGAACGGGATGCCGAAGCTCAGCACCACCTGCGACAGCACCAGCGCCCGGGTCGGGTCGACGCCGATCGCGAGCACCGCCAGCGCGGGCAGCAGCGTGATCATCCGACGGATCAGCAGCGGGATCCGGCGGCGCAGGAAGCCCTGCATGATGATCTCGCCGGCGTACGTGCCGACGCTCGTGGAGGCGAGGCCGGACAGGAGCAGCGCGACCGCGAAACCGACCGCGGCGGCCGTACCGAGCGTGGTGGCGAGCCCGGCGTGCACGCCTTCGAGGGTGTCGGTGCCCGGGATCGACGTGCCGTGGAAGCTGCTCGCCGCCACCAGCAGCATGGCCAGGTTGACCGCCCCGGCGACGCCGAGCGCGATCAGCACGTCGACCCGCAGGCCCTTGGCGATCACCCGTCGCTGCGCCTCGCCCTCGGCGGGCAGGCGGTTCGGCGTCAGCGCCGAGTGCACGTAGATGACGTGCGGCATCACCGTCGCGCCCAGGATGCCGGCGGCGAGCAGCATGCTGTCGGTGCCCTGCATGCGGGGCAGCAGGCCGGCCGCGGCGTCGGACACGTCTGGCTGCGCGGTGACCAGGTTGACCGCGAACGCCAGCACGATCACCCCGAGCAGCACCGCGATGGCGATCTCGAACGTCCGGAAACCTCTGGAGCGCAGCGCCAGGATGGCGAACGAGGCGGTGCCGACGATCAGGCCGCCGGGCAGCAGCGGGACGCCGAACAGCAGGTACAGCGCGACCGCCCCGCCGATCACCTCGGCCAGGTCGGTGGCCATGGCTACCAGTTCGGCCTGCGCCCACATGACCCGGTTCAGCGGCCGGGGCAGGTGCTCCCGGCACAGTTCGGGCAGGCTGCGCCCGGTGGCCAGGCCGAGCTTGGCGGTGAGCGTCTGCACCAGCATGGCGGCCAGGTTCGCCGCCACCACCACCCAGACCAGCAGATAGCCGTACCGGGCCCCGGCCGTGGAGTTGGTGGCGAAGTTGCCGGGGTCGACGTAGGCGACCGCCGCTACGAACGCGGGCCCGAGCAGGATGAGGCGTCCGCGTACCGGGCGCGGGGCGCGGGCGGTCCGCAGTGGGGGTACGACAGGCGAGTCGTTTGTTACCACTGGTGCTCCTCGACGGACGACGGACGGCGGGACGAGACGACGACCGGCGGGGGCGAGGCGGAGTCAGGCGGGTTGTTCCCGACTACTACTCACATATGCCACTAACCTGAGCACGGAGGGGAAAGCGCACACGAGGGACGGTGTCGCCCCGCCGCAGCGGCTGCTCCGGCCCGGTCGGTCGCCCCGGGCGCAGCACGCCGAACGGCCGTCCCGGGTGCGGGACGGCCGTTCGGTGGGGCGGCGGTGAGCCGGATCGGATCGGTCGGTCAGGCGGCGGTGGACCAGATGGCGCGGAACGCGGCTGCCTCACCGGCCAGCCACTGCTCGATCTGCTCGGGCTTGACGTCGGCGGGCATCCGGTGCGCCTCGCCGCGCCGCACGTCGACCAGGACCGGCTCGGCGTGCGGCAGCACCGCGTCCATGTGCCGGGCCATCAGGTGCAGCGTGGCCAGGGTCGCCTCCTCGCTCGCCGGCGCCTCGTCGAAGTGCAGCCGGATCGCCTCGGCCCGGCCGTCGGCGTACCGCACACCGAACTGCGGGTTGATCTTCACGGGCAGGTCACCCAGCATCGCCAGCGCGTCGCGGGTCTGCGCCAGGTCGACGCCGGCCGGCTCGCCCAGCGACTGCAGCCAGCGGGTCGCGCCCGGCACCAGCGCCTCGTAGAGCGGGCGCCAGCGCGGCTTGACCAGATCGGCGACCTGCGCGAGGTGGGTGCCGCCGGTGTGGAACGCGACGTCGGCCTTGAGCGCCTTGACGAACTGGCCGTGCGGGTTGAAGCCGTGCCGGCTGGCCCGCTGCCGGCGCAGCCCGCCGACGAAGGTGGCCTTGGTGGGCCCGGTGCGGTCGACGTACCGGGTGAATCCGAGGAGGGTGGCGTAGGGGGTGACAGGGGTCGCGGAGGTGGGCGCAGTCACGAGCATCCTCCCAGGTCAACAGCTCGATTAGTACATACATTCTAATCGACGGGTCTGACAATCGCCCAGGGCACGAAAAGGGCCGCCCGGACATCCCGGGCGGCCCTTTTTCGCGTAGTCCTACAGCTGGCCGACGTCGGTGATCCGGACCGCCGCCGCGCCGATCTCGTCCGAGGCGGCGAGGTCGATCTCGGCGCTGATGCCCCAGTCGTGGTCGCCGTCCGGGTCGTCCAGGATCTGCCGTACGGTCCACTTCTCGCGGCCCTGCTCGATCATCAGCAGCGCCGGCCCGCGCGCGTCCGGCCCCACCCCGATCGCGTCGTACGTCTCGAAGTACGGCTCCAGCGCGTCGGCCCAGGCGTCGGCGTTCCAGCCGTCGCCCGCGTCCAGCTCGCCGAGCAGGTCCCAGCGCCGCAGCGCGGCCAGCTCGACGCGGCGGAACATCGCGTTGCGCACCAGCACCCGGAACGCCCGCGCGTTGCGCGTCACCGCCGGGGGCCGGTCGTCCAGCGAGGCGGCCACCTCGGCCACGTCCGACGGGTTGCGCAGCCGCTCCCACTCGTCGATCAGGCTGGAGTCGACCTGGCGGACCAGCTCGCCCAGCCACTCGATGAGGTCGACCAGCTCCTCGGTCTTCGCGTCCTCGGGGACGGTCTGCCGCAGCGTCTTGTACGCGTCGGCGAGATAGCGCAGCACCAGCCCCTCGGAGCGGGACAGCCCGTAGAACTGGACGTACTCGGGGAACGTCATGGCCCGCTCGTACATGTCGCGGACCACCGACTTGGGGGAGAGCTGGTGGTCGGCGACCCAGGGGTGGCCCTGCCGGTACATCTCGTACGCGGACTCCAGCAGCTCCGCCAGCGGCTTGGGCCAGGTCACCTCGTCGAGCAGTTCGAGGCGTGCCTCGTACTCGATGCCTTCGGCCTTCATCGCGGCGACCGCCTCGCCGCGGGCCTTGAACTGCTGCGCGGACAGCACCTGGCGCGGGTCGTCCAGGATCGACTCGATCACACTGAGCACGTCGAGCGCGTACGACGGTGACTCCCGGTCGAGCAGTTCCACTGTGGCCAGCGCCAGCGGTGACAGCGGCTGGTTGAGCGCGAAGTCGAGCTGGAGGTCGACGGTGAGGCGTACCCGGCGGCCGGTCTCGTCCGGCTCGGGCAGCTCCTCGACCACGCCGCCGGCGCGCAGCGCGCGGTAGATGGCGATGGCCCGGCGGATGTGCCGGCGCTGCGCGGCCGGGTCCTCGTGGTTGTCGGTGAGCAGGTGCCGCATCGAGGCGAACGCGTCGCCGGGGCGGCCGATCACGTTGAGCAGCATCGAGTGGCTGACCTGGAAGCTGGACGTGAGCGGCTCCGGCTCGGCCTCGACCAGGCGCTGGAACGTCGGCTCACCCCAGCCGATCGAGCCCTCCGGCGGCTTCTTCTTCACCACCTTGCGGCGCTTCTTCGGGTCGTCACCGGCCTTCGCGAGGGCCTTCTCGTTCTCGATCACGTGCTCGGGGGCCTGCACCACGACCCGGCCCAGCGTGTCGAATCCGGCCCGCCCGGCCCGGCCGGCGATCTGGTGGAACTCGCGGGCCTTCAGCAGGCGCGTCCGCACCCCGTCGTACTTTGAGAGGCCGGTGAACAGCACGGTGCGGATCGGCACGTTGATGCCGACGCCGAGCGTGTCCGTACCGCAGATGACCTTGAGCAGGCCGGCCTGGGCGAGCGTCTCGACCAGGCGGCGGTACTTCGGGAGCATGCCGGCGTGGTGCACGCCGATGCCGTGCCGGACCAGCCGGGACAGCGTCTTGCCGAAGCCGGAGGTGAACCGGAAGTTGCCGATCGCCTGGGCGATCATGTCCTTCTCGGCGCGGGTGCAGACGTTCACGCTCATCAGCGCCTGGGCGCGTTCCAGCGCGGCGGCCTGCGTGAAGTGCACCACGTACACCGGGGCCTGCTTGGTCTCCAGCAGCTCCTCCAGCGTCTCGTGCAGCGGCGTGGTCGCGTACGAGAAGAGGAGCGGGACCGGCCGCTCGGCCGAGCGGACGACGGCGGTCGGCCGCCCGGTGCGCCGGCTCAGGTCGTCGACGAAGCGGGTGGTGTCGCCGAGCGTGGCCGACATCAGCACGAACTGGGCCTGCGGCAGCTCGATCAGCGGCACCTGCCACGCCCAGCCCCGGTCCGGCTCGGCGTAGAAGTGGAACTCGTCCATGACCACCTGGCCGACGTCGGCGCGGCGGCCCTCGCGCAGCGCCAGGTTGGCCAGGATCTCCGCGGTGCAGCAGATGATCGGCGCGTCCGCGTTGACGCTGGCGTCGCCGGTGAGCATGCCGACGTTCTCGGCGCCGAAGACCTCGCAGAGCGCGAAGAACTTCTCCGAGACCAGCGCCTTGATCGGCGCGGTGTAGAAGGTCGTGCGATCGTCGGCCAGCGCGGCGAAGTGCGCCGCGATCGCCACCAGGCTCTTGCCCGAGCCGGTCGGCGTATTCATGATCACGTTCGCGCCGGAGACGATCTCGATGACCGCCTCCTCCTGATGGGGATAGAGATTCAGACCGCGCTCGGACGCCCAGGAGGCGAACGCGTCGTAGAGGGTGTCGGGATCGGCGGTCTTCGGCAGCGCGGCGGTGAGAGTCATGGCGGCTCCCATCGTGCCTGGATCACACCGCGCCGCGCCAACCGGGTTCAGCGCAACGGGTTCAGCGCCGCCGGTGGATCAGGTCGAAGACCTCCCGGCCGGCGGTCAGCGCGCGGCGTTCGAACTTCGTCACCGGCCGGTGCGCCGGACGCGGCGCGTAGCCGCCGTGTACGTCGACCAGCTCCGGGTCGGCGGTGAGCGTCTCGCGCATCGACCCGGCGTACTCGGCCCAGTCCGTCGCGCAGTGCAACGTGCCGCCCGGCGCCAGCCGGGACCGCAGCAGCGCCACGTGCGCCGGCTGAATGATCCGCCGCTTGTGGTGGCGTGTCTTCGGCCACGGGTCCGGGAAGAAGACGTGCACCGCGTCCAGGCAGCCCTCCGGCATGGCCCGGACCAGGTCCAGCGCGTCGCCCTCGGCCACCCGTACGTTGTCCAGACCGTGGCGTTCCACCAGGTCGAGCAGGTTGGCGATTCCCGGCGTATGGACCTCGACCGCCAGATAGTGTCGGTCCCGGTCGGCCGCCGCCATGGCGGCGGTGGCGTCGCCCATGCCGGAGCCGATCTCCAGCACCAGCGGCGCCCGCCGTCCGAACAGCGCCGCCGGATCGCACGGCCCGTCGAGGGCGGCGATCCTGAGGCCGTACGCGGGCCAGAGCCGGTCCAGCGCGTCGCGCTGCCGGCCGCTCATCCGCCCGCGACGCGGATGGAAGGTGCGGATGCGGGCGGCGGGAAGGTCGGTGAGGGTCACAACGAGCCGAGCCTAGCCCGGATCGGATGTGATGTGCGGCCGGGGGTGAGAGGATTCATCCCGTACGCCGGGAGGGGTCATGGGGTCGTTCAGGGTACGTGAGGCGCTGCTGGTCGCGGTCGCCGCGTGCGCCGCCCCGCTGGTCGGCGCGCTGCCCGCCCAGGCCGCGCCGCGCGCCGCCGAGCCGGTGCCGGAACAGCCCCCGGCCGACGTGATCTTCGTGGAGGTCACCCCGGGCACCGTGTCGCCCGGCTACCTGGTCGGCATCCGGGCGAGCTGCCGGAACAACACCGTGCCGGCGATCGTCACCTCGGACGCGTTCGGCAAGATCCAGGTGCAGCCGCAGCGCGGCCTGCTCACCGCCACGCCGATGGTCCACGAGCGCACCCGGCCCGGCAACTACCGGGTCAAGCTGGAGTGCCCGGGCGGGGAGACCGCCTCCACCATGCTCCAGGTGGTCAAGCAGGGGCAGCCCACCCGGCCGCCGACCCACGGGCCCAGTCACCTGCCCAGCCGCGGCCCGGCGACCGGCTTCGGCGGCACCGCCGGTCCCGGCCTCGGCGGCCTGCTGGTGCCGGTCGGACTGGCGGTGACCATGGTCGGCGCCGGGCTCGGTGTGGCCGCGTCCCGCCGCCACGCCCGTGGCGCCGCCGGACGCTGAGGCCCGCCATGGCCGAGCACTTCGTCCCGCCGCCCGCCGCATCCCGGCGCTCCGGCTGGCCGTTCGTGGCTCTGCCCCCGCCCGCCGCGCCGCCCACGGGCTCGGCCCGGCCGTCCCGGGCCGGGCCGCCCGCCGACGCCGCCCGGTTCTCCAGGGCTGATCCGGCCGCCGCGCCCCGGACCGGCCCGCGCTCGGGGAGTGGGTCTGCCGCCGAAACAGGTCCGTCCGCCGGGACCGGATCGTCCGCCGGGACCGGGTCGTCTGCCGTGCCGGTCTCCGGGGCGCGGCCGTGGATGCCGCCGCCCGCCGCGTCGCGACCGTGGTATCCGCCGTCGGCCGATCCGCCGGCCCTGCGTCCACGCCCCGCCGGGCCGCCGCCTGTCGAGCCGCCACCGGCGTCGCCGGGCGGGCGGGGCCGGGGCCGGGGCTCCTGGTCGAAGCCGCTGGCAGTGGTGCTGGTGCTGGTCGGTGTGTTCGCCACCGGGGCCGGGCTGGGGCGCACGGCCGGGCCGTTCGACTTCGCCGACGCGTCGACCGAGTCGAGCGGATCGGGCGGTTCGGGCGCGGCGGCGGCCCCGGCGAACGCTGCCGCTCCGGCCCGGAAGCCGGCGAGCCGGCCGGTACGCCTGGCGGTGCCGGCCATCAAGGTCAACGCGCCGGTCACCCCGGTGGGGCAGGCGAAGGACGGCTCGGTGGACGTGCCGCCGCTGACCGAGCACGACCAGACCGGCTGGTACGACAGGGGAGCGGTGCCCGGCGACCCGGGTCGGGCGATCATCGTGGGCCACGTCGACACCAAGAGCGGCCCGGCCGTGTTCTACCGGCTGCGCTCGCTCAAACCGGGCGCCCGGATCCAGGTGACCCGCGCGGACCGCAGCGTGGTGACGTTCAAGGTGGACAGCGTCGAGTACTTCGACAAGTCGAACCTGCCCGCCGCGCGGGTCTACGGCGACTCAGGTCCGGCCGAGCTGCGCCTGATCACCTGCGGCGGCGAGTGGGTCGGCGGCCGTACCGGCTACCAGGACAACGTGATCGTCTTCGCGTCCCTGGCATCCTGACGGGCCACCGCCCCGTCGATCATGAGGTTGGCGGTGACAAAACGGACGTCGAGCGCCGCCAACTTCATGATCGACGGAGAAGGGGGATGGGGAGGGGGAGGGGTCAGGGCTTGGCGGGGACCTGCTGGACGACCTCGAACTCCAGCAGGTTCGCGCCGGTGGCGACCGGCTTGCGCGGCTCGCCGCCCTCGGCGTGCGCGGCCCGGGACGGGCCCTGCGCCCACGCCTGGTACGCCTCCTCGCTCTCCCAGCGGGTGTACACGAAGTAGCGGCTCTCCCCGGCGACCGGGCGCAGCAGCTCGAAGCCGAGGAAACCGGGGGAGTTCTCCACCGCGCCGGCCCGGGCCGCGAACCGCTTCTCCAGCTCCTCGCCGGCGCCGGGCGGGACGTCGATCGCGTTGATCTTCACGACTGCCATACGTCCACCCTAACGAGCCTCGGACTCAGAACGTCTCGACGGCCGGCGTCAGGTCGGCGTCGACCACCACCGGGGCGTGGTCCGAGGGACCCTTGCCCTTGCGCGCCTCCCGGTCCACGTACGCGGAGCGGACCGCGCGGGCGAACGGCGCGCTCGCGTACACCAGGTCGATCCGCATGCCCTTGTTCTGGTGGAACATCCCGGCCCGGTAGTCCCAGTACGTGAACGGGTGCGGCCCCTTCATGGGCGTCGGCACCACGTCCTCCAGCCCGAGGTCACGCAGCGCGGCCAGGGCGGCCCGTTCGGCCGGGGTGACGTGGGTGGAGGTGGCGAACAGCGCGGGGTCCCAGACGTCGGCGTCGGTGGGCGCGACGTTGAAGTCGCCGCAGACGGCCACCGGCAGGGGCCCGGCGACCTCCGGTTCCAGGGCGTCGCGCAGCGCCGCGAACCAGGCCAGCTTGTACGCGTAGTGCGGGTCGTCCGGCGTGCGGCCGTTCGGCACGTACACCGACCAGACCCGCAGCCCGTCGCAGGTGGCCGAGATGGCGCGGGCCTCGGGCTCGGGGAAGCCGGGCTCGCCCGGGAAGCCGACCGCCACGTCGTCGAGCCCGACCCGGGACAGGACGGCGACACCGTTCCACCGGCCGTCGCTGTGGCTGGCCACCTCGTAGCCCAGCTCGCCCACCTCGGCGACCGGGAACGCCCCGTCCGGGCACTTGGTCTCCTGCAGGCACACGACGTCGGGTTTCGTGGTGGCAAGCCAGTCGAGCAGCCGGGGCAGGCGGGCCTTCACCGAGTTGACGTTCCAGGTCGCCAGGCGCATGGCCCCAGCCTGCCGCATCGCCGCCCGTCCCGCCGCCTCAGCGCTCCGGGGTGTCGCCGGGACGGGTCTGCTCGGCCAGGAAGCGCTCCAGCTCGGCGCCGAGCTCGTCGGCCGTGGGCAGCGGACCGGTCTCGCCGGCGAGCAGGCTCTTCTCGCCCCGGCCGCGGGCGAACGCGTCGTACTGTTCCTCCAGCGCCTGCACCAGCGTGGCCGCCTCCTCGGTCTGGGTGACCTGGCGGTCGATCTCCACCCGGACCGCCTCGGCGGCGGTGCGCAGGTCCTCGACCGGCAGCAGCAGGCCGGTGCTGCGGGACACGGCGGACAGCAGCGCCTCGGCGGCGGCCGGGTACTCGGCCTGGGCCACGTAGTGCGGCACGTGTGCGGCGAACCCGAGGGCGTCGCGGCCCTGCTCGCCGAGGCGGTACTCCAGCAAGTGGCCGACGCTGGCCGGCACCTGCACCTTCTGCAGCCACGGCTCGTGGCCGGCGATCAGGTCCTTGCGCGTGGCGTGCGCGGTGACGCCGCTGGGCCGGGTGTGCGGCACCGCCATCGGGATCGAGTTGAGCCCGACGGTGAGCCGGACGTCGAGGCGGGCGCAGAGGCCGGCGACGGCGGCCACGAAACGCTCCCACTGCAGGTCCGGCTCGGGGCCGGTGAGCAGCAGGAACGGGGTCTCGTCGTCGTCGCGCAGGAGGTGCAGCTCCAGCGCCGGGGCGTCGTAGTCGGCCCAGTGGTCCTCGACGAACGTCATCACCGGGCGGCGCGAGCGGTAGTCGAAGATCTGGTCGACGTCGAAGCGGGCGATCGTCCGGGCGTCGAGCGAGGTGAGCAGCTGTTCCCGGGCGAGCCGGGTGGCGTTGCCGGCGTCGACGAAGCCGGTGAGCGCCTGGATCAGCACCGGCTGGCCGAGCTCGGGCAGCTCGTCGGTGAGTTCGTAGAGCTCGTGTGGATCGAGCACCGGTGGGGTCCTCCCTGTCGACGCGTACGGGGGAGCGCCGAACGTGCGGTCTCCCCGGTTCGGCAAACGTACCGGGGGGTGTGGTCCATTCCGTTACGGACACCTCTGATGCCCGGATGGTGATCACGATTCGGCTACGCCCCGGTCCGGCGGCCGACATCCGGATCGTCCGAACGGACGAGTTAGTCGATCATCGGGCGGGAGCGGGACATCTACGAGGTTCGTGCCGGGAGAGTTTCGGCGCGTGGCCGGCGGGTGATTCGCCGGGTTACCGAGGTCTGTCGTCGGCTGGGCGCGGCAGGCCGCGAGTGTCCGGCCCGGGTCGGCCGAAGTGTGGCGAGGGCCACTCGACAGGCCTGGGTGATCCCGGTTTGCCCTGCCTAGCCTCGTCGGATGCGTAGCGACGGCACCCTCGACGACCCGTTCGGCCCCGGCCGCCCGGCTGACCGTTCGGACGATACCGCCTCCACCAACCGTTCGGCGAGGCTCCAGGGACTCTTCCGGCGTACCCGCTTCTGGGCCCCCATGAACCCCCGGCCCGGCCGGACCAGACTCGCGGTCGCCACCGGCGCGGCCTGCTGCCTCGGCCTGGTCGGCGTCAGCCAGGCCGGCTTCGGCGCGCCGGAGCGCGCCGCCGCCCCGGCGCCCTCGGCGGAGGTCGCCGAGCGCGCGGAGGCCGACGTCGCCTCCCGCGCGAGCGCCCGCCCGACCACCGCGCCGACCACCGCCGCCCCGTCCGCGCCGGCGAGCCCGAAGGCGACCGCCAAGCCCAAGCCGAAGCCCACGAAGACGGTCCGGCAGATCGTCCCGGTCGCCGGCCTGGACCGGACCCAGATGAACAACGCCAAGAAGATCGTGCAGGCCGGCAAGGAGATGGGCGTGCCGCGCCGGGCCCTGGTCATCGCGGTGGCGACCGCGATGCAGGAGAGCACGCTGCTCAACTACGCCAGCGGCGTGCTGCCCGAGTCGCAGAACTACCCGCACCAGGCCATCGGCTGGGACCACGACTCGGTCGGGCTGTTCCAGCAGCGGCCGAGCAGCGGCTGGGGCACCGTCGAGCAGCTCATGGACCCGGAGTACGCGACGAAGGCCTTCCTGTCCGCGTTGGAGGAGATCCCCGGCTGGCAGGACCTGCCGCTGTCGGTGGCCGCCCAGGCGGTGCAGATCTCGGCGTTCCCGGACGCGTACGCCCAGCACGAGTGGCGGGCCGGCGAGGTGGTGGCCGAGATCCTGGGCTGAGCCGGACGAGTGGTTGCCGAAGGGTCGATTCGGGTATCACGGGGCTTGCCGGTCCCAGGTACACATGAAGGGGACCGCGGGACGGAGGACACCATGTCGCTGATGCAACGGATCACCGCCTTCCTGCGGTCGCCGCGGGGCCAGCAGTTGGTCGACCGCGGCCGGCGTGAGATGTCCAAGCCGGAGAACCAGGCCCGGCTGCGGCAGATCGCGACCCGGCTGCAGTCGCGCCGGCGCTGACCCGCGTCACCCCCGCCGCACGAGCCCCCGGAGCCCTTCGTGACCGACCCCGCCCCCGTCGGGGAGCCCGACGCCGTCCCCGCCGCCCCCGCCCCGCCGGTGGACGCGCCCGAGGCGCCACCGGCCAAGCTCTGGGACCGGATGCGGGAGGACCCGCAGTACGCCCCGGAGCACCTGGCCCTGGAGGCGGTTCGCCGGCTCGGGCCGGAGGCCGCGCAGTGGGCGGCCCGGGAACGTGCCCTGCGGCCGGACGCGCCGCCCGAGCAGCTGGCGGACCAGGCGGTCCGCAAGTTCGTCAACCACGCCCGGCTCTCCGGCGCGGTCTCCGGCGCCGCCGGGCTGCCCGGCGCGGTGATCGACGTGGGCGTGCTGGCCTGGACCCAGGCCCGGCTGGTGCTGCACGTGGCGGCCGCGTACGGCGCCGACCCGACGCACGTCGACCGGGCCACCGATCTGCTGGTGCTCCAGCGGGTGCACAAGGCCGCCCAGACCGCCCGCCTGGCGCTCGGGGTGGCCGCCGGCCGGGAGCGGGCCGGCGCGTTGTTCGGCGCTGCCGCCGATCGGGCGCTGGGCCGGGTGATGCTCCAGCTCGGTGTCCGGCTGGCCCGGATGGCCGGGGTACGCGCCGCCAAGCGGATGTTCGCCAAGGTCGTGCCGGGCGCCGCGATCGTGCTCGGCACCTGGGCCAACTCGTCGGCCACGAAGGAACTGGCCGACCGTACGCGCGCCCTCTACCGGGCCGGTGGTCCCCGGCCGCTTCCCGGCCCGCGTCAGCCCTGACCCTCCTCGGCCCCGGGCCCGTCCGTCCGGGCGGCCCGCGCCGGTCAGCTCGCCCAGCCGGACGCGTTCCAGGCCACCTCGGCCAGCTGGCCCTGCCCGGCCGCGTTCGGGTGGAACCAGTCCAGCGCGTTCACCTGGTCCAGCGTGAAGCGGTGACGGTGCACCGCGCCGCCGTCCCAGCGGCAGCGTGACCCGTACGCCCGGCAGGCGGCGCGCAGTTGTCCGTCGTACGCCTCGATCCGGTCCCGGACGCGGGCCCGGCGGGCCACCGCGGCGGGCGCGGTCGACGTGGCGTCTGCGAGCAGCGCCGGGCAGACGCCACGCGACCAGGCCCGCACGGCGCGGGGCTCGGTGTGCCCGATCTGCCAGAGCCGGTGCAGGTCCGGGATGCTGACCATCAGCACCCGGGCCTTCGGCCGGCCCTCGCGCAACACGCCGAGCGCCGCGTCGACCTGGTCGCGGAACGTGGCGACGGGCGTCATGTCGTCGACGTCGCCCCGGCAGGCGTCGTTCGCGCCGATCAGCACGGTGACCAGGTCGGCCTTGTCGCGTACCGCGGACCGGGCCTGGCCGGTCAGCGCGGACGCGCGGGCCCCGGGCGCGGCCCGGTTGTACGCCCGCAGGCCCGGCGCGTCGGCGCGCAGCCGCCGGTAGATGCTCTCCACCCGCAGGCCGTCCCCGGTCGACCAGGAGTTGCGTTCGCAGCTCACCAGCACCAGGCAGGAGCCGTAGCCGGTGCTGACCGAGTCGCCGAGCGCGACCAGCACCCGGGGCTCGCCGGGGCGGGGTGTGCCGGAGGGCCGGGGCGACGCCTCGCCGGAGCCGTCACAGGCGAGCGCGACGAGCGCCGCCAGGCAGGCCAGCGCGGCGATCCAGCGTCGAGGCATGGGTTCCCCCGTCGGGCGGCGGCAACGGGCGCGTCGACCCTATGCCCCGGCGGGGTCCCGGAAGCGGTTCTGTCGGCTATCAGGCATAGACCACTGTCGTTCACATCTGTCGTGTCGGCGCAGGCCGGCCGTGCAGCCACCGGTGCAGCAGGCGGGTGATCCGGGGCAGCACCAGGTAGGTCATCAGCGGGGTGAGCACGAGCGTCATCAGCAGCGTCCGCCCGGCCAGCGGCACGTCGGCGAGGAACCGGGCGGTCAGCAGCGTGGCGGCCAGGCTCAGCGGGAAGAACGCCAGCCAGATCGTGACCGCCTGCTTCCAGCGCGGCGGCGCGGCCGGCTCCGGCTCGCCGAACGTCTCGACCACGTGGTCCACCGGCGGGTCGAACCAGCCCTCGATGCCGGTGCGCCGCTCGACCCGGGTGTGCTCGACGATGCCCTGCGCCGAGCTGAGCCACCAGCGCCGCTGCGGCGAGTCCTCCCAGCAGCGCAGCGTGTCCGCGTCGGCGAAGCGGTACATCACGTGCCACTCGCCGGAACCGGGGGCGCTGCGGACGAAACCGGCGCCGAGGAAGCCCGGGAAGCTCTCCGCGAGCGCCGTACCGGCCCGCATCCACGCCACCACCTCGTCGGTACGCGCGGGGTCGGCGCGCCGGGACACGGCGACGGTCACGGGTACGGCCTGCGTCGTGGTCATGCCATCCTCTCCACCGGCCCGCGGGATCTCCGCCGGAAACCGGCACCCCGAAGTAACGCACCCGCCCGCAGCGCGCATCCGGCGACCGCCCGCCGGGTGTCCCGGATCACCGGCGTTCCCGCCCCGGCCGGTTATCCCCGCCCGTGCCGGGGTAGGCCCCAGGAATGACCCGATCACAACCCCGGCGCGCCCGCGGCACGGTCGGCCACGCGAACAGCGCCCTGAACCTGCGGCTCGTGCTGGCGACGTTCGGTCTGGTCGTGATGACCGTCTTCGCGGTGCTCGCGTTCGCCGCCGGCATCGCCTGGCTGGGCGTGGTCTGCGCGCTGCTCGCCGTGGTGGCGGTGGTCGACCTGGTCGTGATCCAGCGCCGCCGCGCCGCGCGCCGTCGGGAGGAGCCGGGCGTGCGGCACTCGCTGTTCGAGTGACAGGAGGACGACATGCCCATCGCCACCACCAATCCCGCCACCGGACAGGTGCTCAAGACGTACGACGCGATGTCGGACGAGCAGATCGACGCCGCGATCGAGCGGGCCGACCTGGCCTTCCGGCAGTTGCGTGAGACCACCATCGCGCAGCGGGCCCGGTGGCTCACCGCCGCCGCCGACCGGCTCGACGCCGAGCGCGACGAGACGGCCCGGCTGATGACCACCGAGATGGGCAAGACGTACGCCGCAGCCAAGGCGGAGGTCACCAAGTGCGCCACCGCCTGCCGCTTCTACGCCGACAACGCGCCGGCGATGCTCGCCGACGAGCCCGCCGACGCCGTCGCGGTCAAGGCCAGGCGGGCGTACGTGCGCTACCAGCCGATCGGCCCGGTGCTCGCGGTGATGCCGTGGAACTTCCCGCTGTGGCAGGTCATGCGCTTCGCCGCCCCGGCCCTGATGGCGGGCAACACCGGCCTGCTCAAGCACGCCTCGAACGTGCCGCAGACCGCGCTCTACCTGGAGGACCTGTTCCGGCGGGCCGGGTTCCCCGAGGGCGCGTTCACCACGCTGCTGGTCGGCTCCGACGCGGTCGACCGGATCCTCAGCGACCCCCGGGTACGCGCCGCCACGCTCACCGGCAGCGAGCCGGCCGGCCGGTCCATCGCCCAGATCGCCGGCCGGGAGATCAAGAAGACGGTGCTGGAGCTGGGCGGCAGCGACCCGTTCGTGGTGATGCCCTCGGCCGACCTGGACACCGCCGCCGAGGTGGCCACCACCGCCCGCTGCCAGAACAACGGTCAGTCCTGCATCGCCGCGAAGCGGTTCATCGTGCACACCGACGTGTTCGACGCGTTCGCCGAGAAGTTCGCCGCCCGGATGGCGGCCCTGCGCGTCGGCGACCCGATGGACGACGGCACCGACGTCGGCCCGCTGGCCAGCGAGCGTGGCCGCGACGAGGTGCACGCCCAGGTCACCGACGCGGTGGACCAGGGCGCGACGGTGCTCTGCGGCGGTGAGAAGCCGGCCGGCGACGGCTGGTACTACCCGCCGACCGTGGTCACCGACCTGCGCCCGGAGATGCGGATGTGGTCCGAGGAGGTGTTCGGGCCGGTCGCCGGGCTCTACCGGGTCGGCTCGTACGACGAGGCGATCGAAGTGGCCAACGGCACCAGCTTCGGCCTCGGCTCCAACGCCTGGACCAACGACCCGGCCGAGCAGGAGCGCTTCGCCGTCGACCTGGACGCCGGCAACGTGTTCATCAACGGGATGACCACGTCCTATCCGGAGCTGCCGTTCGGCGGCGTGAAGAACTCCGGGTACGGCCGCGAGCTGTCCGCCGCCGGCATGCGCGAGTTCTGCAACACCAAGACCGTGTGGATCGGCGAGGGCAAGGCCGGCGCGGGCGCCGGCGCGCACTCCGAGTAGACGCGATTGGCCGGACGCCGTCACGGGTAGGAGTGCCCACCATGACGGCGTTCGGCTTCCACGCATCCCACGAGCAGATCCACCCGGCCCGGCTGCTGGAGGCGGTGATCCACGCCGAGCGCGCCGGCTTCGACGCGGCCATGTGCTCCGACCACTTCTCGCCGTGGAGCGAGCGGCAGGGCCAGTCCGGGTTCGCCTGGTCCTGGCTCGGCGCCGCGCTCCAGGCCACGAACCTGTCCTTCGGCGTGGTGAACGCGCCCGGCCAGCGCTACCACCCGGCGATCATCGCGCAGGCCATCGGCACGCTCGGCGCCATGTACCCGGGACGGTTCTGGGCCGCGCTGGGCACCGGCGAGGCGGCGAACGAGCACATCACCGGCGAGGTCTGGCCGCGCAAGGACGTCCGCTCCGCGCGGCTGCGCGAGTGCGTCGACGTGATCCGGGCGCTGCTGGCCGGCGAGGAGGTCAGCCACGACGGCCTCGTCACAGTGGACCGGGCGAAGCTGTGGACCCGGCCGGAGGAGCCGCCCGCGCTGGTCGGCGCCGCGGTCAGCGTCGCCACTGCACGCTGGTGCGCCGAGTGGGCCGACGGGCTGATCACCGTCAACGCGCCGGTCGAGCACCTGCGCCGGATGATCGACGCCTACCGGGACGCGGGCGGACGCGGCCCGCTGCACCTGCAGGTGCACGTGAGCTGGGCGCCCGAGCAGGCCGAGGCCGAGGCGATCGCGTACGACCAGTGGCGCAGCAACGTGTTCGCGCCGCCGGTGTGCTGGGACCTGGAGACCCCCGAACACTTCGACGTGGCGAGCGCCGACGTGCCGATGTCGACGGTCGCCGAGACCGTGAACGTCTCCGCCGACCTGGGCCGGCACATCGGCTGGCTGGAGGAGTACGTGGCGCTGGGCTTCGACCAGATCGCGCTGCACCACGTCGGGCAGGAGCAGCGCGCGTTCATCGACACGTTCGGCGCGGAGGTGCTGCCGAAGCTGCGCTCCGCCGCCTGATCACACATCGACGCCGCGGCGCATAGGCTCGACGCTCGTGGATGCTCTGTTCGAGGTAGTGGTCTTCCTGGCCATCGCCACGTTCGGCGCGGCGCTGGCCCGCAAGCTCGGCCTGCTCGCGCCGATCCTGCTCGTGGTGCTCGGTCTCGCGCTGTCCTTCCTGCCGTTCTTCCCGCACGTGCGGCTGGACCCGGACCTGGTGCTGGTGGGCATCCTGCCGCCGCTGCTGTACGTGGCGGCGGTGGAGACGTCGGTGCCGGCGTTCCGGCTCAACCTGCGGCCGATCCTGCTGCTCGCCGTCGGGCTGGTCATCTTCACCGCGTTCGTGGTGGGCACCGTCGTGCACTGGTTCCTGCCCCACCTGCCGTACGCGATCTGCCTGGCGCTGGGCGCGGTGGTGGCGCCGCCGGACGCGGTCGCGGCCACCGCGGTGGCCCGCCGGGTCGGCCTGCCCCGGCGGATCGTCACCATCCTGGAGGGCGAGAGCCTGGTCAACGACGCCACCGCGCTGGTGCTGCTGCGGGTCGCGATCGTCGCGGCGACCGCCACCACCGGCGGGGTCGGCGCCGGCGACGTGGCCCGGGAGGTGGTGGTCGCGGCCGGCGGCGGCGTCCTGGTCGGCCTGCTCGGCGTGGTGGTCTTCGGCTACCTGCACAAACGCGCCACCGACCCGGTGCTGGACAACACGCTGTCGCTGATCGTGCCGTTCGCCGTGGTGTTCGCCGCCGAGGAGATCCACGCCTCCGGGGTGGTCGCGGTGGTAGTGACCGGCCTCGGCATCGGGCACAAGCTGCCGACGCTCATGTCGGCCGCATCCCGCCTGCAGGTGACGGCGTTCTGGCGGCTGATCCGGTTCCTCCTCGAAGGACTGGTGTTCCTGCTGGTGGGCCTGCAGCTGCCGGAGGTGGTACGCGACCTGGAGGAGCCGCTCGGCTCGCTCGCCGCGATCACCGCCGCGGTGCTGGCCGCCGTCTTCCTGGCCCGGTTCGTCTGGGTCTTCCCGGCCACCTACCTGGCCCGGCTGGTGCCGCGGGTACGCCGGCGCGATCCCGCGCCGCCGGTGCAGTTCCCGGTCGTCATCGGCTGGGCCGGCATGCGGGGCGTGGTGACGCTGGCCGCCGCGCTGGGTCTGCCGCTCACCCTCGCCGGCGACACGCCGTACCCGCGCGCGCTGCTGATCTGGCTGGCCTTCGCGGTGATCGTGGCGACGCTGGTCGGGCAGGGCGCCACGCTGCCCTGGCTGGCCCGGCGGCTGCGGCTGCCGCCGGACGACCCGGTGCAGGACGCGCTGTCCGCCGCCGGGGTGCAGCAGCGGGCCAGCCGGGCGGCCCGAAAGCGCCTCGACGAGCTGGCCGAGGGCGCGCCGGAGGCCGTCGTGGAACGGCTGCGCGGGCTGACCACCACCCGGGCCAACCTGGCCTGGGAACGGCTCGGCGGCACCGAACGGGAAACCCCCTCCCAGGCGTACGCGCGCCTGCGGCAGGAGATGATCGATGCCGAGCGGGAGGTGTTCCGGGCCGCCCGCGACTCCGGCCAGATCCCGGAGGAGGTGCTCACCCGCGCCTATCGTGACCTGGATCTGGAGGAGTCACTGCTGCGACAGGAGGTCGTCGAATGAGCTGCCGGCACCTGGCCGAGGCGGGCACGGCCGAGCCCGCCACCACCACCGAGTGCCCGGACTGCGTGGCGATCGGCAACCCGGACTGGGTGCACCTGCGCGCCTGCCTGACCTGCGGGCACGTGGGCTGCTGCGACTCGTCGCCGTACCAGCACGCCACGAAGCACTTCGAGTCGGCCGGGCATCCGGTGATGCGGTCGGTCCAGCCGGGGGAGTCGTGGCGCTGGTGCTTCGTGGACGAGGAGATCGGCTGACTCAGCCGACCCGGCGCTCCAGCACCTGCCCGGTCCACGTCGGGCGGCCCGGCCGCTCCACGGTGAACGGCTCGGTGGCGGTGAACCCGCAGCTCTCGTAGAACCGCACGAGCGCCCGGTCGGGGCTGCGGAAGCAGTCCACCCGCAGCAGGCCCACGCCGCGTTCGCGGGCCAGCTCCGCCGCGTACGCCAGCAGCGCCGCACCGACCCCGCGCCCCGCGTACGCCCGGTCGGTGACCAGCAGGTTCACGTACAGCTCCGGTTCGGTGGCCGGCGGCACGTAGTCCATCGCCGCGCCCACCACCAGCGCGCCCGCCACCGTCGCGTCGATCTCGGCCAGGTACAGGCCGTCCCCGGCCGCCCACTCCTCGGCCTGGGCGATGCGGCGCGGGTCGATCGACGCCGGCTCGGTGCCCCACTGGTCGGTACGCCCGCGTTCGGCCAGCCAGGCGGTGGCGCTGTCGAGCAGCCGCAGCAGCGTGGGCGCGTCGCCGGGTCCGCCGGGGCGGATGGTGAGGGAGGACTGGTCGGTCATCCCGCCATGCTGCTACACCGCGCTCAGCCGGGCACGCCGACGGGTCGCGCCCGTGGCGCCGGCCGGTGCGCCACCGCCCGGCGGGTCAGCGCCGGGGCGGCCAGCCCCGCGGCGGCGAAGACCACGCCGAGCACCAGCCAGCCGACCGGACCGCTGCCGAGCACCAGCAGCGTGAGCAGGCCCCGGCCGAGCGCCTGGGCCAACCCGGCGAGCAGGCCGTCCGCGCCCTGGTAGGCCCCGATCGCGCCGGGCGGGGCCAGGTCGTAGGCGAGGCCCGCCCCGGCCGCGCCGTGCCACAGGTCGCCCACCGTCCACACCGCCGTCGCGACGAGCAGCAGGACGACCGCCGGGAGCACCGGCATGGCGGCTGTCGCCGCGTACAGCGGTGTGGCCGCCGCGAGCACGAGCCCGGCCCGGCGCAGCTTCCGCGCGGCCGGCGCGGCCCGCTCGGCGCCCCGGCTCAGCCGGACCGCGAGCAGCACGGTGAGCACCGTGTTTGCCAGCAGCACCGCCGACACCACGGGTGGCGGCGCGCCGGCCCGGTCCACGGTCCACAGCGGTACGACGAGCACGAGCACCGTCACGTGCGTGCTCAGCACCGCCGACGCGCCGCTGACCGCGAGGAATCGTCCGTCCCGCAGCGGTCCGCCGCGCCGCCGCGCGCCCGGTCCGCGTCGGGTGCCACCGCCGGTCGTCATCGCTCCGGGCGTCGTCTCCGCGTCGGGTGCCGGTCTCGCCGCCGTGGCCCGGCGCGCGTCGGCGGCCGGCTGCGGCGGCAGGCGCAGCAGCAGTGCCGCCGAGAGCAGGTAGGTGGCCGCGTTGCCGACCACGAGCACCTGGTAGGCCCGGTGCGTGTCCACCGCGAGCGCGATCCCGGCCAGCGCGGTACCGACGGTGATGCCCAGGTTCGCCACCGCGCGCAGCGTGGCGAAGGCGTGCACCCGGCCGTCCGGGCCGCCCACCGCGGCCACGAGCGCCGCCCGTACCGCCAGGTTGCCGGTCGCGAGCAGCGCCTCCGGCACCGCCACCGCCAGGAACGCCGGGAACGAGCCGACCAGCAGGTACGCGAGCGCGGCGACCGCCTGGCCCACCTGGAGGACGGCCCGGAGCGTACGCGGATCCGACCTGTCGGCCAGCGCGCCAAGCGGCACGCTCGCGCTGAGCCCGACCAGCCCGGCGACGGTGAGCCCGGCGCCCACCGAGGTGGCGGAGAGGCCCACGTCCCGGGTCAGGTAGAGCGCCCCGCCCGCCAGCCACAGCCCCGCGCCGACCGTGTTGACCAGCGTGGCGTACGCGAGGGTGCGCAGCGGCCCGGGCGGCGGGAGCGGCGAGACGCGTCCCATCAGCGGGGTCCGGCGAGGGCCATGGGGTCGACGCTAGGACTGTTCCGGCTGGCCCGGAGCCCCGCTCGGGGCGACGCCTGTCACACCGCGAGCCCGCCGGGCGTCGCCGCCGCCGGTCACCGCCGAAACATCCGGAGCGAGCGCGGTGCGGGAAATCCCTCGCCTGCCAGTCCCCGCTCTGCCAGGGTCGGCGCCGTGGAGCGCAGCAGGATCGCCAGGGCCGAGGAACTGACCGAGGTGCAGCGGATCGAGGTGGCTTCCGGCACCCCGTTCCGGGAGATCGGCATGACCCTGGTGGCCGACATGCCGCCGCTGCCGGTGGAGGCGCTGGCCGCCGGGCAGCGCGCCGGCCGGCTGTGGGTGGCGACCGACCCGGCCGACCGGCCGATCGCGTTCGTGCTCGCCGATCTGGTCGACGGCGCGGCGCACGTGCAGCAGCTCAGCGTCGATCCGGCGTACGCCCGCCGTGGCATCGGGCGGCGTCTGCTCGACCGGGTGGCGGTGTGGGCGTCGTCGCAGGGGTTGCCGGCGTTGACGCTGACCACGTTCCGCTCGGTGCCGTGGAACGGGCCCTACTACGTGCGGTGCGGATTCCGCGAGCTGAGCGGCGCGGAGTTGACGCCCGGCCTGATCGAGCTGCTGGCCGCCGAGGCGGCGCTGGGCCTCGACCCGGCCGAGCGGATCGCGATGCGCCGCCCCGTCCCCGCACGCCTACCCGACTGAGCGGTTGATCCGTCGACCGGGCATCGGGGCGTTGCCACGTTCCGGTTGATCGCCACCCCGTCCGTCTCGTACGAGCCAGTCCCACGTTCCGGGCCAGGTAGAGCGCGCCGCCGGCCAGCCACCGCCCTGGGCGGCGGGAGCGGCGCGATGCGTCCCATCAGCGAGGTCCGGCCGGGGCCATGAGGTCGACGCTAGGCGCGGGTCGGCTGTCGCGTTGCCCTGGACAAAGCGATGCCGCTCACCCCGCGGATCAATCCCCGCGCTCCGGTGAGCGCGCCGTTCAGCGGCCTCCGTCGGACCAAGGTGTCAAGTCGGCGAGGCGTTCGGTCGCCAGGCAGGAGATCAGGCAGCGCTCCTTGGCGTCGCCGAGCAGTCGGGCGGTCCAGTCGGTGAAGCCGCCGTCACCGACATCCCGCTTGTCGTCGTGCAGCGAGACGCGCAGCGCGGCGCCCCGGTAGTAGCCGCGACCGCGTTTTCGCTCCGGCTCGTCGTGCAGGGAAACAAGGCTGTCGCCGAACGCGGGCCGGACGGTGTCGTGGAGCCGTTCGCCGACGATCGGGTCCAGGGCCGTGACGTGCAATCGCGGTGCGGCCGCCGGGGCCAGCTCGGCCAGCACGGTGCGCCAGAAGGTGAGATGCCGAAGAAGCAGCCGGGCCTCGGTGCGCCCCGAACCGGTGTCCCGCGCGGTGGAGACGAGCGCGCAGAGCCGGAAGTGGGCCGAGGCGTCAGGACCGAAGTCCTGTGCCCGCAGCACCCTGTGCATCGCGGCCAGGTGCACCTCGTCGGCCTGGCTGCGGCGCGCCGCAGCTTCCACCGCCAGGGCGTTCGTCGGGTCGCTGACCACCTCCGTGCCGCGCATCGTGGAGACGATCCGGTGCTGGCTGACCGGTGCGACGGCGGCGCAGGTGCCGAGTGGCGCCACCGGCGACAACTCCACCCCTGCCACGTCCGGCGGTAACAACGACCAGATCCGCCCCTCCACCCGGGACAGCGCACGGGGGTCGGCCGCGGACGGCCGGACGAACCGGTCCTCCTGCCAGCGCCGCAGCACCTGCGCCGGACGGACGGCCCCGGCGCGGTCCCGGGCGACGCCGAGAAGCAGTGTTCGCAGGTCCGCCGCCGGGAGCGCGGCGAGCGCCTTGCGGCTACCGGCTGGCATTGCCGCCCACACCCGACGTTCCGCGTCGCCGCCCACGAAGGTCACGGTCGCGCACGTGCGTGTGCGAGTCCACCGGATTCTCGTAAGCGGGGTGACGCGCGGTCGGCAGGCACCGCTGGAAGGATGAGCTCTGAGCGCTATGCCTCTCAGTCATGAATATGCCTGAGAGGCATAACGCCGGAGGGGAAACCCTTCTCTTCCGGGACGACACGGCGACCCAGGGCAGCACGCCGACCCCGCGCGGCGGGTTAACCGGTCGACCGCGGGCGCCTGCCGTGCCACGATCGCGCGATGCCTGCCTCCGTGACCGGCCTGCTGCGCTGGCAGTTCGACCTGACCTGGGCGCTCGCCGAGTACCACCTCGACCGGCTGGAGCCGGCAGACTTCCTCTGGGAGCCGGCCGCGCTGTGCTGGACCATGCGCCCCGGCCGGGGCGGCGGGTGGCGTCCCGACTGGGCCGACACCGAGCCGGACCCGGTCCCGGCACCCACCATCGGGTGGCTGACCTGGCACATCGGCTGGTGGTGGTCGGTCGCTACCGACCATGTGCGGCAGCGGCCGGCGCGGGAACGCGACGACATCCGCTGGCCCGGGCCGGGCGCGGAGACGGTCGCCTGGCTGCGGGAGCTGCGGACGGAGTGGGCGGGCGCGCTGGCCGAGGCCGACCTGGACCGGCCGTCCGCGTACCCCTGGCCCGCCGACGCCGGTCTCACCGTGACGCACCTGGCCGCGTGGGTGAACGCCGAGCTGATGAAGAACGTGGCCGAGATCGGGCAGCTCCGGCTGCTGCGCGCGGCGGGGCCGCCGGGCTGAGCCGGGCCGCGCTCAGTGCGCGCCGCCGAGGTTGAGCACCACCACCCCGGCGATGACCAGCCCCGCGCCGACCACCTTCGCCACGCTCAGCGGCTCGCCCAGGAACGCCGCGCCGATCGCCATGATGGCGGCGGTGCCGAGGCCGGACCAGACGGCGTACGCGACGCCGACCGGGATGTCCTTCACCGCCAGCGAGAGCAGCCCGAACGCGGACAGGTACGCCACCGCCAGGCCCAGTGTGGGCCAGAGCCGGGTGAAACCGTCTGTGGCCTTGAGCAGGCTCGTGCCGATCACCTCGGCGGTGATCGCGCCGAGCAGGAAGAGGTACGCCATCGCAGGACCGTACCCGGTCCTGCGATGGCGTCCGGTCAGCTCGGTCAGGAGACCGTGCAGGCCTTCCCGTTCAGGGTGACCAGCCCCGGATCCGGGTTCGGGAACCGGGACGCGGTGCCGTTGAAGCCGAACGTGGTGGACGCGCCCGGCGCCAGCTTCGCGTTCCAGGACAGGTTCTTCGCGGTGACCGTGGCGCCGCTCTGGCCGAGCTGCGCCGACCAGGCGTGGTCCACCTTCTGGTCGCCGAGGAACGCCCACCGCAGGCTCCACCCGTTCACCGCCGTCGTGCCGGTGTTGCGCACCGTCACCTGGGTGGTGAAGCCGGACGGCCAGCTCCCGTGCGTGGTGTAGGTGACCGCGCAGGACGGCGCCGGCACCGCGCCGGCGTCACCCTGGTCGGCCAGGAACGACGCGAGCCACGCCAGCGCCGAGTTCCAGTTGATCGCCACCTCGTTCGTCGCGTACGAGTTGATGTCGTCGACGTAGCAGAACATCGGCGCGCATCCGGCGAGCAGGTTCGCCGCGAACGGGTCCTGCAGCGCGGCGTTCGGGCCACCGGCGAGCGAGCCGGCCGGCGGGCGCGGCAGGTCCGGGTTCAGCTGGTGGCCGAAGATCCGGCTGTGCTGGTTGCGGGCGTGCTGCTCGCCCCACCCGGTCACGTACGACATGTTCAGCGCGTTGCGGCCGAACAGGTAGTCGGCGGCCTGCACCGCGCCGTCCCGGTACTTCGCGTCCCGGCTCAGGTCGAACGCGGTGGCCAGCACGATCGCGTTGTTCACCAGGTTGCTGTTGCTGCCCCAGACGTACGCGTCGGCGGTGCCCGGGAACGGCAGCCCGTACGCCTGGCCGGCGATCGTGGCCAGGTAGCTGTCGGCGGCGGCGGTGATCGACTCGCGGATCCGGGTCTTCTCCGCGGCGGGCAGCGTGTTCGGCACGGTGGCCAGGTCCATGCGGCCCAGCGCGGCGACGCTCTGCCAGCCGAACGCGCCGTTCGGGGCGAACACGTCGGCGGTGTGCAGCGGCGAGCCGGTGACGTCGGCCAGGTACGCCTTGTCGCCGGTGGTCAGCCACAGCTCGACCGCGGCCCAGTAGAACTCGTCGCTGACGTTGGAGTCGTCGTACGCGCCGCCGCCGGTGCCGTCGCTGGCCGAGGCGTAGATCGCCGGGTGCTCCTTGGCCGCCGCGTACGCGGTCTTCGCGGCGGTGCCGCAGCGCGCGGCGAAGGCGGCGTCGTACGGGGCGTACAGCCGCTGGCACTGCGCGGCGACGGCGGCCAGGTTCAGCGTGGCGGCGGTGGACGGCGCGTGCAGCTCACGCGGCTCCGGGTCGTCCTGGGGCTGCAGCGGCAGGCCGGTCCAGTTCCGGTCGTGGATCTTGTGGTGGACCATCCCGGCCAGCGGCTTGCCGGCCGGCACCTGCATGCGCAGCAGGAACTCCAGCTCCCAGCGGGCCTCGTCGAGCACGTCCGGCACGTCGTTGCCGCGCTCGGGCAGCCGCAGCGTGGAGTCGCCCAGGGCGGCGCCGCCGTCGGCGGTCTCGGCGGTCTTGGTCCGCTCGAAGGTGCTCAGGAGCTGGTAGGTGGCGATGCCGCCGTTGACCACGTACTTGCCGTGGTCGCCCGCGTCGTACCAGCCGCCGCGCACGTCCAGCGAGTAGTCGCAGACGCCGGCCTGGCACGGCACGTCGGTGTCGCCCTGGTTCGGCGCGACGCCGAGGTGGCCGGCCGGGCGGGCGTACTCCTCGCCGATCAGGTCGCCGTCGATCTCGATGCCGCTGCGCTGGGCGTAGAAGAACTGCAGCGAGTCGGCGCGCAGCCGGTCGTAGAGCGCGCCGGAGATGTCGAACGGGTGGCTGGTCTCGCCGTCGACGGTGAGCGTGTAGCCGGTGCCCGGCTTGCGGTACGCGGAGAAGTCGACGGTCTGCACGTTCTGCCCGGAGGCGGCGTCGGTGCCGCGCGGCGTGGTCTTCCCGCTGGCGACCACCGCGCCGCTGCCCGACTTCAGCTGCCAGGGCAGCGCGTCGGTGGCCTCGGTGACCACAGTCGCGTGCTTCGGCCCGCCGGGCAGGTAGCCGACCTGGTTGACCCGGACCCGGGGCCCGGTGTCCGGCTCGTACGGCGGCGCCGGCTCCCCGCCGCGCAGCGACACGTTGTCCAGGCAGAACGTCTGCGCCTCGGCGCTGCCGCCGACCTGGAAGATCAGCTGGGCGGTGGGGTTCTCGGCCGGGGAGGTGAACGTGGTGGTGACGCGCTTCGAGGTGCCGGTGGCGGTGGCGTCGACGCTCGCGTACGTGGTGTAGGGGGCGCTGCCGAGCTGCAGCACCGCCTTGACGGCCGCGCCCGGGGTGGCGGAGACGTCGAAGGACAGCTCGTACTCGGCGCCCTGCATCAGCGGCACCGCGTCCTGGCCGATGCCGGCGTCCCACGGGTTGGCGGTGCCGGCCGCGACGGTGGTGCAGAGCCGGCCGTCGACGACAGCGAGGTCGCCGGTGCCGTAGGAGAACCAGGGGGAGACACCGGCGCTGAAGTCGCCGTTGCGGAGTTGTTCGGGGGCGTCCGGCGGCACCTCGGCAAGGGCCGGGCCGGCGGTGAGGCCGGTGAGCGCCAGCGTGGTGGCCGCGAGCGCGGCGAGCCGACGTCGGGATCGGGTCACGGAGGTTCCTTCCGTGCTCGGGGGTGGTGGGGGAGACCGGGAACTGGGAGCGCTCCCAATATCAGGCCGATGTTTCCACCGCGTTCCGTCGCTGTCAATCGATCCGGCCCGATGCTCGGCCGAGCGCCCGCTCGCGGAGGGGTCCGGCGCGCCACGTACGATGTCGGTGATCTCCTACAGACAACCGAGCCCTCGACCTGGCAGGCTGCGACCCATGACCCTGAAGCTTCGTTCCGTCGGAGCGAGCGACCGTGGGCTGATCCGCAGCGGCAACCAGGACGCCCAGCACGCGGGCCCCTGGCTGGTCGCGGTGGCCGACGGCATGGGCGGCATGGCGGCCGGCGACCTGGCCAGCCGCATCGCGATCGACGCGATCGCCCCGCTGGACGTGGAGACGCCGGAGGACGCGCTCGTCGCCGCGCTCCAGGGCGCGATCGAGCTGGCCACCGCGCGGATCCGCCAGGCGGTGGAGGAGGACCCGGAACGTCAGGGCATGGGGACCACGCTCACCGCGCTGCTGTTCGCCCGTACCGGCAGCTGCCTGGCGCTGGCGCACGTCGGCGACTCCCGCGCCTACCTGTTCCGCGAGGGCGTGCTCAAGCAGGTCACCCGCGACGACACGTTCGTGCAGATGCTCGTCGACCAGGGCGTGATCACCGCCGAGCAGGCCAGCAGCCACCCCCGGCGGGCCGTGGTCACCCAGGCGTTGCAGGGCGACCAGGTCTCCCCGTCGTACGCGACGATGGTGCCCCGCGCGGGCGACCGCTGGCTGCTGTGCAGCGACGGCCTCTCCAACGTCGTCCGCGCGGACACGCTCACCGAGGTCCTCAACGAGCAGATGGAGCGGGACGCCTGCGCGGCCCGGCTGATCGACCTGGCGTTGCGGGCCGGCGGCCCGGACAACATCACCGTCGTGATCGCCGACGTCGTCGAGGAGTAGCCCTCACCGGCGGCGCGGAGCGGCCCGGCGGGTCGGCTCGGCGGTGGTCGGGTCCTCCGGCCACGGGTGACGCGGGTAGCGGCCCCGCAGCTCCGCCCGCACCTGCGGATAGCCGGTGCGCCAGAACGACGCCAGGTCGGCGGTGACCGCCACCGGCCGCCCGGCGGGGGAGAGCAGGTGCAGCAGTACCGGCACCCGCCCGTCGGCGATGCGCGGCACGTCCCGCCAGCCGAACGTCTCCTGGAGCTTCACCGCCAGCACCGGCGCGCCCGGATCGGCGTAGTCGACACGTACCCGCGATCCGCTGGGCACCGCGAGCCGTTCCGGGGCCAGCTCGTCCAGCCGGGCGGCCTGCCGCCAGTCCAGCAGCCGGCGCAGCGCCGCCACCACGTCCACCCGGCTCAGGTCGGCCCGGCGGCGGGCGCGGACCAGCTCCGGCCCGAGCCAGTCGGGGGCGCGGTCGAGCAGCGCCGCGTCGGAGACGTCCGGCCAGTCCCCGCCGAGCGCCTGGCGGCAGAACGCCATCCGGCGGCGCAGCCCGGTCGCCTCCGGCGTCCAGCGCAGCAGTCCCGGCCCCTCCTGCCGCAGCCCGTCCAGCAGCGCCGCCGCGACCAGCTCCGGTTCCGGCGCGGTCAGTTGCCGCTCGCGCAGCTCGATCGCGCCGAGCCGGTCCACCTCCCGGGCCACCACGTCGCCGCCGGTCCAGGCCACCTCCCGCCCGGAACATAGCAGCGCCGCCCCGGCCTCCCGGGCGGTCGCCTCGTCGATCGGCGCGGCCAGCCGTACCCGCGCGGCCGGCGCGCCGGGGGAGCGGTCGGCCACCGCGACGGCCAGCCACGCCGCTCCGGCCAGCCCCGACCCGGGCGTCAGCTCCGCGGCGGTCCCGCCGGCCATCAGGTACGCGGACCCGCCCGGTCGCCGCGTCCGGGCCAGCCGTTCCGGGTACGCGAGTCCGGCGATCAGCCCCGCGGCCAGATCGTCGGGCAGGCGCTTCCGTTCGGCGTCGTCGGCGGGCAGAGCGGCGCGCAGGCGGCGTACCTCGGTGCGCCAGCGCGCGGTGGCGGCCGGGTCGACGCCGTCGCGCAGCCGCCGCCAGCGGGCGGGCAGGTCGTCCCCCGTCCCGCCCAGCGTGTTCTCGCCGAGGATCGCCACCACCTCGGCGGCCCGGTCCGCGCCGACCCGGGGCGCGCCGTCCAGCAGGGCCCGCGCCAGCCGGGGATGCGTGCCTGCCGCCGCGACCGCCCGGCCGCGCGCGGTGATCCGGCCGTCGTCGTCCACCGCGCCGAGCGTGCCCAGGGTCTCCCGCGCCACGGCCAGCGCGGCCGGTGGCGGCGGATCGGGCAGCGCCAGGCCGGCGCCGTCCGGGGTGCCCCAGGCCGCCAGCTCCAGCGCGAACCCGGTCAGGTCGGCGGTGGCGATCTCCGGCTCGGGCTGCGGGGCGAGCCGCTCGTGTGCCGCCTCGGACCAGCAGCGGTAGACCGCGCCCGGCGCCTCCCGCCCGGCCCGGCCCGCCCGCTGCGTCGCCGCCGCCCGGGACACCGGCACCGTCACCAGCGAACCCAGCCCCCGGGCCAGGTCGGTGCGGGGCACCCGGCTCAGGCCGGCGTCCACCACGACCCGGACGCCCGGCACGGTCAGGCTGCTCTCCGCCACCGCCGTCGCGAGAACCACGCGCCGCCCGGCGGCGGGGGTGAGCGCCGCGTCCTGGGCCGGGCCGGGCAGCCGTCCGTGCAACGGCAGCACCGTGACGTCGCGCAGGTCGGCCAGGCGGCGCGCGACGGCGCCGATCTCACCCGCGCCGGGCAGGAAGACCAGCACGTCGCCGTCGCGTTCGCGCAGCGCCCGGCGGGCCGTGGCGGCCACGTGGTCCAGCAGCGCGGGATCGACCCGGCCACCGCCGGGTGGCGTCACCGGGCGCGGCGGCGGCGCCCACACCCGCTCGACCGGGTGCAGGGCGGCCTCGGCGCGTACCACGGGGGCGGGGTCGCCCGCGCCGAGCAGCGCGGCGAAGCGGTCCGCCTGCGGGGTGGCCGACATCGCCAGCAGCCAGAGGTCCGGGCGCAGCGTGCCGCGCGCCTCGACGCTGAACGCCAGCGCCAGGTCCGCGTCGAGCTGCCGTTCGTGGCACTCGTCGAGCAGCACCGCGTCCACGCCGGGCAGCTCCGGGTCGTGGTGCAGACGGCGCACCAGCAGACCGGTGGTGACCACCTCGATCCGGGTACGCGGCCCGGCCCGGCGCTCGCCGCGCACCGCGTAGCCGATCCGGTCGCCGACCCGGTCGCCGAGCAGCGCGGCCATCCGGTGCGCGGCGGCGCGTGCGGCGACCCGCCGGGGCTGGGCGATCACCACCCGTCCGGCGACGGCGTCGGCGACCGCGAGTGGCGCGGTGGTGGTCTTGCCGGTGCCCGGCGGCGCCACCAGCACGGCGGCGCCCCGGTCGCGCAGCGCTTCGACGAGTGCCGGCAGCACCGGCCGGACCGGCAGGTCGAGGGCGACGTCGGCGAGCACCGACCCACTCTCGCACCCGCCCCCGGCGGGCTGTCGCACCGGCCCCGGTGGGCGGACACGGAACGGCCCGGCCGGCGCACCGCCGACCGGGCCGGGTGGACCGCTGCGCCGGGTCCGCCGACCCGGCCGCCGCCACCTGCTAGTACGTTCCGTCGAGCTGACCGCGCAGCTTGGTCAGGGCCCGGGCCAGCAGCCGGGACACGTGCATCTGCGAGACGCCGATCTGCTCGGCGATCTGCGACTGGGTCAGGTTGCCGTAGAAGCGCAGCGTGAGGATCTTCTGCTCGCGCTGGTCGAGCGTGGCCAGCGCCGGGCCGAGGGCGACGCGCGTCTCGGCCAGCTCGAACTCGCCGTCCTCGCCGCCGAGCAGGTCGCCCAGCTCGGTGGCCCGCTCGCCGTCGCCGGTCGGCGTGGACAGCGACACCGCGTTGTAGGCGCGGGCGCCCTCCAGGCCTTCGAGGACTTCTTCCTCGGTGAGCTTGAGGTGGGCGGCGATGTCGGCGACCGTCGGCGAGCGGCCGAGCGTCTGGAGCAGCGTGCTGTTGGCGTCGGAGATCGCCAGGCGCAGCTCCTGCAACCGGCGGGGGACGCGGATGTCCCAGGTGCGGTCGCGGAAGTGGCGCTTGAGCTCACCGATGATGGTGGGGATCGCGTAGCCGGCGAAGTCGACGCCGCGCGACGGGTCGAACTTGTCGATCGCCTTGATCAGGCCGATCGCGGCGGTCTGCGCCAGGTCGTCGTTCGGTTCGCCGCGGCCGCTGTAGCGGTGGGCCAGGTGGTTCGCCAGCGGCAGCCACGCCTCGATGGCGCGGTCGCGCAGCGCGGGCCGCGAGGGGTGGCCGGCCGGCAGCGCGGCCATGGCGGCGAGCAGGTCGGCGGCGCTGTCGGTGAGCGAGCGGGGGTCGAGCTTCGCGGAGCCGGCCGGCGTGGTCGCCGGGGCGCTGATCGTGTGGGCGGTCATGGGTGGTCCTCCCTGCACCTCGTCCGCGGAAGAAAAAGACGTGACGCTCAGGTTTAGGTGACGTAGTACGTTCGGGAGCCACCATAGCCCGATCGTGCTGCCGAAATCTAGCCGAAAGTACGATGTACTTAAGGTGTGGCGGGGTATGGACCTCGTTTTTCCGGGCATAGCGCGCCCCGATCGGTCAACGCGGAATCCGACAGGTGGGCGAAGTGTCGCCTTTCTGTCGTTGTCCCGCCGACGGGACCGCCCGTACCGTCCGTAGCGACACGTCAACGGAGGCACCGTGCTGGATCCCGCCGCGCCGCAACTCGTCATCAACGCCCGGACGCTGCTGTTCAGCTGGCTCCCGGCGGATCCCGGCGTGGTCGAGACCCTGCTGCCCGCCGGTCTGCGTCCGCACCCGCAGCGTCAGGTCTTCGTCAACCAGTACGTGGTCGACGACGAGACACAGACCTCCGGCTTCGGCGCGTACTCGCTCACCTACCTGGGTGTCTCACTGGCGGACATGGATCCACCCGACGGCGGGACGCCGGGTGGCTGGTGGACCCACTACTTCTCCTCCAGCGAGCGGGTCCGGCGGTACGCCGCCGCACGGGGCGCGCCCGCCGCCGCCGGGGAGACGCGCCTGGACCTGCGGGGCGACCGGCTCACCGCCGAGACCCGGGCCGGCGACGGCACGCTGCTGATCCGGGTCACCGCCCGGGTCGGGCACACCGGCACCGAGGTCCACAACGGCCACCACCGCTACCTCACCGGCCGCGGCGGCGAGCTGATCGTCACCGACTACCCGTACGTGGCCGAGCCGGTGTCACCGTTCGAGGTCGAGTCGGTGGAGTTCCCGGCGCCGGAGCATCCGGTCCACGCGCTGCGGCCGGCCAACCCGCTGCACGTGTGCTGGGGGTTCTACTCGCCCCGGGTCTCGTTCGCCTATCCGGCCCGCCCGAACGTGCCCGACGAGGTGAGCGACCGTCACCAGGTGCCGGCCCGTCGGGCGCGCAGCGGCCTGCCGTCCGGGTCGTAGACCAGCCGGTACGCGGGCAGCGCCCAGAGCCGCGTACGCCAGGGCAGCCGCTCCGGGCGGTGCGGCCGCAACCGGCCCGGCGGACGGGGACCGGCCCGGCCCCCGGCGTGCCAGCGGTCCAGTTCCTCCGCCGCCGTGGTGATCGCGGCCACCGCGTCCGCCGGGTCCAGCAGGTCGTCGTCCTGCGTGCCGCCGGGATCACGGTCCAGGTGCTCGCGCCACAGCCGCAGCCGCAGGTCGCGGGCGAACACCCGGGCTCCGTCGCCCATCCCGGCCGGGTCGGCCGGCGCGCGGGTGTCGCGGGTGTCGTCGAGCACCGCGCAGGACAACTCGCTGTCGTGCGTCCAGGAGCGGCGGTTGAAGTTGTCGCTGCCCACGCTGGCCCACACGTCGTCCACCACGCAGACCTTCGCGTGCACGTAGACCGGCGTGCCGTCGTGGTTCTCCACGTCGAACACGTGCACCCGCTCCGGCGCGGCCCGGTGGCACAGCGACAGCGCCTGCTCCCGGCCGACCATGTTCGGCGGCAGCGCGAGCCGGCCGTCCACGTCCGGGTGCCGGGGCACGACCGCCACCAGGTGCAGGTCCGGATGCTCGTGCAGCGCCTGCGCGAACAGCTCGGCCACCTCGGTCGACCAGAGGTACTGGTCCTCCAGGTAGATCAGCCGCCGGGCCCGGCGTACCGCCTTGGTGTAGCCGCGGGCCACGGTGCGCTCGCCGTCCGGGGCGAACGAGTAGCGGGGCCGCACCGCCGGGTAGGTGCGCAGCACCTGCACGTGGTGCGGCCCGCAGGGCGGCGGGTCGGCGGGCTGTTCGGGCAGCGGGTCGGGGCGCAGGTCGGAGCCGCGCAGCCGGTCCCGCAGGTAGGCCATCGGGTTCTCCGAGTCCAGCGGCATCGGGTCGGTCCACCGCTCCCGGAACGTGGTGTCGAGCGCGCCGACGACCGGCCCGCGCACCGCGAGCTGCACGTCGTGCCAGGGCGGTGTGGGGCCGTACCGGGGGGACATGCCGATCGGCTGCGGGTCGCCGGCGTGGCCGGCGTCGTCGCGGCGGCTGTGGCACAGGTCGATGCCGCCGGCGAACGCGATGTCCCGGCTCGGGTCGCCCGGATGGCGCAGCACCACCAGCTTCTGGTGGTGCGAGCCACCGCGCCGGACCCGCTGGTCGAGCAGCACCTCGCCGCCGGCCGCCCGGATCGCCTCGCTGAGGTCGCGGTTCTCCGCCTCGCTGTAGGACAGCGTGTCGAGGTGGGAGCGCCAGATCAGGCCCTTGACGATCACCCCGCGCTGGGCGGCCCGCGCGAACAACTGCGCCACCGTCGGGCCGTCCGGGCGCATCCGCTCGTCCGGGTCGCCGCGCCAGTCGGTGAAGAACAGATGATCGCCCGCGGTGAGCGATTCCACCTCGCTGACCAGGCGGTCGAAGTACGCGGCTCCGTGAATCAACGGCTCGGCGAGGTTTCCATCGGTCCAGACGGGTAACTCAGACCTCGGGTTGGCGCGTTCCTGTGCGGTGAGGAACCAGTCCCGCAGAGTCACGTTCCACCCCCGAGGTCGACGACGTCCTCACACGGTAGGACCCCCGGCAGGACCCCGCACGGCGAGCAGCAGGTCGCGTGGGTGCCGCGCGCCAGGGGTACGCCGGACCCCTGGATCGCGACACCGAGGAGGCACCGACATGCCCGCCGAGACGACGAACACCGTGACCGACGACCGCGACCAGGCGGTGGAGGGGGAGCGGGGTGCGCTGGTGGCGGTCCTGTTGATGGTGATCCTCGGGGTGGCCGGGATCTTCGCCGTCTCCTGAGACCGCGGCCGGGCGCCCCGGCGGACCGGGGCGCCCGTGGCAGGTCAGGGCCGGTCGCCCTGGCCGTCGCTGTGCGGCACCCGCCCGGTCGGGATCACCCCGAGCCGGCCGGCCTGGAAGTCCTCGACCGCCTGGATCAGCTCGGCGCGGGTGTTCATCACGAACGGGCCGTAGTGTGCCACCGGCTCGCGGATCGGCTGGCCGCCCATCAGGTACAGCTCCAGCGCCGGGGCGTTGGAGTCCTGCGTCCGGTCGGCGGTGATCCGCAGCGCCTCGCCGGGCCCGTGCACGGCGAGCTGGCCGAGGTGGATCGGCCGCCGGTCGGTGCCGACGGTGCCGCGGCCGGCCAGCACGTACACCAGCGCGTTGAAGTCCGACCGCCACGGCAGGCTCAGCTCGGCGCCGGGCTGCAACGTGACGTGCGCGATGGTGATCGGCGTGTGCGTCGAGCCGGGACCCTGGTGCCCGGCGACCTCCCCGGCGATGACCCGGATCAGGCCGCCGCCGTCGGGCGTGGTGAGCAGCGCCGACTCTCGGCCGCGGATGTCCTGGTAGCGGGGCGCGCTCATCTTGGCGATGCTGGGCAGGTTGACCCAGAGCTGCAGGCCGTGGAACAGCCCGCCGCTCATCACCAGGTGCTCCGGCGGCGCCTCGATGTGCAGCAGGCCACTTCCGGCCGTCATCCATTGAGTGTCGCCGTCGGTGATGGTGCCGCCGCCCCCGGTCGAGTCCTGGTGGTCCATGATCCCGTCGATCATGTAGGTCACCGTCTCGAAGCCGCGGTGCGGGTGCCAGGAGGTACCCTTCGGCTCGCCCGGCGCGTAGTCGACCTCGCCCATCTGGTCGAGGTGGATGAACGGGTCCAGCTCGGTCATCGGCACGCCGGCGAAGGCCCGGCGGACCGGGAAGCCCTCGCCCTCGTACCCGCTGGGGGCAGTGGTGACCCGGCGGACGGAGCGGTATTCGGTGGCCTCGCCGAGCTTCGGCAGGCGGGGCAGGACGAGGACGTCGTCGACGGTGATCGCGGGCATCGCGGGGCTCCTTACTTGTCGGCCGGGACGGACGACGCGGTGCGGTCGGCGCGCAGGCGCCGGCCGAGCCGCTCGAAGACCCGGGTGAGGCAGGCGACCTCGGCGTCGTCGAGGTCGTCGATCAGGTGGGCGCGCACGGAGCGCAGGTGGTGCGGCGCGGCCTCGCGCAGGGCGAACAGGCCGGCCGCGGTGAGCACTGCCTCGCTGCCGCGCCGGTCGGCCGGACACGCCTCCTTCGCCACCAGTCCGCGCTTGCGCATCGTGGTGATCTGGTAGGTCAGCCGGCTCGGCGAGAACACCAGCCGGTCGGCCAGCTCCCCCATGCGCAGCCGCTGGCCGGGCGCCTCGGAGAGCAGCACCAGCACGTGGTAGTCGGCGAAGCTCAGGTCGCTGTCGGCGCGCAGGTCGTCCTCGAGCCGGGTGAACAGCCGCTGGCTCGACTCGATGTACGCGCGCCAGCAGGCCATCCGCTCGGCGTCCAGGCTCTCCGTCATGGCTCCGAGAGTAGCACTATTTAAAATTTAAACAAGTGGCCCTGGCGTGCGCGGACCAGCGCGCCTTAGGGGGCTTCTTAAAACCTGAACGGGCCGCCCGGCTAGGGTCGGGGAATGGACGATCTCGACCTGCTCGACTGGCGGGAGCGGGTGGCGGCGCTCTACCTGTCCGACCTCGACCTGGCCGGCTTCCGGGCCGCCCGCGACGAGCTGTTCCGCACCCACCCCAGCAGCCCGGTGCCGCCCGCCGACCGGCCCGGCTTCACCGGACTGCGCTGGTACCCGCCCGACCCGTCGGCAGTGGTCGAGGCGCCGCTGCGCGCCGCCTCCGGCGAGCTGCGCATCGACACCGGCGGCCCGGACGGCGTGGTCGCGTACCGGCGGGTGGCCGTCGCGGAGACGCCGTGGGGACCGCTCACGCTCTGGTGGATCGAGGCGTACGGGGGCGGGCTCTTCCTGCCCGTGCGTGACGCCACCTGCGGCGACGGCTCGTACGGCGGGGGCCGGTACCTCACCGACACGGTGAAGGGCACGTTCGGCCGCGGCCTGACCGTGCTGCCCGGCGACCGGGTCCGGCTGGACGCCAACTACCTCTACAACCCCAGCTGCGCCTACGACGACAGGTGGGCCTGCCCGCTGGCCCCGCCGGAGAACCGGGTGGACGTGCCGCTGCGCGCCGGCGAGCGCGCGTACCACGAATGAGGGGAGGGCCGCCCGGCCCTCCCCTCATCGCCCTGCCGGTCAGCGGGCGGTGGCGCCCGTCGGTGTCAGGTGCATCCGGCTGAGCAGCTGCTGGGCCTGCCCGGCCATCTCCGCGTCCACCGTCACCGCGTACTGGGCGGCCCGCAGCGAACTGGCCGACGTGAAGTCACGCTGACCGCCGCTCATCGCGTGCGCGACAGCGCCGAACACGGCACCCCAGATCGCGCCGATCACCAGGCCGACCAGGATCACCGCGAGCCAGTTGCCGGCGGTGAAGATGCCGAAGAGCAACCCGATGAACAAACCGAACCAGGCGCCGGTGCCGGCCCCGAGCAGGGCCGCGCGGCCCGTGGTGAGCCGTCCCATCACGGTCTCCACGAGCGTGAGGTCCGTACCGACGATCGAGGTACGTTCCACCGGGAACCGGTTGTCGGCCAGATAGTCCACCACCCGCTGGGCGGACGGATAGTCCGGGTACGAGCCGATTGTGACGGTCGCCGAACCGGCCTGCGGTCCGTGCCCGTCCCCGCTCGGCGGCGTCGGGCGACCGCCCGGGCCGGACGGGAGGTTGTCGCTGCCCGGCATGCCGGGTTGCCAGGCCGTGGTCGGAGTCGAGGGTCTGGTCATGAGCATCCTCCTTCGTCAACCCGCCGCGTTCCCGTCGCCGGGCAGCGGTAACGCACCGGCCCGGACCGATGTGGCGAGGCATGCCGACGCCCCGCGCCGGGTAGCCACACCCGTGCCGACCCGACACATCAGCGAGCACGGCTTCCTCGCCGACGGGCGCAGCGCGGCCCTGGTCGACCGCGACGGCTCGGTCGACTGGTGGTGCCCGCCCCGGTTCGACGCGCCGTCGGTGTTCGGCCGCCTGCTCGACGAGGACGCGGGACACTGGAGCATCCGCCCGGAGGGGGAGTCGACGAGCACGCGCTCCTACCTGGACGACGCGCTCGTGCTGCGTACCGTCTTCGCCACCGCGACCGGCACGGTGGCCGTCACCGACGCGCTGGCGCTGGAGCCCGGCGCGCGCGGTCACGACATCGGGATGCGCTCGCCGCGGGTGCTGGCCCGGCTGGTGGAAGGGCTCACCGGCGAGGTGGCGATGCGCGTCGACTACGCGCCCCGCTTCGAGTACGGCCGCGTCGGCGCCTACCTGACCGAACGCGACGGCGTGATCCGCGCCACCGCCGGCGCCTGCCGCCTGGAGTTGCGCGCCGACGTCCCGCTCACCATCGCCGGGGGAGCCGCCACCGGGCGGTTCACCGCCCGCGCCGGCAGCACGCACCGCTTCACCCTCGGGTACGCCCCGACGTACGCCGGCGCCGAACCGGCGCTGCCCGACGCCGCCGAAGTGATCGCCGAGACGGTGGCCGGGTGGCGGTCCTGGTCGGCGCTGCACGACTACCAGGGCGAGTACCGCGACGAGGTGCGGCGCAGCGCGCTCGCGGTGCAGGGCATGACGTACGCGCCCAGCGGCGCCGTCGTCGCGGCGGCCACCACCTCGGTGCCGGAGCGGCTCGGCGGCGACCGCAACTACGACTACCGCTACGTCTGGCTGCGCGACTTCAGCCTCACCCTCCAGGCGCTCTGGCGGGCCGCCTGCCCGGACGAGGCGGACCGGCAGTTCACCTGGGTGGCCCGGGCGATGGGCCGGATCGGTGACGAGCCGGTGCCGATCATGTACGGCGTCGAGGGGGAGCGGGACCTGACCGAGCACGACCTCGACCACCTCGCCGGGTACGCCGGCAGCCGGCCGGTGCTCGTCGGCAACGACGCCTGGCGGCAGCGGCAGAACGACGTGCTGGGCGAGGTGCTGGATGCGGCCTGGCTGATGCGCTACTACCTCGACCCCATGTCACCGGAGGTGCGTGACCTGCTGCGTACGCTCGCCGACCAGGCCGAGCGCGGCTGGCACCGGCCCGACGCCGGGATGTGGGAGGCGCGCGGCCCGCAGCGGCACTACGTCTCCTCCAAGGTGGAGTGCTGGACCGCGCTGGACCGGGCGGTCCGGTTCGGCTCGCGCATCGGCGAGCCGGCCGACGTGGCCCGCTGGGCCGCCGCGCGCGACGAGGTGCGGGCGGCGGTGCTCGCCCGGGGCTGGAACGAGCGGGTCGGCGCGTACACCGGTGCGTTCGGCTCCGACGACCTGGACGCCTCGGTGCTGGTCATGCCGCTGGTCGGCTTCCTGCCGGCGGGCGACCGGCGGATGCGCGCCACGATGGACCTGCTGGAGCGGCGGCTGTCGCGCGACGGGCTGCTGCGCCGCTTCGACGGCGACCCGGCCGGGTTCGTGATCTGCTCGTTCTGGCTGGCCGCCGGCCTGGCCGAGGCGGGGGAACTGAACCGGGCGAGGCGGCTGTTCGAACGGCTCGCCGCCCGCGCGAACGACCTCGGCCTGTACGCCGAGCAGATCGACCCGGACACCGGCGAGCAGATGGGCAACTTCCCGCAGGCGTACTCGCACATCGGCCTGATCACCGCCGCCGGCCGCATCACCGACGCCGCCGCCCGCGCCGCCTCTTCGCGTTGATCATGAAGTTGACGGCGTAGTCGATCTCCCCGAGTGCCGCCAACCTCATGATCGGCGCGGGAAAGAGAGGGGTGGGGGAGGATGAGGGGGTGGAGCTGGTGATCATGGCGGACACGCACGTGCCCAAGCGGGCGCGGGATCTTCCGGGGCCGCTGTGGGCGGCCGTGGAGGCCGCGGATGTCGTGGTGCACGCCGGGGACTGGGTGGACGTGGCGCTGCTGGACGCGCTGGAGGCGCGGTCGCGCCGGCTGGTCGCCGTGTACGGCAACAACGACGGGCCGGAGCTGCGCGCCCGGCTGCCCGAGGTGGCCCGGGTCGAGCTGGACGGCCTGCGCGTCGCCGTGGTGCACGAGACCGGCCCGAAGACCCGCCGCGAGGAGCGCTGCGCCGCCGCGTACGGCGACTGCGACCTGCTCGTCTTCGGGCACTCGCACATCCCCTGGGACAGCGTCGCCCCGGGCGGCCTGCGGCTGCTCAACCCCGGCTCGCCGACCGACCGGCGGGCGCAGCCGCACGCCACGTACCTGACCGCGCGGGTGGCGGCGGGGCGGCTCGACCGGGTCGAGCTGCACCGCCTGCCCCCGCGCTGACCGCTCAGCGGCCCCGGCCGGTCTCCGCCTGCAACTGGTCGATCCGCCGGGACGCCTCGGCCTTGGTCAGGCCCTCCGGCACCGGCTCGCCCGCCTCCTGCGCCAGCGTGTGCAGGTACGACTCCTGGGCGGCGGTGGGCGGCTCGTCGCCGGTGACCCAGTCGTCCGGGTCCTTGACGGCGGCGTCCGGGTTCACGTTCCTGCCGTTGGTGTTGGCGCGGTCGGCCATGCTCATCACCTCTCCTCGAACAGGTGTTCCACTACCCCCGGGCCGCCGGGTTCATGCCGGCCGCCGCCTACGATCACCTGGTGACGACGGACCGGGCGGGCGTGGTGGTGGTCGGCGCGGGCATCGCCGGAGTGGCGTGCGCGACCGAGTTGGCGCGGGCCGGGATCCCGGTACGGCTGCGCGAGCGCGCTCGGGTCACCGGCGGGCGGATGGCCAGCAAGCGTTTCGACGGCCGCCCGGCCGACCTGGGCGCCGCGTACTTCACCGTCGACGACCCGGACTTCGCCGCCGTGGTGGACCGGTGGCGGGCGGCCGGGCTGGCGCGGGAGTGGACCGACACGCTCGCCGCGTACGGGCCGGGCGGACGCGAGCAGGTCACCGGCCCCATGCGGTGGGCCGCCCCACGCGGGCTGCGCTCGCTCGTCGAACACCTGGCCGGCGACCTTCCGGTGACCCACAACCGGCTGGTGATGACAGTCGAGCCGGGCCCCCGGGCCGACGGCGCCGAGGCCGAGGCGGTGGTGCTCGCCATGCCCGGCCCGCAGGCCGCGCTGCTGCTGGACCCGGCGCTGGCCGAGGCGACCCGGGCGGTGGCCGCGCAGCGGTGGTCGTCCGCGTTGACCGGGGTGCTGCACTTCCCGGCCCGCCGCTGGGCGGACTTCCGGGGCGCGTTCGTCAACGACCACCCGGTGCTCAGCCTGGTCTGCGACGACGGCGACCGGCGCGGCGACGGCGCGCCGGTGCTCGTAGCGCACACCACCGCCGGGTTCGCCGCCCGGCACCTGCTCCAGCCCACCGCCGCCCGCGAGGCGATCGAGCAGGCGGTCCGCGACCTGCTCGGGCTGCCCGAGCCGGCGCTGTCGACCCACGTGCACCGCTGGACGTACGCGACCCCGGCCGCGCACGCCGGGGATGCCACGTTCCACCTGGACGACGACGGCATCGGCCTGGCCGGCGACGCGTTCGGCCGCCCGCGCGTGCAGACCGCCTGGCGCTCCGGCCGGGACCTCGGCCGCGCGCTCGCCGCCCGGCTGGGCTGAACCGGGGCGCGCTCAGCCGGTGGCGCCCACCGGCTGCGCCGCCGACCCGGCCCGCGTGTCCTCGCCGGTGCGTTCACCCTCCCGGTCCAGCAACTGCATGACCGGTGTCGCGGCGATCCCGTGCGCCACCACCGAGACCACCACCACGAGACCGACTGTGGCCCAGACCAGCTCCGCCTGCGGGAAGTCGGTCTTGCTGGTGGCGTACGCCAGGTAGTAGAACGAGCCGACGCCGCGGATGCCGAACAGCGAGATCACCCAGTGCTCGGCCGGCTTGCCGGGCGCGCCGCGCAGCGACAGCCACCCGGCCAGCGGCCGGATCACCAGCACCAGGGCCAACCCGGCCAGCGCGGCCGGCCAGGTCAGCGGCGCGAGCAGCCCGCCGATCACCGCGCCGCCGAACAGCAGCAGCAACAGCACGGTGAGCAGCCGCTCCACCTGCTCGGCGAAGTCGTGCAGCACGGAGTGGAACTCGTGGGTGCGCTCGGCGGCCCGGATCGCCCGGGCGGCCACGAACACGGCCAGGAAGCCGTACCCGCCGATCACCTCGACCAGCCCGTACGCGAGGAACGTCGCGGCCAGCGCGAGGAACCCCTCGGAGTGCCGGGCCAGCCGCAGCTTGCTCGGGGCGCGGAAGAACAGCTTGCCGAGCAGCCAGCCGACGAGCAACCCGCCGCCCACCCCGGCGGCGAGCTTGTAGAGCACGTCCACCGCGAACCACTCGCCGAGCCAGCCGGACGGCGCGAGCCCGGTGGTGGCGATCGCGATGGCCGCGTACACGAACGGGAAGGCCAGCCCGTCGTTCAGGCCCGCCTCCGAGGTGAGCGCGAAGCGCACCTCGTCCTCGGAGTCCTCCACGTCGGTCGGTTCGCCCACCTGCACGTCGGAGGCGAGCACCGGGTCGGTGGGCGCGAGCGCCGCGCCGAGCAGCAGCGCCGCGGCCGGCACCAGCCCGGCCCACCACCAGCCGAGCAGCGCCACCGCGGCGATGCACAGCGGCATGGCGATCGCCAGCAGCCGCCACGTCGACGACCAGCGGGCCCAGCTCAACGGACGGTCGATCTTCAGGCCGGCGCCCATCAGCGCGACGATCACGCCGACCTCGGTGAGGTGGGTGGTCAGCTCCGGCCAGCGCAGCGGATCCGGTGTGGGCAGACCGGTGGGCAGCACGAAGACGAGCATGCCGAGCCCGAGGAACGCGATCGGCATCGACAGCGGCCGTCGCTCCAGCACCCGGGGCAGCACCCCGGCCAGCAGCGCACCGACGCCCAGCAGAGCGAACGCGACATCGACCGGTTCCACGGCACCACCCTTCCGACGCCCGGCGGCCGGGCGGTGGAGTCCAGCAGTGCCCCGAAGCGGACCCGGCTAAGCCTGCGCGCGCCCGCCGGTTGACCGCCGCTCAGCCGAGCGAGGCGATGGCGCTGTCGGACAGGGCGTCCAGCAGCGCGGCCGGGTCGTCGTACACCGCGACCGCGCCCGCGCCGGCCAGCTCCGCGCGGCCGGTGCCGCCGCAGGTCAGCCCGATGCAGGGGATGTCGAGCTTGCCGGCGGCGGCGACGTCCCAGACCGAGTCGCCGACGAACACCACCCGCTCGGCGGCCAGCCCCGACTGCTCCAGCGCGGCGACCAGGATGTCCGGCGCCGGCTTGCTCTCCCGCGCGTCGGCCGACGAGGTGACCGAGTCGATCACGTCGTCGGCGTCCAGCGCGGCCCGTAGCGCGGTCACCTCGTGTTCGGCGGCCGAGGTCGCGAGCACCACCCGCAGCCCGCGCTCCGCGCAGGCGCGCAGCAGCTCCCGCGCCCCGGGCAGTGGCGTGAGGCGCTCCCAGTACTCGCCGTAGAGCGCGTCGTGCGCGTCGCGCAGCCGGCCGTCGGCGTCCCGGTCGCGCTCCGCGCCGAGCAGGTGGTCGAGGAGCTTGTCCGAGCCCATGCCGATGGACCTGTGGATCCGCGCCATCGGCACCCGGTGGTCGGCCTGGCGCAGCGCCTCCCACCAGCTCACCGTGTGCAGGTACGTGGTGTCGACCAGGGTGCCGTCCACGTCGAAGAGGACACCGCGGCGCTTGTCGTCGGTCATGTCCGGCTCCTACCCGGCCGGGGCGTCGCCGACGCGCGGTCCGTCCGCCGGGATGAGGATCTCGAACCACACAGTCGATCCGCGTACGGTCGGGTCGGTCCCCCAGGCGTCGCTCAGCTCCTCGATCAGGCCGAGCCCACGGCCCCGGCTGCTGAGCGTGTCGGTCTGGGCGCGGGTCACCTGACCCCGGGTGCCCGAGTCGGCCACCGACACCAGCAGCCGCTCCGCGGACAGGTCGACCTCGACCCGGGCGGCGGTGCCGGCGTGCAGCAGCGCGTTCGTGGTCAGCTCGCTCGTGCACAGCACCGCCGCGCCGATCACCGCCTCGGGCACCTGCCACTCGGTGAGCTGCGCGGTCATCCAGTGCCGGACCCGGCTCGGCGCGGTCGGCTCGGCCGGCACCTCCATGCTCGCCGACCGGCTCGGCCGGACCGCGTACTCCACCGCGAGCACCGCCACGTCGTCCTCGGTGGCGCCCGGCACCGCGGCGGTCGCGACAGCGCACAGCGCGCGCGGGTCCCCGCCGGCCGCTCCGGTCACCGCCGCGCCCAGCCCCGCCATTCCGGCGGCCACGTCCTGCCAGCGGCGCTCCACCACGCCGTCGCTGTAGAGCAGCAGGGTGTCACCGGGGCGGAACGGCACGGTGGCGGTACGCGCCCGCCCGCCCAGGCCCAGCGGAGGAGCGGGCGGCACGTCGACGAACTCGGCCACCGCCGCGTCGGGTCCGGCGCGCCGGATCAGCGGCGCGGGATGTCCGGCGCTGGCCAGCGTGACCAGTTCCCGGTCCGCGTCGATCACGCCGAACACCACTGTGACGAACAGCTCCTGGGTGCCGCCCTCGACGCCGAGGCTGGCGACCAGCCGGTCCAGGCCGTCGAGCACCGCGTCCGGGCGAGGGTCGACCAGGGCGAGCGCGCGCAGCGCGGCGCGCACCTGGCCCATCCGGGCGGCGGCCTGCACGTCGTGCCCCGCCACGTCGCCCAGCACCACCCCGAGCGCGCCGGTGGGCAGCAGGAACGCGTCGTAGAAGTCGCCGCCGGCGGCGTTGCCGTCCACGCCCGGGTCGTACCGGGCGGCGATACGCAGCCGGGGCAGGTCCGGCAGCCGCTCCGGCAGCATGCTGCGTTGCAGCATCTGGGCGGTGCCGTGCTGGGTCTCGAAGCGGCGGGCCCGCTCGGCGGCCTGGCCGACCAGCTCCGCCGACGCGGCGAGCAGCGCCCGTTCCGCGGGGGACCACGGACGCGGCTCCCGGTAACCGATGGTGAGCGAGCCACGGACCACCCTCGTGCGCAGCGGCAGCGCCGCCAGCGCGCGGATCTTCTCGTCGTGCCGGTCCGCCGCGACGCCGCGCAGCGGCTGGCCGTCGGCGGTGAACGAGGCCACGCCGCTGCGCGCGGACACCACCGCCGGCAGCGCCGACTCGGCGGACATCCGCCGCCACAGCGGGGGCAGCCGCTCGTCGGCCTCGTCGAGCAGTTCGCCGCGGATGCGGCGGACCAACCGCCAGGCGCTGCCCTCGTCCACCGCGAACGACACCCGGTCCGCGTCGAAGGAGTGCAGGCAGTAGCGCAGCGTCACCCGGGCCACGTCGTCCAGGGTGAGCGTGCCGGACAGCGCCGCCGCGAAGTCGCTCAGGCTCTGCAACTGCTGGGTCAGCTGGGTGGTCTGCGCCGAGACGGTGAGCACGCCGACGATCCGGCCGGTGGAGTCGCGTACCGCGCAGTGCCCGCGGGTGAACACGGCCGGCTCGGCCGGACCCTGCCGGTCGGCGGGCAGCACCGCCTCCCGCTGCAGGAACGGTTCACCGTGCCGGTAGACGCGCTCCAGCGCCTCGCCGGCGCCGGGATCACGCCACACCTCGGCGAACGCCTCGGCCGCCGGCCGGCCCAGCGCGTGCGGGTGCCGGTCGCCGATCAGCTCGGCGTACCCGTCGTTGTAGAAGACGACGAGGTCGTCGCCGAGGAGCAGCGCCATCGGCACCGGGGAGGCGAGCACCACGTCCATCACGGCGCGTACCGCCGGATCCCAGCCCTGCGGTGCGCCCAGCGGCGTGCCGGCCCACGGATGACCGGTCTGCGCGGGCGGCCCGTGGACGACGGGATCGGCGGGCGCTCCCGGTGCGGGGGCGGGCGGTGTGGGAACCCGACCGACGGTGCCTGGCATGACCGCAGCCTAACCGGAGCGTGGCGGGCTGGTTCCGATCATGCGTTCGTGGCGGGTCCCGGCTTCCGGCGGCGCGGACGTTCGGGCAGGTCACGGCCGGTTCGATCACCCATGTCGGGAAATTGGCCCGGTCCGGCTCGGAGTGCTGCCCAGGTCACCGGGTATGCGGGCGGCGCAGTTCACGCGACAGGAGGGACATCATGCCGAAAACCCTCGCGGTCGGGCAGGTCGACATCGGTGCGGCCTGGACCGACTTCTGGAGGTCGGTGCTGCTCTTCGTACCGCGGGCGATCGCGTTCATCGCGATTCTCGTCGTGGGTTGGCTCATCGCTAGAGCCGTACTCAAAATCGTGGACGCGGCACTGGAACGGGTCGGGTTCGACCGCGCCGTGGAACGGGGCGGTATCAAACGGGCCCTGGAACGCACCAAGTACGACGCCAGCGACATCCTGGCCAAACTGGCCTACTACGCGGTCCTGCTGTTCACCCTGCAGTTCGCCTTCGGGGTGTGGGGGCCGAACGCGATCAGCGACCTGATCCGCGGGGTGGTGTCCTGGCTGCCGAGAGCCTTCGTGGCGATCGTGATCGTGGTGATCGCCGCCGCCATCGCCAACGCCGTCCGGGACCTGGTCTCCGGCGCGCTCGGCGGGCTCTCGTACGGCCGGGTGCTGGCCGACGTGACAGCGATCTTCATCCTGGCGCTCGGCATCATCGCCGCGCTGAACCAGGTGGGTATCGCCACCACGGTGACCACACCGGTGCTCGTGGCCTTCCTCGCCACCGTGGCCGGCATCCTGATCGTCGGTGTCGGTGGTGGTCTGGTCAAGCCGATGCAGGACCGCTGGGACGGCTGGCTGCACCGGGCCGCCGAGGAGTCCCGGGCGATCCGGCAGCAGCGGCAGGCGCAGCAGGCCGGCCGGGGCGACTACGAACGCAAGATGGCCGACCGGGGCGGGCAGCCGACGCCGGCCGCGCCGCAGTCGTCGATGTCGGGCGCGGGTACGTACCGCTCCGGCGAGATGGGCGACGAGACGCAGCAGTTCCGCCGGCCGGGAGGCTGACGGCAACGGGTGACGGGGTGTCCGCGGGATGGTGGCGGGCGCCCCGAAACCGTGTCCGGGTCCGGCCGGCTGCCGGTCAGGCCAGGTGACGCGGGTCGAGTCCGCGGGCCAGCAGGCAGACCGCCAGCAGGCGGGTGAGCACCCAGTCCGGCGCGGACCAGTCCATCGGCTCGGCCGGCGGCGCCCAGCCGTGCTCCGCCGCGGCGTCGCGCAGCCCCTCGGCGTATCCGGCGAGCGCCGCCACGGTGAGCGGGTGGCGGTCGCCGCCGAGGCTGTCGCGTACCCCCGCGGCGTGCTGGTCGACCTCGGCGAGCAGCCCGGGGTTCGCGTGGGCCGCGGCGAGGCCGGCGGTGCCGACGGCGGCGGTCAGCGTGGTGAGGGTCGACCGCGCGGCCACTGCCGCGGAGCGGGTCGCGACCCGGTTGTTCGGCACGCGCATGGTGTCCGAGGCTATCGCCGCCCGGTGCGGGCCGACCTCGGCCGACCGGCGGATTGCGGGGTCGTCCGGGGGAGCGGCCACGTCGTCCGCGGGGATTGAGTCGCCCGTGCGGGGGCAGAAGTCCGGCACGAGGACCACGCAGCAGCCCCACGGAGGGACATCATGGGACACCAGGCCGACGGACCGGACCGGGCGCACCGCCGCCCGGACGGGGTGAGCGACGCCACGGTCGAGGCGCTGGGCAAGCTCAGCGAGGCCCTGGAGTGCGTCGAGCGGGCACGCGGGCACCTCTACGAGCTGCACCAGCTGATCGGCCACGCCGACCTGATGCTCGACGACGCCGTGGAGATGTTCCGCCGCGCCGGGCACCCGGGCCTGGCCGAGCGGATCGACCGGGAGCTGCTCGGGCGCAACGTCATCGCCGGGCGGTGGACGTTCCAGATCGTCGAGGACTTCGACGACGGGTACTACGCGCTCTTCCGGGAGCTGGACCGGCAGGCCCGCGACGAGCTGGTCGAGGGTCGGCGGCACCTCTACGAGGCCGAGATGAAGGAACGCCGCCGCAGCCGGGGGATGCCGGGGCACGAGGCGCGCCCCGGCACACGCTGACTCAGTCGGAGGAGCGGGCGTCGGCCGGACGGCGGCGCGCGCCGTCGTCGGCGATGATCACGGTCGCGACCATCAGCGCCACCACCAGGCTGAACAGCCAGGAGCTGTCCTCGGTGAACCGGGCGGAGACCGGAGCCTGGATCGCGGCGAGCAGGAAGCCCAGCCAGGCGAGCTTGCGCTGACGGTTGGAGAGGAAACCGGAGCCCTGTTGCATTCCGAAAGTCTTGCGCGCGACAGGGGGAGTGCCGTCAGCCGTTCGGCCGATTCTGGATGGGCTGTCCGTTTTCCTGGCTGTCCGTACCGCACTTTTTGTCGTATCGGCCGAGCATGAATCCGGCGGCCACGGGCATCGGCGCGGGTGCCCGCAGCCGTCCGGGGATCACATGCTGTCCGGGCCGGTCCGCCCGATCGTCGACGGCCGGTAGGCCCGGTCCGCATCGGTCATCTCGCGCCGCTCGGCCTCCGGGCCGGCGCCCCGGTCCACCGCCTCCGGGCCGTGCCCGAACGCGGCCTCCTCGCCGGCGTCGTTGGCGGTGACGTCGTCGCCCTGGCCGTCCGTGGCCGACCGGGCGATGGCCTGGTCCAGCTCGTGCAGGGGAGTGCGGTCCTCGTCGCGCCACACGTGGCGGTCGTTGTCGGTCATTCCCCTGCGGTACCCGGACCGGATGATCGCAAACGGCCGGGCACGGCGACAGCCGCGGTCCCGGCTCGTTTCGATCCCGATGCCCGGTGGCCCGGAACGCTTCCCGGGCCACCGGGCATCGGCGATGGCGCTACTTGGCGCCGGTGAGGGCCACCAGGGCGTTGGCGGTGCGGAAGTACGGGTTGCGGCCGAGGTCGCCGACGGTGGTGATGTTGAAGGCGTCCTTGAGCAGCTTGGCGTCGCCGTCGCTGACCCCGGCGAGGGCGGACACCGGGGCGTCGACGATCTCGGTAAGGGTCTTGTCCTGGTAGGCCTTGTCGACCAGCTTGGTGAGGTCGGCGGTGACGGGCATGCACACTCCTTCGACTTCCGGTCGGGCAATCCGACCGGTTGCGGACAAACCTGACGGAATTAGATCATGAAGCGGTACCAGAGATCCACTGTGGATCCCCGGGCTCACTCCTCCTCGTCGCCGCCCTCGTCGTCGCCGAAGGAGTCGAACACCTCGTCGGCGAGCATCCCGCCGGCGAAGCCGAGCGCGGCGCCGCCGACCACGCCCGCGGCGACGGCACCCATGCCCGGGCCGCCGTGCCGCTCGTGGTGCTCCTCCTTGTGGTGGCCGTACGCGGCGTGCCCGTAGCCGGGCGCGCCGTAGGCGGGCTGCCCGTAGCCGTGGCCGGCGTGCATGCTCTGGTAGCCGTCGAGGGCCTGGCGGACCCACGCGTCGACCTGAGCGGCCCAGTCGACCTGGTCGGCGTCGGTGTGCGCGACGTGGTAGCGGCCGAAGGAGTCATGGCCGCCGGAGAACAGGCCACCGCGCTTGTCGAACTCCAGCACCACGTCGACGCCGTACTCGTTCGCGACGAAGGTCAGCTCGACCTCGTTGACGGCGTGGGCGTACTGCGGGGCGGCGTAGTACTCGATCTCCTGGTAGAACGGCAGGCTCTGGCGCAGGCCCGAGATGTGCCCGCGTTCCAGGTCGGCGCCCTTGAACTGGAATCCGAGCCGGCCGAAGCCCTCCAGGATGCGTTCCTGCACCGGCAGCGGGTGCACGTACACCGGGTCGAGGTCGCCCTTGTCCACGGCGCCGCGGATCGCCACCTCGGTGCGCAGTCCCATCGTCATGCCGTGCAGGCGCTGCCCGTACAGGTCGGTCACCGGCGTCTCCCACGGCACGGCCACCTGGAACGGCAGCGACATCTGCTGCCCCTCGGACAGGCGCAGACCGCCGGCGACCTGGACCCGGTGGAACTCCACGAGGGCGTCGTACTCCTGCTCGGCGCCCTCCATCTCCACCCGGGTGACCAGCCCGACGGTGATGTGGTCGATCTCCACGTCGTGGCTGCCGCCGGTCAGGTTCACCTGCCCGCCCAGCATCAGCCCCGGGCGGGTACTCGGATTGGCCAGGACCGTGTCGACAGCGGGGCCGCCCACCCCGAACGCGCCCAGCATCCTCTTGAACACCACGAACATCTCCCTTGACGGCCACCGGACGTGCGGCACCCGGGATCCGGGGAGAGATTCACCTGGAACCCTTGTGCCGCAACGAGATCAACGGCGTCCATAATGGATCACGCCGCGCCGGGAGACTACCAACGCCACCTGAGAGGTAGCTGAAAGCATTCGCTTCGTCACTGTGGGCCATTGGCCGGCGTGGGGCGCCGGAACAGCCGCAGCAGGCGGGCCGCGACCTCGCCGTCGCCCCGGACGACGACGTCGGCGGCATGCAACGGCACGCCACCGAAGATGAGCGAGCGGAAGGTCCCGGCGCCGGCCCGGATCACCAGGTCGGGATCGGCGGCGTCGGCGCGTACCACGTCGACGCGTCCGTCCTCGACGGTGACGAGCAGGCTGTCGCCGTCGAGAAGAAGCTGACACCGTACGGCGAAGTCGCGCGCCGCGGCCGGGTCGAAGGTGGTCTTCATGGCGAGGGCCAGCGCGTCGACGCTCAGCTGCGCCGACGAGGTCAGCGGACCCCGGCTGCCCCACCTGGCCAGCCCCAGCAGGGCGGGTTCGAGGTCCCGCCCCCATTCGGTCAGCTCGTACGCCCGGACGCCCGCCGGTGGCCCGAGACGCCGCCGGCGCACCACTCCCGCCTCCTCCAACTCGGCGAGCCGGGCGGTGAGCATGCTCTGACTGGCGCCGGGCAGGCCGCGCCGCAGGTCGGTGAAGCGCTTCGGTCCGAGCAGCAACTCACGGACGATCAGCAACGCCCATCTGTCGCCGACCAGGTTGAGCGCCCGGGCCAGACCGCAGGGATCGTCGTATGCGCGCGCCATCCGCTGATGGTATCGCTACAGCACTCTCTGGTGCTAAATTCGCACCGTGACGACGTGCATCCTGATCCCGGGAGCCGGCGGCGACGCCTGGTACTGGCACCGCCTGGTTCCCCTGCTGGAGCAGCGCGGCCACGAGGCGATCGCCGTCGACCTGCCGGCCGCGGACGACAGCGCGGGACTGCCGGAGTACGCGGACACAGTGGTCGAGGCGGCCGGTGACCGCGGGGACCTGGTGGTGGTGGCCCAGTCGATGGGCGGCCTGACCGCGCCACTGGTCTGCAGTCGGCTGCCGGTCTCGCGGTTGGTCCTGGTCAACGCGATGATCCCGGCGCCCGGTGAGACCGGCGGCGACTGGTGGACCAACACCGGGCAGGACCAGGCCCGCCGGGAGTGCGACAGGCGCGAGGGCCGCTCTCCCGACGGGCCGTTCGATCCGCTGGTGTACTTCTTCCACGACGTGCCGCAGGACATCACCGACCAGGCCATGGCGGGTGGGTCACCGCAGTCGGGCACGCCGTTCGCGCAGCCCTGGCCGCTTGATGCGTGGCCCGACGTGCCGACCGAGGTCCTGAGCGGCGGCGCGGACAGGTTCTTCCCGGCCGAGTTCCAGACCCGGGTGGCCCAGCAGCGGCTCGGCGTCACGCCCGAGCGCCTGCCCGGCGGGCATCTGCTGGCCCTCAGCCGGCCCGAGGCGCTGGCTGCCGCGTTGGACCGCTGAGGGCGGGGGAGGTTGCCTCAGGGGATGGGCCGGTCGACCGCACCGCGCCAGGCGCCCGTCTCCTGACCGCGTCGCTCGATGAACTGCTTGAACCGCTCCAGGTCGCCCTTGGCGCGCCGGTCGACCACGCCGAGCTTGTCGCCGGCCTGCTCGACCGCGCCGTGCGGCTCGAACTCCATCTGCAGCGTGACCCGGGTGTGGCCCTCGTCGAGGCGGTGGAAGGTCACCACGCCCGCCTGCTGGGTGCCCCCGGTGGAGCGCCAGGCCACCCGCTCGTCCGGCAGCTGCTCGGTGATCTCGGCGTCGAACTCGCGCTTCACGCCCGCGATCTCGACGGTCCAGTGGGTCATCGTGTCGGAGAGCTGCCGCACCTCCTGCACGCCGTCCATGAAGTGGGGGAACTCCTCGAACTGGGTCCACTGGTCGTACGCGGTCCGGATCGGGACGTCCACGTCCACGTGCTCGGTAACGCCACTCATGTCGGGGTTCCTCCTGTTCCGCCGGTGTGTGTCTCGTACGGGCCGTGGGCCGGCCCGCTCACCAGCGCGTCGTCTCGTTCCTGTGCCCGAGTGCGGCCCACACCTCGGAGATCGTCTGGTAGTGGGCGTCCGCGGGCAGGGTCTCCAGGGCGGCGACGATGTCCGTCGGCGCCTCGTTCTCCCGCGCGTTCGCCAGCAGCGCCTCCCGGTCGCCGGGCAGGGCGGTCATCGTGATGAACCGCCCCAGACGGCTGCGCGCCTCGACGTCCTCGGAGCTCATGCCCTGCGGCGTGCCGCTGCGCAGCTCCCCGGCCGGCGCCGTGGTGGCCTCCGGCTGGTCCTCGCCGGCGGGCTCCGGGATCCGGAACTCCTCGGCCCGCGAACCGCCGGTGCCGGCGCTCTGGACGAGACCGCTGACCTCGCTGCTCATCTGGTCGTCGACCCTGGGCGAGTGCTTGCTGCTGCCACGTTCCATGCCTTGGGAGATGCCCCGGGGGACCGCCGGTAAACCGGCGCCGGCCGGGAGAGCCGGTCATCCGGGCGGCAACCGGTCGGCCGGCCGCTGCCCGTCCGCCTTCTCGTCGTCGGCCGGGGCGCGCGGCGGCAGCACCGGGTCGTCCGGCTCCTCGACCCCGGCCTGCATCGCCCGCCCGCGCTGCAGCTCGGCGTTGACCTGCACGCCGAGCATCAACGCGCAGTTGGACAGGTAGAGCCACACCAGGAACGCGATGACCGCGCCGAGACTGCCGTAGGTGACGTCGTACGAGCCGAAGTTGGCCACGTACAGGCCGAAGCCGAAGGACGCGAGCACCCAGGCCACGAGCGCCAGCGCGCCGCCCGGGGTGAGCCAGCGGAACCGCGGCTGCTGCACGTTCGGCGCGATCCAGAACAGCAGCGACAGCAGCGTCATGGCGACCACGGCGAGCAGCGGCCACTTCGCCACCGACCACGTGGTGCGGGCCACCGCGCCGGCGTGCAGCAGGTCACCCACCGCGTCGGTGACCGGGCCGCTGACGATCAACCCGGTGGCCACCACCGCGAGCAGCACGATCGTCACCGCGGCCATGCCGATCTGCAACGGGCGCAGGCGGTAGAACGGCCGGCCCTCCCGCACCCCGTAGATCGCGTTGGAGGCGCGGGTGAACGCGCCGATGAACCCGGACGCGGACCAGAGCGCGCCGAGCAGACCGAAGCTGAGCAGCACCTTCGCCGAGCCCTGCTGCTCGACCACGTTGCGTACCACACCCACGAACGCGTCGTTGCCGACCACCGAGCCGGCGCCGATCTCCCCGGCCAGGTCGATCACGGTGTCGACGGTGCGCGGGCCGTCGGAGACCAGGCCGACCAGCGCCACCACCACGATCGTGGACGGGAACAGCGCCAGCACCCCGTAGTAGGTGAGCGCCGCCGCCCAGTCGGCGCAGTTGTCGGTGACGAAACCCTTGCCGCTGCGCACCAGCACGCCGCGCCAGGTACGCCAGTTGAGCTGGCGGATCCGGCGGGGGAGACGGGACCGCGTCCGGCCGCCGACCGTCTGTGGTGTCGTCACGGTCATGTCCGCCTCCTCCAGGCTCCGCCACCGGGCGTGGCGGGGCGGTACCCCCGGGGGGAAATCGACAAACCGGGGCGCCGGTTTGCCCGCCGGACGGGAGGGAACCACACCAGGCAGCCGATCGAGACTCCAGGAGGAGGACGAGATGCCCGGGCGCGAGGTACTGCCCAGCACGCTGCGGCGCTCCCCGGCGAAGGCGCAGCGGACCTGGGAGAAGACGCACGACTCGGCGGTCGAGACGTACGGCGAGGGGGAGCGGGCGCACCGCACCGCCTTCGCCGCGGTCAAGCACGAGTTCGAGAAGGTGGGCGACCACTGGGAGCCCAAGGGCCGCAAGGGGCCCAGCGACGAGCAGGCCGAAGGCGGCGGCCCGGCCCGGCGCGCGCCGACGGCCGGCGGGGTGGACGCGAACGCCAGCAAGGACCACCTCATGGAGGTGGCGAAGAAACTGGACGTGCGCGGCCGGTCCCGGATGACCAAGCCGGAACTGGTCAAGGCGATCGAGAAGGCCAACAACAACGCGACCCGCAAGGCCCGCGGGGGTCGCTGACCCCTGGGGGTACGCGTCGAGCCCGGGACCGCCTCGGTCCCGGGCTCGTGTCGTGCCGTCTCACCAGTGGCCGCCGCCCGGCGCCTGAAGGTGCACCGCCTTGACGGTGCTGAACTCGTCCAGCAGTTCCGGGCCGTACCCGAAGCCCTGACCGCTGCCCCGGCGCGGCTGGGCCGCGCCCCCCGGTGCCCCGCCGAACACCGAATTGATCTTCACGGTGCCGACCGGCAGTTCCCGCCAGGCGCGCTGGGCGTGGCTCATCGAGCCGGTCAGCACGGTGGCGGCCAGGCCGTACGGGGAGTCGGCCGCGCAGCGCAGCCCCTCGCTGAACGAGTCGACCACCACCACCGCGGCGACCGGCCCGAACGTCTCCTCGCGGACCAGCGCCATGTCGTGCCGGCACCCCTCGACCACTGTCGCCGGGTAGAACGCGCCCGGCCCCTCCGGCAGCACACCGCCGGCGCGTACCCGGGCGCCGTCGGCGAGCGCGGCCGTCACCTGCCCGTGTACGTGGTCCCGGTGCCGCCGGTCCACCAGCGGGCCGAGCTGCGTTTCCGGGTCACGGCCGGGGCCCACGGTGAGCGCCTCGGCGCGCGCCACGAGCGCGTCCAGGAAGCCCTCGGCGACGTCCCGGTGCACGTAGACGCGTTCCACCGCCACGCAGATCTGACCGGCGTTGGCGAAGCACCCGAGCGCCGCCTGCTCGGCCGCCCAGACCGGGTCGACGTCCGCGTCCACCACCAGCGGGTCGCTGCCGCCGTTCTCCAGCAGCACCTTCGCGCCGGTACGGGCGCCCGCGGCGGCGATTGCCCGGCCGGTCGCAGTGGAACCGACGTGGGCGATGACGTCGACGTCCTGCCCGGACAGCGCGGCCCCCACCTCGCCGCCGCCGCTGAGCAGCGACAGCACCCCGGCCGGCAACGCCGAGTCCAGCGCGCGGGCGAGCAGCCAGCCGGTGGCCGGGGTGCGCTCGCTCGGCTTGTGGACCACCACGTTGCCGGTGACCAGGGCCGCGCCGAGCAGGCCGCAGGACACCGCCACCGGGTCGTTCCACGGGGTGATCGCGGCGACCACGCCGCGTGGCTCGGGGGCCATGAAGTCCAGCGCGTCGTGCGCGCCGTGCAGCGTCCGGCCGCCCCGGACCGGCGCCAGTTCGGCGTACTGTCGCAGCGTGCCGATGCCCGCCGCCACCCCGCCCCGCGCGTCCTCCAGGGGCTTGCCCATCTCCGCGGTGGTCGCCTCGGCCAGCTCTCCGGCCGCCGCCTCGACCGCGTCCGCGGCCCGGTGCAGCGCCGCGGCCCGCTCCGCGGTCGGGGTCGCGGCCCATTCCGCCGCCACGCCCCGGGCCGCCTCCACCGCCTTGGCCACCTCGTCGGCGGTCGCCACCGGCGTCCGGGTCACCGGCGACCCGTCCGCCGGATCGTGGACGACAAGCTCGCCGCCCTCGCCGCCGGCACCCCACACTCCACCTATGAGCTGCGCAACCGTGTACATGCGGCCCTGCTTGCCCCGGCCTGGGCTGGGCAAACGCGTTTCGCCCGGTGACCGGCCGGGTAGGCGGATCCGATGACCTCGACCGCCGACGCCGTCGTCATCGGAGCCGGGCACAACGGGCTGGTGGCCGCGAACCTGCTGGTGGACGCCGGCTGGGACGTCACCGTCCTGGAGGCCACCGAGGCGCCCGGTGGGGCCGTCCGCTCCGCGTACGTGACAGCGCCCGGTTACCTCAGCGACCTCTACAGCTCCTTCTACCCGCTCGGGTACGCATCTCCGGTCCTGGACGGGCTGAGCCTGGAACGGCACGGCCTGTCCTGGACGCACGCCCCGGACGTGCTGGCGCACCTGCTTCCGGACGGCCGGGCCGCCGTGGTCAACCGCGACCTGGACACCACAGCGGCCTCGCTGGAGGCGTTCGCGCCCGGCGACGGGGAGCGCTGGCGGCACGCGTACGCCGACTGGCGCCAGGTGGCCGAGCCGATGCTGCAGACCATTACCACCCCGTTCCCGCCGGTACGCGGCGGGCTGGGCCTGCTGCGGCAACTCCGGGTCGGCGGCGCGCTCCGCCTGGCCCGCCGCCTCCTGCTGCCCGTCCGCAAGCTCGGCGCGGAACTGTTTGAGGGCGAGGGCGGCACGGTCCTGCTGGCCGGCTGCGCCCTGCACACCGACCTGTCCCCGGAGGACGCCGGCTCCGGCGTGTACGGCTGGCTGCTCGCCATGCTCGGCCAGCAGGTGGGCTGGCCGGTGCCGGTCGGCGGCGCCCAGCGGATCACCGACGCGCTGGTGGCCCGGCTGGTCGAGCGGGGCGGGCGGATCGAGTACGGCGCCCGGGTCGAGCGGGTGCTCACCGCCCGGGGCCGCGCGATGGGCGTCCGTACCGCCGGGGGAACCGCCTGGCGGGCCCGCCGCGCGGTGCTCGCCGACGTGCCCGCGCCGGCGCTCTTCCTCGACCTGGTCGGCGCCGCGGCGCTGCCGCCCCGGATGGTCGAGGACCTGGCGCACTTCAAGTGGGACGGCTCCACGCTCAAGGTCGACTGGGCGCTGTCCGCGCCGGTGCCGTGGAAGAACCGGGAACTGGCCGGCGCCGGCACCGTGCACCTGGGCGCGGACCTCGACGGGCTCACCACGTACGCGGCCGAACTGGCCCGCGGAGAACTGCCCCGGGACCCGTTCCTGCTGGTCGGGCAGATGTCGGTGGCCGACCCGAGCCACTCGCCGCCGGGCACCGAGTCGCTCTGGTCCTACACACACCTGCCGTTTCGCCGGGACTGGCGGGCCGAGGACGTCGCGGGGCACGTGGAGCGGATGGAGGGGGTTCTCGAGGCGGCGGCGCCCGGCTTCCGGGCGTCGATCGTCGGGCGGCACGTGGCCGGCCCGGCCGACCTGGAGGCCGCCGAGCCGAGCCTGGTGGGCGGCGCGCTCGGCGGTGGCACTGCCGCCGCGTACCAGCAGTTGTTCCTGCGGCCGATCCCCGGCCTGGGCCGCGCCGACACCCCGGTGGACCGGCTCTACCTGGCCAGCGCCTCCGCCCACCCCGGCGGCGGTGTGCACGGCGCGCCGGGGGCGAACGCGGCGCGGGCCGCGCTGGCCCGCGACCGGGCCGTCACCGGCGCGGTGTACGCCCGCACGATCGCCGCCGCCCACCGCGCCGTCTACCGCTGACCGCGTCTGCGCGGCACCACCCTCGCCGCTGCCGTCCTCCGCGCCCTCGCGGGAGTGGGGTCCGGCCCGCGTCAGCGCACCCGCTGCGGCTGACCTCCGCCGACGTCCGCTCGCCCTGGCTGACCTCCGGTCGCACCCATTGCGGCTGACCGCCCGACCCCGCCAACCGCAGGACGCCTGGCACCGGAAGCTCGCCCACCGACAGACGGAGTACCGCTTCCAGCCCTCGTCTCGCCAAGTGAAATCAGCAACCCGCATCCCGGGAACTGGTGTAGATCTTGGTACGAAATGGCCCTCATGGGGGCCCTTTCGTACCAAGATCTGCGGGCCGCGCCTGGCGTGGCCGCGGTCTCGTGCCCGCTGACGTACTGACTGCGGTTGGTGCCTGATCGTCGCGCGGGTGTGTCACGGGAGTGTTCGGCCAGCCCGCTCCTCGCCAGCCGCCACGCCGCACGCCCACGTCCCGCGTGATCTTGCAGTTGGCGCCCGAGGGGTGCCGGTTTTGCCAGGCTTTGCCGGGCACCAAACTGCAAGATCGCGCCTGTGGCGGGGTGGCGGGGTGGCGGGGTGGAGCGGTGAGGCATGCGGGGTTGGTTACGCAGCGTGCTTGATTGCGCCTGGGGTGGGGCCGTGGCGCCGGGAGAGCGCCCCAGGTCAACGCGGTGCTGCGCCGGTGGCGGCAGAGCAAAGGCGCGGGGTGCGGGACATGACGGGGCGAGCGCGCCCTCACGCGCCGTGACAGCGGCGTGAGGGCGCGTTGCGGGCGCGCGGCAGGGCAGGGCGGATCAGGAGTCGAGGTTGCGGTGCCGGCTGCGCAGCTTGAACGGCATCAACGCGCTCTCGATCTTGGTGGCGGTGGTCATCTTCGAGTCGCCGTCGCGGCGCTCCTCGAAGCGGATCGGCACCTCCAGGATGGTGTGGCCCAGCTTGGTGGCGAGGTAGTGCATCTCCACCTGGAAGCTGTAGCCGTTCGACTGGACCCGGTCCAGCCCGATCGCGCGCAGCGCCTCGGCCTGCCAGATCTTGAAGCCGGCGGTCAGGTCACGGATGCGCACGCGCAGCAGCGTGTGCACGTACAGGTTGGCCCAGCCGCTGAGCGCGCGCCGGTACAGCGGCCAGTTCTCGTCCAGCTCACCGCCGGGCACGTACCGCGAGCCGATGACCACCGAAGCCTGCGTGGACAGCAGCGCGCCGAGCATGCCGGGCAGCGCCTCCGGCGGGTGCGACAGGTCGGCGTCCATCTGGGCGACGAAGTCCGCGCCGTCGTCGAGCGCCCGGCCGATGCCGTCCACGTACGCCCGGCCGAGACCCTCCTTGCCCGGGCGGTGCACCACCGTCACCCGGTCCGGGTGCTCGATGGCCAGCTTGTCGGCGACCTCACCGGTGCCGTCCGGGGAGTTGTCGTCCGCGACCAGCACCTTCAGCCCCGGCAGAGGCAGCGCGAGCAGGCGCTCGACCAGCACCGGGAGGTTGCCCGCCTCGTTGTAGGTCGGAACGACGACGGTCAGGCGCGCATCCCCCCACGGGGAGGGTAACTGCACGGGTTCGATCATCACGGACATCCTCGGTCAGCGGACAGGTTCATCTGAGAGGGTATCCAGTGGGCCGTGCGGCGGCCGCACAGACGCCCCGCCGAGGGATCGATCCCGCTCCGGCTTCTGCCGGGTCGCGATGTCGGACAGCCGGGCCAGCGTCTCCCGGTTGCGAAGATGCAGCACCAGGTCGTTGAGCTTGGTCCGGACCCACCGCAGCGGCCCGGCGGCGAAGTCCTCGCCGATGGTCACCCGGGTCCGGCCGTCCTCCAGCGGTTCCAGAGCGAACGCCACTGTCGCCTCGCCGGCCGGCCACAACCCGGCGCGCAGCACGAGCCGGTGCGGCGCCTGGCACTCCAGCACGGTGGACTTGTCCTGCAGCGAGAACGGCCAGGGCCCGGCCCGGTGGTGCAGGTTGCTGCCGACCCGGGGCCACGTGTCGTCCACGTCCCGCACGTGCACGGTGCCCACCACCCAGTCGCTGTACGTCCACCCGTCCGCGAGCACCTCGAAGACCTGCTCCGGAGGCGCGTCGATCACTTTCTCCACAACCGCCATCACCAACCGGTACCCCGCCCCGGGCCGCCGCTAACGGCGATGCGGGTTAGCTTCTCGGGGGCGGCGGGTATCGCCGGACCGGAACGGTCGTGGCAACGTGTGCGCCGGCACCGGCGGGGCGCGCCTGGCGCCGACGTCGACGTTTACTCCTCGGGGGCTCGGGAACCCGCCGCCCGTGCGACGGGACCAGGAGCGGGATCAGTGCAGGTCAGCCCGGGTTGACCCGGGTGCTGACCGGTTCCCGTCCGGCCTCTACGACGCGGTGCTGCTGGACCGGGACGGCACGCTGATCGAGGACGTGCCGTACAACGGCGACCCGGAGAAGGTACGGCCGGTGCCGGGCGCCCGGGAGGCGCTGGACCGGTTGCGGGCGGCCGGGTTGCGGCTCGCCGTGGTGACGAACCAGTCCGGCCTGGCCCGCGGCTGCTTCACCGCGGACGAGCTGAGGCTGGTCAACGCCCGGGTGGAGGAACTGCTCGGGCCCTTCGACCACTGGGCGATCTGCCCGCACGCGGAAGCCGACGGGTGCGCCTGCCGCAAGCCGGCGCCCGGGCTCGTACACGAGGCAGCCCGCGCGCTCGGCACCACGCCGACCCGGTGCGTGCTGATCGGCGACATCGGCGCGGACACGGCCGCCGCCGCGGCGGCCGGCGCTGCCACGATCATGGTGCCCACGCCGGCCACCCGGGCCGCCGAGGTGGCCGCCGCGCCGACCGTCGCCGCCGACCTGCCGGACGCGGTGAGCACAGTGCTGGCCCGGATGCGCCTCACTGCCGCGCCGCAACGCGCGGGCCGTAACCGCCGGGGCACGGTCCTCGTGGTCCGCAGCGACGCCGCCGGTGACGTGCTGGTGACCGGTCCCGGCATCCGCGCGGTGGCGGCCGGCGCGCAGCGGGTGGTGCTGCTGTGCGGGCCACGCGGCCGGGCGGCGGCCGAACTGCTGCCCGGCGTGGACGAGATCATCGAAGCGCCGCTGCCGTGGATCGACGCGCCCGCCCCACCCGTCGACCCGGGCGACATGCGCGCGCTCACCGACCGGCTCGCGGCCGTACGCGCCGACGAAGCCGTCGTCTTCACCTCCTTCCACCAGTCCGCGCTGCCGCTGGCGCTGCTGCTGCGCCTGGCCGGGGTGCCCCGGATCAGCGCGATCAGCGACGACTACCCGGGCAGCCTGCTCGACGTGCGCCACCGCGTCCCGGCCGGCGTACCCGAACCGGAACGTGCCCTGTCCCTCGCCGCCGCCGCCGGATTCGCGCTGCCCGGCCACGACGAACCCGCCCTGCGCATCCGCTCCGACCGGCTTCCGCCGCCCGCGGCCGAGGCCGGGGCGCCCGGCTACGTGGTGCTGCATCCCGGGTCCTCGGTGGAGACCCGCGCCTGCCCGGAGGAACTGGCCACGCGAGTGGTCCGGGTGCTCGGCGCGGCCGGTCACCGGGTGGTGGTCACCGGCGGGCCGGACGAGCGGGAGCTGACCGCCCGGGTCGCGGCGGCGGGCGGCGTCGACCTCGGCGGGCGTACCGGGCTGGCGGAGCTGGCCGCTGTGGTCGCCGGCGCCGGCGCGCTGGTGGTCGGCAACACCGGCCCCGCGCACCTGGCCGCCGCGCTCGGCGTGCCGGTGGTGAGCCTGTTCGCGCCCACTGTGCCGTTCGGGCAGTGGGGGCCCTACCGGGTGCCGACAGTGCGCCTCGGCGACGCGGCGGCGCCCTGCCGGGACACCCGCGCCACCGTCTGCCCGGTCCCCGGGCACCCGTGCCTGTCGGCGGTCGAGCCGGGCCGGGTGCTGGAGGCGTTGCGGCTGCTCGGCGTGCCGGCGCCGGTGGCGGACGGGGTGGTCGGATGAACATCCTGCTGTGGCACGTCCACGGGTCGTGGACGACGTCCTTCGTGCACGGCAAGCACCGCTACCTGGTGCCGGTGACGCCGGACCGGGGCCCGTACGGGCTGGGCCGGGCGCGCACCTACCCGTGGCCGGACAGCGCGGTCGAGGTCACGCCGGAAGACCTGCGCGGCGCCGACGTGGACCTGGTGATCCTGCAGCGCCCGGAGGAACTCGACCTGGCCGCCGAGTGGCTCGGCCGCCGCCCCGGACGCGACGTCCCGGCGATCTACGTCGAGCACAACACGCCGAAAGGCGACGTGCCGAACACCCGCCATCCCATGGCCGACCGCGACGACCTGCTGCTCACCCACGTCACCGCGTTCAACGAGCTGTTCTGGGACAACGGCGGCACCCGCACCACGGTGGTCGACCACGGCGTCGTACCGCCCGCCGTCGAGTGGACCGGCGAACTCGACCGCCTCGCCGTGGTCATCAACGAGCCGGTACGCCGCTGGCGCGTCACCGGCACCGACCTGCTCGCCCGGTTCGCCGCGCTCGCCCCGCTCGACGTCTACGGCATGAAGGTGGCCGGTCTCGCCGCTCACCTCGGACTGCCCGAGGACCGGCTGACCAGCCACGACGACGTACCCCAGCACGCCATGCACGCCGAACTCGCCAAACGGCGCGCCTACCTGCACCTGTGCCGCTGGACCTCACTGGGCCTCAGCCTCGTCGAGGCCATGACCATGGGCATGCCGGTGGTGGCGCTGGCCACCACCGAAGCGGTGGAAGCCGTCCCGCCGGAGGCGGGCGCGCTGTCCACCCGGGTCGACACGCTCGTCGAGGCCGCCCGTGGCCTGCTGGACGACAGGGAGTCCGCCCGCCGGGCGGGCGCCGCGGCGCGGGCCGCCGCCCGGGGCCGCTACGGCCTGGAGCGTTTCCTCGCCGACTGGGACCGGCTGCTGGAGGAGGAAGTATGCGCATCGCGATGATCTCGGAGCACGCCAGCCCGCTCGCCGTCCTCGGCGGGGAGGACGCCGGTGGCCAGAACACGCATGTCGCGGAGCTCTCCGCCGCGCTCGCGGCCGCCGGTCACGACGTACGGGTCTACACCCGGCTCGACGCGGTGGACCTGCCGGTGAGCGTGCGGGCCCCGGACGGGTACGAGGTGGTGCACGTACCGGCCGGGCCGGCCGAGCCGGTGGCCAAGGACGACCTGCTGCCGTACATGCCGGCGTTCGGCAACTGGCTGGCCGACCGGTGGCGCACCGGCGACTGGCAGCCCGAGGTGGTGCACGCGCACTTCTGGATGAGCGGGCTGGCCGGGCTCGCCGCGGCCCGCCGCGCGGGCGTGCCGGTGGTGCAGACCTACCACGCGCTCGGCACCGTCAAGCGCCGCCACCAGGGCGCGCAGGACACCAGCCCGCCGGGCCGGGTCGAGCACGAGCGGAAGCTGGGCCGCTCGGTGGACCGGGTGGTCGCCCAGTGCCAGGACGAGGTCGCCGAGCTGGTCCGGATGGGTGTGCCCCGCTCCCGGATGACAGTCGTGCCGTCGGGGGTGAACCTGTCCACGTTCGCCCCGCTCGGCCCGGTCGCCGACCGTGACGGCGGCCGGGCCCGCATCCTCACCGTCGGCCGGCTGGTCGAGCGCAAGGGCTTCCAGGACGTCATCCGGGCCGTCGCCGAGGTGCCGGACGCCGAGTGCGTGGTGGTCGGCGGCCCGCCGGCCGGACTGCTGGAGACCGACCCGTACGCGCTGCGCCTGCGGACGCTGGCCCGCTCGCTCGGCGTCGCCGACCGGGTGCGGCTGGTCGGCGCGGTCCCCCGGGAGGAGATGGGCCGCTGGTACCGGTCCGCCGACGTGCTCGTCGCCGCACCCTGGTACGAGCCGTTCGGGCTCACCCCGCTGGAGGCGATGGCGTGCGGCGTGCCGGTGGTCGGCACCGCGGTCGGCGGGCTCATCGACACGGTGGTGCCCGGCCGCACCGGCGACCTGGTGCCGGCCCGCGATCCGGCGGCGCTCGGCGCGGCGATCCGGGGCCTGCTCGGTGACCGGATCCGCCGGTTCGCCTACGCCACCGCGGCGCTGGAGCGGGCGCGCACCCGCTACTCGTGGGCCACCACCGCCGACCGCCTCACCGAGTTGTACGGCGAGGTGGCCAGCGTCGGCCGTCCCACCCGGGTGGTCGCCTGATGACGGCGACCCCGCCGGCCGCCGGCGGCACGCTGCTGGAGGACCATCTGGCGCTGCTGGCCGCCGCGCTGCTGCCGCTGCGGGAGTCGGAGCGGATGCTGGCCCGCTGGGGTGAGGAACTGGCGCAGCGGCTCGCCGCCGGCGGGAGGCTGCTGGTGGCCGGCAACGGCGGCAGCGCCGCCGAAGCCCAGCACCTCACCGCCGAACTCGTCGGCAAACTCCGCCACGACCGCCAACCCCTGTCCGCCATCGCCCTCCACGCCGAAACCAGCGCCCTCACCGCCATCGCCAACGACTACGGCTACGACGAAACCTTCGCCCGACAGGTACGCGCCCACGGCCGACCCCACGACATCCTCCTGCTTCTCACCACCAGCGGCACCAGCACCAACCTCCTCACCGCCGCCCACGCCGCCCACCAGACCGGCCTGCGCACCTGGGCCTTCACCGGCCCCGCGCCCAACCCCCTCGCCGACCTCTGCCACGAGCACCTGGCGATCGACTCGCCGGACGGGCAGGTGGTGCAGGAGCTGCATCTGGTGGCCTCGCACGTGCTCTGCGAGTACGTCGAACGGGCGCTGCCGGCGGCGCTCGCCGCCCCGGCGCCGGCCGAACCGGTGCGTACCGGCGTCGAGGTGGTGCTCGGCGACCCGGACCCGGCGGCGCCCGCCGGACCGGGAGGCCGGGCATGAGGGGGCCGGTGGTGGTGCTCGGGGACACGCTGCTGGACCGCGACGTCGAGGGTCTGGTGAACCGGCTCTGCCCGGACTCCCCGGTGCCGGTGCTGGACGAGACCTCCTCCGTCGACCGTCCCGGCGGCGCCGGCCTGGCCGCGGTGTTCGCGGCCGCCCAGGGCGCCGAGGTCGCGCTGGTCACAGCGGTCGCCGACGACGCCGGCGGGGCCCGGCTCGGCACGCTGCTCGCCGCCGCGGGGGTGCGGTTGTACGCGCTGCCGCTGGCCGGCGCCACCCCGGAGAAGGTCCGGCTGCGGGTACGCGGCCGGGTGCTGCTGCGCCACGACCGGGGCGGCGCGGCCGGTGTGCCCGGTCAGCCCAGCGACGCCGTGCTGCGGCTGATCGCCGACGCGTCCGCCGTGCTGGTGAGCGACTACGGCCGGGGCGTGGCCGGGCATCCCGCGCTGCGCGCCGCGCTGGCCGCCACCCGGGCGCCGGTGGTCTGGGACCCGCATCCGCGCGGACCGGCCGCCGTACCCGGGGTGCACCTGGCGACTCCGAACGAGCCGGAGGCCCGCGACCTGGCCAAGACGCCGCCGGGCGGGTCCCGCCTCGCGGCCGCGTCCCGCAGCGCGCAGGCGCTGCGCCGGCGCTGGCAGGCGCGCGCGGTCGCGGTGACGCTCGGCGGGGACGGCGCGTTGCTCTGTCACGCCGGATCCACGCCCCTGGTGGTGCCGGCGCCACCGGCCGAGGGGGACACCTGCGGGGCGGGGGACCGCTTCGCGTCCACCGCGACGCTCGCGCTGGCCCGTGGGGCGCTGGTCTCCGAGGCGGTGCAGGAGGCGGTCGCGCAGGCGTCCGCGTACGTGGCCGGGGGTGGCGTGGCCGCCGCGCTGCCGGCCCCGGTACGGGCGGTGGCCCCGGCGGTGGTCACCGGCGGCGGCGACCGGGTCGGCGCCGGGGCGGCCGGTGAGGTGGTGGCCCGGGTACGCGCGGCCGGCGGCACCGTGGTCGCCACCGGCGGCTGCTTCGACCTGCTGCACGCCGGGCACGTGGCGACGCTCCAGGCGGCCCGGCAACTCGGCGACTGCCTGGTGGTCTGCCTCAACTCCGACGCCAGTGTGGCCGGGCTCAAGGGACCGGAGCGCCCGGTCGTGCCGCAGGGCGACCGGGGCCGGCTGCTCGCCGCGCTCGGCTGCGTCGACGCGGTGCTGATCTTCGACGAGCCGACCCCGGAGGCGGCGCTGTCCTGGCTGCGTCCGGACATCTGGGTCAAGGGCGGCGACTACGCCAGCGGCGGCGGCGCCGAGACGTTGCCCGAGTCGGAGATCCTGGCCCGCTGGGGCGGGCACACGGTGGTGGTGCCGTACCTCGACGGGCGCTCGACCACCGACATGATCGCTGCCGCGCGGGCGGGACGGGGCAGCGGCGGATGGCCGGCCCCGACGCTCGACCCGGCGGAGGCCGTCGCGCAGACGGTGGTCCGGTCCACGGCGAAGGGAGCACGATGAACGAGCGACGCATCCGATCCGGCGCGGTCGCGCGGGCGGCGGCATGAACGCCCCCGCTCCCGGCGCCGGGCCCGCGGTCCTGGTCACCGGCGGGTCGAGCGGGCTCGGCGCGGCGGTGGTCGCCGCGGTGGCCCGCTCCGGTGGACGCCCGCTGGTGCTGGACCGGCAGCGTCCCGCCGACGGTGTGCCCTGGGCCGAGTGCGACCTGGCCGACACCCGAGCCGCCGAGGCCGCCACGCGCGATCTCGCGGAACGCTCCGGCGGGCTGGACGCCGTGGTCACCGCCGCCGGCATGGACGTGCCGGGGAAGCTGGCCGACATCCCGGCGGAGACCTGGGAACGGATCGTCACTGTGGACCTGCTCGCCACGGCCGCGGTGATCCGGGCCGCGCTGCCCTGGCTGGAGGCGTCCCGCGGCAACATCGTCACGGTGGCCTCGACGCTGGGCGTGAAGGCGGTGAGCGACGCGACGGCGTACTGCGCGGCGAAGTTCGGGGTGGTGGGCTTCACCCGGGCGCTCGCCGCCGAGCTGGCCGGCACTGTGGGCGTGACGCTGCTGATCCCGGGCGGGATGCGGACCGCGTTCTTCGACGAGCGGGACGCGCAGTACCGCCCCGGCCCGGACGCGGTGCTCAACGAGCCGTCCGACACCGCCGCCGCGGTCATGTTCGCACTCTCCCAGCCGGCCGGCTGCGCGGTACGCGAGATGGTGGTGTGCGCCGCGCAGGAGTCCTCGTACCCGTGATCCTGGTGCTGCGGGCGCTCGGCGTCGGCGACCTGGTCACCGCCGTGCCGGCGTTGCGTGGCCTGCGCGCCGGCCTGCCGGGCCGGGAACTGGTGCTCGCCGCGCCGGACTGGCTGGCGCCGCTGGCGGAGCTGACCGGGGCGGTCGACCGGGTACTGCCCACCACCGGACCGGACCGGATCGCGTGGACCGGACCGCCGCCGGAGGTGGCGGTCAACCTGCACGGCCGGGGGCCGCAGTCGCACCGGGCGCTGGCCGCCGTACGCCCCGGCCGGCTGCTCGCCCACCGCAACCCGGACGCCGGGCACCCGGACGGCCCGGCCTGGGACGACGACGAGCACGAGGTGCGCCGCTGGTGCCGCCTGCTGCACGCGTACGGCCTGCCGGCCGACCCGGGAGACCTCGCGCTGCGCCGTCCGGCGGCGGGCGGCGTACCGGCCGGGTTGACGCTGCTGCACCCGGGCAGCAAGATCCCGGCGAAGCGCTGGCCGGCGCGGCGGTTCGCCGGGCTGGCCCGGGAGCTGACCGCGCGCGGTCACCGGGTGGCGGTGACCGGATCTGCCGGCGAGCGGGCGCTGGCCGAGCGGGTCGCCCGCGACGGGGGGCTGCCGCCGGAGGCGGTGCTGGCCGGCCGGACCGGGCTGGCCGAGCTGGCCGCGCTCGTCGCGGGCGCGCGGCTGGTGGTCAGCGGGGACACCGGCGTGGCGCACCTGGCCACCGGCTACGGCACCGCCTCGGTGGTGCTGTTCGGGCCGGTGCCGGCGGCGCACTGGGGGCCACCGGCGGACCGGCCTCGCCACCGCGCCCTCGGTGCGATCGAGCCCACGCACGTCAACCCGGATTCGACCGGGTCACGCGGGGTAGGAAGCCACCCGACATTGAATGCCATCGGGATCGACGAGGTGGTGGCCGCGGTGGCCGACGTGGAACGGGTATCCGGTGCGGTTGCGGCGTAGCGATCCGGGCCGGCCGGGGTACGCGCGCCGGCGACGCGGCAAGGGCTGGCTGTTCCTCGACCCGGCCGGCGAGCCGGTGCGCGACGCCGGGGAGCTGGCCCGGCTGCGCGAGCTGGTCATCCCGCCCGCCTGGCAGGACGTGTGGATCTCGCCGTACCCGAACGGTCACATCCAGGCCACCGGCATCGACGCGGCGGGCCGCAAGCAGTACCTCTACCACCCGGGCTGGCGGCGCAAGCGCGACGAGGCGAAGTTCGACCACGTGCTGGAGGTGGCCCACCGGCTGCCCGCGCTACGGGACCGGGTCACGCAGGACCTGGCGCTGCGCGGCCTGCGCCGGGAGCGGGTGCTCGCCACCGTCGCCCGGCTGCTCGACATGGGCGCCTTCCGGGTCGGCAGCGACCAGTACGCCACCGGCGACGACCCGACCTTCGGGGTGGCCACGCTGCGCCCCGAGCACACCCGCTCCCGGGGCGGGTGCGTGGTCTTCGAGTTCCCCGCCAAGGGCGGCATCGAGCAGGTCCGCCGGATCGAAGACGCGGAGCTGTGCCGGGTGCTGCTCAACCTGCGCCGGCGGCGGCGGGCCCAGGAGCGGCTGTTCGGCTACTGGGACGGCCGGTCCTGGCGCGACGTGCGCAGCGACGAGGTGAACGACTACCTGCGCGACGCCAGCGGCGGGGAGATGACCGCGAAGGACTTCCGTACCTGGCACGCCACCGTGCTGGCGGCGGCCGAGCTGGCGACAGTGGGTCCGCAGCGCTCCGCCACCGCCCGCAGGCGGGCGGTGGCCGGGGTGATGCGGTCGGTGGCCGAGTTGCTCGGCAACACCCCGACGGTGGCGCGGGCCTCCTACGTGGACCCGCGGGTGGTCGACCTCTACCACGACGGGGTGCTGGCGCCGGTGCAGCCGGAGATGCCGCGCGAGGCGGTGGAGAAGTCGGTGCTGGCGCTGCTGGAGGAGGAGGCCGGCTGACCGGCCCCGTCGGTCCTGGGGGGAAGCGCGACGGGGCCGGAAACCTCGTCCGGCGCGGATGCGGGGAGACCGCCACCGGGGCGGCCGCCCGCGGCCGGGCCGCCGCGGACGCCACGCCACGGCCCCCCGATACCAGTGGGCCGCCGCTGGGAGCGGTCTCAGCCCTGCGTTCAGTATGTCCGCGCCGAGTTGACTGCGGATGCCGTGGTGTTGACGATCCGTGCCGGTTCCAGATGACGGGCCCGGAATGCCTGCGGTGTCTCCGCGTGCGCGGCCCGGAAGGCGCGGCTGAAGTGTGCCTTGTCCCGGAAGCCCCAGCGGGCGGCGATGAGCTGGATCGAGCGGTCGCTCAGCGCCGGGTCGGCGAGGTCGCGCCGGCACCGGGCCAGCCGCTCGTCCCTGATGTACGCCGCGACGGTGGTCTCCTCGTCCTCGAAGAGCCGGTGCAGCGAGCGCACCGAGATGTGGTGCGCGTCGGCGATCCGGCCCGGGTCCAGCGAGGCGTCCCCGAGGTGCTGTTCCACGTACGAGCGCACCTGGGCGAGCAGGGCGCGCCGCCGGATCTCGGTGGGGACCGCCTCCTCGGAGACCAGGTTGCGGCCGAGCAGCGTGGCGACCAGGTCCAGGCCGATCCCGCCCAGCCGCTCGGCGTCGGCGGCGTGGTACTGCTCGGGGTGCGCGGTGATCCGGACGAGGAAGTCGGCGAGCAGGCCGCCGACGCCCTCGGAGCCGGACATCCGCCCGGCGAACAGGGGAGCGAGACGGCGGCGCGGCAGCGGCAGCGCGTCGTACGGCATCAGGGCCACGATCGAGCGGGCGTACGCGGGCCCGGCCGGGTCGGCGTGGTGGCTGACCTCGTGCGGGCGGGAGCAGTCGTAGAAGGTGAGGTCGCCGGGGCGGCAGCAGGCCCGCTGCCCCGCCTGGTCGGCCTGGCTGGTCCCGGTGAGCGTGAGCGCGAGCAGGTAGTAGTCCGGGTCGGAGCGCTGGATCAGCTTCGAGGTGCGGACGCAGTCCACCGACGGGTAGCGGTAGCGGATGAGCCGCATCCGGCCCAGCTCGACGAACTCGGCCCGCGCGACGAAGTCGTCGGCGTGCGCGGTGTGCACCCGCAGTGGCGTCGGGGTGCTGGCCATCATGTCCAGCCACATGCCGAAGCGCTCGCGTGGTGGCAGATCCTCCGTGTCGAGCACCTGCCGGCGCAGCTTCCCGTCCATCAACCGACCCCCGTGGTTCGTCACACCTGCTAGAACCAGGACGCCCCACGGGGCCGAAAAGCGACACCCGTGGGGCCGTGACGTCCGTCATTGACGGACCGGGGAGCCTTCTGTTAGCAGTCCGTTCAGTCGTTCAGCACCTGGGCCAGCCGGTCCCGGAACCGCCGCTCCGAGTCGGTCACCGTGTCGCCGCCGAGGCCCAGGATGCCGCCGGTGGAGGCCGCGCCCACCACCTGCTCGGCGATGTCCACCAGCCAGTGCCGGTACGCCCCGGCCTGACCCTCGTCCACCCGGGCGGCGAGCAGGGCGGCGGCCTGGCCGGCCCGGGCCAGCACGTCCTCGATCATCGCCTTCGGGTCCTCCGGCGTGAGCACCGGAAGCTCCGCGCCGGTCTCCGGGTCGCCGACCCGGTCGACGATCTCGCCGGCCACCGCCGCGACGAGCGGGCTCGCCGACTCGCGGCCGGCGGCGATGGTCTGCAGCCCGGCGGCGTTCTCGGCCATGGTGCGGCGGGTGCCGTCGGACTCGGCGGCGGCCGCCGCGGTGAGCACCGACTGCGGCAGCCCCACCAGCAGCCCCCACTCCTCGTCGGAGACGCCGAACCGGGTGTACGCCGGCTGCTCGATCACGATCAGGCCCCTTTCGCCGTGGTCGTCGTTCGTCGACGGGCGCCGCCGCGGCGCCCGGGTCAGGCTAGTCGAGTTCCAGCAGTCCCTGTTCGGACACCACGGGCACGGAGAGCGTCTTGTAACCGACCTCGTCGAAGAGCACAGTCATCCGGTCCTCCTCGTAGCTGAGCACCAGGCCGGCGCCCCACTCCGGGTGGCGCACCTGGCTGTGCACGGGGAACGGCCCGACCGCGCCGTCTCCGGCCACGCTGGTGCCGGCGTGGCAGTTGTCGCAGTGCCCGCAGACCTCGTGCATCTGCTCGCCGAAGTACGCCAGCAGGGCCTGGCCCCGGCACCCGGTGGTCTCGGCGAACGCGCGTATCATGTCGGTACGCGACCGGGTCACCGTCTGCTGCCGTTCCGCCTCGGCCAGCGCGGCCCGGCCGGACTCGGCGGCCGCCGGGGCGTACCGGGGCGCGCCGATGCGCTGCCGGGCGCGTGGCTCGGCGGCGCCGACCTGCTCCAGCAGGGACAGGTACTGGCCCAGTTTGCGCGGGCCGAGCCCGGTCAGCTCGCGCAGCTCCTTGCGGTTGCGGGCCTTGCCGCGCAGCACCGCGGCCAGCTCGGTCAGCTCCTTTTCGTCCGGCAGCCCGCCGCTGAAGTAGCGCTGCAGGCCGACGTCCTCGGCGCGCCACAGCAGCAGCACCCGGGCCGGTGAGCCGTCGCGCCCGGCGCGGCCGATCTCCTGGAAGTAGCTGTCCGGCGAGTCGGGCAGCGCCATGTGCACCACCCAGGCGATGTTCGGCTTGTCGATGCCCATGCCGAACGCCGACGTGGCCACCATGATCGGCACCCGGTCGGCGAGGAACGCCTCGTGCAGCTCGTGCCGGGCCGCGGTGGGCATGCCGCCGTGGTAGAACTCGGCCGGGAAACCGGCGCCGGTGAGCCGCTCGGCCAGCTCCTCGGCCGCGCGCCGGGTCGGCACGTAGATGATGCCGGGCCGCTCGTCGTCGCGCAGCAGCGCGATCAGCCGCCGCCACCGGTAGTCGTCGGTGGGGCAGTGGGCCACCTCGAGGAAGAGGTTGGGCCGGTCCAGCCCGGAGACCACCACCTCGGGCTCGCGCAGCCGCAGCCGGGCGATGATGTCGTCGCGTACCGGCGGGGAGGCGGTGGCGGTGAGCGCCACCACCGGCGGGCGGCCCAGGCCGTCGATCAGGTGGCCCAGCGCCAGGTAGTCCGGGCGGAAGTCGTGGCCCCACGCCGAGATGCAGTGCGCCTCGTCGATCGCCACCAGCGCCGGCTTCAGCTCCCGGACCTCGGCGAGCCGGTCCGGGTTGCTCAGCGCCTCCGGCGTGATGAACAGGAACTCCGCCCGCCCGGCCCGGATGTCCTCGATCGCCTCGGCCTGCTGGGCGGCGCTCTCGTCCGAACTGATCCGCACCGCGCGCAGCTCCGGACGCTGCCGTTCGTTGAGCGCGGCGATCTGGTCCTGCTGCAACGCCAGCAGCGGGGAGATCACCACCGTGGGGCCGGGGATCAGGCTGGCCGGGATCTGGTAGATCGCCGACTTGCCGGCGCCGGTGGGCAGCACCACCAGCGCGTCGCGGCGCTTCATCACGGCGCGCATGGCGGCGAGCTGGTTGGGCCGCAGCGCGGTCCAGCCGAACAGGTTCCGTGCCGCCCGGCGCAGGCTGGAGGAGTGAGTGGTCAGTTTCATCAAGCGCCTCAGCTACCCCCGGCGATCCCGCGCGAAACCGCCTGCGCCGCTCACCCGCCCGGTGCGGATCAGCGGCGGAACATGGCGCGGATGGCGATCAGCAGGAACAGGCCGCCGACGATCAGGCCGAGCAGCCGTACGCCGGGGATGTCGGCGGCGCTGGTGGCGTCGGCGAGCGGCAGGGCGGACATGTGGGAACTCTCCCACGGGAGGTCGCGGGACGCCACCGCCTAACAGTAAGGATTGTTGACTATTTAGCTGCGCGGTGTGACCATGTCAGCACCCGCCGGCCCCGGCGGGTCCGTGGGGGAGACGGGGGTACGACAGCACATGAGCGAGCGGACCGAGGGATCGACCGGAGATCTGGCGGCGCTCGCCGCCGCCGTCCTGCAACCGGGGTTCGTCGGCACCACGCCGCCGCCGTGGGTGTGCCGCTGGCTCGGCGAAGGGCTCGGCTCGGTCGTCCTGTTCGCCCGCAACGTCGTCGACCACGAGCAGGTCGCCACGCTCACCGCGAACCTGCGGGCCGAGCGGCCGGACGTCATCGTGGCGATCGACGAGGAGGCCGGCGACGTCACCCGGATCGAGTCCGCCCGGGGCAGCTCCCGGCCCGGCAACTACGCGCTCGGCGCGATCGACGACCCGGCGCTGACCGAGGAGGTCGCCCGCGACCTCGGCGCCGAACTGGCAGCCGTCGGCGTCACTCTGGACTACGCCCCGGACGCCGACGTCAACTCCAACCCGGCCAACCCGGTGATCGGGGTGCGCGCGTTCGGCGCCGACCCGGACCTGGTCGCCCGGCACACCGCCGCCTGGGTACGCGGCCTGCAGTCCGGCGGCGTCGCCGCCTGCGCCAAGCACTTCCCCGGACACGGCGACACCCGGGTCGACTCGCACCACGACCTGCCCCGCATCGGCGGCGACCGGGCCCGCCTCGACGCGGTCGAGCTGGCCCCGTTCCGGGCCGCCGTGGCCGCCGGGGCGCAGGCGGTGATGACCGGCCACCTGCTGGTGCCGGCGCTGGACCCGGAGCTGCCCGCCACGCTCAGCCCGCGCGTGCTGGGCGGGCTGCTGCGCGAGGAGATGGGCTTCGGCGGCGTGGTGGTCACCGACGCGGTGGAGATGCGGGCGGTGGCCGACCGGTACGGCTTCACCGGCGCCGCGGTACGCGCGCTCGTGGCCGGCGCGGACGCGATCTGCGTGGGCGGGGAACGGGCCACCGAGGCCGACGCCCGCGAGCTGCGCGACGCGATCGTCGCCGCGGTGATCAGCGGCCAGCTGCCCGAGGAGCGGCTCGCCGAGGCGGCCAAGCGCGTCGGTCAGCTCGCCGCCTGGAGCGTCGCCGCCCGCGCCCGCCGGGTCGCCGGCACGCCACCGGCCGACGGCTCACCGATCGGGCTGGCCGCCGCCCGCCGGGCGGTCCGGGTCAGCGGCGATGCCGCGCTGCTGCCGCTGGCCGGGCCGGCGCACGTGGTGGAGTTCGCGCCGCCGCGCAACATCGCCATCGGCGAGGAGACGCCGTGGGGGATCGCCGCGCCCCTGGCCAGCCTGGCGCCGGGCACCACGACCGCCCGCTACGCCGCCGACGCCGTACCGGCCGACCCGGGCGACCTGCCGGCCGGACGGCCGCTCGTGCTGGTGGTGCGGGACCTGCACCGGCACGACTGGATGCGGGACGCGGTGCGCCGGGCGCTCGCCGCGCGCCCGGACGCGGTGGTGGTCGAACTGGGCGTGCCCGAGCTGGTCACCGGCGCGGTGCACCTGGCCACCCACGGCGCCACCGCCGCCGCGGCCCGCGCCGCCGCCGAGGTGCTCAGCGGCGCCCGCTGACTCCCGGGCCGGCCGGGCGGGGAGGTCCCCCGGCCGGCCCGGGCCTCACGCCGGGTCGGCCACCAGGTCGGCGTACTCGGGGTGACGCTTGACGAACGCGGCCACGAACGGGCAGCTCGGCACGATCCGGCCGCCCCGGGCGCGGACCTCGTCCAGCGCGCCCCGGACCAGCGCCGCGCCGACGCCCTGACCCTGGAACCGGTCGTCGACCTCGGTGTGCGTGAAGACCAGCACCCCGTCGCCGGGGGTGTACGCGGCGAACCCGGCCAGCGCGTCGTCCACCAGGATCTCGAAGCGACGCTTGGCGGGGTTGTCCTCGACCTGAAAGCTCACCGGGCCATTCTCCCTCCGGGGCCGGCCAGCCGGTCCAGTTCGGTCAGCAGCCGGTCCACCTCCTCGACCGTGTTGTAGTGGTAGACGCTGGCCCGGACCGCGCCGCCGTCGGCGCGCAGGCCCATCGTGCGGAAGTACTCGTAGGCGTAGTAGTCGCCGTGCGACAGGCACAGCCCCGCCTCGCCCAGCGCCGCCGCCGTCTGCTCCGGGGCCAGGCCGGCCACCCGGAACGACACCGTCGGGCAGCGCCGGGCCGGTGCGCCGTAGACGGTCACGAACGACCGGCCGGTCAGCCCGGCGAGCAGCCGCTCGAAGACCGCCTCCTCGTGCGCCTGCGCGGCGGCCAGCCCGGCGCGTACCCGCTCCCGCCGGTCGCCGGTCGCGGCCGGATCCAGGCCGGCCAGGTGGTCCACCGCGGCGGTGACCCCGGCCAGCAGCGGGAAGCTCGGCGTGCCGTACTCGAACCGGTCCGGCACCGAATCGGCGGAGGGAAGCAGCTTCGCCGGGCGCAGCGCCTCCCAGCGCGCCGGGTCGGCCACCATCGCCGCGAGGTGCGGCCCGGACCACTTGTACGCGCTGGTCACCAGGAAGTCCGCGCCGAGCGAGGCCAGATCGGTCGGGCCGTGCGGCACCGAGTGCACGCCGTCCACGCACACCAGCGCGCCGGCCGCGTGCGCGGTCTTGGCGATCGCCGCCACGTCCGGCACGGTGCCGATCGCGTTGCTGCCGGCGGTCACCGCGACCAGCCGGGTCCGCTCGGTGACCAGGTCGGCGTACTGGCCGGCGGGCAGCTCGCCGCTCACCGGGTCGAACTCGGTCCAGCGCACGGTGGCGCCGGCCGCCTGCGCGGCCTGCACCCAGGGCCGGACGTTCGCGTCGTGGTCCAGCCGGGACACCACCACCTCGTCGCCCGGCCGCCAGCCGGCGCCGAGCGTGCGGGCCAGGGTGTACGTCAGCGCGGTCGCGCTCGGACCGAGCACCACGCCCGACGGCTGCGCGCCGAGCAGGTCGGCGACCGCCGCCCGCGCCCCGGCGACCAGCTCCAGCGCCCGGCGGCCGGGTACGAAAGCGGCGCTGCGGTTGCCGGTGGCGGCGCGCATGGCGCCGGTCACCGCCTCGATCACGCCGGCCGCGGTCTGGGTGCCCCCGGCGCCGTCGAAGTGGGCGAATCCCTCGGCCAGGGCGGGGTAGGCGGCCCGGACCCGGGCGACGTCGAAAGCCATTCCGGCACCCTAGCGCGCACCCCGGACGCCCCGCCCGGCGTGCCGTCGCGGGCCCCGGGCGCGACGGCGCGCTGGCGCAGTCCGCCTATCCTTGGGCGGGTGACGATCCGACGCGCCACCTCCGCCCCCGCCCGCCGTGCCGCCGGTCTGCTCGCCGGTCTCGCCCTCGGCGCCGCGCTGCTCGCCGGATGCAGCTCCGAAGGCGCCGAGACCGACTGCGGCCTCGACGCCTGCACGATCACCTTCGACCGCGGCGTGGAGGCCAGCGCCCGGATCCTCGGCGTCGAGGCGAAGCTGGTCGGCGCCCAGGGCGACCAGGTCACCGTCGAGGTGGCCGGGGAACAGCTCTCCCTGACCGTGGGCCAGCAGGCCACCGAGGTCGCCGGCTTCCAGGTCAGCCTGGACAGCGTCACCGAGCAGCAGGTGGTGCTGCGGGTCGCCCGCGACCTCGCCGGCTGATCCGTTTCGGCCGCTCCCGGCGGGCGCGGACGTTTGGAAAATCGCCCGCCGGGAGATTGAGGGCTCATGTCTCTCACCCGGAATGCCGGAGCCACCGCCGCCCAGGCTCGAAACAGCCGGTGGCTCGAACTGTTGACCCGTGGCGGCTTCATCGGATACGGAATCGTGCACCTTCTCCTCGCCTGGCTGGCGCTGCAGATCGCCTTCGGCAAGTCCGGCGAGGAGGGGAACCAGAACGGCGCGCTGCGCACCCTCGGTGAACAGCCGCTCGGGAAGTTCCTCCTGATCGCGATGGCGGTCGGCCTGTTCGCCATGGCGATCTGGCAGGCCTTCGAGGCGATCTCCGGCCACGTCTCCCGGACCGGCAAGGAACGCACGTTCGAACGGATCGCCTCGGCGGTCCGGGTCGTCGTGTTCGTCTGGCTGGGCTGGACCGCGATCAAGGTCTTCCAGGACGCCAGCGCCAACGCCTCGGACCAGCAGCAGCAGTTCTCCGAGAAGCTGATGGCCTCCGACGGCGGCCGGTGGCTGGTCGGGCTGGCCGGACTTGCGCTCGCCGCGCTCGGCGTCGGCATGGTGATCTACGGCCTGAAGAAGAAGTTCGAGCGCAACCTCAAGACCGGCGAGATGAGCCCGAAGACCCGCCAGCTCACCCGCCGTCTCGGCATGGCCGGGTACGCCTCCCGGGGCACCGTGTTCGCCATCGCCGGCGTGCTGGTCGTGGTCGCCGCGGTCAACTACGACCCGGAGAAGGCGCGTGGCCTGGACGCCGCGCTGCGGACGCTGCGCGACCAGTCGTACGGGCCGTGGCTGCTGGCGCTCATGGCGCTGGGCATCGCCGCGTTCGGCGTCTACTGCTTCTTCCAGTCCCGGTACCGCAAGGTCTGATCCTGGTCGATACCCGGGCCGCCGGGCACCATTGGGCCTTTGCGCCCGATTCCGCCCGGTCGGAGGGAGAGAGAGTTCGTGCAGAGTTACGTCGTGACCATCGCCGCCGCGCTCGCCGCGGCGGCGATCGCGTTGGTGCTGGCCCAGGTGGTGCACCGGGTCACCCGCCGGCTGGGCCGCCGCTCGCTGCTGATGACCGAGCTGACCGAGCACGCGCACCGCGCGTTCCAGGTGGCCGCCACAGTGGTCGCGGTGCAGATCGCGGTGCGGTTCACCACCCTGTACGCGGTCGGCAGCCCGTGGCGGCAGTTCGTCCTGCACACGCTCGTGCTGGCGATGATCGCCGCCACCGCCTGGCTGGTGGCCTCGCTGCTGGTGGTGGCGGAGGACACCGCGCTGGCCCGGTTCCGGGTGGACGTGCCGAACAACCGGCACGCCCGCCGGGTGCGTACCCAGGTGGTGCTGCTGCGCCGGCTGACCATCGCGGTGATCGTGATCCTCACCGTCGGCGTCATGCTGATGACGTTCCCGGCCGTACGCGGCGTCGGCGCGGGTGTGCTGACCTCCGCCGGTGTGATCGCCGCGGTCGCCGCGCTGGCCGCGCAGAGCCTGCTCGGCAACGTCTTCGCCGGTCTCCAGCTCGCGTTCAGCGACGCGGTGCGGCTCGACGACGTGGTGGTGGTCGAGGGCGAGTGGGGCCGGATCGAGGAGCTGACGCTCAGCTACGTGGTGGTGCAGGTCTGGGACGACCGCCGCCTGATCCTGCCCACCTCGTACTTCACCAGCCGGCCGTTCCAGAACTGGACCCGGACCGAGGCGGCGGTGCTCGGCACCGCCGAGTTCGACCTGGACTGGGCCATCCCGGTGCAGGCGATGCGGGAGGAGCTGCGCCGCCTGTGCGAGGGCACCGAGCTGTGGGACGGGCGGGTCTGCGTGCTCCAGGTGACCGACGCGACCGGCGGCATGGTCAAGGTCCGCGCGCTGGTCAGCGCCGCCGACGCGGGCAGCCTGTGGGACCTGCGCTGCCTGGTCCGTGAGCACCTGGTGACCTGGGTACGCGACCAGCGCCCCACCGCCCTGCCCCGGCTGCGCGCCGAGGTGGGCGACGCCACCGGCCCCCTGCCCTGGCAGGCGGCGCAGCCGCGCCGCCCGGTCCGCCGCCCGGCCGGCACCGAGGCGCCCGACGACGCGCGGGTCTTCGGCGGCAGCGACGACGGCGAGGCGCGCAGCGAGGTGTTCGTGGGCCGCGAGGACCACGCCGAGGCGCGTCGCTGACCCCGTACCCCCGATCGGGGACCCCGGCTGCCCACGGCGCCGGGGGTTCCCGCGTTCGGGCGGCTTTCCGGCCGGACGGGTTTGGCCGGACGGTTGCGGGGGACGTGGTGCGCACGCCCCGGATCCGGCGCTCACGGCGCCGGGTTCCGGCGGCGCGCGGCCGGGCGGACCGGCCGCGCCGCGCAGGATTGACGGGCGGCGACTCCGGGCATACAGCGCGGTGATGACGAAAGGAGGACAGCATGGCTGACGTCGCGAGTCGCAGCACGTCCCGGACCGGGAACGAGCCGTCCACCGCGGAACTGGTCCAGCGCGCCACCGAGCAGGTCACCCGTCTGGTACGGGACGAGCTGGCGCTGGCCCGGGCGGAACTGACCCAGAAGGGCAAGCACGCCGGGATCGGGATCGGTCTGTTCGGCGGCGGCGGGGTGATGGCGCTCTACGGCGCCGGCGCCCTGGTCGCCACCGTGATCCTGCTGCTGGCGCTGGTCATGCCGGCGTGGCTGGCGGCCCTGATCGTGGCGGTGGCGTTGTTCCTGCTCGCCGGGATCCTGGCGCTCGTGGGCAAGAAGCAGGTCAGCCGTGCCGTCCCGCCGGTGCCCGAGGCGGCCGTCCGTAGCGTGCGGGCGGACGTCGACACGGTCACCGCCGCGGTGAAGGACGGGAGACGGGCATGACCGGCAACGGAACCGGGGACGTGGCGGCGCTCCGGGAGGAGATCCGCCGGACCCGGGTGGAACTCGGTGAGACGATGGAGCTGCTCGCGGCCAGGGCCGACCCGAAGGCGTTGGTGCGGCACTCCGCCGAGGCGGCGAAGGCGCGGATGCGCGAGCAGGCGTCGCTGACCGCGGCCCGGGTGCGCGGGCGGGCGGCGGAGCGGGCCCGGCTGGTCCGGGCGCAGGCGTACGAGAAGGGTGAGGCGGTCGGGCGTAACCCGTTGCCGTGGGCGGCCGTCGCGGCCGGGGCCCTGGTGACGGTGGTGGTGCTGGCGATCGTCCGAGGGAGGCGCAGGTGAGCGGGAAGATCGGCAAGGCGGCGTACAAACCGGTGGGGGTGCTGCTCGGCCTGGCCGCCGGTACCGTCGCCGGCGTGATCTTCCGCCAGGTCTGGAAGTTGACAGCGGGCGACGGCGAGGCGCCGAGCGCCACCGACGAGGACCGCCGCTGGGGCGAGGTGCTCGCCGCCGCGGCGCTGCAGGGCGCCATCTTCTCGGTGGTGCGGGCCGCCGTCGACCGAGGTGGAGCGGTGGGCGTGCGCCGGTTGACCGGTCGCTGGCCGGACTGACGAAAGGCCGGAAAGGCCCCTTTCCCGAGCGCGGGAAAGGGGCCTTTCGCATGGCTCCGGCGGGGCCGCGCAGCGGCGTCGGCGCGACCTTCAGGTCACATGTCGGAGAATTTCGTCCGCTAGGCTGTGCGAAGTTTTTGCGTACGTGGTTTGCTGTCTCACGCTGTTGAGAGACGCGTGGGTTGAGAGAAGTCTCCGGTACTGGGGGCCGCCTCAGGCGCCGCTGCTCGAAAACGGCCAATCGGCCGCACGGCGTGCTCGGCCGCCAGTTTTAGAAGGAGATACACATGGCGCAGGGAACCGTGAAGTGGTTCAACGCTGACAAGGGCTTCGGCTTCATCACCGTCGACGGCGGGGGTGCTGACGTGTTCGTCCACTTCTCGGCCATCCAGACCAGCGGCTACCGCACGCTGGAGGAGAACCAGCGGGTGGAGTTCGAGATCGCCCAGGGTCAGAAGGGTCCGCAGGCCGAGCAGGTCCGCCCCATCTGAGCTGACCGCACCGGCCGCGCCGGCCGGTGCCGGAAGCCCCGCATCCCGTACGGGAGGCGGGGCTTCGCCTTGCCCGGCGCCTCAGCGGCGGGCACGCATGCCCCACCACAGCCCGACGAGTCCGATCAGGATCAGCACCGCGCCCACGTACGCCCAGAGCCGCTCGTCGCTCAGCGCGCTGCCCTCGACATACCCGAGCCCGAGCACCGTCCACAGCGCACCCAGCACCACGGCGAGCAGCCCCACTGTGAGCCGGAACCAGCCCCTCATCGTTCCCCCTCCGACGACGACAGTTCCGCTCCAGCATGCCCGGCGGCGCGGGCGGCCGGCGACGCCGCGCCGACCGGCCGGCTCACCACCGGTCGTGCACCTGCGGGCGGATCAGCTCGTCGTAGGCGGCCCGCACCGCGGCCAGCTCCACGTCGGTCAGTGCCGGCTGGCCGGCTGCCTCCGCGTTGCGCCGCGCCTGCTCGGGGGAGCGGGCGCCGGGGATCACCACCGTCACGCCCGGCTGGTCGAGGATCCAGCGCAGCGCGAACTGCGCCATCGTGCGGTCGTCGCCGACCAGCGGGGCGAGCCGGCGCACCGCGGCCAGGCCCAGGTCGTAGTCGACGCCGGAGAACGTCTCGCCGACGTCGAACGACTCACCGTGCCGGTTGAACGTGCGGTGGTCGTCCGCCGGGAACGTGGTGTTCTCGTCGTAGCGGCCGGAGAGCAGGCCGCTGGCCAGCGGCACCCGGGCGATGATCCCGACCCCGGCGGCAGCGGCGGCGGGCAGCACCTGCTCCAGCGGCTTGTGCCGGACCGCGTTGAGGATGATCTGCACGCTCGCCACCCCGGGCCGGGCGATGGCGGTGAGCGCCTGGTCGCAGGTCTCCACGCTGACGCCGTACCCGGCCACGCGCCCCTCGGCGACGAGCGTGTCGAGGGCGTCGAAGACCCGGTCGTCGGCGAAGACGGCGGTGGGCGGGCAGTGCAACTGCACCAGGTCGAGCGTGTCGACGCCGAGGTTGGCGCGGGACCTGTCGGTCCAGGCCCGGAAGTTGTCGAGTGTGTACGCCTCCGGCGTCTGCTCCACCCGTCGGCCCATCTTGGTGGCCACGGTGAGCCCGTGTCCGGGGCGGGAGCGCAGGAACCGGCCGATCAGCGCCTCGCTGCGGCCGTCGCCGTACACGTCGGCGGTGTCCAGGAAGGTGACGCCCGCGTCGACGGCCGCGGCGAGCACGGCGAGCGCCGCGTCCTCGCTGACCTCGCCCCAGTCCGCGCCGAGCTGCCACGCGCCGAGTCCGATGATGCCGACGTGCCGGCCGAGCCGGTCGAAGCTGCGCTGTTCCACCCGGTCGAGCCTAGTGAGCCGCTTGCCGTGGCGCGCGGCGGGCCGTACGGTCTAACAAGACGTACGTACGGTTTGGAGGCTGTCATGTGGGATCCGCGCACCTACCTGCGCTACGGCGACGAGCGCTCCCGGCCGTTCCACGACCTGCTGGCCCGGGTCGGCGCCGAGTACCCGCGTGCCGTGGTCGACCTCGGCTGCGGCCCCGGCACGCTCACCGCCACGCTCGCCGGCCGCTGGCCCGGCAGCCGGGTCACCGGCCTGGACTCCTCCCCGGAGATGATCGCCCGGGCGAGCGCCGAGAGTGGACCGGTCGGCTACGCCGTCGGCGACGTCCGCGACTGGCGGCCCGAGCCCGACGTCGACGTGCTGGTCGGCAACGCCGTGCTCCAGTGGGTGCCGGAGCACCGCGACCTGCTCCGCCGCTGGGCGCACGCACTGCCGGCGGGCGCCTGGATGGCGTTCCAGGTGCCGGGCAACTTCGACGCGCCGTCGCACCGGCTGCTGCGCTCCGTCGCCGCGCGGGAACCGTGGCGCGACGCGCTCGCCGGCAAGCTGCGCGAGGCGCCGGTCGACGAACCCGTCGGCTACGCCACGCTGCTGACCGGCGCGGGCTGCGCGGTCGACGCCTGGGAGACTACGTACGTGCATCTGCTGCCCGCCACCGGCGCCGACCACCCGGTGCTGGCCTGGATGGAGGGCACGGCGCTGCGCCCGGTCCGCGCCGCGCTGGACGCCGCCGGCTGGGCCGCCTTCCGCGCCGAGCTGGGGGTACGGCTCGCGCAGGCGTACCCGGTGCGGCAGGGTCAGGTGTACTTCCCGTTCCGCCGGATCTTCATGGTGGCCCGCACCGGCGCCCGCGCAGAGGAGAACTCGTGACCGACCTGCCCACCTTCATCGCCGGACTACCAAAGGTGGAGCTGCACGTGCACCACGTCGGCTCCGCCTCGCCCCGGATCGTCGCCGAGCTGGCCGCCCGGCACGAGGGGCGCAGCCCGGTGCCGGCCGACCCGGAGGCGCTCGCCGACTACTTCGCGTTCCGCGACTTCGCCCACTTCATCGAGGTCTACCTCAGCGTGGTGGACCTGATCCGCGACGCCGACGACGTCTGGCTGCTCACCCACGAGGTCGCCCGGGAACTGGCCCGCCAGCAGGTCCGGTACGCCGAGCTGACCGTCACGCCGTACTCGCACGTGAACCGGGGCATCCCGGCGCCGGCGTTCTGCGAGGCCATCGAGGACGCCCGCAAACGCGCCGAGGCCGACTTCGGCATCGCGCTGCGCTGGTGCTTCGACATCCCCGGCGAGGCCGGCCTGCCCGCCGCCGAGCAGACGCTGCGGATCGCGCTCGACGAACGACCCGACGGGCTGATCAGCTTCGGCCTCGGCGGCCCCGAGATCGGCGTGCCCCGGCCGCAGTTCAAGCCGTACTTCGACCAGGCGCGGGCGGCGGGGCTGCGCTCGGTGCCGCACGCCGGCGAGACCACCGGCCCGGAGACGATCTGGGACGCGCTGCGCGAACTGGGCGCCGAGCGGATCGGCCACGGCATCTCCGCCGTGCAGGACCCGGCGCTGCTGACCTACCTGGCCGAGCGGCGGATCTCGCTGGAGATCTCCCCGACCTCCAACGTGCGTACCCGGGCCGTGCCGAGCATCGACGCGCACCCGCTGCCCCGGATCGTCGAGGCCGGCGTGCCGGTCAGCATCAACTCCGACGACCCGCCGATGTTCGGCACCACGCTCAACGACGAGTACGCGGTGGCCGCCCGGCTGCTGCGACTCGGTCCGGACGGCGTCGCCGCGCTGGCCCGCGACGCGGTCGCCGCTGCGTTCCTGCCCCCGGCCGAGCAGGCCCGGATCAGCGCCGAGATCGACGCGTACCGGGCGAGCGCGGCACGCTGAGCGGCCGTACCGGCGTCGGCCGCCGCGAACCCCGGGGTGGCCGGCGCCGCGCGGTCAGCATCACCCCGGCCAGGGCCAGCGCGGACAGCGCGGCGGCCGGACCTGACGCGACAGCCGCCGGCCGGACCGGGCCGTGGGCGAGCACCGGGTCCTGCCAGAAGGCGAGCGTGAGGGCGATGCCCAGGCCGATCACGGCGGCCCAGCGGAGCAGACGGCCGACGGTCGGCGTCATGACGGTCACCTCGCCCGGAACGACGGGAGAGCGCGCGACGGGAGCGAGGTGTGGGGGGACCGAACTCCCGCCGCGCGCACCGATCCGTCGGCCGAAAGGTGTTACGGGGCGTCCCGGCCGACGGAACTGATGGGTTCTGTCGGTAATCCTGGCAGTTCACGGCGGTTTCCCGGCCGTCGTTAAACCACCTTTAAGGAGAACTTGCGCCGGCCCACAGTCAAGGCGTCAGCGCGGACGCGGCCAGCGCCGCCCGGCACGCGGCTCGCGGGCGTCCCGGGCCATCCGTCCGACCAGCCCGAACCGGTTCACCGGCCGGGGCGCCGCGTCCGGGTCGGCCAGCAACATGACCACGCTGGCCCCGCCCAGCCGGGCCCGGTCGATGCTCACCGAACCGTTGGCCTGCAACGCGACCCGCTTGGCGATGTCCAGCCCGAGCCCGGTGGAGCCCTGGTCGCTCTCGCCCCGGCGCAGCGCCCGGTCCGGGTTCGGGATGCCCGGCCCGGCGTCGTCGATCCGGATCGCCACCCAGCCGTCCCGGCGGCTCACCGCCACCTCGAACGCGGTGCCCTGCGGCGTGTACCGGAACACGTTGCCGATCACCGCGTCCAGCGCGGCGGCCAGCTCGGCGCGCGGCACCGGCGCCGGGATGCGCAACTGCGCTCCGACCACCCGGTGCGGGCGGTTCTGGTCTCCGGCCAGCGCCGACCAGAACACCATCCGGTCCCGCACCACCTCGCTGACGTCGCACGACGCCGGCGCCGACTCCTGGCTCACCGCCTTGCGGGTCGTCTTGATCAGCTGGTCGACCTCGCCCTCCAGCGTGACGATCGCCTGCCGGATACGCCGGATGCCACGCCGCCGGTCCAGCTCCGCCTCACTGAACGTGCCGATGCTCGTGTCGTCGGACTCCAGCGCCTCGGCGTCCAGCCGCAGCGCGGTCAACGGCGTCCGCAGCCGGTGCGACAGGTCGGCGACCAGCTCGTGCTCGTCGGCACGCAACGCGACCAGCCGTTCCGTCATCCGGTTGAACGCGTGCCCGGCCTCGGCCAGCTCGCGCGGTCCGGTCGGCTCGACCCGTACCCCCAGCTCGCCGTCACCCACCGCGAGCGCCGCCTTGACCAGGTCGCCGGTGGCGTCCACGGCCCGGGCCGCCACCCGGTCGACCACCACCACCGCCGCGCCGACCAGCGCCAGCGCAATCCCGAGCAGCAGCAGCCAGCGGCCCCCGCCCTCGTCGAGCGCCTCGTCGGGGACGAAGACCTCCACCACGGCGACCCGCTCGCCGAGCACCACCGGGTCCAGCCGCAGCACCCCGCCGTCCACCTCGGTCACCACCGAACGCCGCTGCGCGGCGGCGTCGGCGAGAGCTGCCGCGTCGGCCCGGCCGGCGGACTCGTCCGCCCCGATGCCGTGCACCACCGGGCGCAGCGCCGGGTCGTCGCCGGCCGCGGCGGCCACCGCCCGCTCGACAGCAGCGGTGTCGGTGCTCACCGCCAGGGCGCCGGTCACCAGCGCGGCGCGACGCGCGGCGTCGGCCAGTTCCGCCTCCCGGGCCCGGTCGGCGAGGGTGAGCCCGAGCGGGACGAGGAAGGCGAGCGCGATCAGGCCGCACATGCCGGCGGTGAGCCCGGCCAGCGTCAGCCTCAGTCCGGCGCCACCAGCCGGAAGCCGACCCCCCGCACGGTGCGCAGGTAGCGCGGCTTCGCCGCGGACTCGCCCATTTTGCGGCGGAGCCAGTACAGGTGCACGTCGATGGTCTGGTCCTCGCCGACCGATGGCTGCCGCCATACCTCCTCCAAGAGTTCCCGCCGGGACACTACCCGGCCGGGACGCGCCGCGAGATACGCCAGCAGGTCGAATTCCTTGCGGGTCAGCGCCAGCGGCTCCCCGTCCAGCACCGCGCTGCGCTCACCCACGTCGACCCGCAGGCCGCCGACCGTGTGCACGGCCGGCGCGACGGTACGGCTGGCCCGCCCGGCCCGCCGCAGCACAGTGGTGATCCGGGCGTCCAGGTGCGCGCCGGTGAACGGCTTGACCATGTAGTCGTCCGCCCCGGCGCGCAGCAGACGCACCACGGACTGCTCGTCGTCGCGGGCGGTGGCGATGATGATCGGCACGTCGGTGATGCCACGCAGCATGCGCAGCGCGTCCGAGCCGTCCAGGTCGGGCAGACCGAGATCGAGCACCACCAAATCCGGTGTCTCGGCGGCGACCCGGCGCAGCGCGTCGAGCGCGGTGCCGACGGCGTGCACCGCGTGCCCCCGGTCGGTGAGCGACCGCAGCATGGCGCCGCGCACGACGTGGTCGTCTTCGACCAGCAGGACGGTTGCCACGTCAGCACCGTACTCGTCGTGGCAAGCCGGTCGCGTTGCGGCGGTCCGGCGAAGCGGGCAAGCTGTGACGGCGATGACGTTCACGCTCTTCCCCGACACCCGCCTCACGCTCGCCCGCGACGCGCTGGCCGGCCTGTCGGTGGGCGACGCCCTCGGCTCCCAGTTCTTCGTTCCCGGCCGGCGCCCGGACGACCTCGCCGCCGGCCGGCTGCCCGCGCCGCCGTGGGAGTGGACCGACGACACCGAGATGGCCTGCTCGGTGGTGGCCGAACTGGCTGCCGGGGCACGGATCGACAGGGACCGGCTGGCGTTGGCGTTCGCGCAGCGCTGCGAGCCCTACCGGGGGTACGGGCCGGGCGCGGTGAGGGTGCTGCGGCTGATCCGTACCGGCACGCCGTGGCCGGTGGCCGCCGCGTCCGCGTTCGACGGGCAGGGCTCCTGCGGCAACGGCGCGGCCATGCGGGTCGCGCCCCTCGGCGCCTGGCACGCCGACTCCACCCGGCGCGCCGCCGAGCAGGCCCGGGCATCGGCCGAGGTGACCCACGCCCACCCGGAGGGCGTCGCCGGCGCGGTGGCGGTCGCTGTCGCCGCCTCGCTCGCCGCCCGCGCCCGCCTCGACGGCGGCCGGCCCGAGCCGGCCCGGCTGCTCAGCGCCGTCGCCGGGGCGCTCGACCCGGCCGGGGAGGTGCACCAGGGGGTACGCCGGGCCGCCACGCTGCTCGGTCGTCCCGCCGCCGAGGCGGCCGACGCGCTCGGCAACGGATCCCGGGTCACCGCGCAGGACACCGTGCCGTTCACGCTCTGGGTGGCGGCCACGCTGCTGCACGACTATCCCGCCGCGATCCGCGTCTGCGTGGAGGCGGGCGGCGACGTGGACACCACAGCCGCGATCGTGGGCGGGATCGTTGCCGCGTACACCGGGGTCGGCGGGCGCGGCGGCGTGCCGCAGGACTGGCTGACCGCGCGCGAGCCCCTTCCCGGCTGGGTCACCACCCCCGCCTGACCCGTCCCACCCGCACCCGCGCTCGCGGTCCGCCGCCGTAGGAGTCCGAGATCTTGGTACGGAACGGCCCTCCTGGGGCCGTTCCGTACCAAGATCTACTGTGGTCTCGCATCGGTGCTCCCGCTTGCTGGGCGGGCGGCGGTCAGGGGCGCGTGGAGGCGGTGCCGGCGGTGACGGGTTCGCCGGCTTCGGAGGTCGCGCTCTCGAGGGCCGCGTTGCCGACGCGGGGCACGCTGTCTTGGGTCGCGGTGGCGTCGGGAGGTGTGCGGCTGTCGGGGGCCGCGGTGGTGTCGTCGAGCGGCAGGGTCATGGCGTCGCGCCGGCGGCGGCTGAGCAGCCAGCCGATCGCCGCCCCGCCGGCCAGCCCGGCGAGCAGGCCGCCGCCGAGCAGCAGGTCCGCGCTCGGCCCGTCGTCGGCCGTGCCGGCCGTCGGCGCGCCGTTCGGGGCACCGTTCTGAGCACCGCCCTGCACCCCGCCCTGGGCTCCGCCCGCCGCGCCGTGACCGCCGTGCGCGCCGCCGTTCGCGCCGGGGTCGCCGTTGTGCGTCATGGTGCCCGGCAGCGGCGGCAGCAGGTCGACGGTCGGCGCCGGGTGCTTGCCGCCCGCCGGGTCGGCCCACTGCACGACGGTGCCGTCGGCGTACGTCTGGGTCACTGTGAACGTGAGCCGGTCGGTGGCGGGCATCGGACCCATGCCGAGCGGCAGCCGGGCCGCTCCGGCGCCGGTGCCGGGCACCCGCAGCCAGGTCACCGAATGGGTCACCTGGTTCAGTTCGGCCGCGTGCATGCCGGGGACCGGCTGGTCCAGGGTGCGGGTGGTGATGGTCGGCGCCCAGTCCGGCACCGACAGCGGGTACACCTCGCCGATCGGGGCGTCCGGGGGCATGGTCAGTTCGATCTTCGTGGTGCGGGTGCCGGGGCGGTCCGCCGGCACCACCACAGACAGCTGGATCGCGTCGCCCTGGCGTACCTCGGCGGGTGAGGTCGTGACCGTCACCCCGGCCGCGCTCGCCGCGCCCGGCCAGCTCACCGCTCCGGCGAGCGCGGCGGCCAGCAGCGCCGCCGCCCACCGGCCCTGACGAATCATCCTCATCGTGGCCCCCATCCATCTCGACCGGGGCCGGTCCGGCTCCGGCCCCACCTGGTAGTTCGGGCGGCGGGGCGAAAAGGTTCAACGCGGGCCGAACTCGTTGCCGGCGGGCAGCGGCGTCGGCGACGGCACGCCTCGGGGCGACCGATAGCATCGCAGGGGCCGGTCACCGGCCCGATCCGTACCGTCGACGACTAGGAGTCACCGTGTCCGCACCCCGTACCCCCGTCGTGGCCGACCCCGTCGTCGTCGCCGCCGGGACCACGGCGGCCGACGCGGTGGCCGCGGCCGGCCTGCCGATGAGCGGGCCGAAGGCGATCGTGGTGGTCCGCGATCCGCAGGGCCAGCTGCGCGACCTGGACTGGCGTCCGGCCGAGGAGGTCGCGGTCGAGCCGGTCGCGCTGGACAGCCCGGACGGGCTGAACGTGCTGCGCCACTCCACCGCGCACGTGCTGGCCCAGGCGGTGCAGGACGTCTTCCCGGAGGCGAAGCTCGGCATCGGCCCGCCGATCGAGAACGGCTTCTACTACGACTTCGGCGTCGACAAGCCGTTCCAGCCGGACGACCTGGCCAAGCTCGAGAAGCGCATGCAGGAGATCGTCAAGTCCGGCCAGCGGTTCCGCCGCCGCCGGTTCGCCGACCTGGACGAGGCGCGGTCCGAGCTGGCCGCCGAGCCGTTCAAGCTGGAGCTGATCGAGGTCAAGGGGGAGGGGCTGGACTCCTCCGAGGTGATGGAGGTGGGCGGCGGCGAGCTGACCATCTACGACAACCTCGCTGCGAACGAGGACAAGGTCTGCTGGTCGGACCTGTGCCGCGGCCCGCACCTGCCGAACACCCGGCTGATCGGCGCGTTCAAGCTGATGCGCTCGGCCGCCGCGTACTGGCGCGGGTCGGAGAAGAACCCGCAGCTGCAGCGCGTGTACGGCACCGCGTGGCCGACCCGCGACGAGCTCAAGGCGTACCTGAAGCTCCTGGAGGAGGCCGCCCGCCGCGACCACCGCAAGCTCGGGGCGGACCTCGACCTGTTCAGCTTCCCCGACGAGATCGGCTCCGGCCTGCCGGTCTTCCACCCCAAGGGCGGCGTGCTCAAGCGGGTGATGGAGGACTACGTCCGGGCGCGGCACGTCGAGGAGGGCTTCGACTACGTCGGGACGCCGCACATCTCCAAGGAAGGGCTCTTCCACACGTCGGGACACCTGCCCTACTACAAGGACACGATGTTCCCGCCGATGGAGATGGAGGGCAGCGACTACTACCTCAAGGCCATGAACTGCCCGATGCACAACCTGATCTACCGGTCGCGCGGGCGGTCCTACCGGCAGCTGCCGCTGCGGCTGTTCGAGTTCGGCACGGTCTACCGGTACGAGAAGTCGGGCGTCATCCACGGCCTGACCCGGGTGCGCGGATTCACCCAGGACGACTCGCACTCCTACTGCACGAAGGAGCAGGCGCCGGCCGAGATCAAGCACCTGCTCGGCTTCGTGCTCAGCCTGCTGCGCGACTTCGGCATCGACGACTTCTACCTGGAGCTGTCGACCCGCGACGACTCGAAGCCGGACAAGTTCGTCGGGTCCGACGAGGACTGGGCGACCGCCACCGCCGTGCTGGAGCAGTGCGCGCTGGAGACCGGGCTGGAGCTGGTGCCGGACCCGGGCGGCGCGGCGTTCTACGGCCCGAAGATCTCCGTGCAGGCCAAGGACGCCATCGGCCGGACCTGGCAGATGTCGACGATTCAGTACGACTTCAACCAGCCGAAGGGCTTCGGGCTGGAGTACCAGGCGGCCGACGGCACCCGGCAGCAGCCGGTGATGATCCACTGCGCCAAGTTCGGGTCGATCGAGCGGTTCATCGGCGTGCTCACCGAGCACTACGCGGGCGCGTTCCCGGCCTGGCTGGCGCCGGTGCAGGTGGTCGGCATCCCGATCCGCGAGGAGCACGGCGACTACCTGGTCGACTTCGCCGCGACGCTGCGCCGGCATGGCGTCCGGGCCGAGGTGGACCTGGGCGACGACCGGATGCAGAAGAAGATCCGCAACGCGCAGCAGCAGAAGATCCCGTTCATGGTGATCGCCGGGGACGACGACGTGGCCGCGGGCACCGTCTCGTTCCGCTACCGGGACGGCTCGCAGCGCAACGGCGTGCCGATCGACGAGGCGGTCGCGCACGTGCGCGAGGTGGTGGAGTCGCGCACCAACGCCGGTCCTGCCGCCGAGCGGGCCGGATCGTAGGATCGCCGGTGTGACAGGGGCGGAGCGGGACACCGGGTACGGCGGCGACAACGGTCTGGCGGACGGGCTGGACCGGCTCTGGACGCCGCACCGGATGACCTACATCTCCGGCGAGGACCGGCCCGAGGGCGGGTACGAGAAGCCGGCCGGCTGCCCGTTCTGCCTCGCGCCCGGGCTGCCGGCCGAGGAGTCCCTGGTGGTGGCCCGGGGCGAGCACGTCTTCGCGGTGCTCAACCTCTACCCGTACAACCCCGGGCACCTGCTGGTCTGCCCCTACCGGCACGTGGCCGACTACACCGAGCTGGACGAGCCGGAGACGGTCGAGCTGGCCGCGTTCACCAAGGCCGCCATGCGGGTGGTCCGGCACGTCTCCAGCGCGCACGGCTTCAACCTGGGCATGAACCAGGGTGGCGTGGCGGGCGCGGGCATCGCCGCGCACCTGCACCAGCACGTGGTGCCGCGCTGGGGCGGCGACGCCAACTTCATGCCGGTGATCGGCCGGACGAAGGTGCTGCCGCAACTGCTCGCCGACACCCGGGAGCTGCTCGCCAAGGCGTGGGCGGCGGCCTGACGCCGGCCCGTTCCGACAGTACGATCTTGCGCATGGCTCTCCTGCACCGCGCGGAACTGCGCCCCTCGAAACTGGAGCTGCTCGTACCCTGGCTGCCCGGCCGGTCCTGGTTCGCCGGGGAGGCGGGCGCGGAGGTCAGCCGCGTCGCGGCGTACCGGTTCGACGATCCGGCCGGTGAGGTGGGCGTCGAGACGCTTCTCGTGCGCGCCGGTGACGGCCCGGTGCTCCAGGTGCCGCTGACCTACCGGGGCGCGCCGCTGGCCGGGGCGGACGACTTCTTCGTGGGTCTCGTCGAGCACTCGGTGCTCGGCCGCCGCTGGGTGTACGACGCCTGCGGCGACCCGGTGTACCCGCCGCTGCTTGCTGCCGCAGTGCTCGCCGACGCCGGCCAGGCCGAGGAGTATTTCGAGGTCGACGGCAAGCGTGAGATGCGGCCGGCGAGCATGACGCTGACCGGGAGCCGGACCGGCCGCCCGGTGCCGACCGGTCCGGCTTCGACTGGTTCGGTGTCGGCTGGTTCGGTTTCGACCGGTTCGGTTTCGACCGGCTCGGGTGACGGCGGCGTGACGGTGGTCCGGGTGGGGGACGTCGAGCTTGCGGTGGTCCGGCGGCCCGTACCGGCCGAGGTGCCGGGCTCCGGTGGGCTCACCGGCTCCTGGCCGGGCCAGGACGAGCCGGTGCTGCTGGTCTACGCGCGCTGACGGCTCGCCGGGCGGCGGCGTTCCTCCGCAGAGCCGGATCGGGAGGGATGACCTCGAACCGATATACCTCAGAGGCATATTTATGGGTCTTGTGACGTGTCTGTGGGTGGTTGGGCGCGTCGTTGATGGCGCACGCCGTTGTCCTGCCTAGGTTCTGGCTTGTCGAAGGTCAGAA